>NZ_JBBOTL010000001.1:4757500-5328723 GCF_038005585.1 Bacillus sp. FSL W8-0519
CAAATACAAAATGCAACGAGAGCTGGCGTGTCAGAAATTATAGAAGGAAATAAATTAACGAGCTATGTATTTACCGCTTCTCTTTTATTCCCTTCCATTTCAGGTGTACTATTTTCACTTTACGACGAAATCTCTGATAATAAATTACAACTGATGGAGCTTCCTATGTCCTGCACCGGACAAACTTTTGCGAATTGTAGCTATACTCTTTTAAAGCAAAACATTCTCTTACTAGGTATAAAGCGCGACGAACAATATATGATTAATCCAGTTCATTCCTTTGTTCTCATTGAAAGCGACATACTCATTATTATTCACCATTAGTAAAATGACGCTCTAATTCTTGCATGAGCACTTTCCCAATATTGATATATTTTCTTTTTACATCTCCATCTGGATCTTTCGGCTCAGCAAATTGATCCATTCCACTCGTTCCAGCTGTTAACGTATTTACATGATCATCTAGTTCGTCTTGATATACGTGCGAAAGAATATACGGCGTTCCAAGACGAACTATTACGCCTGGTACATCTAGTTCTCCATCAATGGCTGTAAATGGCACTCGCAGAAATTGATAGCCATCTTCTTCATCAATTTTATAATCAAAGCATCCTTTATCATAATCCCAATTGCCACCAATGCTATATCCGAGTGGCTTCATTATTTCTTCTAACTTATATAACGCATATGTACGTCCTTCTAAATTTGAATGAATCGGAATCAAGTCCATCCCTCCTAGACTTTTTCTTTAGCATACCCACTCTAGTTTGAATATACTGATGGACTTTTCGATGAAATAATAAAAAGCGGCCGAATCCGGCCGCTTTTTATTATTTTAAACGCTCTTCTAATTCTGCTTTTAATTCTTCAAATCCTGGTTTACCAAGTAAAGCAAACATGTTTTTCTTGTATGCTTCTACTCCTGGTTGGTCAAATGGATTTACGCCTAATAAGTAGCCGCTCATCGCACATGCTTTTTCGAAGAAGTATACAAGGTAACCAAATGTGTACTCATTTAATTCAGGAATATTTACGATTAAGTTTGGTACTCCGCCATCGCTATGTGCAAGTAGTGTACCTTCGTATGCTTTCGTGTTTACGAAGTCTACAGTTTCACCAGCAAGGTAGTTTAATCCATCTAAATCGTTTTCTTCTGATTCGATTGTTAGTTCATGTGTAGGTTTACCTACTTTTAGAACTGTTTCAAATAAGTCACGACGACCTTCTTGAACGTATTGACCTAATGAATGTAAGTCAGTTGAGAAGTTTGCTGAAGATGGGAAAATACCTTTTTGATCTTTTCCTTCACTTTCACCAAATAACTGTTTCCACCACTCAGCGAAGTATTGAAGTGCTGGCTCATAGTTAACAAGCATTTCAATTGTTTTTCCTTTATTGTATAGAGCGTTACGAACTACTGCGTATTGGTAAGCTGGGTTTTCTTCTAGTTCTGATGTACCGAAGTCCTCACGACCAGCAGCTGCACCTTTCATCATCTCTTCAATATTTAAGCCACTCACTGCGATTGGCAATAAACCAACTGGCGTTAATACAGAGAAACGTCCTCCAACATCATCTGGAATAACGAATGTTTCGTAACCTTCATTATCAGCTAATGTTTTTAATGCACCACGCGCTTTATCTGTAGTTGCATAAATACGTTTGCGAGCTTCTTCTTTTCCATACTTTTCTTCTAATAACTTACGGAAAATACGGAATGCTAGTGCTGGCTCTGTTGTTGTACCTGATTTGGAAATAACGTTAATAGAGAAGTCTTTGCCTTCTAGTACATCCATTAAATCTTTCATGTAAGTGGAGCTAATGTTTTGTCCAACAAATAGCACTTGTGGAGTTTTACGTTGTTCTTTAGAAAGTGTGTTGTAGAAAGAATGGTTTAACATTTCAATTGCTGCACGTGCTCCTAGGTAAGAACCACCGATACCTACAACAAGTAAAATGTCAGAATCATTTTTAATTTTTTCTGCGCATTTTTGAATGCGAGCAAATTCTTCTTTGTCATATTGAAGCGGAAGGTCTACCCACCCAAGGAAATCGTTCCCAGCTCCAGTTTTTTCGTGGATTGCGTGATGTGTTACTTTCACTGCATCACGTAAATAAGTGATTTCATGTTCACCGATGAAGGATAACGCTTTAGAATAGTCGAACGTTACATGTGTACTCATCTTTTTCCCTCCAATTATGGATATGTATTTCTGTATTCACTTTAGCGAAACTGAAGTTGTAAATCAAGCGATTCACCCCTTGTAAACGTAACCAATATATATTTTTTAAAAAAAGTTCATTTTTTGCATAAAAATTCGCATTTTTCGGTATAGATGTATATACATCCTATTTCGAACATTTTTTATGTATAAAAACAACATAACTACCCCATTCTATAAAAGAGTTAATTAACTCATCGCTTGCTCATGCTTCACAATTAAGGGGGGCTTTTTCATGAGTACTTTGCAACGTATCGCATTAGTCTTTACTGTAATTGGCGCTGTAAACTGGGGATTAATTGGATTCTTCCAGTTTGACTTAGTGGCAGCCATTTTCGGTGGACAAAACTCAGCTCTTGCACGTATTATTTACGGCATCGTCGGTATTTCTGGGCTGATCAATCTTGGTTTACTCTTTAAACCATCAGAAAATCTTGGTACTCACCCAGAAACGAACGAAATTCGCTAGTCAGTATGTCCTTACTCACCTTCGACATACGAATATGATTGCATGCAATCATATTTGCAAATATATATCATAAGAAAAAGTAAAAGAGGAACGCTCATATGCGCTCCTCTTTTACTTTGTTAACTCAGACTCTTCAATCCATTCTGTTAGCTTTTCTCGCAGCGTATTAAATCCGTCCTTAGATGGATTCGGTATAAGAATCCGTCCTTGTTTTCTTTTCGCCGCTTTTAACGATAAACTCATTTTTCTGTGTTCTTCATCAATTGAAAGTACTTTTACTTCTACTGTATCGCCGACTTTTAAAAAGTCATGAATATCCTTTACATATCCATTTGTAATTTCAGATATATGCACAAGTCCTTGTGTTTCTGCATCTAACGCTACAAATGCACCGTAATCTTGAATCCCAGTCACTTTCCCTGTTACAACCACTCCTGTTGTATATTGTTCTGACATATGAAACACTCCCATACGTTTACCATTTTCTCTACAATTGTAGATAGCAAAGCAGATGATTTATTGTTAAATATCCGATTAGTTAATACGTACCGTAAGTAAAGCTACTCAGGATACGCATACCTTATATTAGTAAATTATACCACTATGACAGAGCTCATTCAAAATTCATGAAAAAATTTCCTTAAGTAAGTATAATTCTCCAATATTAGGATAGAATACTAACACATGGCTTTCTAGTATTCCCCCCCTTTTATGGACAAAACGTATTGTGTTTTGTCCTTTTTTTATTCTCTATAAACCGTTCCATTCTCTTCATTGCTTCCATAAGCTGTTCAAGCGATGTTGCATACGAACAACGAATAAACCCTTCGCCACTTTCGCCAAATACACTTCCAGGTACAACAGCCACTTTTTCTTCTAATAATAACTGTTCTGCAAATTCCGCTGAAGATAGTCCAGTTGAAGAGATTGAAGGAAAGACATAAAATGCTCCGCCCGGCACGTGACACGTTAATCCCATTTCATTGAAAGATGTCGTCATAAAATTACGGCGTTTCTTATAGCTATCTCTCATCCGAATTACTTCATCATTCCCGGCACGTAACGCTTCAAGTGCTGCGAACTGAGACATCGTTGGGGCACACATCATAGAATATTGGTGAATTTTGAGCATTAATTCTGAAAAATGAACAGGAGCTGCAATCATACCAAGACGCCATCCTGTCATTGCAAATCCTTTTGAAAATCCCGAAATTAAAATCGTATGCTCGCGCATATTTTTAATACTCGCGAAACTTGTATATGCTTCGTCGTATACAAGTTCTGCATAAATTTCATCAGATAATACGATTAAATTGTACTTCTCAACAATCACTGCTATTTCTTCAAGCTCGGACTTGTTTAACATTGCACCTGTTGGGTTATTTGGTGAACAAAGTAAAATTGCCTTTGTCTTCGCTGTAATAGCTGCTTCAATTTGTTCTGGTTGTACTTTAAATTCATTTTCTAAAGTAGTCGCCACAGGAACTGGAACGCCTCCAGCTAATGTCACAAGCGGGGCATAAGAAACGAAACTTGGCTCAATAATGAGTACTTCATCATCAGGATTTATAATGGCGCGCATCGCTACATCTAACGCCTGACTTGCTCCAACTGTAACAATGATTTCATCGTTTGGATCATAAGAAACTGCAAATTGTTTTTTTAGATACTTTGCTATTTCTTGACGGAGCTCCAATAATCCTGCATTTGCTGTATATGACGTATATCCTTGTTCTAAAGAACGGATACATGCTTGCCTCACATTCCAAGGTGTAACGAAATCAGGCTCTCCTACTCCAAGCGAAATAACACCTTTCATATTTGCTGCTAAATCGAAAAACTTTCGAATACCAGATGGTTGTAAAGATTCCGCTGCTCTAGATAGTTCAAATTGCTTCATGGTGTCACCACAATTCGCTTATCATCATCGTTTTTTTCATAAATAATTCCCTCATGTTTATACTTCTTCAAAATAAAATGCGTTGTCGTAGAAACGACAGATTCAATTGTTGCTAATTTCTCAGAAACAAACATCGCCACTTCTCCCATTGTCTTTCCTTCTAATGTAATAGAAAGGTCATATGTCCCTGACATTAAATACACAGATTTCACTTCTGAATAACGATAAATTTGCTCAGCAACCGCATCGAACCCAACGCCGTGCTTTGGCGTAACTTTCACATCAATCATTGCCGTTAAACCTGTATGTTCTTTCACCTTCGTCCAATCGATATGTGTTACATAATCCACGATAATCTTTTCTGCTTCTAATTTTTCAACCATTTTCTTTACTTCTTCTACTTCTATATTTAACAGCTTCGCTAATGTATCTACAGATAATCGACTACTTTTTTCAAGACAAGCTAATAATTCTAATTCTTTTTCTGTCACCATATAAATCATCCTTCCTTTTCGTTTGTGTCTAAATTATACAAATAGCCTTTCCAGTTTGAAAAGAAGATTTTTTTAGTGAATTATGTCAAAATAAAGTGAAACTTTAATCCATGGAAAGGTTCACCCCATGGATTATTAGCCCGCTCCAATCGGGCTTGATCTCCCACCTCACTTCTTTGTCTCAACCGTCTTTTTAGGTGGGAGTCTTACTGCTCGTTAAAGCGGGGTAAAGTGAAACTTTACTCAGTAGAAAAATGCATGATAAAGCGAAAGGGGATGGAATCGTGAAACCAAAAGTTTATATTGCTGAACCAGTTCCAACATTTGTAGAAAACTATTTATCAGAACACTGTGATTATGAAAAATGGGAGCAAAATGAGAAGGTACCTCGTGATGTTCTACTAGAGAAAATACAAGATAAAGATGGTTTATTAAATTTCGGATCTGCTATTAATGAAGAATTATTGGAGGCGGCTCCTAACTTAAAAGTAGTAAGCAACATTTCTGTCGGTTACGATAATTTTGATTTACAAGCGATGGAAAAGCGCAATGTCATCGGAACAAATACACCTTACGTACTAGATGATACAGTAGCTGACCTCGTTTTTGCTCTTATGTTATCTGCTGGTCGTCGTGTTTGTGAACTCGACTCCTACGTAAAAAATGGTAAATGGAATGCGGAAATTGGAAAAGAGCACTTTGGGCTAGATGTACACCATCGTACAATCGGCATTATCGGTATGGGCCGAATTGGTGAAGCTGTTGCAAAACGAGCGAAATTCGGATTTGATATGGATGTTCTTTATTATAACCGTCGCCGAAAAGAAGAAGCTGAACAAAAATTCGATGCTACATATTGTGATTTACAGACGCTTCTAAAGCAGTCTGACTTTATCATTCTTCTTACTCCATTAACAGATGAAACGTACCATCTTATCGGAGAAAAGGAATTTTCATTCATGAAAGAAACGGCTATCTTCATTAATGCTTCTCGTGGGAAAACAGTAGATGAAGAAGCGTTAATCGATGCGTTAACAGAAAAGAAAATCTTTGCAGCAGGCATCGATACTTTTACACAAGAGCCGATTCAAAAAGACAATCCGCTCTTATCATTACAAAATGTTGTGACCTTACCACATATCGGATCTGCAACATTAAAAACTAGGCAACAAATGGCTATGACCGCCGCTGAAAATTTAGTTGCAGCGTTACAAGGAAAAACACCGCCTAATATTGTTCGCGGGTAATACTGAATGTACGAAAGGCAAGATGACATCGTCATCTTGCCTTTTTTTGTTAACATATTTTTTTCTGCCTTGGAAATGATATGAACAAAAATCAATGGAGTGACAAAAAATGAATCACGAATCTACTTGTCCTTATTTCACTTTTTCCACTCGCGGCACTACTGTTCATTACGAATTGTATGAACATGAAAATAAAACAGAACGTCCTACTTTCGTACTCGTTCACGGCTTTTTATCTTCCTCATTCAGCTACCGCCGTCTAATTCCTTTATTATCGAAAGAAGGAACAGTCATTGCCCTTGATTTACCACCGTTCGGGAAGAGTGATAAGTCTCATCTATTTAAGTATTCTTATCATAATTTAGCAACGATTATAATCGATTTAATTGAACACTTATCTCTCTCAAACATTGTGTTAGTTGGACATTCTATGGGCGGCCAAATTTCACTTTACGTAAACCGTATACGTCCTGAATTAATTTCAAAGACAATTTTACTATGTAGCTCTAGCTATTTAGCACGCGCAACTTTACCTTTACTGTACTCTTCTTATTTACCGTTCTTTCATTTATACGTAAAGAACTGGATTATACGGCGCGGCATCGTTCATAACTTAATGAATGTCGTTCATGATCATTCATTAATTGACGATGAAATGAAGGCAGGTTACTCTGCTCCTTTTTATGACAACCGTATATTCCCCGCTTTAACTCGTATGATACGAGATCGTGAAGGTGACTTACCTTCAACTGAATTACAAAAAATCGAAACACCTACGCTACTCATTTGGGGTGAAAAAGATCGGGTCGTCCCTGTACATGTAGGTCATCGTCTGCACAAAGATTTACCGAATTCGAAATTTATTTCTTACGAAAACACAGGACATTTACTACCTGAAGAAAAACCGGAACATGTTTATGAAGAAATTATGGCTTTTTCTGCGCAGTAATATAAAAAGGCTGTCGGAAATTCCGACAGCCTACAATGAACAACTTCCGCCTTCTTTTATTATAAGTAATTCCACAGCTAACTTCTCACATTTTTCAAGCGCAGGTACTTCCTCAAAAGACATAAAGTATATATGTTGAATCTTCTTTGCGATGTATTTTGAATCATCAAACACACTTGCGACGTTCACAACATCGCTCGCTTCTGTTTCATAAAACTCCGGTCCCATTTGAAACGGATCCCAATTCTTCACAACCTCTATCATCTTTTCATATGTACCCATTCGCTTCCCGCCTTTTCACTTTTTAATACTTTTCTTTATCCTATCACATCAGCTATTCTATAAGAAGAGAGAGAACTTTCATAACTTAACGGTTTTACAGAAGAAGGGGGCAAACTTATGCAACTATTTCATAAAGCAGTCAATCGCCGTGGAACTCATAGTACAAAATGGGATACATATAAAAACGAAGAACTTATCCACGCGTGGATTGCTGATATGGATTTTGAAGTACCACAACCAATTCAAGCTGCTTTAAAGAAACGTATCGAGCATCCTATTTTCGGCTATACACTTCCTCCCGAAAATATTGGCGATATTATTTGTAACTGGACAAAAAAACAGTACAACTGGGATATTCAAAAAGAGTGGATTGTCTTTAGCGCCGGAATCGTTCCAGCTCTTAGTACGAGCATACAGGCCTTCACAAAGGAAAACGAATCCGTTCTCGTACAACCACCTATTTATCCCCCATTTTTCGAAATGGTCACAACAAACAATAGACAATTATGCGTAAGTCCATTACAGAAACAAAATGATACATATGCGATAGACTTCGAGCATTTAGAAAAGCAATTTCAACAAGGTGTCAAACTTATGCTTCTTTGCAGTCCTCACAACCCGATAGGCCGTGTTTGGACGAAAGAGGAATTAACAAAGCTTGGATCTTTATGTACCAAATATAATGTAATCGTTGTCGCAGACGAAATTCATTCCGATATTATTTATGCAAATCATACACATACACCGTTCGCTTCTTTATCTGAAGAACTAGCAGCGCGCACGATAACTTGTATGGCTCCAAGTAAAACATTTAATATCGCTGGATTACAAGCATCGATTATTATCATTCCAAATGAAAAACTCCGTCAAGCCTTTACATCTATCCAATATAGACAAGGCTTCCACGGATTAAATACATTTGCCTATACAGCGATGGTAAGTGCCTATACAGAATGTAATGATTGGCTAAATGAAATTCGATTATATATAGAAGATAATGCTCAATTTGCTTGTAAATATATGAAAGATCACATACCTACTCTTTCCGTAACGAAGCCAGAAGGTAGCTTTTTATTATGGATTGATTGCTCTCGCCTACAGCTTTCTCAAAATGAGCGCACTAAATTGCTCGAAGAAAAAGGAAAAATTATTGTTGAGCCTGGTGAGAAATACGGATTAGGCGGCGAAGAACATATTCGAATTAACATCGGCTGTCCAAGGTCTGTTTTAGAAGAAATTTTAAATAGGCTGCGCCATACGTTTTCATAATAAGAAAGGAGACTGTTTGGGACAGCCTCCTTTGTCAACTTTTGTCGGTAAGTCGATATATTTTAAAAATCGTCGATATATTCCAATAATCGCCGATATATTTTAAGTTACAGTCGATATATTCCAATAATCGCTGATATATTTTCACTTACACTACACAAAAAAGCTACCGCGCACGGTAGCTTTTACTTTTTCTTCATATCCGACGCTTTTTTTACAATAACACCACAAGCAATTCGATCACCTGATTTACCTGTCGGTTGTGTCATGCCATCATCAGCGTTTTCTGTAATAATAATAGACGCTCCATCTTTTCTATGAATCGTCGTTTTTCCTTCTTCAAGCGTTATATGCGGCGCATCAATTTCTGCTTTAATCTTTCCAGAACCATCTGCAATTACGTTCGGTAAATCACCGTTTTCTGCACCCTTCGGATTGAGTAGTCCATGCTTTTTATCATCTGGATTAAAATGATTTCCAGCTGATTCAAAACGAGGTGCTTTACACTCTCCAATTTCGTGTACATGTAGTCCGTGCGGGCCAGGTGCGAAACCTTCCCCTTTAATCGTAATTTTCACTCCGCTTGTTTGCTGAGTTACTTTTGCAGTCCCCACTTCATCACCTGAAGCATTATGTAATTTCACGTCAATTTCTTTCGGCTTTCCTTGGTCACAACCTGCCATCAGAAATAGTAAACAACAACTGAAAAAAAGCCGTTTTTTCATTTTATTCCCTCCAAAATACATTCTGCCCTTAGATTGTCCGAGCATAGAGGGAAACATACAAAAATGAGTTACTGTTTCTTTTCAGCTAACAGCTTTTCTTCAACTTTCTGTAATCGATCTGCTTCTCGTTTTGATACACGAACGAACATACGCCATGTAGCAATCGCACCGATAATAAATAGAACACAAACAATCCCTGGAATAATATATTCTGTTTTATCTTCCGGAAAGTATAAAGGCATCATAACGAACACTCCTTAATTATAGGATTCGAAAAACATCAGAATTTTCTGTTATATACATTTAAATTATAGTTGAACCTATCCATATTCTCAAGGGGCGTTCCGAAAGCGAATGATTTCTTTGACTCCTTCTCCTACTTTCCTTACTATAAACTTGAGGTGAAAAATATGAGAGAAACATTTGAAATTGGCGAAATCGTTACTGGTATTTATAAAACGGGAAAATACATTGGCGAGGTTACAAATAGCCGCCCTGGCAGTTACGTCGTAAAAGTATTAGCTGTTTTAAAACATCCGGTGCAAGGTGACTTACATAACGTAAAACAAGCTGACGTACCATTTTTCCACGAAAGACGTGCTTTAGCTTTTCGTGAACAGACGAACATTCCAGAGCAAATGGTGAAGAAATATGAAGGAGAAATTCCAGATTACACAGATTCACTCAAATTAGCATTAGAAACTCAAATGAATTCATTTTCTGAAGATGATTCACCTTTTGCGGTTCGTAGTCTAGAAACATTAGAACAGTTAAAAAAGGACTACAAACTTTAAAAAAACAAAACGACCAAATTACATACTGTGCAATTTGGTCGTTACTGTGTACTCACTTTCTTTAACACTTTTGAAAAATCAACGAGTTCCCCTAATGTTGGAGGTGCTGGTTTCACTAAATACTCTTTATCTTTTTCTACTAATTTAAAAATATTATACGTCGTCATCGCATCATCTAGCGCACAATGATGCTTACCCGTCCCTACTTTTCCATACGCTTCAATCGCTTTCCACAATCCTGTTTGATTTCTCTCACCAAAAAACTTCTTATACTCAAGTGATAAATCACGACACTGTCCTTGGAAAGGAAAATCTACTCCCGCTTTTTCACAATTATGCTTCAACACTTTCATATCCATATTTCCCCACGTAACAATGGTCGGTTTACATCTCTTTTCATATTCTGCAAGTTTTTCAACGAGTTCTGGAAACGAAATTCCTTTATCTACGACTTCTTGTTTAATCCCTAAAAACTTCTTACATCGATCCGTTAAAGAAGGAAAAGTCTTCGGCCTAACATGAGCTGAATACGTATCTTCTACCTTACAGCCAACAACCGAAACGAGTCCTACCTCAATAATCTCCGGGAAAAATCCTTTTGGTTTTTTTCTGTGCTGGGGCATCGTAAACTCAAAATCCAAAAATAAAAATTGTTGTTCATTCATACGATCCCTTCCTTATCATCTTTGTCATTCCTTTCTATTTGACACTCCTACACGAACAAGCTCGAATGCTAATTCCATTTTAAATATTCAGATTGGATGTATCTTATATATATGTCAAATGCCCGCAAATATTTTTAAAAATAAGAAAAAGTAACCTTTGCAGAAAATATAACAAAATAAACCCTTTCATTTACATCCGACATTTTTCTACTTTATAATGACGTTATGTGTGTTTCATCTAGTTAATTTTTGACACACTAAGAAAAGTGAATGAAAGGAGATGAGAGTTTTGCACGAAACAACGCAAGAGCTCGCAAACTGGCAGTATTATTTTGCTATCGCAGTCTTTTTAATTACATATGCCATTATTATTTCTGAAAAAATTAATCGCGCTGTCATCGCACTTCTTGGCGCAGCACTCATGGTAATTATGGGGGTCGTTGATTTACACAACGCCTTTACGAAACATATTGAATGGGGGACGATTACACTACTCATCGGTATGATGATTTTGGTGAACATTACGAGTAAATCGGGTGTCTTCCAATACGTTGCCATTAAAGCGGCAAAAGGAGCGCAAGGAAATCCAATTAAAATTTTAATTTCCCTTTCCTTACTTACTGCGCTTGGTTCCGCGTTTTTAGATAACGTTACAACTGTACTTCTTGTTGTTCCAGTTACTTTATCTATTACGCGCATACTGCAAGTAAATCCTGTCCCTTATTTACTTTCTGAAATTATTTTTTCAAACATTGGGGGAACAGCAACATTAATTGGTGATCCACCTAACATTATGATTGGTTCTGCCAATAAGCATTTAGATTTCAATGCTTTCTTACTAAACTTAGCGCCAATCGTAATTATTATCATTGGTGTGACAGCGACAATACTTTACTTCATGTACCGCAAACAATTAATCGCTGATCCTGTACAAGTTAAAAAATTAATGAGTTTAGATGAAAAGCAATACATTAAAGATCCAGTATTAATGAAAAAATCTTTAACAGTACTTGGACTTACAATTGTAGGTTTCATGACTCATTCCATTTTCCACGTTGATGCAGCTATCATCGCTTTAACTGGTGCTACTGTACTTATGTTAATCGGTGTGAAAGAACATGAAATTGAAGAAGTATTCGCAAGTGTAGAATGGGTAACAATCTTCTTCTTCGCAGGACTATTCGTACTCGTTGGAGGACTTATC
This sequence comes from Bacillus sp. FSL W8-0519, assembly GCF_038005585.1. Lineage (NCBI taxonomy): Bacteria > Bacillati > Bacillota > Bacilli > Caryophanales > Bacillaceae > Bacillus > Bacillus sp. FSL W8-0519. The sequence goes on from NZ_JBBOTL010000001.1 coordinate 4,769,721, forward strand.
GACATCGGTCTTATTAAAATGTTAGCTCAAAAAGTAATTGGCATAACAGGCGGAGATATTTCTTACGCATCTATCCTTATTTTATGGGTATCTGGTATCGCCTCTGCAACAATTGATAACATTCCATTCGTTGCAACAATGATTCCTCTTATTAACGATATGGCTGTCGGATTAGGTTTATCACCTGCTGACGCACAAATCGACGTATTATGGTGGGCATTAGCATTAGGTGCTTGTCTGGGCGGAAACGGAACATTAATCGGCGCTTCTGCTAACGTAATTGTCGCAGGTATCGCAAGCCGCGAAGGACATAAATTTAGCTACATGGACTTCTTAAAAGTCGGTTTCCCAATTATGATCGTTTCATTAATCATTTCTCATATTTATATTTATGTACGCTACCTTATGTAGCACAAAAAGCGCTCTGATAACCAGGGCGCTTTTTTCATTACACATATTTAAATTAAACTTACTCGTTATACCTCACCGGCTCATTTCTGATAATGAACAAGTGAATCGGCAAGAACACTGAAAATGTGATGACATGAATAATTGTAAATAATATAGAGTTCGTTCCATATCTGTCTAAAATAGCGTAGATAAGATAAATAGACAACACAATGGATACAGCTGTTGCTATTAAATATAAAATTGGTACGAAATTAAAAATGAAACATGCGACATATATGCCGAATACTTTCCATCCTGCTTCTTCTTTCAAGAAATCGGGTAATTTATCTTTCGCTAAATCACCCCATATTTTACTATTTAAAAAAGGAATAAATGCTAGAACTCCATCCGTTGCACCGTCATTTTTCGCCATCGTATACAGTGCAAAAGCCGTTAACAAATACGCAATAACTGCCCAAATCAATATAACAAGAATAAACGCAAAACTAAGAGCAAAGAAACCTGCTAGTAAGCCTTGATCTTCCATCTTATCCTCTCCTCTCTACTCTCAACATATTTCATTGCATTGCAAGTTATGTTTTAAAATTCAACCAAACTCTCTGTATAATAATAGGAGTAAGATAATAAGAGAGGAGAACAACCGATGCATCCATTTGTAAAAACATTACAAGAGCATTTCATAGCTCACAAAAATCCGGAAAAAGCAGAACCGATGGCACGTTATATGAAAAATCACTTCCCATTTCTCGGTATTCAAACACCTGAAAGAAGACAATTATTAAAAGACGTCATCCAAATACATACTCTCCCAGATCCAAAAGACTTCCAAATTATCGTACGTGAGCTTTGGGATTTACCAGAACGAGAATTTCAGGCAGCCGCACTCGATATAATGCAAAAATATAAAAAGCATATAAACGAAACGCATATTCCCTTCTTAGAAGAACTTATTGTAACAAAATCTTGGTGGGACACTGTCGATAGCATCGTCCCTACATTTTTAGGTAATATCTTTTTACAACATCCAGAATTGATTTCTGCCTATCTTCCAAAATGGATTGCATCAGATAACATATGGTTACAACGCGCCGCTATTTTATTCCAGCTAAAATATAAACAAAAGATGGATGAAGAACTTCTTTTTTGGGTTATTGGACAACTACATTCTTCGAAAGAATTTTTCATTCAAAAAGCGATTGGATGGGTCCTTCGCGAATATGCAAAAACAAATCCCGATGTCGTTTGGGAATACGTGCAAAATAACGAGCTTGCCCCGCTCAGCAGGCGTGAAGCAATTAAGCACATTAAACAAAATTACGGAATAAATAACGAAAAAATAGGCGAGACTCTATCATAGATAGACGCGTTCCTCTATTGAGATTTAAAAAAGAACGTGTTAGAATATGTTCATTATTATTAATATAAGTAGCGATGACGGACTTATAAGTACTTGCACAAAAAGCGATTCAGGGATAGTGAAAGCCTGAAGCCGCAAGGAAACGGCAGTCTCGAGCAATACGTGATAAAGTGGATGCACCTTTTGTGTATCAACTAGGGTGGAACCGCGGGCAAACGCTCGTCCCTAGGCAATTAAGCCTTGGGATGAGCGTTTTTTTATGTTTTTCAAAGCATATACTGCTCGTTTCACAAGTTACCTGAGCACGTCATCGCCAATACGTTAACTTTCAAAAGGAGGATTTTATTATGTATTCAATGGAACAAGTAGTAAACTTAGCGAAACATCGCGGTTTCGTTTTCCCTGGTTCTGAAATTTACGGTGGTCTTGCAAACACTTGGGATTACGGTCCACTTGGAATCGAATTAAAAAATAACGTTAAAAAAGCTTGGTGGAAAAAATTCATTCAAGAATCTCCATACAACGTTGGTTTAGACGCAGCTATTTTAATGAACCCAAAAACTTGGATCGCTTCTGGTCACGTTGGTAACTTCAACGATCCAATGATCGACTGTAAAAAATGTAAAGCGCGTCATCGTGCTGACAAATTAATTGAAGATGCATTAGATGCAAAAGGCATCGAAATGGTTGTTGATGGTCTTACTTTCGACCAAATGGCTGACTTAATGAAAGAACATGAAGTAAAATGTCCTGATTGCGGTAGTGAAGAATTCACTGAAATCCGTCAGTTCAACTTAATGTTCAAAACATTCCAAGGTGTTACAGAGTCTAGCACAAACGAAATCTTCCTTCGTCCTGAAACAGCACAAGGTATTTTCGTAAACTTCAAAAACGTACAACGCTCTATGCGTAAAAAACTTCCATTTGGTATTGGCCAAATCGGTAAGAGCTTCCGTAACGAAATCACGCCTGGTAACTTCACATTCCGTACACGTGAATTCGAACAAATGGAACTTGAATTCTTCTGTAAGCCTGGTGAAGATTTAGAGTGGTTCGCATTCTGGCGTGAAACTTGTAAGAACTGGTTACTTTCACTTGGTATGACTGAAGAAAGCATGCGTCTTCGTGACCACGGTGAAGAGGAATTATCTCACTACAGTAACGCAACAACTGACATTGAATTCAAATTCCCATTCGGTTGGGGCGAACTATGGGGCGTTGCATCTCGTACAGACTTCGATTTAAAACGTCACATGGAACACTCTAACGAAGACTTTAACTATATTGATCCACAAACGAATGAGCGTTACGTACCGTACTGCATCGAGCCATCTTTAGGTGCTGACCGCGTAACATTAGCGTTCTTATGTGATGCATATGAAGAAGAGCAATTAGAAAACGATTCTCGTACAGTTCTTCGTTTCCACCCTGCTTTAGCACCATACAAAGCAGCGATCTTACCATTATCTAAAAAGCTATCTGAAGGTGCTACTGAAGTATTTGCAGAACTAGCTAAAGACTTCATGGTAGACTTTGACGAAACTGGTTCTATCGGTAAACGTTACCGTCGTCAAGACGAAATCGGTACACCATTCTGTATCACTTATGACTTCGACTCAGTTGAAGACAAAGCTGTTACAGTACGTGACCGTGACACAATGGAACAAGTGCGTATGCCAATTAACGAACTAAAAGGTTTCTTAGAGAAGAAAATCCAGTTCTAATTATAAGAAAAAGAGGCTGCTCATTAGAGCAGCCTCTTTTTTTACTTTTCACGTTTTTCTTTAATTGCTACTGTACATCTTGAAATACATAATAAATCGTCATTCTCATCAATGATACGTACATCCCAAACCATCGTTGAGTTTCCTCTATGTATCGGTGTTCCGATCGCTGTTACAATTCCATCTTTCTTTGAGCGAATATGGTTTGCATTAATTTCTAGACCGAAGCAAATACATTTCTCTTGATCAATTAAATTGTATGAACCGACGCTTGCTACTGTTTCCGCTAACGCAAGAGACGCACCACCGTGTAAAAAACCAAACGGCTGATGTGTACGTTCATCAACAGGCATCGTAGCAACTACCTTATCTTCTGTCATCTCTAACAACTCAATTCCAAGCGAATCCATTAAAGTTTTTGCCATATCGTTTCCCCCTTCTCTCACTTTAATTAAATGTATAATTTTACCTATTTACTTTCAAACTACGTATAACACTTATATAAGGAGGTTTCACCTAAATGAAACAGAAATTTTTTATACTATCGCTTATGTTCTCCTTGCTGACTATTGTACCAAATTGTGCACTAGCAGCCAAAGCATCCAACCTGACAATCGATGTTCAGACTGTCACGCAAAAAGGTAAGAAACCTTATATAGAATATCAAATCAATAGGCCTTCGTTTCATAACTTTTCCGATTCTAAGTTTCAAAATAAGCTAAATTTCTATTACAAAAAATCTACTGAAAAATTTAAAACAAAATTAGAAAAAGACGCAAAAAAATATTATAAAGAAACAGAAGGATCTAGTACACCATTTCATCCGTACGTGGCGAATGTTGATTATAAAGTCTCCTTAAATAAATCACCTTTGCTCAGCCTATATTTGAATTACTATCAATATACAGGCGGAGCACACGGTCTTTATACGTGGAAGGCTAACACATTTGATTTAAAAGAAAAAAAGTTACTACACTTAGACGATTTATTTCAACAAGAAGATAAATATAAAGACGTAATTCGTGCTGAGATCGTAAGACAAATTAAACAAAATGAAAGTATTTATTTTCCTGATGCAACTGAAAAAGTCATGAGCACGAAAAAGTTTCACTTCTTTTTAGAACCGAACAATCTCGTCATTTATTTCCCTTTATATGAAATTGCACCTTATTCAAGCGGCATTCCACAATTTCGTATTCCATATACGTTGCTAAGAGAGTATTTGAAGCCTTCTTATCAAAATATTTTAATTGACAACAAGTAAATAGTTTCGCTACGATAATGTTAACTTAAAAACAACAGGAGGTTAACATTATGAGGAGATTTCATGTTTTAGATTTAGCATTAGCCGCCATGTTCGTCGCTCTTATGGCCATTGGTGCAAATATTGTATCTTGGGCACCATTCCTGCAAGTAGCGGGCATCCCATTATCTATGCAACCATTTTTCGCAATTTTAGCAGGGCTTCTTCTTGGAAGTAGACTTGGTGCATTATCAATGACTGTTTACATGCTAGTTGGAGTAGCAGGTGCACCAATCTTCGCTAACTTCAAAGCTGGATTTGGAGCACTTTTAGATCCTACTGGTGGCTTTATTATCGCATTTATTATCGTTGCTTACGTATCAGGAAAACTCGTAGAACAAAAGGAAAAACCAACATTTCGTACATTTGCAACTGCCTCTTTCACAGGAATCATTTTAACTTATATTATCGGTACTACTTACATGTACGGGGCAGTCAATCTCTTTATGGGCGGTAATATGAGCTATAAAGCTGCTTGGATGATTATGATGTGGTTTGCAGTAAAAGATATTGCATTTACAATTATCGGTGCTATTATCGCACCTCGCATATACTATGCTGTGCGTCGTTCTGCTTATCAGCATTCTCATTCGACGATTTCATAAGAAAAAGGAGTTGTTCCTACTGGAACAACTCCTTTTTTATATTAAGACTCTTGATTCGTTTGTTCTTCTAAAATTTTCTTCATCATTACGACCATGTCATCACGTAATTCTGGGTGTTGCAGTGCCATTTCGATTGTCGTTTGAACAAATCCTAACTTTTCACCTACGTCATAGCGCTTTCCTTCGAAGTCGTAAGCGAATACACGTTGAATTTCGTTTAAACTTTGGATAGCATCTGTTAACTGAATTTCGCCACCAGCACCAACATGTTGCTGTTCTAAGAACATAAAGATTTCAGGCGTTAAAATGTAACGTCCCATAATCGCTAAGTTTGAAGGTGCTGTACCTTGCGCTGGCTTCTCAACGAAATTGCGAACTTGGTAACGACGACCTTCTTGTTCTAATGGATCAATAATTCCATAGCGATGTGTTTCCGACTCTGGAACAGTTTGTACACCAATAACAGAAGAAAGTGTTTTTTCATACTCATCCATTAATTGACGTAAACATGGTTTCTCAGCTTGGACAATATCATCACCTAGTAGCACTGCAAACGGCTCATCGCCAATGAATTTACGTGCACACCAAACAGCATGTCCTAGCCCTTTCGGTTCTTTTTGACGGATGTAATGAATATCTACCATTTTTGAAGAAGCTTGTACTTTTTCAAGCAACTCATATTTTTTCTTCTCCAATAAGTTTTGTTCTAGTTCAAATGCGTTATCAAAATGATCTTCGATAGAACGCTTTGTTTTACCAGTAACGATAATAATATCTTCGATACCCGATTTCACTGCTTCTTCTACAATGTATTGGATCGTTGGTTTATCTACTATCGGTAACATTTCTTTCGGCATTGCTTTCGTTGCTGGTAAAAAACGTGTTCCTAATCCAGCTGCTGGGATTATCGCTTTTCTTACTTTTTTCATCACAAAATACCCTCTCTCCTGTCGGAATCAATAGCAATCATTTCCTACATAAAACAAAAGGGAGATTTCGCTCCCTTTTGTTCCTTACTACTTAAAATTACTTTGTATTATAAACGATTCATAATGTCTTCTTTAATAGTAAGTAACTTTTGTTCACTATTTTGTAAAGAACTATCTTTTACACCAAAGTAGAACTTAATCTTCGGTTCAGTTCCAGATGGACGTAGGCAGAACCATGAACCATCCTCTAATTGATATTTTAACACATTTGATTTCGGTAAGTGAATCTCTTCTTTATGTCCATCTTGTAAAGATGTAATAATGCTTGCTTTATAGTCTTCAACTGCTACAACCGTTAAGCCCGCTACTTCTTTCGGAGGATTTTCACGGAATGTTGCCATCATCTCTTGGATTTTTTCCGCTCCATCTTTTCCTTTTAACGTTAACGACACAAGGTCTTCACGGAAGAAGCCGTACTTCTCAAATACTTCTAATAGACCGTCATATAACGTTTTCCCTTGAGATTTGTAGTATGCAGCTACTTCACATGCGAATAGGACAGATTGTACTGCATCTTTATCACGGCAGAATGGGCGGATTAAATAACCATAGCTTTCCTCATAACCGAATTGGAATTCATATTGTCCGCTTTCTTCATACTGTCTAATTTTCTCACCGATAAATTTAAATCCAGTTAACGTATCAACTGTATCTAAACCGTATGTTTTCGCGATTGTACGACCGATTTCAGACGTTACGATTGTTTTTAATACGACACCGTTCTCTGGTAGCGTTCCGTTTTCTTTCTTTTGAGATAATAAGTAATCAAGCATTAATGCACCTGTTTGGTTACCAGTTAATACTTGGAACTCACCATCGTGATTACGAACTGCTACACCAAGGCGATCTGCGTCAGGATCTGTTGCGATTAATACATCCGCTCCTACCTTCTCACCGTCACGAATTGCATATTCAAATGCTGCATGCTCTTCTGGGTTCGGTGATTTTACTGTAGAGAAGTTCGGATCTGGTAACTCTTGCTCTTTTACAACTGTTACATCTGTAAATCCAACTTCTTTTAAACCACGGCGTACAGAAATATTTGATGTTCCGTGTAGTGGTGTGAAGACGATTTTTAAATCTTTGCCGGCCTTTTCCACCATTTCTTTATTAATAATGACATTGTTCAATTCTGCAGCATATGCATCATCGACTTCTTGTCCAATAATATGTAATAAACCGTCAGCTTTTAATCGCTCCACATTAGCAACCTCAACTGTTAACTCGTCTTCTACTGCGTTTACGTAGCTAATTAATTCATCAGCTTCTTTCGGAGGCAACTGTCCACCATCTTCACCGTATACTTTATAACCATTATATTCAGGCGGATTATGACTTGCAGTAAGAACGATTCCACTCACTGTATGTAAATGACGAACTGCGAAAGAAAGCACTGGCGTTGGACGTAAGCTTTCAAACACATATGTTGTAATGCCGTGTGCACCTAGTGTAGCAGCAACTTCCATTGCGAACTCAGGTGATTTATGACGAGAATCATAGGCTACAACAACACCGCGTTTTTTCGCTTCCTCACCTAACTTTTCGATAAAGCTTGCTAATCCTTTTGTCGCTTTACGAACTGTATATACGTTTAAACGGTTCGTACCAGCACCAAGTTCACCACGCATACCACCTGTGCCAAACTCTAGATTTTTATAAAAGCTATCCTCGATTTTCTTCTCATCTTGCTTCATATTTTCTAGCTGTTCTTTTAATTCTGCATCTAATTGTGCGTAAGAAAGCCAGCGACTAAATTCTTGTTTCCAATTCATTCTTCTCTCTCCTCTCGCTCGTCATACCTTTATTATATGAAAAAAACATGCTGTATCTCAATATTTTATAAAATCTAGCAGGATTTTACTAGGAATATTTGTATACACTATTGTTAAATACTCCACTAAAGGGAATGAGGATTATGCGCGAATGGGGCTTGTCAGAAGAGCTCAAAATACAAACAAAGCAAATGATTGAAATTGCTGAAAAAGAACTATCGATTATGAGGAGCGCAATCGATAAAGAAGACGAATGTATTTTATGCAAAATGGAAGATATTCATCATATGTTAGCAAATGTACAAACATTGGCAGCTACATACTATATTCAAGCATATTTATCACCTTATACGGAAAGTTCATCTTTTATTACGACAGCTATCCAACATTTAAGCGCCCGAAAACATGGCGCTCTTATCGTTGTGGAACGAAACGAGACGCTTGAAGCTTTCATTCAAACTGGAACGACATTAAACGCTCATTTAACCGCACCATTACTCGAATCAATATTTTATCCAGGTAACCCTCTTCATGATGGAGCCGTTCTCGTTAAAAATAATCATATTGTCTCAGCTGCCAATATTCTTCCGCTCACGAAAAGCACAGAAGTTGATCCTGAACTAGGAACACGTCACAGAGCTGCAATTGGCTTATCAGAAAAAAGCGATGCCCTTATTTTAGTTGTCTCTGAAGAAACGGGCCGCACTTCCTTTGCTTTAAACGGGACTTTATATACAATTTCTCTATAAAGTAAAATTACATCGGCCGTAACACCATATATCAATAAAAAAGGCTGTTCCAAAATGTAGGAACAGCCCTCTCTTACGATCTTATTCTTCGCCGAAACGTTCAACAAGCGTTGCAAGTGTACGTACCATTGCACCTGTTGCTCCAGCTGGACCTAAATCATGCGCTCCTGATGATTCAGATGTTCCAGCGATGTCTAAGTGTACCCAAGGTGTATCTTCAGCAAATTCACCCAGGAATGTACCAGCCATAACCGCATGTCCTTCGCGGCCTGGTGAGTTATTTAAATCAGCAAACTTACTGTTTCTCACGCGTTCTTTATCACGATCAAAAATCGGTAATTGCCAAATTGATTCATCTGTTTCCATAGATGCTTCTAGCACTTGCTCAAACAACTCTTCATTGTTTGTCATTGCACCTGTCGTATGATTTCCAAGTGCAACAATTACACCACCTGTTAATGTCGCAACATCAATTAAATAGTTTGCACCTAATTTTTTCGCATACGTAATACCGTCAGCTAATGCTAAGCGACCTTCTGCATCTGTATTTAATACTTCAATTGTTTTTCCGCTCATAGATGTGATTACATCGTCTGGCTTAAATGCGGTACCACTTACAACGTTATCTGTTGATGGAATAACAGCGATCACATTTTGCTCTGGGCGAAGTTCACCGATAATTTCCATCGCACCTAATACAGCAGCTGCACCGCCCATATCACCTTTCATACCGACCATACCTTCACGTGGTTTTAAAGAATAACCGCCTGTATCGTATGTGATTCCTTTTCCAACGAATCCAATAACATCTGTCCACTCTTCTTTTCCTTTATAAATAAGAGCGATCATTTTTGGTGGCTCTACACTACCTTGGTTTACTGCAAGTAACGCACCCATACCAAGCTCTTCCATCTCTTCTTTCTCAAGAACTTTATAATCCATATCATACTTCTCAGCTAACTCAACAGCATACTCAGCAAGCTTCGTCGCTGTTAATACGTTTGGCGGCATATTTACAAGTGTACGAGCTGAATTTGTTGCACGTCCATGTACGTAGCCAACTGTTAATGCCGCTTCAATTTCCTGTGCATCTTCCGCTGTAATAGCCGTAAACTTCTCTAACTCTACACGATCCTTTTTATCTGATTTATACGTTTGTAACTCATATGTACCAAGGCCTTGTACTTCTGCCGCAATATGAGCGACATCAATCGCGTCTAATTTCTCTGTTACGAAAGAATCAAGTAAGATTGCTGCATCTTGTACTTTTGCTGCTTGCAGTGTTTTAAACGTCTTACCAAGAGCCGAACGTAATGTTTCTGTCGTATAAGATTCTTTCTTGCCTAAACCAACGAAATAATAACGTTTCACTTCTGTTTTTCCTAAACTATGTACTTTTGAAATAGCTTTCTTCTTCGTAGAAAGTTCTTTCTCTTCTAATAAAACTTGTAATTGTCCTTCAAACGCTTTGTCCAGTTCTTGTACAAAGCTACTCGTTTCCTCTTCTTCAAATAAGGCAACAATCACCGCTTCATGGCTTGCTAATTCTTTTTGTACTTGGAACATGTTCAGACCCCCTAAATTTCTCTACTCTATCTTTATTATAACTTTATTTTCGATAAAATGCGACAATTCTAACTTCTGTTATACCCTATATAAAATAAAAAAAGTCTAGCGTACTTACCACTAGACTATCTTTGTTTTAAATATTGACCACGAAACACTTGCATCGTCTCATCCTGGTTTAACATCGTTAACTCTTCTTCTGAAAACTTACCATTTCCTATCTTAACTACATATACATTTACTTTTTTCTTACCCCATTGGCTATAAACATCTTTCACTGTATCATAGTACAAATCAAGACGGTTTCCTTTTATTGCACCGCCCTTATCAGCTACTACACCATACCCATAACCTGGTACGAATAAGATTGTTCCAATTGGGAATACGCGTAAGTCCGCTGCAATTGTGGAATATAAATCCCGTTTCGCCTTAACACCTGAATATGTAATACCATACTCCGGATGTCCCGGCCTCTTACCAGTTGACTCAATTCCCGACGTATAACCTGTTGCAGTCATTTCAATTGAACGATATTTAGACCAGTCGTTTGCCTGCTCTAAAGCATTTATCACTTCTTTACTCGGAGCAACATTTCTTTTAACTTCTGCTGCATGTACTTCTTTTGCACTCGTTCCCTCATATTTCTTTACAATCTCTAATAAAGAAACTCCTGTGAAAGCATTCCATGTTACGCATAATGCAATTGCAAGTAAACAAGTCATCATAATGCGAATACAATATCGTTTTAACATTTTTATATGCCACACTCCTTCATCGTTAATCATTCCCTATACGATGAAAGAATATGCAAAAAAATAATCTCCAATTGCATTGGAGATTAAAACATTTGATATCCGCTTTTCCGAAGTTTCTTAATAACGATTCCCGCTAAAGCAGCACCAATCAATCCAGTAGATAAAATAAACACATCTGCTTGTCCTAAATGCGATACACTTGTCCCAAATGAAGAGAATGTTTCTTTTGGCTTTGAAAAATAATCCCACATACTCGCCTTATTAATAATAAGCATACAAACAATCGGATATACAATAACCATTACCCATGTCGCTCGCAATATCATGTTGAGTAAAAATCCAATTCCAAAAAACAAAATGAAAAATAACATCATTGAAATAAGTAATACCGGTATACTCACTCTTTCTCCCTCTCCTTCGTATGTGCCGTAAATACGTGATAGGCTGTATAACCAAACTGCTCTCCTGGATTTAATGTTTTGTCCATTTCAAGATGTAATTCTGATTGTCTTTCTAACAAATATGTAATAAGTACAGACGTATTTGGATCGTCCGCAATCGTATCTGGATGTAGAAACGCTACTTCAGACAATTCCTTCTCCTGTACAATAATCTCTTCCCCTTCAGGCTCCAAAAGGAAAATAATCATATTATCACTAATCTCATTGCGAATTACGCCCGATCTAACACCAATGATCCCCTTTACATGAGCGACAATACCTGTCTCTTCTAACACTTCACGTTTCACAGCTTCATCAACGGTCTCACCTTCATTTACAAAACCAGCCGGTAAAGACCATTTCCCCTTTAACCCACTGTATTTCTTCTTAACGAATAACCACCTGCCATCTTTTGTAGCTACTAGGCCACTGACAGCTAACCATACTTTTCCTCGCTTCTCCATGATGTCATACCCTCCTCTATTAGAACGGACAGAATATTCTTTCTTTTTTATATATTATACTATATTTTTTAAATGAAAAAAGCAGAAACAGCTCTTAGCCGTTTCTGCTTTTTCTACTATATATTAAAAGAACTTTAATTTACCTTTTTTAAGAACTAATAAAGGTCCACCTAATAAGAATAGGTAACGGTTATCGATCACTTTCTTCATGAAGGAAGCTTTCCAACCTGTTAACTTTTTGCCCATAACAACGCCCATTGCATCGTCATGACCTAAAGAACATACAGATCCTTTATTATCGAATACGAATTTCTTCATTTCGCCTTTACCACGAACTAACACAGTTAAGTTGTGCGCAATGTTGTAACCTTGTTGAATTGCGATTTGTGCTGTTGGTGGGTATGGACGGTTAATTTCTTCGTTAATGATTAACGCTGCGTCACCAACCATGAATACATCTTCGTATCCTGGAGCGTGCATGTACTCATCAACTTTTACACGTCCGCGCATTGCTTCAAAGCCAGACTCTTCCACAATACCGTTACCACGAACACCTGCAGCCCAAACTACTGTTTCAGACTTAATTAATTCAGTATCATCACCGTTCGCAACGATAATACCTTCTTCAGTTGCTTCTTTAATTGCTGTACCGATGCGGAATTCTACACCTTTTTTCTCAAGTTGTTTCACAGCGTATTCTACTAATGCTGGATCGAAACCTGGAAGTGCTGTTGGAGCAGCTTCTACACAGATAATACGTGCTTTTTCACGTGGTACATTGTACTGTTTGCAAAGTTCAGGAACACGGTTTGCAAGCTCACCTACGTACTCGATACCAGTAAATCCAGCACCACCAACAACGATTGTTACTAACTCATCGCGCTTTTCATCTGCATATTTAGCGAAGCTAGCTTCCATATGCTCACGAATTTGACGAGTTGCATTAATGTTAGCGATTGAGAATGCATGCTCTTTTAATCCTGTAATTCCGAATGTTTCTGATTCGAAACCAAGACCGATTACTAAGTAGTCATATTCTAACTCGCCGTCTTTTAAGATAATGCGTTTTTCAGCTGCTTTAATTTCTACTACTGTATCTTGTACAAAGTTCACTTTATTTGTATCAATAACGTCTTGAATATCTAGACAGATTTTTTCATCTTGTAATGTACCAGCTGCGCTCTCGTGTAACCAAGTCGCTTGGTAGTGATAGCTGTTGTTGTTTACTAACGTAATTTCAGCTTCATTTACAGATAATGCTTTTTGCAGACGAACAGTCGTAATCATCCCGCCATAACCTGCACCTAAAACTACGATTTTTGGAGTCTTCACCAAATCACAACCCTTTTCTTTATATAATAGTAATGAAAAATAATACCAAGTACTAAAAACTCTATTTGTCAAGAATGTGGAATTTATCACATTCTATATCATAACAAAACACAGTCAAAAAATCGTACGAATTTTGTCATAGAAATTTAACATAATACTTCCCTATATTAGTCGGTTTTATTCCAGAATTCAAGCGTCTGGAGAATTATCAATATTTTAAAATAACATAGCGTTTTCAAGGGTTTTTCAGCCTTTTTTTCATGTATTTTCCTTTCTGTATATTTTATACAATGTAAAAAACATCTATGCGAAAACTTACACACAATTCAGTCGTTTTCAGAAGTATTATGCACTCAAATATGCTATCATTTATTTGAAAGTATCATCATTTGCAGGATTTTCGTGTACATATGAACAATATATGAAATCAATATCAAAATTCCATCTATAGGGGGAATGAAAGTGGCAGAAAATCAAAAAGTTTACGACATAACAATTATTGGTGGTGGGCCAACAGGACTATTCACAGCATTTTATGGTGGTATGAGACAAGCAAGTGTAAAAATTATTGAAAGCTTACCTCAGCTTGGAGGACAATTATCCGCGCTCTATCCTGAAAAATACATTTATGATGTAGCCGGATTCCCGAAAGTGCGCGCACAAGAATTAGTTGATAACTTAAAAGAGCAAATGAAGAAATTTGATCCAACCGTTTGTTTAGAAGAAGCTGTTGATACGCTTGAGAAACAAGCTGACGGTATATTTAAACTTGTTACGAATAAGCAAACTCACTATTCTAAATCAGTAATTATTACTGCTGGCAATGGTGCTTTCCAACCACGCCGCTTAGAATTAGAAGGAACAGCAAAGTATGAAAAGAAAAACTTACATTATTTCGTTGATGATATGAATAAATTTGCTGGTAAGCGCGTCGTAGTATTTGGCGGCGGCGATTCAGCTGTTGACTGGACAATGATGTTAGAGCCGATCGCTGACAAAGTTACAATTGTTCATCGTCGTGATAAATTCCGTGCGCATGAACATAGCGTAGAAAGCTTAATGAACTCTCGTGCAGAAGTAAGCACACCATACGTTCCAGTAGAACTCATTGGTGATGACAAAATTGAACAAGTCGTTCTTCAGCATGTAAAAACGGAAGAAAAAATTATCATCGATGTTGATGATGTAATCGTAAACTACGGCTTCGTTTCTTCTCTTGGCCCAATTAAAAACTGGGGCTTAGATATACAAAAAAACAGCATTCTCGTGAACTCGAAAATGGAAACAAATATTCCTGGTATTTACGCTGCTGGTGACATTTGTACATATGAAGGAAAAGTAAAACTCATTGCTTGCGGCTTCGGTGAAGCACCAACTGCCGTAAACAATGCGAAAGCTTACTTCGATCCAAACGCAAAACTTCAACCGATGCACAGCTCAAGTATGTTTTAATATAGAAATGAAAAGAACTCCCTTTATGCGAAGGAGTTCTTTTTTTATTACGCTATCGTCCCCTTCCAAAATATGTTACAATAAATAAGAACAAACGTTCTATTCAATAAGGGGGATATTTAAAAATGAAAGAACCTACTATCGTAAAAAAAGAAGCTTTCCAAGCAATCGGTGTTTCGGTTACGACGACAAATAAAATAGAGGCATCTACTGAAGGAAAAATTCCAGGGCTTTGGAACCAATACTTTCAAGAACAAATGATGCATCACATTCCAAATCAACAAACGAAAGAAACATTCGCTTTCTATTCAAATTACGAATCAGATGAAACGGGTACATATAAATACACAATTGGCATGCCTGTTTCTTCATTAGAAGACGTTCCTGCAAATATGACAACTTTAACAATACCTGCCGCTACGTATGCGGTATTTACAACGAGAAAGGGACCAATTGCTGAAGTCGTTTGCGAGGCTTGGGAATATATTTGGAAATGGTCAAAGGAAAACAAACGTGCTTTTACAACAGACTTTGAGCTTTATGATGAAAGAGCGTTAGATCCAACTAACGTACAATTAGATATTTATATTGCATTAGCCTAAACGACAAAAAAGAAGATACCAAATGGTATCTTCTTTTTTGTCGTTAAATAGCCACTGTGCAAATCCAACATAATTGTCTACAATGAGAAAGTGCAGTATAGAAATATTAGAAACTGTATAAAGTGAAACTATACTCAGTGGTGGGGGGGGATTCATCCCCCACCACTGAGTATTAGCCCTCACCAATCGGACGTTTACGGGCAGTTAGTCTCCCACCTAACTTCTTTGCTCGAGCCAAATTTTGAGGTGGGAGTTTTACTGCCCGTTAACGCGGGATAAAGTGATTGTTAACAAGTTTTTTAGTTTAAATTTGTCGCATAGAAAGGAAGCAATATGGAGGAACTACAACAAAATAAATCTGCTTTAGAAGGAAGCGGAAAACCGTTATTAAAAAATACGAATTTCCTTTTTCTTTGGGCAGCTACTCTTTTTTCAAGTTTCGCTTTAGCCTTTTTTACTTTTTCACAAACGTGGTACATAGCAAAAACATTAAACCTTGAGGCATCACTCGGTGTGGTTTTCGTAGCTCTTAGTGTTCCAAGGCTTATTTTTATGATTATCGGCGGCGCTGTAGCTGATAAATTCCCGAAAAAAAACATTATGTTTTATTCTAATATTGTTCGTGCTATTCTCGTCGCAACTATCCTTACATGGTTTATCGTAGGTGATGTAACACTATATACATTTGCTTTATTCGCTTTATTCTTTGGACTTGCTGATGCTTTTTTCTGGTCGGCTGATGGATCTATCTTGCCTGAACTTGTCGAAAAAAGCCGTTTAACACAAGCAAACTCACTTACACAAATGACGAACCAAGCATCGGTCATCTTAGGCCCTGTACTTGGCGGCATTCTTATTAAATTTACGAACTATGAAACGATTTTCTCGATTACAATTTTATTACTCATTGTCGCAGCCATACTCGTTCAAAAAATACAATTTACGATGCCAGAGCAGCAAAATACAGACAAAAGCATGTTCACTTCTATTAAAGAAGGAATTTTATATGTAAAGGAATCACCGTTTCTTTCAACTTTCCTTATTTGTAGCGCCTTTCTAAACTTATTTTTAATCGGTCCGATGCAAGTCGGTTTCCCGCTTTTCATTAAAAATGTTCTACACGGTGACTCGCTTCAATTCAGTTACTTAGAAGCATCTGTAGGAGGCGGAATGGCAATAGGCGCAGTCATTGTCGGTTTAAAAAATATTAATCGTAGACGCGGTCTATTTTGCATTATCATGATGCTACTGTCTGGTGTCTTCTTCTTATCCATCAACTTTAGCACTGTACTATGGCAAGCATTATTAGCTGGCATGTTTTACGGTATTACAATCGCAATGGCTATCGTTCCGCTTATGGCGATGATTCAATCGACAGTAAAAGAAGAAATGATGGGACGCGTAATGAGTTTGCTTATGCTATCATCAATGGGCTTTATCCCGCTCTCTTATGCATTCACATCAATCGCGCTTGCAATAGGAATTCCAATCGTAACCGTTATGAAAAGTGGTGCAATCGCCGTTATCGTCTTCGTACTATTTGTAGCGATTCGTGTTCCAGTTGTAAGAAAGTTTGATTAACTACTTGGAGTCATGCATTTACGCATGGCTCCTTTTTAAACGGATCAAATAACGGTATCCCCTTACTTCTTCTCACAGCTGCCCCCCATTCTAATCCAATCTCTAAAAATAAATCTCGCACTGTACTATATAAAAGAGCCTTAACATTTTTACGGATTTCTCCGTATTTATACGCTCTCACAACACTTTTTACGCGCCAAATGAAATTTCCATACACTTCTTCATCAGCTAATATTTGCTCCAGTAAAACACCTTGCTCTAATAATCCGCTCTTTTTATAAGCAAGCTCCACCTTACTCCAAAATATATTAATCTTCTTCGGATTACTCGTCATCGGCAGAAGTGCATATATAAAAGGCTTCGGTATATCATGACGGCAATACGTCTCATCAAGCTCGTACGTTCCTTTTCTATTCTCTTTTATTTGTGGAATGTTTTTAGAAAGAATTGTTTCCCCCTCATATTTTTGCCCCATTCCACTACAGCCAGCTGCATCATTCTCACTTTCACATGCGGACAATTTCATACGGTCATCCATGCGGTCAATTGCAGATATAAGAAATACATATAAGTTCGCACTATACCCGCCGCGTTTATGTCTTTCTTTCGTTGCAACACGCTTTATAATTCCTAATTCCTCTAACTTTGCAATGGAGCGGCGTACTGTACGAATACTTTTTCCAACATTCGTCGCAATCGTCTCCATTAACGGACAAGCAACCCCCACTGTTTTTTGTTTCTCATTTACTGCATACTTCCCTAAAAAATGAATGATGGTAGCATCTGTTTTATTCAATTGAAATCGGTAGCATTTCAAAATTTGTTTTTGATATGTATTAAACTCTTCTTTACTTCGAAATTCACTATATGGTTTCATTAAGTTATATAAGCTTCCCATTTTTATCACCTCATTTATAAGTAAGAGGGAGGAAGGGGATTTGGCGTGCTATTTAATATTTTTTTAATGGAGATGAAAATATGATCGTAATTAGCGCTTGTTTAGGTGGTATCGCTTGTCGGTATGATGGAAATGACAATCTCGTTTCAAAAATAGGGGATTTGCTGCAACAAGAAGAGACACTCCTCATTTGCCCCGAAGTATTAGGAGGATTGCCAACGCCTCGTCCCTCAGCTGAAATTATTGGCGGGAATGGCGATGACGTTTTGGATGGAAAAGCGAAAGTGATGACAAAAGACGGTGAAGATGTCACGGAAGCTTTTGTAAATGGTGCTTATAAAGCATTAGAACAAATGAAAGATTTGCGCCCAGAATATATTATTTTAAAAGAACGCAGTCCCTCTTGTGGTAGTTCCACAATTTATACAGGAGAATTTAACGGGAATAAACAAACTGGTTACGGGGTAACAACTGCTTTATTCAAAAGACATGGATTTACAGTCATTTCAGAAGATGATTTTGAAAATATAAAAAGGAATTGACCCTGTTCGTCAATTCCTTTTTTCTTTCTTATTTTGCACCTAATTTTTCTTTCACTTTCGCAGGAAGCTCATCTTTCTTAACTTCTTCCCAAGCCGAAACACCTTTTTTATCTGAGTGGTATACGCGTAGGAATGCATCTTTACGTAAGTTTTTTTGAGCTGTGAATTCTAATTCTTTCTCTTTACCGTCTTTATCGAATCCTTTTAATTTATACTCAAAATATTTGTATGGCTCTCCGCTATCAGACTTCTCATTTTTTTCAATTCCATCAGCTGTGATTTGAACATAGTACTGATCTTTCCCCATACGGTTAATATCACAACCAACTAAAAGGCTTGCGAATACAACTAAAATACTAAACAGTGCAATATATCTTTTCATTTCCTTCACCTCATATGTTTTTTCTTATATTGTTATCTTAAAGCCCAAAGCTTAAAGAAGAAATTCAAAAACATGACATGAACATTACACTTTTGTAAGATAATAATTATTGCTTCACTTTAGAAACCGTCATGCCGTCACCAATTGGCATGAGTACAGATTCTAAATTTAGATGAGTTGCTACTACTTCATTATAAAAAGCCTTAAGGGAAATGAATGAATCATCTCCCTTAAGGCTTTTTATCCTCTATCTCTTTACTGCCAATTTTTTATGTACCTATTACCGCCAATAACGTCTTTCACGCCACTTTCGCCACTTATCACGTAATTTCCTTATACCGTTTATTACACCTTCTATTATGCATTCTATTATAATATCTATCACAAGGTATCTTATACATCTAAAAATAGGACCTATAACGTACTTCAATATAAATTCAAAAATATTTTCCAGCATATATCCCCTCTTTCTACCCTTCAATTATAACTGGAAAAAAGAAAACTTAAAGCTCAAATAACTGATAAAGAAATTAGAAGTCAATAGATGAAAAAGGATTTCTAAATGATGAAGTGAATATATATTTATTGTTCTCTAACTTTTGAACGAAAGTTTTTTTACATAAGTTTCATTCTGTCCTAATTTAAAGGTTTTGAGGGGAGAAATAATATGAATCCTATTTTATTAGATGTTCCGTTACAAATAGAAACAGATAGACTCATTCTTCGAGCGCCACTTCAAGCAGGTGAAGGGAATGTAGTACATAAAGCTATTAAAGATTCAATTCATGAATTAAAGCAATGGTTGTCTTTATTCCAGTCCATTCCTACTGTTGAAGAAACGGAAATTCTTCTGAGAAATGCCCATATAAATTTTTTGAACAGAGAAAGCTTTCGCTACCTTATCTACCATAAGAAGACGAATAATTTTATTGGAACAGCTAGCCTTCACCGAATTAATTGGAATGTTTCTAAATGTGAAATTGGATACTGGGTTAACACGCAATTTAGTGGCAGTGGATACATAACAGAAACAGTACGTGCGTTAACAAACCTTGGATTTCAGTTATTCAAATTTAGAAGGATTGAAATACGATGTGAATCTAATAACACGAAAAGTCGTGCGATTCCTGAAAAACTAGGCTTTGAACTTGAAGGGGTATTACGTAATGAAGATGTTTCAGCTGACGGCAAACAACTAACTGATACTTGCATCTATGCAAAGATAAATTAGTTTAAGATTTTAAAATTTGTTATACAAATATCTTAAGGCTCGTTTCTAAATTTAGAAGGCGGCTTTTTGATTTTTTACTGTAAAAGAAAAGACCTCCTTAACGATTGCACTCCATCGCTAAAAAGGTCTTTCTCTATTTCAACTAAAAACTTAGCACTCTTCTGGCTTACCAGCATTCGTCGCTGTACGGAAAGATGATCCACATCCGCATGATGCGATTGCGTTTGGATTATCAATTGTGAATCCGCCGCCAAGCATAGATTGTTTATAATCAATTTTTACTCCTTTAACAATCGGAGCACTTTCTTTATCGATAACAAATTCGACACCGAAAAACTCAAGAACTGTGTCGTCTTCTTTTGGTTCTACTTCAAATCCTAAGCCGTAAGAAAGACCACTACATCCGCCGCCGTGTACAGCAAGGCGCACGTACTTCTCTCCATCTTCAGCATCTTTTAACATATCTTTAATTTGAAAAGCTGCTTGTTCTGTTACTTCAATCATGAAATACACCATCCTTTCTGTTCTCGTTCTATTATACATCTTTACGCTTCTATCTTGTACTCATACACTCCGTGGCAAATTACTTCTGCTGGTCCTTTCATTAACACGTTGCCTTCTTCTGCCCATGCAATCATTAAATCGCCACCAGCTAAATGAACTGTAATTTCCTTACCACGTTCCATTTTTCCATTTAAAATAGAGGCTACAACTGCAGCGCACGCCCCTGTTCCGCAAGCTTGTGTTACACCAGATCCACGTTCCCAAACGCGGAAGTTCATCTCTTCCTCATTCAAAATCTCAATGAATTCAACATTTACTCGTTCTGGGAACATTTCATGTGTCTCAAGAACTGGTCCAAGTGTTGTAAGAGGTGCTTGTTCTACATCATCCACAAAAATAACTGCATGCGGATTTCCCATTGAAACAGCTGTAAATGCATAACGATGGTTATTGTATAAGAAGTTTTCACGAATAAATGGTGTTTCACCTTCGCCAAGCATCGGTATTTCTGCACGCGTTAAACGCGGTGCTCCCATATCAATTTTCGCTAACGTAACTTTCCCTTCTTCTACCGTTACTTCAGCCGTTACAATGCCAGCTAACGTTTCAATTGTGAAAACTGTATCTTCTACTAGTTTATGCTCATACGCATATTTCGCTACGCAGCGTAGACCGTTACCACAGCTCTTTCCTTCTGATCCATCATTATTAAACATGCGCATTTTCACCGGCGCTACGTCAGACGGACAAATTAAAATCATTCCATCTGCTCCAATACCAGTATTAATATTTGAAACCTTTTCCGCCACAAGAGCTAAATCTTCTTCAGGAATTTGTTCTTCAAACATATTTACATATATATAACTATTGCCAAGACCATGCATTTTTGTAAAAGAAAATTGGCTCATTTGTATTCACTCCAAAAATAATTTGTTATTTCAAGTATAAAATGCACGCTTTTAGAACACAATATGAATGTCCCCCGTTTCTCATATTTGACAACATTTGGCGATGAGCCATTCTTGCGCAAATTGTGTAAGAAAAAAGCCCTTCTAAAAAGGGCCTTTTTTATTTATATACAATATTATCCTCCCCTGCGAAATAAAATTTTATCTAATAGAAAAAGAAAAAGGTGCTGCCGATTGCAACACCTTAAAACATTGGATTTTCATCCAAATACTCATATACATTATTAACAAGTTCTTCTACTGTAGCCCCTTGTACCACTTCACCATTTACAAGTGCAAACGGTCCTTCAAAACAAATACCACAATATCCTAAACAACCATACTCCATTACATCTAAATTCGGATCTTTTTCTAATTTCTCTAAAGCGGCTTGTGAACCACTCGCAAGGTTACCTACACAAAATTCAATTAATGGTTTAATCAAAATTCTCCCCCCCTGTACTACAAAACAAATTACTTTCTGACTTCATCTATAAGAAAAAAACTAAGCTGTTTCTTGTTGTTTTCATTACACCTTCTAAACTATTTAGTTACTTCATTATTTCACTTCAAAATAGATGATTCCTTCTATATAACATGCTATTTACGATGAAATGGTAACTAAATAATGCAGATCGTTTACTCTACTTTTCTTCTTATTGTACAACAGAGTATTCATTCATGCATTGTTATTTGTTCACAAATTCGATATAATTTGATTGAGTAAAGTCAAAATATTTTATTAATATAAAATTTTATGATTAGGGGATATTTCAACAGAAAAGGGGTAATCCATCATGAAACACCTCGTAATATTAGGTGGCGGCTACGGTGGAATGAGAATTCTGCAACGGCTACTTCCAAGCAACCAACTTCCGGATGATGTACAAGTGACATTAATCGACAAAGTACCATATCATTGCTTCAAAACTGAATATTATGCATTAGTTGCGGGTACTATTTCAGAAACGCATATTCGTATACCGTTTCCTGAACACCCACGCCTCAATATTCAATACGGCACAGTAACAAATATTGATCTCAAAGAAAAAGCTGTTCATCTCGATGGCGGCGAAGCAATTCAATATGATGATTTAATTATTGGACTTGGCTGTGAGGATAAATATCATAACGTTCCTGGGGCGAAGGAATATACACATAGCCTACAATCGATTGAACAAACACGTAAGACATATGAACAATTAAATAGTCTAGAACCAAATGCAACAGTAGCAGTCGTTGGTGCTGGATTAAGTGGCGTTGAAGTTGCCAGTGAACTTCGCGAAAGTCGTTCTGATTTAAAAATCTACTTATTTGATCGAAAAGATAGAATTCTATTCCCATATCCAGAGAAATTAAGTAGATATGTAGAAGAATGGTTCGTAAAACATAAAGTTACTATTATACGAAACTCTAACATTACAAAAGTAGAGCCAAATATTGTGTACAACCACGATGAACCACTTGAATGTGATGCAATTGTCTGGACAGCTGGTATTCAAGCAAATGAAGTTGTTCGAAACCTTCCAGTTGAACAAGATGGTAGCGGACGGGTTGTTTTAACAAAATATCACAATATTCCAAATAACGAGCACGTATATGTTGTAGGAGATTGTGCAGCACTTCCACACGCACCATCTGCACAACTTGCTGAAGGTCAAGGGGAACAAATTGTCCAAATATTATTAAAACGTTGGCATAATGAACCACTTCCTGACGAACTACCTGTCATTAAATTAAAAGGTGTTCTCGGCTCTCTTGGTAAGAAGCACGGCTTTGGTTTGCTAGCAAACCAACCATTAATGGGACGTGTACCAAGGTTACTAAAATCCGGTATCCTCTGGATGTACAAATATCATAACGGTTAATACTTTACAGGCTGTCTCCTAATTAGGCAGCCTCTTATTCGTTAAAATATAATTATCAGACACATCTTTCTCAATATGAATCATGATTTATTTTTCATTTTTATATTAAAAACTACCAATAAACAGTGTATGCTATTGATAAGTTGTTTTATTTCCTTTAAGGCCGAATTCATTCGGTCTTATTTTTTGTGTTGTAAATACTTTTACAGGAGGCATTTCATTTCACTTATGAACGTAACGAAACTAAATGATCGAATAGAAGCGAAGAAGAAAGAATTGATCTATCTCGTTGAAAAGTACGGATTCACTCATCATAAAGTAATTTCTTTCAGCCAAGAATTAGATCGTTTACTTAACTTATTAATAGAAATCAAGACGAAGAAAAAACGTTGCTCTTTATAACCGTTACCTTCTCTTTTTTGATACGATAGAACTAGAATCAGAAAGGAGCCATCTATGTTTATATTAAAAGACGTTACATATAAAGATATACTGCACATTCCTTATTTACAGATTCAAAAAGAAAAAATCACATGTATTATCGGCGAGAGTGGGAGCGGAAAAAGCACATTGCTCCGTATGTTAAATGATCTACAATCTCCAACATCTGGAACAATTGAATATAACGGAAAGCTAATTTCTGATTATCCCCCTATTCAATTACGACGTGACGTAGTCATGCTTGGGCAAACGCCACCTATTTTCGATGGAACCATTAAAGACAATCTATTAATGGGACTTCGTCTTTCTGAAAAGCCATTTCCAAATGATGCTGCCTTGCGAAGTGCATTAACGACTGTTAGCTTGGAAAAAAATTTAGAAGACAACGCTGATTCATTATCAGGTGGCGAAAAACAACGACTTGCTTTTGCACGTATCGTACTTATGGATCCACCTGTCTATTTATTAGATGAACCAACTTCGGCGTTAGATAGCGATACAGAACGACGCGTTATGAAGCAATTCACTATGTTAGCAAAAGAAAAGAAAAAAACAGTCATCTTCATCACACACTCACAACAGCTTCCAGAAGAAATTGCAGACGATATTATTGAGATTAGTAAAGCAAACGGTGCAACTAGAAAGGAAGTGCTCTCAGTTGAAGGGCGTGATTGAACTCCAAATTTGGCAACTTGCCGCTGCATATATTTTCATTCTTATTTTAATCGGGCTCGTGAAATTAAAAGGGATACCTCGCGAAAAACAAATCGCGCTCGCAACGTTCCGTATGACGATTCAGCTCGTACTCGTTGCATATGTCCTTACATACGTATTTGAAAATAGTAATCCATTTTATACAATTGCTCTTATTACTTCTATTACTACCTTTGCAATTTTTAATATTTATAAACGAGTGAATATCCCAATGTCTAAAGAATTAAAACGAGTAGCCGCCCTTTCCATGGTAGCCGGATCAATTGGGCCACTTCTACTATTTATCTTTGTTATTATCGGACATGATCCGTGGTACGCCCCGCAATATATCGTTCCGATTACCGGAATGTTAGTTGGGAATGCAATGACAGGTGTTTCTCTCGGTGCAAATACGTTCTTAAACAATATGAAATCGCAAAGAGGTCAAATCGAGGGGGCACTTATGCTCGGCGCCACACCGAAAGAAGCCGCTGCTCCGCTCATACGCGACGCTTTTGACTCCGCTATTTTACCAACGATCAATTCTATGGTCGGAATGGGAATTATAAGCTTACCGGGCATGATGACTGGTCAAATCTTATCTGGTGTATCACCATTTACAGCTATTCAATATCAAATCGCAATTATACTCGGTATTTCAGGAAGTACCGCTTTTGCTGTCATTATCTTTTTACAGCTTGGATATAAAACATTCTTTAATAAGAGGTGTCAGTTGAAGGATATTGACTATGGTGGACGGTAATCTAGCTTTTTGCTCGGTAAATGATGCACCTTTCTCGGTGAGTGAAATTATATCGACGATTTTTCGAATATATCTATCATAACTCAAAATATATCAACGATTTTTGAAATATATCGACGATTCGACAAGGAATATCGACTTACCGACAAAAAATGACATAATAAAAAGAAGAGGCCTATACGCCTCCTCTTTTTATTTACTTACGCCTTCTTCACGAATTGTGATTTTAACTTCATAGCTCCGAAACCGTCGATTTTGCAATCAATATCGTGATCGCCATCAACTAGACGGATACTCTTTACTTTCGTACCGATCTTCACAACTGAAGAAGTTCCTTTTACTTTTAAATCTTTAATGACAGTAACAGCATCGCCGTCTTGAAGAACGTTTCCGTTCGCATCTTTTACAACTTTTGCACCATCATTATTTTCAGCTTCTGCTTCTTGGCCCCACTCATGAGCACACTCAGGACATACGAAAAGAACGCCATCCTCATACGTATATTCTGAATTACATTTTGGACAATTTGGTAAAGTAGCCATAAATTCATTTCCTCCGTTCATTATTTATACGTAAAAATCAAAATTGATGTTTACATCTCGATAAATAAAATTTGTATAGCATTTCTATATAGTGCCATAGTCTCACGTTATTGACAAGCCTACCTCAAATTCTCATTTTTTATTGTATTTTACAAAATTTCAATTCGTATGGTGTTTCCAAGTAAAAAAGAAGAACCTTCACAAGATTCTCCTTTTCAAAATGAATGAGTTCTAACTAGAATACCCAACCATTTTCCTCAATGTGATATTGATACTCTTCTAGCTCATCTTCACTTAACTTCTTATTATTCTCATATACTTCTTGCCATTCAAAATAGTCTTCACTAAAATAAACAGCAAATTTAATTTTCACGTTTTTCTTCTCTGTATAATCATAACCAGTAAATTCTACTACATCATAATCTTGTTCTTTCTTCACAAACTTCCAAGTTGGATTATCCGTCATAATCTCTAAAGTCACACCTTCACTACTTGAACGAACGACATTTTTAATATTCGGCTCAGTTGGTAAAAGGGAAAATCCAAACATAGCTCCACCAAATACTATCATCACTATAACCTGTAAACCAATCATGCCAGCAAAACTAGCGCTGCCTTTTGATTGTAAGTAATATGCTTTCTCATGATCAGGCGTACCTTCTCCCTTATGTAGAACACGAACAGCGTGCTTATAATATAAACGATTGCCTTGCCATCCAGTAAATATCATCGTTCCTAACTGAAGAACTAAACTACATGTTAAATAAATCCCATCTGGAATATCTATAAAAGGAGTTACAATGATACTAGGTACCGCCAATAACGTAAGTATAATAAACAACTTATACATTTTACGATAAGCTATCCAAAAAGTTGGGAAGAAAAAGGCTACCCAATTCCACGTATTCCCTTGCGCTGGATTTTCTACTTTGCCCCATTTAAAGTCATAATAAGCTGTATTCTTTTGAACAACTTTATGTAACTCTTGCGGAGAAATTGTTTCTTGTAAAACAGTGTCCTTCACGTACATCATCCTTTTCTTCTTTCTACATACGTGTATTTTATAGAAAGAAAAAGAAAGAATCTAACAAGAAGTACATATATTTCATAAAAATGAACGGAAATCGAATATATTCCGACAATTTCTCGTTTATTATTTCATTTTTCTTTTTAATATATTAGAATACTTATGAATGATAGGTTTAATACACTAAGTTAATTATTTTATATATTCACTAAAAAGGATGCATCAAAATCATTTTATACATCTTTTTTAGTGAATATATACTACTATTTTAAAACAAACATCTCGATTTAAGAGAACTCACAAATTAGCTTTCTACTATTTCAAACATATTTCCACTTACGCAACTAATGAATAATGCATTATTAACTTCCTCAATTGATACAATAAAATCTATTGCTACAACATTTTTAGGCAGTTTAATTATATCTTTTACCTCGCCACATGCAGCATCAAGTATTATCAATTCTAAATTTGAAGTTGCAATATAAATTTCTCGATCTTTATATAACAGAACCTCTGTAATATCATGTAGAGTCGTATTGTTCCAAATCACTTTACCTGTTTGAATATGAATACCACAAATTCTTCCTTCTCCTAAGGACAATACCATCATCTCTCCGATAAGAAATGGAGGCAATTCAATTTCAAAAGGCATATTTACTTCATATAACTTTTGAGCGCTCTTATGGTCATAACATTGTATTTGTTTACTTACCTCTTCATAATCATACTCAGTTCTTGTTAATAATATTTTTGATCCCTGTGATGCAATGTAAGAGTACTGTACCTCATCAAAGGCTTTTTCAAAAATTAAGTTACAACCTTCTTTTCCATATTCCCACTTTTGTAATGAATCTATTGCTACACATATAAAATGTTCATTAGTTAAAGTAACTGGTTCATTTGGATTACAATCTTCCATCATTTGTTTCCATCGTGTAGAAGCATCTAATAATTGAATGGCAATTGCAACGTTACTATATGCATCAACTTCCGCATCTTCATCCAAAGGATTCCCTGCTAACACATAGTAATCTGAGCCAAAATGGCATTGCAACTTCTCTCCTCCAACTCGGACATTCTTTTCCCATACTTTCACTCCACTTTCAAGCTCTAATAAAACATTGTAGCCTTCCTGTGTCATAACTAATAAACGTGGTAATTCTTCCTTCGTAGTTTTTACAACTTGTATAATATGCCCTTCTATTTCTAAATTCCATAGAAACTCCCCAGAGCTTGATGAAATAGCGTACAATTTCGCAATATTTTCTCCAAATCTATTCGCATGCCAAATAATTGTGACATCATTCACAGTTATGCAATTACAATCTTCTACTAGTGGAAGATGACACTGCCAAACCTCTTCTTTCGTTTCACTATCGAGTTTACGAATTTCGTGGCTGTTTTCCTCCACATAAAAGATACTCTTCTCATTATGAGATAGTACCGGAGTAAATATCGGTTCAACCTCTACCCCCTTTAAATAATTCCAGTTTAATTCATACTTACCACTTGTAGAATGATATGTTCGGTACATAATTGCGTTATTTCTATTTACAAGTTCAGAAAGAAATGGCTCAATTTCTAAAATTCTATGATACGCATCTTTTATTCGGAAAGAATCAACTCCACTTATGTAAATCTGCTCTATCTCCTTTTTAAGAAACGAAAAGATTACTCGTAAAAATTGCTCGCTATCAACACTAGCTAACTTTTTTCCTCTCTGATTAATAATGAGAAAGTCCCCATCCTTCTTCTTAAACTCTACCTTTTTTTCATACCTATCTAAAAAAATCACAGCACCATCATCTTTAAAACATTCACCCCATGCGTCAAACAACTGACAAATCGGGTCGATTATGTCTGTTTTTTCTTGCAACACAATTCTATCATCTATACTAATTACTATTTCTCCGGCATTTTCTGTCGGCAGTTTATTTAGTTCGATTTGAAACTTTTTCATTATTTCCTCCCTCTATTGCTCGTTATTCAAACTAACTATAATATATGACATAAGATTCTTAAAACTATTATTTGAGGTGACCCAATATGAAGACTACAATTTGGACAGAAGATGATTATTTAAAACTAGCACCCATTAACGACGAACTAATCAAAAAAGCAGAAGAAGTACTGAACGTAAAGCTTCCGGAATCATACATAAACCTTCTAAAAGAACAAAATGGAGGAACACTGCGCCTTGATGCTCACCCTACTTCAGAGCCGAATTCTTGGGCAGACGATCACGTTAATGTTTCTGGCTTATATGGCATTTCTTTTGATGAAAATGAATCTAGTATTTTAGAGAGTCATTATTTAATTCAAGAATGGGAAATGCCTGAGAATCTCGTACTTTTATCTGGGGACGGACATACATGGATTGCATTAGACTATCGAAATGTAGCTGAAAATCCTCCAGTTATATTTATTGATAATGAAGTTGAGCAAATAATTGAATTAGCACCTAACTTTGAAAGTTTCTTACAAAACTTAACTACATATGAATATGACGAAGAGTAAACCTTATTCTAAAGCGGTACAAAATTCCATTGCAAATTTACATGCTGCTTTAAAACTGCTTGGATTTAAGAAAAAAAGACATACATTTTGCAAAGCTGAAAACGGATTTTATAAACTCATTAACATACAAAAAAGTCATCTCCCGCAGCTTATCACGGACCAATTACTAATTAAAGAAAACATCTCAATATTCGATTGCATTCTGCGAACGAGAATAGAGCCTATACATATGAAACAGAACCAGTTATTGCATAATGTTTCACATGAAACTATCGACATTCCGAATTATCTTTCTACTATTTTCGACTGGTTTCAAGTGTGGGCATCTTATGAGAATTTAGTAAAAATAAATATACATTCCGTTACTCCAGTACTAGCCGTCGTTCCAATATTACAGGAAAAAGCGTTTTTGCTTCTTACTTGTTTCTCTTTCTACAATTTAAAACAGTACGAGCAAGCTAATCACTACTTACAGCAATATTTGCAATGTGCTGTACATCTGAATACCGAGGAAAAAGAGCCCGTATTCTTTCACGAAGTTGACATGTATATGAAAAAACTAGTAGAAAACGCAATGTAACTTCACATTGTGCTTTCTGCTAGTGCTTTATCACACTTTTATATCCTTCTCCTACAACTCCCAAGTAATATTCATCTCTTTAAAAGATACTTTACTAACTTCTAACCCTTCACTATCATCCGTTCCAATCATTGCTACCTCATCTTTAGACAATATAATTTCCTCATTTTCACTTTGGATTTTTCTCTCATACACGATTTGTAAAAGCTCTATTTGTTCCCCTGTTAGCTCATACTCTTCTTCCAATCTTTCCATCGCTGATTCCTTATCAAGTAATGGCGTTTCTAATAAGAATCCGCCGTGCTCTTCCATCTCTTCAAATGAATCAATTGAATACGCACCGCTATCCTCAATCCAAAATGCAGTTGTAATAAAAGGAACTGTTTCACCTTCTACTTCTTCTAATACGTATTGAAGAGCTTCTTCTTTCGCAATATCTATCACTTCCGAAGGTGCTCCTTCAAAATAATTTGCCGCATCAATCCACTCATCAATTCTCTCACTATTCACATCTTGAAGACATACGATCGTATAATCCGGATGAAACGTAATTGTCCCTCTTCCGCCTTGACTATCT
This sequence comes from Bacillus sp. FSL W8-0519, assembly GCF_038005585.1. NCBI lineage: Bacteria > Bacillati > Bacillota > Bacilli > Caryophanales > Bacillaceae > Bacillus > Bacillus sp. FSL W8-0519. Next base: position 4,800,338 of record NZ_JBBOTL010000001.1, read on the forward strand.
TGCATACTATAGTTACATCCATCCCATGAACTTTCATGTAAAAAGTCCGGAGCATGCGCTACATTAATAGCATGAACAATCGAATTTAAAACGCACCCTTTCCATAACTGTTCTCTATCTATATGTAATTTATATTTACTCATCGTCTTCCTCCACACACATATTTTTTCTATTATCTTTCCTCTACATAATACTTGTAAAGCCTTTCCCACCTACTACATAATACGAAAGACGCCCTTTCAAAAAGGCGTCTTTTTTACAGTTGAAAATTTACTAATAAATAAAATGAATTGTTTAATACATGAATTCCAATTGGAACGAGTAAATTGTTTGTTTTCTTATAGGTGTAGGCTAAACTTATCCCTATACCAAAAATATATAAAATACTCCCTACTGTAAGGGGATGCCCTAAAGTAAATATGAAAGCACTTATAACGGCACTACTAAGTGTAGAGAAGCGCTGAGATAATTTCATAAAAAACATACCTCGGAATACAAGCTCTTCCCAAATCGGCGCAAAAATCGTGAGTACAACTACATATAAAAGGATTTCACTTTTAGTAGGCTCGATTACTATATTAGATTCCTCCACACGAAGCCCATGTGGTAAAACTAAATTTAATACCGCAAGATATATAAGCAGTACGATCATCGTCATTATTATTGTTACATAATGTTTTGAGTTATTGAATTGTATTGATTTTAGTAAATGCACACAGTAATTTCTTGCCGGTGCATACATTACAATAATCATACAAAACGTGAAGGGTGAAATGAGATGATTTACATACCACGGATATAATGAGAATTCATATAAAAAGTTCAAATAACCAATTCCGTACATTACCCCAAAAATAATTACGATCATACCGATTACTTCTAGCATACTCATTTGTACATTCTTTTCTTCATATGTAACTAATTCCGTGTCCACTATATCCCCTCCAGTATAATTAAACCTTTTAAACCATTATATACCAAATTAAACGTAAAAAAAGACAATACACTCAACTGTATTGTCCATTTTCTTCCCTACCATTTCTCTCTACACGTCTCAATTAAGTGCAGCAAATACCTCTTCGTCATATCTGCCCTTCTCCACCTTGAGAGCATTCTCTTTTCTTTTGGATTTTGCCGTATTCTCGCTACTTCTTTTAATAAAAGCTCCCACTCTTCCGCTGAATGTTCTAATAAGTATTGCAATCCTCTATCTTTTGAAACGATTGTTTTATAATTTAGTGTATATAAAATGCGCCCCATCGTAACGACCGCTGATTCTACCCATTCTTCTATAAAGAATAAATATGGCTGCTTCGCCTTCCCACTCCAGTACTGTTCTACGTTGTATTTCATCGTATTTACTACATCATCCCACCTTATTTGGAACGAAAGGTCTTCTGCTTCTTTCCCGTTCACTGTAATACCTTGATTTTTCAATGTCCACCATGTGACTGCATTAATATCCCAATGTCCTATATTCGCCTTACCATCTGCACAATACACGTACTCATTCATTTCATCATTGTATTTTCCTAAATCAGCAAGCGGAATATACATACCATCCATTCTTTTCCCTAACGTACTACCACTAAGTTTCTTATGAAGCTCTACAAGTTGCTGTTTTTCAGCTTCATTCACGGGATCACTTATTACCGTGACAAAATCAACATCGCTCGTTTCTGCATGAAATGCACCGAGTGCGATCGATCCGTAAATATACACCCCGACTATTTTTTCATCTAAAAAAATTTCTTTCAGTCCTACTCTGTACTGCTCCATCAACTGCTCTACTTCTTTCGGTAACGCATGCTTTACTACATTCTCCACATCTATCCCTCCAATAAAAAAAGCCTTTGCAAATTCGCAAAGGCTTCCTGCTTTATAAATATTTCTCGATTTCTTCGTAAACATCCTTCAAACGAGGATTTCCTTCTCCAACAATTTCTCCATTTACAAGAACGACCGGATAAAATAAATCTTCCTCTACTACGCGCTCCGCGAATGCTTTTTTCTCTTCATCTTCTTGTTCTTCTTGAAAATCAATATACTCGAAATTAAATTTATTTTCTTGTCCTTCATATTTACGACCAATCGCCGCTTGTAGCCACTCAAACGTTTCTGTTGAAGATGGCATTCCAACGCAGCTCGCACAAATTACTTTCGTCCCATACACTTGCACATTAACCATTTCTTCTCCCCCACTTCTTGTTCTGACAGTATATTCAGATACCTTATTACATAAGCACATCATTTTACAAACTTATTCCATACCCCTATACTGAAAAAACACGTTGTAAACATGATAAAAAATTTCGGCAATAAAACAAGAACAGAAAAAATAGATTTTCCCCTCTATCTTGATTATAATAAAACTGATGAAAGGAGTCGATAAAAATGGAAAACCCACATATGCAAGAACAAGTACTAGAAGTATTAGATAAATTACGTCCATTCTTACTTCGCGATGGCGGAGACGTTGAATTAGTAGACATTGAAGAAGGTATCGTAAAATTACGCCTTATGGGTGCATGCGGAAGCTGCCCAAGTTCTACAATCACACTAAAAGCTGGTATCGAACGCGCATTACTTGAAGAAGTACCAGGCGTTATCGAAGTAGAACAAGTATTTTAATCTAAAAGCGGAAGCGGCTCGTTCAAAGCCACTTGCTAAAAGGAGACCAAATTTGGTCTCCTTTTTTTATACAAATCACATTTATCCGTTAACATCATAAAACAAAATTGGAAATCCTTCTCAAAAAATGCGATAATTGATACTATATAGTGAATCGTTCACACATATAAAGTAAAAAACATAGGGGGACGACACATGCCAAAAATGGGGAACACGTTTTTAACAATGCAAGAACTAGAAAAGAAAAAAGAGTATTTATTAGACCTTTCATCCGTTATACCGACATGGAATGCGAGCTATCAATTTTTATTTAAAGAAATCCAGCAAGAATTATTGAGTAAAGTAAATGAAAAAATCGAACAACATCAATTCATTTTAAATATATGTGCAGATCAACAGGTAGGGGCATAATGTATTACATACAATTGTGGTATATAAAAAAGAGACCTCAATCGGTCTCTTTTTTATATTTTTAAGACAGCCAATCTAATTTTCTAATCCCAAGCTTATCAACTGGTAAACGGAGTGAGCCATAAAAATGCTTCATAAATTGCTCAGAGCGGTTCACATCGTGTAAAATGGCTTCTAAACGATCTCTATACATGCTTTTTTGTTCTTCGTTTCCTGTTTGGTAATATCGTTCGACTGTTTCAAAATAGTGAAGCGGGAACAGGAGCCTTGCAAATAATAGGCGCCACCCAAATGAGGATAGCGAATAATTCCGTTCATAATCTGTAACAAATTGAACGATTGTTTTCTCCCAGTCTTTCTTTTTTTCAATCATCATATAACGGATTAATTCTGCTATATCTCGAGTTGGGTGATCATACACCCAATCAAAAGGGAGTTTGAGACGCTTCGTTTGATGCCATAATAAAGGTGTGAATCGTTCTTGGCAAATGGTTGCTGCATCCGTTAGTTGCGGTGTGTCATCCATTTCTGTATCAACAACATATTGAATGGCATTTTCCGCAACTCCTAAGTAATACGGGAAGGATTCAATAAACAATTGATCGAATACGTCTGTAGGGTGATTCATCACTTGTGATTGCCAAAACTTTTCTAATTGATCGAGCCTTTTTTCCCATAATGCTTTCCATTCACCAATGCGGCTTAGTTGCTCAATTTCTTCTGGAAAGAATGCACCTCGTTTATGGAATATAGAAAGCTCACTTCCTAATGACATAGCATGTCGTTCTAACGCGCGCATACCTTTTAATAAGCAGTAATTTTGTTCTTCTATCTCACTTACATAGTAGCCGTGTATAGTCGGAACGAAAGTCGCTACAGTTATATCCCCTTGCTGGTTCATATAATCACTGAGCTTTTTCATCTCTACAAGTACTTCTTCCTCCATTTCTCCAATTGGAACAAGTACATAAATTTTGTTGCGAATCCAAAAGCTTTTATAGGGGCCAAGGGGGATTAATTCTTTAACATGCATATGATAATGCTCATAAATATGATGAATCATCGCAGTCGCCACCTATGGTTTTTCTTTATATATATGAGCTTGTGCTCGCCTTTCATTCCTATGCACATGATAAAGCAACGAAACGTATACAAATACTAAAAAGAAAAAAAGGTGATAAACATGAAAGAATCAAATCAACTACAAGAAAGAGCATTGCAACTATTACAAGAACGCGGTGTAACAATTGATGATATTGCTGAACTTGTTCATTTTCTTCAAAAAAAATATCATCCAAATTTAGAGATGTCAGAATGCCGTTATAACGTTGAGCGTGTATTATCAAAACGTGAAGTACAAAACGCACTGATTACAGGTATCGAACTCGATGTTCTCGCTGAAAAAGGCATGTTAAGTGAGCCGTTACAAGATATCGTAAAACGTGATGAAGGCTTATACGGAATTGATGAAGTGATCGCACTTTCTATCGTTAATGTGTACGGCTCTATCGGTTTCACAAACTTTGGATATATCGATAAATTAAAACCTGGTATTTTAGAATACTTAAATGATAAATCAACTGGAAAGGTGCATACATTCCTTGATGATATCGTTGGCGGAATCGCTGCCGCTGCTTCAAGCCGTTTAGCGCACAGAGCTGAGCATTCGGAATAATAAAATATGAAAGACCGTCAGTGTCATACTGACGGTCTTTCATATTCCATGAGCATAAATTCTCTTCCGCGGCTCAAAAAAATGGGCCCTTGCTGAAAACCTATGTTTTTATATAGCGTAATCGCTCTTGTATTAAATGTTGCTACACTAAGTCGAAACGTTTTCGGCCTAAATTCTTTAACAGCAAATGCTATGCCAACTTGAAAAAACATTTTTCCCAGCCCTTTCCCTGTTAACGCCGGCTTCATGCCAAGTCCGATATCAATTACATCTTCTCCACCATATAAATGGGCATCTCGTCCCCCTGGCACTTGTGCATTTTCTCCAAAACAAAAATAGCCGATAAACTCCCCATTATCGTCACAGCAGCCATAATACGTCCCATCTAATAATTCTTCTATTACTTCTTCTTCGCCTGAAAAACTATACAAATGATAAGGTTCTTCATACGTCCACGTATTTATCTCATTTGCTTCTTCTACCGTTAACTTATGTATATCCATCCTTCTCTCCCCTTATCAAATATTCTCTATATACTCATTCATTTTTCGTGCCTCATTTCCCTCTAATTGAAATATGCACAATTGCATACGCATGCCCACGGAACAAATGGTACAATTCATTTGAATCGCTGTTGCTACACTTCTTGATCAAAGAAAAGGCGTTAAAACGGATATTAGCGCCTTATCAAACTCAAGCAATTGGCACATTTTGTCATCTTGAAAGACACTCGAAAGAGTGTCTTTTTTTCTATACCTTACAAGGACTTACTCATTTCAAAGCATAAGCACATAAAATAATGTAACTCTTTACATGCATGAATTCTTTTCTAAAAGTTATGCAGTAGACTCAAAATAAAAAAGCACTCTTGGCTAGAGTGCTTTTTACTTTCAAATCAGGAGGTTACATATATGGATAGTACTCTCGTATTTAACTTCGGCATTGGTATTATCATTATTTTATTTGTTTTCTTTGTTCTTTGTATGAGTGGTGTGTAACAGTCTTTTATGCTGATAACTCTTTTAAAGTATCACTTAATTTGAACTTTCTTAATTGTAATGATGCAATCAATGCTGCCCCCGCTCCAAGCATCACGCTAGCTAAAGCCAGTATGACAACTTGATTATACGGAATAATAATAACCGTTAACTCTAAGCTTGATAACACGATATAACTAAACAAAATCCCACCAAAAATGCCAATGCAACCAGCTATCGCTCCAAGTAAAGTTCCCTCTAATAAAACGATCCTTCTCATTTGCTTTGGGATAGCTCCTACCGCACGAATCATACTAATTTCAGCACGTCTTTCATGTAAACTTGCGACTATCGCATTCATTAATCCTATACCAGAAATAATGAAAACAATTACAACTAACAAGCGAATTAACATCATCATTTGTGATAATAACTGCTCTTGTTCTTTCAATAAATCATGACTATTTATAACTTCTATATTCTCTTTATTCTTTGTAATTTCTTTTACTTGCTTCTTAATTGCTTCAAATGACTGATTAGAATTTGTCATAATTTGAATCGCTTCATATCCTTGTACGTGAAACTTATCGCGAGCCCATTGTTCATTTACAAAAACATCTAACCCTCTTAACCTTAATCCTTGCTCAATAATCGAAACGACTTTAATCGTTTGTTTTTCTTTTCCCTTTCCTTGTACTTCAAACGTATCTTGCAACTGAAGCCCTAAATTTTTAGCCACTTCCTTCGTAATGACTCCCTCACCATCTTGTAACGGCTTACTTAAACTTTGCCCTGAAATCACTTTCGCCTTTGTTACTTTCTGATACGCTACAATATCATTACCTACAACTTCCATTGAATCAGAGTTCAAATTGTTTTTTTTCCTAAATTCATACCATTCTTGATTCGCTTTTTTAAAGTCATAATTCACAAGCTTTGCTGTAAAGTCAGTAGCATTCCCAACACTCGCCTCTACACCATCAATTTTTTTAACCTTCTCCATCCAACTAAACGGTAATGTTTCTATTCCTTGCGACTCTACTGGAATTCTTACTACTAAGTCCGCTGGTAAATGTTTTTGTAATCCTTTTTTCATACCTTCATACATAGAGTTTACATACATCGTTCCAACAAGTGCTAACATAAAACCAAATGCTAGTATAGCAACCGACACAGCTGCCTTATTTCGATAACGAATGACATTCCGACTACTAATCGTCGTTTCAATTCTTAATATCATTTGAAATGGTTTTGCAATAACAGGTGCTATCATCTGAATAAATAACGGAATCGCAAATAACAAACCGACCGCAAATAAAAGCGCTCCTATCGCACTTGGATTAAAACCGATATACTCCTCTAATACGCTACCTGCTAGTCCAATAACAGTACCAATGATTAAAATGCTAAGGCTAAAAGCACTCCATCTTTTTTCTTTTCTCTCATTACTAGGAAGACCTGGGCGGAGTGCTTGAACTGGTGGAATCTTTCTAACCATAAAAGCTGGTATAATAGCCCCTAGGATAGACATAACAATCCCTAGTAAAAAAGTAATGAGTAAAATCTCACTTGAAATCGAGAATGATGCTTTCCCTGCTTCCTCAATATTCACCCATTTGTTAATGAATGATGCTGCAATTGTTTGCGTACCTGCTCCAAGAATAACTCCTGCTAGTGATCCGATTGCCCCAATACATAAAGCCTCTAATAAAACGACTAATATAATTTGATTTGGATTACTACCAAGTGCACGTAATAATGCCCATTGCTTAAATCGACTTCTGACAGATAAGAAGAAACTTCCCATTATTAAAAGGGCTACTACAAATAAGGCAATACCACCTAAACTAAAAATTAAAGGCTTCATTACATTTAGTCGTTCAAATGCCTTATCGACATAAGTACGTTGATCCACCTTTATATTTTCTATCTTCTTATTTACCTCAAGAGCAATCTTCCTTTTCACATTTACATCGGCTGTTTTCACTTGAACGAGATTGAACTGATTTGGTAGATTTAATTCTTTTTGAAGCCAATCGATTGGAAAATAAGCACTATGTCCCATTGCTGCCATTAACGGCGGATTTAAAATGCCGACGACTTTCACATTCTTTTCTCCATGCTGCGGAAATGGCAACTGAATCGTATCTCCTATCCGTATATTTTCACGTTCTGTATACCCTTTTGTCAGCGCTACTTCGGCCCCTTCTTTCGGATATCGACCTTCTAATATTTTATAAGAATGCATTTCTGGAGAATCTTGCTCAACACCCCAATAGGACGGCTTTCCTGATAGCTCTTTATAATTTGGAAAAGGATACGGTATAAGTACTTTTGATATTTTTTCAGCATTTTCTAAGCCATCTATTCCTTTTAAACTTTCATTATTTAAATACATATCGTTTTTTATATAGCCAAATTGTAAATTATAATCTCCATATCGGCTTACTACTTGTTCCTTCACACTCTTCTCTACTGATTGATTTCCTAGCAATAACATCGTCGCTAACATAACACCTAAAGCTGCACCGAGAGCAATCAACATATTTCGTAGCCAATTTTGTTTCATCGATTTTACCGCATATTTAATTACCCATCGCATCACCTTTACCTCCTACTTTAAAGTGGCGATTCATAATCTCTTGAATATGAGTAACTTGTTGCGGGATATTTCGAAATTTCCATCCTTTACTTTCAGCGTGTTCATGAATCACTTCACCATCTAATAAGAAAACAACTTTATCAGCATGAGCCGCTACGAACGGGTCGTGCGTTACAATTACAGCTGTTTGCCCTAACTCATCACACGCATTGCGAAGTGCCGCAATGATATTTTTGCTATTTTCCGAATCTAATGCCCCTGTTGGCTCATCCGCTAATATAATTGCCGGTTCATTTGCAAAAGCTCTTGCTATCGCAACCCTTTGCTGTTGCCCACCTGATAACTGTGCTGGTAAATGCTTTTCTTTTCCTTTTAACCCAACAAGCTCTAATAAACGAGTTGCTGTCACCGTTGCATTCTTTTGCGATACATTATCTAACAGTAACGGCAACCCCACATTCTCCTCTGCACTAAACACCGGAATCAAATTAAACTGCTGAAAAATAAAACCGATTTTATGCCGTCTAAATAAAGCGAGCTCTTTTTCTTTTAATGTTGAAATCTCTGTACCGTCAACTCGAATACTACCTACCGATGGAATATCTAATCCACCTAACAACTGAAGTAAGGTCGTTTTACCCGAACCACTTGCTCCCATAATACAAACGAAATCTCCTTTTTGAATTTGAAGATTAATGCCTTTTAATATTTTGACTTTACTATCCCCAATATCAAATGATTTTTCTAACCTTTCAATTTCAATAATATTCATCCCCATATCCCCTTCTCTCTCTATTTACCAATCTATATATTCTATTCAGAAATGCAAAATCCCTACTATTTTGTATTTTTTTGTCACATACTAACATTTGTTTATCACAGCAAAAAAATTGACTCTTACAAGAAAAGTAACCACAATAGTTACATGAATACATAAAAACTATTCACATATCCACAAATAGGAGGAATAACAATGAAACATGTAATCGTTTATGCACACCCGAATACAGAAAGCTTCAACCATGCGATTTTAGAAACGGTAAAAAGTGAATTAGCAGAAAAAGGTCATGAAGTTCGCGTTCGTGATCTATACGAATTAAACTTCAATCCAGTATTAGGCGCTTCCGATTTCATCTCATTTTCTCAAGGAAACACACCAGCAGATATTAAAGAAGAGCAAGAGCATATCTCTTGGGCTGATACCATTACATTCATTTACCCAGTTTGGTGGGCGGGACTTCCTGCTATTTTAAAAGGATACGTTGACCGTGTATTTAGTCACGGCTTCGCTTATGCTTACGGTGAAAATGGCATCGAGAAGTTATTAAGCGGTAAAAAAGGATTATTATTATCTACAATGGGAAATACGAAAGAGGCATACCTAGCCGGCGGTATGTTTGACGCAATGAAGAAAACAGCGGATGTTGGTATTTTTGAATTTACAGGCATTGAAACAATTGAGCATACATTCTATACGAGTGTTCCTTCTGTGGATGACAGTGTGCGTAAACAATATCTTGAAGAGGTTAAAGATGTTGTGAATCGTGCATTTTAATAAAAAAACTCCGGTTTTAACAACCGGAGTTTTTCATTTCATCATTAATTTCGGAATATATCTTTGAAGAATGCTTTCTAATTCATTCATATCTCCCTGTCTAATAAGTAAATTCACATTGTCATTCATTTTTTCTCGCCCGCGATATAAAAATATATTCTCTTTTGGATTTTCCCATGTTGATGTTTTATAGCCCTGCAATTCTTCGTATGAATAAAAGTTTAATCCGTCTACTACACCTTTTTCATATATTTGTACACTTTTAATAAGATGGATGGCTATTAAAGTCATAAAACAACTTGCTACAGTATAACTCCCCGACTGAACAAGAAACTGTTCAACTGTATGAATATCTCCACTTACATACTGAGCATATATATACATACATTGTCCAATGAAATACGTTGGTCCAAGTAATGCAATCCAACGTCTCTTCACTCTTGGATATGTTGCAATAAGTTTTCCCGCACTTTTCTTCATTTCATTTATTTTATATATCTTCCATAGAACAAAAAATAAAACACATAATGTAAAAACAAACATAATACATGACATCCAGTACACTCTGATTTCCTCCCCACAATATCATTACATATAAATTTTACATTTTATATAACAATAGCACATATGCAATTATGCATAAAAAAACAGGTAACCTATTCCGGTTACCTGCATTTCATTACATCTTCTCAATCCACTCCGTCAAGTTATGCACAACTTGCGTCGGTTGAACTTCGTATTCTGTTAACTTCTCCACAGTTGTGACTCCAGTGTGGACAAGAAGCGTATGCATACCAGCATTGATTCCTGCTAAAATGTCTGTATCGTAGTTATCCCCAACCATTAAGGCTTCATTCTTTTCTATGCCAAGCACTTTTAAAGCTTGTTCCATAATGATTGATTCTGGTTTTCCGATAAAGATTGGATCCACACCTGTTGATACTGCTACAACTGATGTTAATGAACCGTTACCTGGTAATAATCCGCGCTCAGTCGGAATGGCAATGTCTCCATTTGTAGAAATAAACGTTGCGCCGTTACGCACAGCAAGACAAGCTTTTGCTAACTTTTCATATGTGATGTCACGATCTAAACCGACAACAACGAAATCAGGATTTTCATCCACAAGTTCAAATCCTTTTTCCACAAGCGCATCATGTAAGCCTTCTTCACCAATCATATATACAGTTGCGTCTTGTTTACGTTCGTAAATGAAGTTTGCTGTTGCCATACTCGTTGTGAATACTTGCTCTGCTTTCGCTGGAATATCGAAACGAACAAGTTTTTCTGCCACTTGTTCTGGTTTACGAGTTGAGTTATTCGTAACGAATAAATATGGAATGCCGCGCTCTCCTAATGCTTTTACGAAGTCGCTCGCTTCTTCAATTTGTTCTTCTCCGCGATACATTGTACCGTCTAAGTCAATTAAGTAACCTTTATACATCGATTCTGTCTCTCCTTCTATGCTAACGTTCTCACCTTATCATACCACTCTTATATTACCCGCTTTTTACAAAGAAAAAAACGCTTTACCTTAAAGCGCCCCATAACGTTCATTTTTTCTCTTTTATTTGGTAAGAACAACTACAATCGCCCTCGCACATGTTTGCTAGCGTTTTTACATCTGCGTTCGCAAATAAACGATTATACATCTCTTTTTCATCTTCACACACTTGCGGGAATCTCTCAGCGATTTCCTTTAACGGACAGTTTTGTTTTTCAATTACGAAAGAGTTCTCTCCGTCTCTCTTAATTTGAACCATATAACCATTTTTCTCTTGCATAGCTGCTATCTCTTGCACTTTATATGCTAAATTCTTTTGATTACTCACGCGCTTTTGTAACTGTTCTTCCATTCGCTTCGTTCTCTCTTTTAAAACGTAACGAAGTATTTTTTCATCGCCCATTCGCGCTAAATCTTCTAGCATATCAATCGCAAATTGCTTATACTCTTTCGGGAATGTATCTTCTCCCTTTTCGCTTAATCCATACAAATAAGTTGGTCTTCCGACATGTTGCCTTACCATCTTGGAATAGATGAAACCATCTTTCTCAAGATTACTTAAATGTCTTCGAATCGCCATTTCTGTAATCTCTAAAACTTCAGCTAGTTCCGCTACGGTGTGCTCTCCCTTTACTTTCAACAACTGCACAATTTCATCTTTCGTCGTACGTGCTTCCCCCATGCTTCACCCTTCTCCCTCACATACAATATAAGACCCCCAAAAGGCATTCTCTGGGGATCTTATAAGCATAATTATTCTGGTACAAATGCAGATACAGGTCCTAATTCCTTTTCTAAATAATTGCGAATATTTGCTGGGTATTTCCCTACCACCGCAATATGTTTTTGAATCGTCTTATATAATTCATCATGATTCATTTGAATATAATCTTGCGTAAGCATTTTTCGAAGAAGAATCACTTCTTTCATTCCTTGTCCTTCTTCTGCACTTATCACTCGCTCGTCCATTAAAATATCGATAATATCTTCATAACTTCCTGGATCGCGCATAATAAATCCATCAATCATCGCATTACCTACATCTAATACAGAATCAATCATTAGATGCGCTATGCGTTCTAATGCGTAAAATTCAAACTCGGTTTCATATATCTTTTTCTCTTGAAATGTACTTGTTGCTCGTTCTAAACATACTAGCATTTGTTCTATTTTCTTTCTGTCTACAAAATACATGAATGTCACCTACCTGGAAATTAAAGCATTTACATTTTAATTGTAACGCTTTCTTCTGAAAAAATCGACAATTTTTCGAATTCACCTTTTCCCCGTAATTTGTTATAGTTATATTTGTATGATTTTTGAAATTGGAGGAATGGAATCTTGGAACGTGAACTCGCACTAGAAATTGTCCGTGTAACAGAAGCAGCAGCATTAGCATCCGCACAGTGGATGGGCCGCGGAAAGAAAAATGAAGCAGATGATGCAGCAACTACAGCAATGCGTGATATGTTCGATTCAGTAAACATGGCAGGTACAGTTGTAATTGGTGAAGGAGAACTTGATGAAGCACCGATGTTATATATTGGTGAAGAACTAGGAACAGGTAACGGTCCAGAAGTAGATATCGCCGTTGATCCATTAGAAGGTACAAACATCGTTGCAAAAGGTCTTGCAAATGCAATGGCAGTTATCGCAATCGCAGATAAAGGAAACCTTCTTCATGCTCCTGATATGTACATGGAAAAAATCGCGGTTGGTCCAAAAGCAGCTGGTAAAATTAGCTTAGATGATCCAATTGAAAAAACAATTGAAATTGTAGCGGAAGCTAACAATAAAAAGATTCGCGATCTAACAGTTATCGTTCAAGAACGTGAACGTCATCAAGATATTATCGATCGTGTTCGTGCAAAAGGTGCACGCGTAAAATTATTTGGTGACGGTGATGTTGGTGCGTCAATCGCAACAGCACTACCTGGAACTGGTATCGACTTATTCGTAGGTATTGGCGGAGCTCCAGAAGGCGTTATTTCTGCAGCAGCATTAAAATGCCTTGAAGGTGAAATGCAAGCTCGCTTAGTTCCAATGAACGAAGAAGAAGAAGCTCGTTGTCGTGAAATGGGATTAGAAGACCCTCGTCAACTTCTAATGCTAGAAGACTTAGTGTCTGGTGATGATGCAATCTTCTCAGCAACTGGTGTATCTGCTGGTGAGTTATTAGACGGCGTGAAATTCCTAGGCGGAGATTTAGCTGAAACATACTCTATCGTAATGCGTTACAAAACAAGAACGGTACGATTCATTAAAACGCATCACCATTTAGATCATAAGCCACACTTAAACTTAGATATTTAATAAAAGGAGCCATGTGTATGGAAGAACGTTTCTTTCTGTACGACGACACTGTCGCTACAAAAACTCGTTTCGTTAGCTTTATGGGAGAAAATGAGCGTCATGATTTAGCGCTACTATACTCCGATCGTCATTACGGTAAAACAATTGTCCTTGATATGCAGCGTAATAAATTTGCAATCATCGGCGCTGACGATTTAAACGAACCAGGCTACTTAGAGCATGCATTTTCTATGACTGAAGAAATTGCAGAAGAACTACGCTCATTTTTATTTGAACTTATATAATTTATCTTAGGCACCAGCTTTTTAGCTGGTGTTTTTTCACTTTAATTATTTTGAATTTTCAATTATCCGTGTTATAATGAAAAATAAATCTATTTGGATAGAAAGGACGTTATCTACGTATGCCAACATTTACTTTGTAATGGACCAGCAATTGGATAGCATTACTCTCAAAAAAGCACCGTGCTTTTTCAAGGGAGTAGTCTGCCCATTCCCATTACAAAGGAACGTATTGCATCTGTAGTATGATGTTTACGGAGGTTCCTAAGGGAACCTCCTTTTATTTTTGTCTTTTCCTCATGTCTTCATACTACAAGACATCCAAATAGCTGTATTACGTTCCTTTACCACTACTATAAGAGGTGAAGGAAAATGCAGAAAGTACAACTTTCTTGGAGCTTATATGAAAATGAACAAGGTACAATTGAAAAATATTGTAAAAATTGCAGACGCACTACCCTATTTACCGACACAAATATTCGTAGGCATAACGCCAACGGAAAAAATATATATCGTTTTGCTATTTATAAATGCCCGAAAGATCATACGTGGAATCAAAAACTTCGTATTTATAAATCATTTACTGATCATGTGGAAACAGTCGATATGCCTCAGCAAGATCAAACGGAAACAACTACTACCATTTCCATTACACAGCATAAAGAAAGTGGCATAGCCGAAATCACAATTGTATTAGACCTCGTTTTCGGTTCCCACCGGATGGATAAAGCTTTATCCACATATATTTCCGACTGGAGCCGTACACGCATTGTGGATAAAATTAAAAACGGGGATATTCAATTGAACGGACAACAAATGAAACCAAATACAATACTTTCTGAAGGCGATCGTATCTCGATTTGTTTATAAATGAGAATATACAAAAAATCCTCTTACAATTGTAAGAGGATTTTTTTATTTCTTCACTTTTCGTAATACGAAGTGTGCACAACCAAAGTTACAGTACTCGTATAAATACTCCGATAACGTACTAATTTTCGTATCATATGTCGCACGCTGGTTACTATCATCAAAGAATCCGCGCAATCTAAGTTGCTCATAACCCCAGTCCCCAACGATGTAATCATATTTATTTAAAATTTCTGCATAGCGCTCTTTAAATGCTTCTTCACTAAAACCGTCACGAAAGTTTTTAATTACTTCGTACTGCACATTATTAATGCTCACCGTAGCATGAATCTCCTGCTTTTGCTCCATCATTAACTTCCTCTCTAAGCATTCTTCTTTTTATCGTATCACAAAGCATACCAACCAACAATTTCAAATACAAAAAATTGAAAATTAGTGCATGCTATGGAGAAGGAGGTGATACATCGTGAAAAAACAAATTATACTTTCTCTCCTCACTCTTTCCTTATTTGCAGGCTGCCAACCAACGAATAAAGCCGAAATGGAACGTGAAGAAGGAAGTCGTGTTCTTGTTTCCAACAAAAACGACATGTATCATACGGAAAATACAAATACACGATTAACGAGAGTCGGCTATTCATCTAAACAAAAGCATGAAGTATCTAATAAACAAGTAGGAGCCATTAACCGTGAGAAAGTTGCTGAAATGATTACAAGCATGACAGTCAAACTTCCTGACGTTACAAACGCTGCTACGCTCGTTACAGACGATGAAGTATTTGTTGTATACCGTGCAAACACAACGGATCCGAAACTCGTAGCGGATCAAGTATATAGAGCTGCTTTGTCCATCGTCCCTCGCTATTATAAAGCATATGTATCAACAGACCAAAAGTTGATTTCTCAAATTCAAGGGCTTCAATCTGGCGCATTAAATGATACAGAATATACGCAAAGCCTCGATATGTTAAAACGTGAAATGAGTAAAAATCCTCATTTGAACAATACAGGGGATCAGACTTTAAATGATATGATAAAAAAATAAAGAAGGTGGAGAAAACCTCCATCTTCTTTATTTTTTACTATTTCTTACGATTTGCGTAAACCTCCATCGCATCACACATAAACTGCGCTAAACCTTCGCCAAACTTATCGATATTTTTCGTAAAGCGCTCATCAGCGACGTACATTTGACCGAGTCCTTTAAAAGCATCTAATGAATATTCACCGAAGTTTTGCAAGTAATCGTACCATACTCCAATTGCTTCTTGTGCCTCTTTAGAATCTGGTTCTCCGTGTCTAAGCGCCGCTAAGTTTCTGTAAATCGTATTAAACTCTTCTTGGTTTTCTTTAGACATACCTTTCGCATATTCATTCGCTTTATCTACAGCTCTGTCTCCCCATCTTTCACGCGCTTCTTCTTCGTACGGATTATGGCTGAAATCGAAGCCTTCAAATTTCTCTTTATTCGTCATTTCAATCTCTCCTTTTGTATGCTGAATTGTTTTATCAATCGTCGCAATCACTTTATCTAACCTAGCCCGCTTTTCAAGAAGCATTTTCTTATGAAGCTGCAATGCTTCTTCCCGGTCAAATGATGGACTCATGATAATTTCTTTAATTTTTTTCAAAGGGAAGCCTAATTCTTTAAAAAATAAAATTTGCTGCAGCGTCTCTAAATTTTCATTGGAATACAGACGATATCCAGACTCTGTCGTCTCATCTGGGGTTAACAACCCAATTTCATCGTAATGATGCAGTGTGCGCACACTAATTCCAACTAAATTAGCTACTTCTTTTACCTTCATTGCCATGTGTATCTCCCCCTTAATACATACGATAAAGTATGACGCAACGTTAGAGTCAATAAGTAAATTCATTTTCTTTATAAAATATTTCATGCATAATAGATATGTACATATATTAGAAAGCGGTGAAAATATGGTTTCAAATACTGTAATTGCCAGCATCATCTTTCAACTCATTGTCTCGATTCTGGTCCCAATTATTGTACTCGTTTATTTCCGTAAAAAATATAATATAAATTGGAAAGTGGTCGGCGTTGGTGTTCTTATCTTTATCGGATTTACCCAAATTCTCGAAACACCATTCCACCTATTTATGCGCGGTAATCCAGCAATCGCTCCAATTTTAGAAAATCCATTTGTTTTCGCACTTTATGGCGGACTAACTGCTGGTATATTTGAAGAATTAGGACGCTTCGTTGCCTTCTTCTTCCTACTAAAAAAATATCAAGAATATAAAGATGGCTTCGCTTACGGAATCGGTCACGGCGGAATTGAATCCATTTTAGTTGGCGGATTCTCTGCATTCCAAGCACTTATATTTGCGAATTCAATTAACGACGGTAGCTTCGCCCAGATGGTCGAAAAAATGCCAGAACTAAGCCGCCTACAAGACATGTTAATTCAGCAACCTGCCTACTTATACTTCCTTGGCAGCTTAGAAAGAATTATGGCACTCGTGCTGCAAATCGCCTTTACAATGCTTGTTTTATACGCAGTAAAACAGAAGAAGTATATCTTCCTTGTGTACGCTATACTATTCCACGCACTTGTAGACTTCTTCGCGGCACTTTACCAAACGAAAACAATTAACATCTTTGTTGCAGAAGGAATCACCCTTCTCTTTACAATTGGCGCTATCATTCTTATTCGTAAAATGAAAGAGAAATTAATGAGTGTGCCAAAGTAAAAATAACCCGCCTGTTGGTGGGTTATTTTTTATAAAGATTATCATAGCGATGATAACTTTTACCGCTTTGTAGCTCCTTCTTTGTTTCTGCATCTATAACGATGTACTTGTGTAACTCTTCTACTTCATTTTGAGAAAAGGAAGCGAAAAAATAAACTTGGCGATCAGGGTGAATAAAAGAATCTTGAAGCACTACTTCACCCCGACAACCCGCGGCTGTTTTTTGTAAAAAGGAATATTCTTCGTCGGGTACTTCTTTAAATAAAATCTTTTTTCGAACACTATACGCTGCATTATTGTATTCTTTATACATTTTCTTATCTAACTGTTCGTAAAACACATCTTCGCTCACAAATGGCTTATTTCGATTACTTGGATAATCTAACTTTTGATTGGATTGTGCATATGTTGTGGACAGTTGTGAGAGAAAACAAATCACAAATACAATACATAGCATTTTTTTCATCATTGCACCTCGATTTTCTATTATCCACATTACTTTTCCACATGATCAGATCATTATGTCCTTTCCAATAAAAAGGAATATTTTCCACATTTGTCGAAGTATATAGCGTCAACTTGAAAGATGGGGATGAATTATGAAGAAAATCATTGTCATACGACATTGTTCAGCAACTGGCCAAGAACGTGATGCCGAATTAACGACCGATGGAAAAAAACAAGCAAACACCCTTGCTACATTCCTTTTAGAAAACCAACTACAAATAGACCATATTATTTCAAGCCCATTTGTGCGAGCTATCGATTCTATTCGGCCCTATGCACTCCAAGCTAATTTGTCTATCCAAGAAGATGAACGATTAGCTGAACGCATATTAAGCGACGTTTCAATGGACGATTGGATGCAAAAACTAGAATCTACTTTTACAAATATAGATATTGCCTTTTCAGGCGGAGAGTCAACAAAACAAGCAACGGACCGTGCTATATCACTTATCGAAGACGTTTTAAAATTAAACCATACTACAATATTACTCGTTACACATGGAAACTTACTTACTCTCATTTTAAAGCACTTTGATCATACAATCGGCTTTCATGAATGGAGAACTTTAACGAATCCTGATATGTATGAAATTACAATTGATGAACAATGTAGCCTAAAACGATTATGGAAAGCACCGTCCAAGTAATATCTCTTTCCAACACATTCAGTTGACGCCACGAGAAGAAACTGTACCAATAATAGAAAGGGGTATCACTCCATATGTACGAAGATGTACTTGCTTTACTACATAAAACAAATGTTTCTTATGAAAAATTCGAACACGAACCGGTACTCGATTATGAGACAGATCGGATTGTACGCGAGAGGCTTGGCTTACAAGGTACTCCAAGTAAAAGCTTATTTTTAAAATCAAAGGCTGGAGATTATTACGTATTTTTCACGTTAGAGGGCACAAGGCTTAACCGCGGAGAGATGAAAGAACTAACAGGAGAACGATTATCTCTCTGTTCCGCTGATGAACTGCGAGACAAAACTGGTTGTACGCCAGGATGTGTAGCTCCTTTCGGGTATGCACACGATGTAACAATTATTGTGGATAACGCTATTTATACGTACGATAAAATTTTAATTACACCTGGTGTACCTGAATTTACAATTGAATTATCCACAGAAGAATTAAAAAAGATTTTATTAACATGCCCAAATACTGTTTTGGAGTACAAACAAAAAGAGAGCTAATCATTAGCTCCCTTTTTTCATTATTTTGCTTCTGCTGTGTTTTCTTTTGCAGAACGAACTTGCTCGTCCGCATGGTAAGAAGAACGCACAAGTGGGCCAGCTTCACAGTGGCTAAAGCCTTTGCTAAGTGCAATTTCTTTTAGCTCTGCAAATTCCGCTGGTGGGTAATATTTAAGAACTGGTAAATGCTTCTTAGATGGTTGTAGGTATTGTCCAAGAGTTAAAATATCCACATTGTTTGCACGTAAGTCATCCATTGCTTCAATTAAATCTTCTCTCGTTTCCCCTAAGCCCACCATAATGCTCGATTTAGTTGGAATATCAGGCTGCATTTCTTTTGCTCGACGTAAAAACTCTAATGAACGATCATATTTTGCTCTAGCGCGAACTCGGTCAGATAATCGACGTACTGTTTCAATGTTATGGTTTAAAATATCTGGTTTTGCATCCATTAACATTTTTAAGTTTTCTTCTACTCCACCCATATCAGATGGTAATACTTCGATTGACGTAAATGGATTTTTACGACGTACAGCGCGTACTGTTTCAGCAAAAACAGCTGCTCCACCATCTTTTAAATCATCACGTGCAACCGCTGTTATAACAACGTGCTTTAAGCCCATTTGTACTACAGAATCTGCTACGCGTTCTGGCTCTTGTAAATCAAGCTCAGTTGGTAATCCTGTTTTAACCGCACAAAAACGACAAGCACGTGTACAAACCGCACCTAAAATCATAAATGTTGCTGTTTTTCTTACAGCCCAGCATTCATGAATATTCGGACATTTTGCTTCCTCACAAACTGTATGAAGATTTTTAGAACGCATCATTTTCTTTAAGCCTGTATAGTTTTCATTCGTGTTTAACTTAATTTTCAACCATTCGGGCTTGCGCTTATATTCTGTTTGTTTTGTCATGGTTATCAACTCCGCACAATATGAAATAGTTTACCGTGTTCGCTTCTTTCAATGTAACATATCTATTCTAACGTATGAAAGCGATTTGCTCAAATGAAGATTCTAAGATTTTTTCCAATCGTTCCCTATAATGAAATACTCCGTATATCCCACACTAAAAAGAGTGATGATGTGAAAGGAGTCTATTTCATGCTTCGAAAAATTTCTCTTTTGCTTTCGATTTGCTTTCTTCTCCACCAAAACATCGCTTACGGTGAAGATAATCAGCAAAGCATATACGAAAAGCGCATGGCACTATATAAAGAAACCGAGCAATCTTCAGGCATTCCGTGGTATTACTTAGCTGCAATGGATCAATACGAAAGAAATATACGGAGCGTAAGAAAAGATATTCCGAAAAAACCAGATGCCATCATTTCCCTTTATTTCAAACCAGAAATATGGGCTGGACCTGTTAATGGTAACGACACTCTCCCCCACACAATTGCTCTATTTGGCGGGTTAGGTTTAGATGGTGACAAAGATGGATTTGCAAATGCAAATAACGACCGTGATCTTTTGCATACAGCAGCAACGATTTTAAAGAAACAAGGAACGTCAGAAGAACGTATTAAAATCATGCTCTGGGAATATTATAGACGTGCAAAAACAGTTGATTTAATTACCGAATACGCCCAAATTTATAAACATTACGGACGTATTAATTTAGAAGGAAATGCGTTCCCTCTTCCGATTCGCAGTGACCATAGCTACCGTAGTACTTTTGGCGCTGGAAGAAGTTTTGGGGGAAGAAGGGTTCATGAAGGAACCGATATATTCGCAGGCTATGGCGTACCAGTAAGATCCACTTGCTATGGCATTATTGAAACAAAAGGCTGGAACCGCCTTGGCGGATGGCGCATCGGTATTCGTGACCTTCATAACAATTATCATTATTACGCTCACTTAGGCGGGTTCTCAAAAGAGATACAGCTTGGACAAATTGTCGAACCCGGAAAAGTAATCGGATTTGTTGGTAGCACCGGTTACGGTCCTCCCGGCACAGCTGGAAAATTCCCGCCTCACCTACATTTCGGCATGTATAAAGACAATGGTTATACAGAATGGGCTTTCGACCCCTACATGCACTTAAGTCTTTGGGAGCGAAAAGAACGCGCAAATACAAAACGATAACCGTAGCACATTGCTACGGTTATTTTTTATTTATGGCTAACTATCCGTTTTCTTTTTATCAGGTACAACAACACTTCCGCTTCCGTAATAAGTAGGCACTTCCCCTTGAACAATGCGCGTCGCAATTGGAACATTTTGTTTCACTTTTATTTCTTTCGTATGAAATGGAATAATGACTTGCAACGTAACTTCCATCTCCATAATAATTTGAATCGCTGTCGTATTGATTCCGTGCGGCTCAATTTTTTGTTTAATATCCGTATTTACATGACCAATCGTCGTGAAATCAATTGGAATATCGGGTCCGATATTTCCAAGAAGCGCATTATTTGTTACACGACCAAACGGAACTGCCATCGTTGCCCCATTTTTTTCAGAAATACCTAGTCCCTTCAAATTCCCTTGTTCTACTTGCTGTAAATACTTTTCTATGTATGTGGTCGTTGACGTTACGATTTCATTTACTTGCTTCGTATTTAAATTAATTGTGGATACTTTCCCGTTTTTATCATTTTGTACTTTCATTAATGAATCGACATCGAATCCCTCATCAATTCTATCTTTTACCGCCTTCGTCATAACCGCTGTCGCCATTTTATGTGTCTCTACTTCTCCATATTTCATTAATGTCGGCTGAATGCTACTATTCACAATCCATAATCCTTGCACGAGTAATATGACAAAAAGAATAAACGACATAAGCAGTATGTGCCGAAAGGAAATAGGCCCCCTTCGAAACCGCGAATTTTTCGAACGAAATATACTCATAAAAAACCCTCCTTCTTATATCATTTCTATGCAAGAAGGAGGGACGATATATGCTTATCTCATTTTTAATAATGCTTCTTTTCCGATTGTGCCAGCCGTAATACCTAACGCTTCGGCTTCAATCGTTACTGATTCTAGCGGTGCTTCAAGAAGTTGTTCAATCGTTCTTACACCAACCGCGCGACCAGCAATAATACCACGATCCCCTAACTTCTCATTTAAAAGACCTACATCTAATGCACCGCACATAATATATCCTTTATCGCTCATTACAGCTAGCAAATTTGTCTTTGGAAGTTTGACGCTAACCGCAATAAACGTATAATTATCGATTATAATCGGCTCTACATTAACCATAGTTCACACTCCTCTCTTTCTTATCTGTATGACAAGAGAAAAATGAGTGTTACAAGTTAACTAGCCTATAGTTTGACAGAAGATGTATAAGTTATTAACATGTCTGCTAACACATCTCTAAGTAGTTCTGGCATATAATATTGTTTGTCAGAAAGTGTGGATAGCTCTGGGTATAAGTAGCCAAATGTAAACATATCAATCGTTCCTACCGTATATATACGTTCTAATTCCAGCGATTCCCCGTTAATTAATACATCTTCGAGTAAAATTTTATTCCCAGGAATCGTATCTGGAATGACTTCTACACCAGCGTAAATCATTTTCCCCATTACTTTCCCCCGAAATCCAAACCCTTTTACCTCAAGGTTCTCCATATTCGGCCGACGTGCTTTCAAGATCACTTCTCTTAACGTTTTCCCCG
Source organism: Bacillus sp. FSL W8-0519 (assembly GCF_038005585.1). Classification (NCBI taxonomy): domain Bacteria; kingdom Bacillati; phylum Bacillota; class Bacilli; order Caryophanales; family Bacillaceae; genus Bacillus; species Bacillus sp. FSL W8-0519. The sequence continues at coordinate 4,823,216 of NZ_JBBOTL010000001.1, forward strand.
GCACTTTTAATAGGCATGGATTAATTGGATGTGGACAAATTCTGTGAATATCTCCGCGCGTCACAACGCCTTCTTCTAATCCTTCAAGAAGTACACCAGCGTTCACCATGCCAATCTCTGCATCGCACCAGTTTTTCAACGCATTTGCTAACATGTGCGAAAATGCTGTCTCATGAAACCAATCAACCGGTAATGATTCCTTTAAATGAACAACAGGTTCTTCCATAATATGTTTACTTTCTTCCTGCAGCGCTTCAATTGTGGATAATGGTTTGTTATAAGCACCTAAACGTTCAGTCTTAATTGCTCTACCATCCTTTTTCAACAGCTTCTTCGTCTCTTTATCCACAGTAAGCTGAACGTGCCCAACGTAACGTCCCCACTTTTCACAACAACAAAGTAACGTATGATTCATAAGAACACCACGCTCAAATAAATGATGCGTATGTGCCCCTAAAATAACATCTATATCATAATGCTCCGCCATATGCTCATCCATACTTTTTCCAAGGTGAGAAAGGACAACCGTTATATGAGCCTCATCTCTCACTTCTTCTAAAATAGACTCTAAATGCTCAATTGGATCTTCAATATGCCAATCTAACATTTGATAAAACTCTGGATACGCAACCGTTAATCCGATAAAAGCAATCGTAATCCCATCTGTCGTTGTATGTAATTTATAAGGCTTTGCCCACTCTGGACGTACCCCTTCTTTTTCAAATAAATTTGCGACAAGCACCTCAAATCCAGCATCATCATATAGACGATTCAAATGCTCCTTCGCTAACGTAATTCCTTCATTATTTCCGATCGTTACATAATCATATAACGCCTCATTTAAAAGCTTCGTATTGCCAAGCCCATTCGTCGCTTCCGAAATACTATGAAAACGATCCACATGATCGCCGATATCTACAGTTAAAACAGTCTCTCCCGCTTCCTGTCTTCGCTTTTTCTCTCCTTGTACAAAGCGAGAAATTTGCGGCCAATTTTCAAAATGACTATGTATATCGTTTGTATGATAAAGGTGGATGATTGTTTCTTTATTTATATTCAGAGAAAAAACCTCCTCTCAGTTCCTTACTGCCATTTACGCTATGCGCACGCAATAATCCTGTAAATACTTTTCGTCTTTTCTTGCTATTTTACATTGTACTCGCATTGTGAGAAAAAGCAAAAGATTGTCCTTTTTATATGAGAAACTTTACTTTTTCCAGTCTGGGGATTTGTTGGTAGAGCGGGGATTTGTCAGAAAGTTCAACAGGAGATTCGCAGGTCTTTTTTCAATTGGATTCACCAGTGGATTTGTCAGTATCTTTGCCTTACTTCCAGTCGGTCCCCTTTCATATAAAATGTTGCAGGGTATATGAAGAATTTCTTTTGTCGTAATTTGTTGATAAGTCGATATTCCTTGTCGAATCGTCGATATATTGAAATAATCGCCGATATATTCCGAGTTGTGATCGATATATTTGAAAAATCGCTGATATATTTAGTCAGAAACCCACCTGGGTATCTCGGCTAACCCCACCCCAAGCCCAACTCACACAATAAAAAAAAGCGCCCTGCACAGCAGGGCGCTTCCTTTATATATTATCCAGTTCCAGCGGCTAGAATGTTCGGTGGCTTCACTTCTTCCTATGAGGCAAAAAGCGCCTCTACGTCAGAAGCTCCATCCCCCTCACATTCTGGACGAGCCGCCTCCACTTTAAATATGTCCAGCTTTGCCTCCTAGACCCTCATGTCTAAGAACCTTCCGCACGAGAAGATAAAAAGCATCTTCTGTGCGAAAGAACCTTAGCCAACGGGTCTGAACAGTCGGCTCCGCATTTCTATTTAACCAATAGAACCTTCCATCTCAAACTTGATTAGACGGTTCATTTCAACTGCGTATTCCATTGGAAGTTCGCGAGTGAATGGCTCGATGAAGCCCATTACGATCATTTCTGTAGCTTCTTGCTCAGAAATACCACGGCTCATTAGGTAGAATAATTGTTCTTCTGATACTTTTGATACTTTCGCTTCGTGCTCAAGTGAAACGTAATCGTTTTTGATTTCGTTGTAAGGAATTGTATCAGATGTAGATTGGTTATCCATGATTAACGTGTCACACTCGATGTTAGAGCGAGAGTTTTTCGCTTTTGGTCCGAAGTGTACGATACCACGGTAAGTTACTTTACCACCATGCTTCGCAATCGATTTAGAAACGATTGTTGAAGACGTGTTTGGTGCTAAGTGAATCATTTTCGCACCAGCATCTTGGTGTTGGCCTTTACCAGCAATCGCGATAGATAATGTTAAACCACGAGCGCCTTCGCCTTTTAAGATAACTGCTGGGTATTTCATCGTTAATTTAGATCCGATGTTACCGTCAATCCATTCCATCGTTGCGTTTTCTTCACAAACCGCACGTTTTGTAACTAGGTTGTATACGTTGTTCGCCCAGTTTTGGATTGTTGTATAACGGCAATATGCATCTTTCTTAATGATGATTTCTACTACCGCACTGTGAAGTGAGTTAGTCGTGTAAACAGGTGCTGTACAACCTTCTACGTAGTGTACGTGTGCGCCTTCGTCTACGATGATAAGCGTACGCTCGAATTGTCCCATATTTTCAGAGTTAATACGGAAATACGCTTGAAGTGGTGTATCAACTTTAACACCTTTTGGAACGTAGATGAATGATCCACCAGACCAAACTGCAGAGTTTAATGCTGCGAATTTGTTGTCTGTCGGTGGGATTACTTTTCCGAAATGCTCACGGAAAATATCTTCGTTCTCTTTTAATGCGCTATCTGTATCTTTGAAGACGATTCCTAGAGCTTCTAGGTCTTCTTTCATGTTGTGGTATACAACTTCAGATTCGTACTGTGCAGATACACCAGCTAAATACTTTTGCTCAGCTTCTGGAATACCTAATTTATCAAATGTAGCTTTAATTTCATCAGGTACTTCATCCCAAGACTTCTCAGATTTCTCAGATGGTTTTACGTAGTACGTAATTTCATCGAAATCTAAGTCGTTTAAGTCGCCGCCCCATTGTGGCATTGGCATTTCATAGAACTTATCCAGTGATTTTAAACGGAAGTCTAACATCCACTGTGGTTCTTCTTTCATACGTGAAATCTCTTCAACGATCTCTTTTGTTAAACCGCGTCCAGCACGGAAAATCGAAACGTCTTTGTCTTTGAAACCATATTTATAATCGCCGATATCTGGCAGTTGCTTCGCCATGTTGGTGTGTCCCTCCTTAGATAACCTCGTTTTTAGGAACCTTTAACATTACTTATCTTCGTTTAAGCCCTTTTCTAACGCTTTCCACGCTAATGTTGCACATTTAATACGTGCAGGGAACTTGCATACGCCTTGTAATGCTTCAATATCTCCTAAATCGATGCTGTCATCGTACTCTTTTCCTAGCATCATGTCAGAGAAAATTTTAGAAAGCTGAAGTGCCTCTTCAATTTTCTTACCTTTTACTGCTTGTGTCATCATTGAAGCTGAAGACATTGAGATAGAACATCCTTCTCCTTCAAACTTCGCTTCTTGCACAATACCTTCTTCTACTTTCATCGTAAGTTGAATACGGTCGCCGCAAGTTGGATTGTTCAAGTTAACTGTAACACTATCTTCTAACACGCCATGGTTACGAGGATTTTTGTAATGATCCATAATAACTTGACGATATAACGTATCTAAATTATTAAATGACATTTGTGAAATACTCCTTTGTCTTGATTAGCGATTCAACAAATGTATCAATTTCTTCTTTTGTATTATATAAATAGAAGCTTGCACGTGCTGTTGAAGAAGCTTTCAGCCACTTCATAAGCGGTTGTGCACAGTGATGTCCTGCGCGAACCGCAATACCTTCTACATCTAATACTGTCGCTACATCATGAGGATGTACGTCTTCAATATTAAATGTAACAAGACCAGCGCGATGCTTTGGACCATAAATTGTAACGCCATCTACTTCTGATAGTCTTTCTAAAGCGTATTGCGCTAATTCATGCTCATGCTTTTCAATATTATCAAGACCGATTTCTTCTAGGAAATCAATTGCCGCACCAAGTCCGATTGCATTACCGATAATCGGCGTACCTGCTTCGAACTTCCACGGAAGCTCTTTCCAAGTAGATTCTTGTAAATCTACGAAATCAATCATTTCACCGCCAAATTCAATTGGCTCCATATTGTTTAGCAATTCTTTCTTACCATATAATACGCCGATACCTGTAGGGCCGCACATCTTATGAGCAGATAATGCGTAGAAATCACAGTTTAAATCTTGTACATCCACTTTCATATGAGGTGTACTTTGTGCACCGTCAACGACCATAATTGCGCCATTTTCATGTGCAATTGCTCCGATTTCTTTTACAGGGTTAATCGTTCCAAGTACGTTAGAAACATACATGATAGAAACGATTTTTGTATTCGGTGTAATTGTTTGACGAGCATCTTCTATTGAAATTGTCCCATCTGGTTGAAGCGGAAGATATTTTAAAGTTGCACCAGTTTTCTTCGCAACTTGCTGCCACGGAATGATGTTACTATGGTGCTCCATGTAAGAAATAACGATTTCATCGCCTTCTTTTACATTTTCAAGACCATAGCTAGCCGCTACTGTATTTAATGCAGTTGTTGTTCCGCGCGTGAAAATAATCTCTTCCATTGATTTCGCATTAATAAACTTGCGAACTTTCTCGCGTGCACCTTCATACGCGTCGGTAGCTTTCGTACCGAGCGTATGAACACCGCGATGCACATTAGAGTTATATTCTTTATAGTAACGTTCTAACGTTTCAATGACTTGAATTGGTTTTTGAGAAGTTGCTGCACTATCGAAATAAACAAGTTGTTTGCCGTTCACTTTTTGATCAAGAATTGGAAACTGTTTGCGTATTTCATGAATATTCATTAGCGAACTTTCCTTTCAATTACCTCAACAAGCTGTGCCTTTACTCCTTCAATTGGAAGCTCATTAACTACAGGTGCTAAGAATCCATGGATGACTAAACGTTCTGCTTCGCGTTTTGGAATACCACGGCTCATTAAGTAGTATAGTTGAGTTGGATCTACGCGACCTACTGAAGCTGCGTGACCTGCCATAACATCATCTTCGTCAATTAAAAGAATTGGGTTTGCATCACCGCGTGCTTTCTCATCTAACATAAGAACGCGAGAAGATTGTTGTGCATTTGACTTAGATGCACCGTGTTCAATCTTACCAATTCCGTTAAAGATAGATGTTGCACTATCTTTTTGTACACCGTGTTTTAAAATCCAACCTTCAGAGTGTTTACCGAAGTGAACAACTTTAGTTGTAAAGTTTTGTGTTTGGTTACCACGGCCAATTGTTACTGTTTTCGTATCAGCATATGAACCGTCGCCCATTAAGTTTGTAACGTTCTCTGAAATTGTGTTTCCGTCATTCATAAGGCCTAGAGCCCAATCAACGCGGCCGTCGCGTCCAACAATACCGCGGCGGTTAACGTAAGTTGTTACGTCTTTCGCTAATAGATCAACCGCACCGAATTTCACTTGTGCGCCTTGTTCCACGATTACTTCTGCTACGATATTTGCAATACCTTTAGCATTTTCATTTGCAACGTAGTTTTCTACATAAGTTGCAGTACTGTTCGCATCAGCTACGAATAATACATGGTTATATACGTTAGCTTCTTCGCCGTCTACTAAGAATACAGCTTGAAGTGGAGTTTCAAGAACAACGTTTTTCGGAACATATACGAATGCACCACCGTTGATTAATGCAGCATGAAGTGCAGTTAGACGATGCTCGTCTACCTTCACGCCGTCTTTCATTAAGTACTTTTGTACTAGTTCAGCATGCTCAGTTGCAGCTGTTACGATGTCTGTGAAAATAACACCTTTTTCTTTTGCTTCGTCTGCTAAAGAAACGAATGCAGTTGTACCAGTACGTTGCACTAATACACTGTTATTTTCATCGATTAAGTTTTTCACTGCTTCTGGAAGCTCTGTTAAAGAACTTACAGGCTCTTGCTTAGCAGCGTCGCCTTTTCCGATAAAGTCCCATTTGTCAATTTTCGTTTTATCAGGAGTTGGCATTGGAAGTTCAGTTGCTTGTGCAAGAGCTTGTAAGCGGAACTCAGTCAACCAAGCTGCTTCGTTTACTTCGCTTGCGCGTTGACGGATTGTTTCTTGATCGAAAGGTAATGTACCGATTGTCATGTTTATGCTCCTCTCTTACGCTTCTTGCTCTGTTGTTTCGTCTTCAATACCTAATTCTTTTTTAATCCAGTCGTAACCTTCAGCTTCTAGACGTTGTGCAAGCTCAGGTCCACCAGATTTAACGATACGACCGTTCATCATAACGTGAACGAAGTCTGGAGTGATGTAGTTTAATAAACGTTGGTAATGCGTAATCATTAGGCAACCGAAGTCTTCGCCGCGCATTTCGTTAATACCTTTAGATACAACTTTTAATGCATCGATATCAAGACCTGAGTCAATTTCGTCTAAGATTGCGATTTTTGGCTCAATCATCATTAATTGAAGAATTTCGTTACGTTTTTTCTCACCGCCAGAGAAACCTTCGTTTAAGTAACGTTGTGCCATTTCTGGATCCATTTCTAGGAATTCCATGTTTTTATCTAATTTACGGATAAATTTCATAAGAGAAATTTCATCGCCTTCTTCACGACGTGCGTTAATTGCAGAACGTAAGAAGTCAGCGTTTGTTACTCCGCTAATTTCACTTGGATATTGCATTGCTAGGAATAGACCTGCTTGTGCGCGCTCATCTACTTCCATTTCTAATACATCTTCACCGTCGATGATGATGCTACCTTCTGTTACTTCATATTTTGGGTGACCCATAATTGCAGAAGATAAAGTTGATTTACCTGTTCCGTTAGGTCCCATAATTGCGTGGATTTCTCCACCTTTTACTTCAAGGTTTACACCTTTTAAAATTTCTTTGCCATCAATTGATACGTGTAAGTCTTTAACCGTTAATGTAGAACCAGCCATCTCAATACCTCCATTAATCCTATATATACATTTTAAAAATTCCTAAAACGTTCATATTCTCATTTTATTCTCATTCTAATTTTATATCAAATAAAATGATATCGCAAACGACGAAAAAAAGTAACAATTTTTTCACAAATGTATATAAGTATTTCCTTCACATCTTTCTATGATACACCTTTCTTCTTATTTATATAAAGAAAAAAGGACTGGTAATTTTCCAGTCCTTTCCTTATATTTATTCACTTACCGGAAGTACAGCACCTTTATATTCTTTATTAATAAAATCTTGAATTTCTTTTGAATGCAGTACTTCTACTAGCTCTTTAATTTCTTTTTTCTTCTCGTCACCTTTACGAACTGCAATAATATTTGCATACGGAGAGTCTGATCCTTCAATCGCAATCGCATCCTTTGTTGGATTTAATTTTGCGTCAATTGCATAGTTTGAATTAATAAATAATGCATCACCTTCATTATTTTCATATAACTTTGGTGAAAGCCCAGGCTCTACATCTGTTTTAAACTTTAAGTTTTTCGGATTTTCTACAACATCTTTTACTGTTGCTTTCACAACATCTACTCCGTCTTTTAGTTTAATAACGCCGCCTTTTTGTAACAGTGCTAGCATACGGCCACGCTCCGCTACGTTATTACTCATAATCACTGTCCCGCCATCTGGTAAGTCTTTTAAGCTTTTATATTTCTTTGAATAAATACCCATTGGCTCTAAATGAATTTTTCCCGCGTTTACAATTTTATATCCTTTTTCTTGGATTTCTTTATCTAAATAAGGAATGTGTTGGAAGTAGTTCGCATCAATTTCCTTATCCGCTAACGCTTTATTTGGCAACACATAATCTTGGAATTTTTTAATTTCTAATTTAATTCCCTTTTTCTCTAATATCGGCTGTGCCTTTTCTAAAATAACAGCGTGCGGTACGTTAGAAGCTCCCACAACAAGCTTATTCTCCTCTTTCCCTCCGCAAGCAGCTAATGTAAATACAGACAACGCTGTAACAACTGACAATAGAATCTTTTTCATATGATGTCCCCTTCTCCCGTATAATTATGTAGTTATAAAAAAGGCTGGCATACACCAGCCCTTTTACAGCAATTATTCTTTTACAGGAACAACTGCCCCTTTATATTCTTTATTAATGAAGTCTTCGATTTCTTTAGAATGTAATACTTCTACAAGAGCTTTAATCTCTTTCTTATCTTTATCGCCTTTACGAACAGCTACTACGTTTGCGTATGGTGAATCATTACTTTCAATTGCAATTGCATCTTTTTCTGGGTTTAACTTCGCATCAATTGCATAGTTCGAGTTAATTAAAACCGCGTCGCCTTCTTTATTGTTATACACCTGTGGTAATAAACCAGGCTCAATATCTGTTTTGAATTTCAAGTTTTTCGGGTTATCCGCAATATCTTTTGGAGTTGCTTTAACTGGATCCACCCCATCTTTAATTTTTAAAATGCCTTCTTTTTGTAAAATTGCTAAACCACGTCCATGATCAGCAACTGAATTACTCATAATAATTGTCGCTCCGTCTGGAAGTTCTTTTAAGCTCTTATATTTTTGAGAATATACACCAATCGGTTCTAAATGAATTTTTCCTGCTACTTCAAAATCATATTTTTTATCTTTCATTTCTTTTTCTAAATACGGAATGTGCTGGAAGTAGTTTGCATCTAAATCCTTATCCGCTAACGATTTATTTGGTAATACGTAGTCTTGGAATTTTTTCACTTCTAATTCAATTCCTTTTTTCTCAAGTAACGGTTTTGCCTTTTCTAAAATTTCAGCGTGCGGTACGTTAGAAGCACCAACAACTAGTTTCTTTTCATCGTTATCTTTCCCGCCACAAGCAGCTAACCCAAAAATTGAAGTTGAAATAAGTGCTGTCAGTAATAATTTTTTCATTTGAAACATCCTCCCGTTTTTTATTATCGTTTATCTATTCGAGTCGTTACACGATCACCAATCCATTGAATGAAAAATACAACTAGTAATACACAAATTGTCGCAACAATTGTTACGTCGTTATTTCCTCGTTGGAATCCTTCTAAATAAGCAAGTGTTCCAAGGCCACCAGCACCAACAACTCCCGCCATTGCTGTATAGCCTACTAAAGCAATTGTCGTAACCGTAATACCAGATACTAATGCTGGTAACGATTCTGGAATTAACACCTTCAAAATAATTGTGCTTGTTTTTGCTCCCATCGCTTTTGAAGCTTCAATTACACCTTTATCAATTTCACGAAGGGCGATTTCAACCATTCTCGCGTAAAACGGTGCCGCTCCAATAATTAAAGCTGGAAGTGCTGCACTCGCTCCAAGAATTGTTCCAAGCAGAATCTTTGTGAATGGGATTAATAAAATGATTAAAATAATGAACGGTATCGAGCGGAAAATGTTTACGAACGCTCCAATCGCCGTGTTAACCGCTTTGTTTTCCCATAAATTATCTTTCGCTGTCATAAAGAGTAACAATCCTAAAATGAGTCCTAAAACAAATGTGGCAAGAGCTGCGATTGCCGTCATATATAACGTTTCACCCGTTGCTTCTAACATTTGATTCCAATCAACATTTGTGAGTAATTTATCCATGTGCAATCACCTCCAGCTCTACTTGATCTTGATGTATTCCCTCTATTGCTTGCTGAATCGCTGTTTCCTCACCATTTAAATGAACAACTAAACTACCGTAAGAGCCGTTATTCGTTTGTGCAATATTTCCTTGCAAAATGCTAACTTCTATATCACTGCGCTGCATTAACCTTTGAAGTACTGGTCTTTCTACCGCTTCACCGATAAACTGCAAACGAATTACTTTTCCATCTGGATATTTTTCAATTAAACTTTCAATCGTTTCATTTGTATCTTCAGAATCCGTTAACTGCTGTACAAATCGTTTCGTAATGTCTTGCTGCGGATTACGGAACACATCAAGTACTGGACCTGTTTCTACAATCTTTCCTTTCTCCATTACCGCAACGCGATTACAAATCTTTCGAATTACGTGCATCTCGTGTGTAATGAGTACAATCGTTAAACCGAGACGTTTATTAATATCTAATAATAGATCTAAAATTTGATCTGTCGTTTCTGGATCAAGAGCTGACGTTGCTTCATCACATAAAAGTACTTGCGGATTGTTAGCTAACGCTCTTGCAATCCCAACGCGTTGCTTTTGTCCTCCGCTCAGCTGAGATGGGTACGCGTCTCCTCTTCCTTCTAATCCAACAAGATGAATTAGCTCATCAACGCGTTTTCTTCTCTTCGCCTTATCAACACCTGCAATTTCAAGTGGGAACTCAATATTTTCACGTACAGTTCGTGACCAAAGTAAGTTGAAGTGTTGAAAAATCATTCCGATCTCTTGTCTTGCCTTACGAAGTTCGCTTCCTGTAATCGCTGAAATGACGCGATTGGCAATTGTAATTTGACCTGAAGTTGGTTTCTCCAACTGATTGAATAATCGAATTAAAGAACTTTTTCCAGCGCCACTATATCCGATAACACCAAATATTTCACCTTTCTCTATTTTTAAATTGGCATTATCTACAGCAGTGACATCACCGCTTTTTGCTTTATATATTTTCTTTACATTCTCTAATAGAATCATGGTGTATCACCCCTTTTTTGTTTAGGTCGACTCCGCAATTTTTTATTTTTGATGCGTGTAGTCTACCGTTCTCATTACTTTTATTATTTGAATGTCCTCCACATTCAAACAACAAAAAAACCTTTCCGCTTTAGAGAAGCAGAAAGGTTTATATGCGTATATAACAACATTATCCCTCTCTCTCATCTCTCAAAGCATTTGCTTTGCAGGAATTGGCACCATTTCAACATAAGTTGACGGTTGCCGGGCTTCACAGGGCACAGTCCCTCCACCTCTCTTGATAAGAGAAATCAGATTACATTTTCGTCTGATTTGTAATTTATGAAATTGTCTATATTTTATGAATTGAATTGTATCAATATCCACACACCATGTCAACAGAAATTTTTGTAAAAAACGAAACTTCAGAATTTTAAGCGCCCACTGACATCGGTTTACATATATGAAACATCGATTCAATTAATAACATCGTTCGATACGTTCCCGAATATTGTATACGTCCATCGTTCATTAACGTTTGCAATCGTACATTGCCATTCACCAATTGTTTTACATCTTCTTCATCTACACAAACGATTTGCTCCGTTCCTCTTTCTTCTTTCAACAGTTCTATATAATCTCTTGAAATTTGTAACGAACAACTTTCATCTCCAAAGCGGAAATTAACAGTTTTTTCTCCTTGTCTTAAAAGCGGCTCTAAATGATATTGACCATTAGCGTAATTTACAAATGATTGAAGCAAAGAATATAATTTCACTCTAAATCACATCCTTCATATCACTTTCTATTACACATACCATTCCCTCTCACTCAAGAGCAATCCTGTTACTTTCGCTCGACAAATACTGTAACCACCCTGCATCTCGACATATTTCCCAAGAAATATGTCGAGGCGGCAAAAACTTTGCCGCCTACTTTAATTCCGTATATAAATATTCAACCGAATGAAATGCATATATCTTCTTCATGAGTGTCCCATTTTCAAAAACAAGTAAACACGGTACACTTTCAATTCCATACTCTTTCGCGAAATGCGGAGCATAATTTAAATCTAACATCCCAATTTTCAAATCTTCAATTGTCATCTCAACGACTGTTAACATCTTTTTTGCTAATTGGCATGTTCCACACATTGGAGTATATACATATAACACTGTTTTTTCTTCGTTCTCTATTAGGGCTGTAGCTTCGGCTCCTGTCCAATCAATCACTTCTATCATTCCTTACCGTAAATATTCTGTATAAACGTCAATGTCAGCTCCCCATAATACATTTGCTAAGTGTGAAGATGGCGCTGTTGCCACTTCCCGGTACGAGCGATCAATATAAATATGCTCTGCTTGCGGAAATTCTTTTCGAAACTGTTTCCTTAACTTTTCTCCAGCATCATCAGCATCCACTAGCACATACACTTCCTTATCAAAAAACTGATCAACGAGCTCATCCATTTTCGACAAACCAATTGTACCATTTGTACAAACAATTTCCACCGGTTCCCGAATAATAGATTCAATCTTTCTTCTATCTGATGTACCTTCTACAATAATGACTTTTTCTACATAAATCATATGTCATCACCCGATCACCATATACTATACAACCTTTAACTTAGTATATAGTATATTCGTTATTTTCATGTTGTTTCCTGTTTATTTTTGCAAAAGAAAAGCGCAAGCGGCTCGTTCAGATTGTGAGGGGGATGGAGCTTCTGACGTAAAGGCGCTTTTTGCCTTGCAGGAAGAAGCGAAGCCACCGAACAATCTAGCCGCTGAAGCTGGATCATAGTGAAAAGCGGAACCGACTGCTTAGCCCTGTTGGCTAAGGTTCTTTCGCACAGAAGACGCTTTTTGTCTTCTCGTGCGGAAGGTTCTTAGACATGAAGGGCTAGGAGGTGGAGCTAGACAATGAAAAGCGCAAGCGGCTCGTTCAGATTGTGAGGGGGATGGAGCTTCTGACGTAAAGGCGCTTTTTGCCTTGCAGGAAGAAGCGAAGCCACCGAACAATCTAGCTGCTGGAGCTGGATCATAATGAAAAGCGCAAGCGGCTCGTTCAGATTACAAAGCCCCATGAAACCTTATCGAAAAACATTCATTCCCATAATAGCTTATTCATTTGCGCTCGTTTTTAAATGCATTATGTAACACAAAATAAAAAAGGACAGCACAAAGGCTGTCCTTCAGTCGACTATAATTAGTCTTGGTTTGTCATTTCTGCATATTTTTCAGCAGTTAATAACTTCTCAACTTGGCTTGCATCAGAAAGTTCAACTTTAACCATCCATGCACCCTCGTATGGAGATTCGTTAACAAGTTCTGGTTGGTCACTTAATTCTTCGTTTACTGCTACAACTTTACCGCTTACAGGTGCGTATAATTCAGAAACTGTTTTAACAGATTCTACGCTTCCGAATGGCTCGTCAGCTTCGATTGTTGCACCTACTTCTGGAAGTTCAACGAATACGATATCGCCTAGCTCACTTTGTGCAAAGTGAGTAATACCGATAACAACTTCATTACCTTCAGTTTTTACCCATTCGTGTTCTTCAGAGTAACGTAAATTATTTGGAATGCTCATGACTGTACCTCCAGTGAATGTATTAATTATGTAAAAATACCTTATTGGTACTTTTTCCACACACTTTCAAACTGCTCTTCGTTAAAACCAAGTGTTACCTTCGTTCCATCTGTTACAATTGGACGTTTAATCAACATGCCATCAGATGCTAAAAGCTCGTACATTTCGTCTTCACTTGCATCTTTTAACTTATCTTTCAGACCAAGTTCACGGTAACGCATTCCACTTGTATTAAAGAATTTTTTTAATGGTAATTCACTTTTTTCATGTAAATTACGTAAATCTTCTTTTGATGGTGGATTTTCAACAATATGAATCATCTCATATGCTACATCGTTTGCCTCAAACCATTTCTTTGCTTTTTGACATGTGCCACACTTTGGATATGAATAAAATGTTACTGTCATAAATTCACCTACTTTTTTACTAACCTTTACCTTTATCATATAGAAAACGTTTTATTATTTCAAACCATTATTCGCTAAACTTTTACTTATTTCGTGATAATTTTTAATAATCCTGCGAATTTTTCTTATTTTTCCGCCATTTGTTAAGGAAAAATAAATATATAAATTTTTTTAGATTCTTCTCTTATCACTCTCCGAACATATATCTTAAACAAACGTTTGATTAACTCCCCTTTTTTCTTTGTTAACCCTTGAGCTGTATCGCTTTCTTCCTACCGAACATACATCTTAAACAAACGTTTGATTAATTTCCTTTTTTCTTTATTAACCCTTGAGCTGCATCGTTTTCTTCCTGCCGAACATACATCTTAAACAAACGTTTATTTAACCAGTTCAGCCTATAGTCACAAAACCCGGAAACACTTTACATGACAAAGGCGTACAGATGAAAGGAACTAACGATTTTGACCGTAGTAGTGAGCCCATAAAAAAGTTATTAAGCCTATCATCAATAAAGCAAAAGTAACTGCTCCTGAGAATATGAAATTCAAATTACTGACTGAAATATAAAAAGAAGTGCCCTTGCTTAGAAACAGGAGCACTTCTTTTTTATCATCAATCTAAAGGTAAACGTATCCTTTATTAAAGCAGAAATGTATACTTTTCTACTTTTTCGTAGTTTATTTAAACTCTTTGCGGAATCGCCACTAGCTTATTTACATCATTATCGTTAGCTGAGGTTAATTATATTTTTCTACGTACTACATAAAAAGCTAAGGAACCCATAATAATAGGTGCAACTAAACTAGAAGCATATGCACTAGTAATAGTAAAAAGAGAGAGTATAAATATATAGATAAGAGATAGTCCAATAAATACAGGAATTCCAACTCGAAACTTCCTACATTGTTTTATGTTCCTGTATAACACTTCTCCAATTAGGCAAGCTACAAGATCTAATACACTACCAAATATGATGAGAATTACAATAAATCCAACTATGTTAGGTAAACCATTCTCGTTAGAATAACTAGGATCCGAAATATACGGTATTAAGAACCATATAATAGTAAAAGTAAGCAGGCTTGCAGCATAACTAATTAAAAATTCCCTCAACGTAATCATCCCCATAAATTTCTAATATTATCTTCATTGTATGGCATAATGCTCTATCATTGATAGCAAGACTACCATCCACAAAATTGCTAATTGCATGAAATAAAAAAGACGCATTTAAATAGATGCGTCTTTTGGCGATGTTTCTTTTGTGAAATCATATAAAGCAATTGCGCCTAAAATAACCAATATACTTTCAGGGGCATCTAACAAAATAGTTCTCCAAGTTTCTGATACTGCCCATTTAATACCTGCCGCTGATTCAAGATATGTTTGAAAATAACTGATTGTAAAATCAATTACAAATAAACATACAAGTAATGTTAGACCGAATCGAATTAATTTCTTATTTTTAAACATGTAACACCTCTCAAAATTCATTGGATATTTCTAATTTTAGTTCATTACATATAAAAATCTCTATATTTAATTTTAACATACAAAAATTCCAAATAAATACAATATGCATATTTGCATATTTCGTGTATATTGAGGAATTACTGTTAATAAAAAAGCCCTACTAGTAACCTCATAAAAATGGAATCATTTGGACCATTATATAACCAATTCCTGAATGCAAAATAAAGGAGAAACCTTGTTTACAGGCTTCTTCCTCATCTATTCAAATAATCTGCAATTGTTTGAAATACGACGATATACATATTATGAATACTTTCTTCTGTATTTCCGCCATTAGATAAACCAACTGCCCATTGTTGTCCTTCACCACTTCCGATATTTGCAAACCCTTGCGTATACATCGCATTTACATCTTTTCGGGCACTGTTATACTCTATCCCTTTTGTAATAAAAATCGAATATGATTTATCTTGTAAACCGATAAAAAATACTGGTTTCTTTAGTGATGAAAATACATTTTTATATTGCTCTGTTGAGGCTTCTTGAAAGTGATCTTTCATTATTAGAAAACCATCTACTTCCTTAGATTTCTTTTCCAGTTCCTCTAACTTTATTTCCTCAAACTTTACATTCCTAAACGTATCTTTCGGTTTTTCTCCAACAACTCCAATTACTAGTGCTCTTCCGTTATATTCTAATTTCTCTCCTTCTTTATCCTTTGCACACCCAGCACCGACTAGGCATATGAATATAAAAACTAAGAAATACGATAAACGCTTCATTTAGCACCCTCCCCTTCTTTTCAGTCAAGTGACAAAAACGTAAGGTTCATTCAAGAAAATGTAAGTAAAATCGATAGCCCAAATTGCGTTTCTATATTATAATCAATTGAATTTACTTACATTACTAAACATAGGAGATTATCATGAAGAAATTTAAACTTTCATCTTTTCTTCCGTTAAGTTATATACTTCTACTCGTACTCGTAAGTCCCCTTTACGATGTATTAAATAAATCGACTGTACACGCAGTAGATGTCACAACTGTAGTAGATGATTGGATTCCATTTGTGAAAGCATTTATTATTCCTTATTTAATTTGGTTTCCTTACTTATACGGCGCACTTATTTATTACTGCTTTGCAGATCGAAAACAATATTATGTCACTTTAAGTAGTATCATTCTTGGAAAACTTGCTTGTTTTTCTATTTATTATTTTTGGCAAACAACTGTACCACGTCCAACCGTCGTTGGAACAGACGTATTTTCCGAACTAGTCCGCTATATTTATAGTATCGATCAACCGGTGAACTGTTTCCCTAGCATTCACGTTCTTACTACCTTTATCATTATGTTAGCTGCCTTTAGACGTAGAGAACAACATGCTTTTGAATATTACATTCTTACCTTCTTCGGTACGCTTATTATTTTATCAACGCTATTTACGAAGCAACACGCATTTGTAGACGCCATTTCTGGAATGACGCTTGCAAGCATACTCTACTTCGGCGTTCAGCTTTTATTAGCAAAAGAAACCGTACGTGTTCCAGTAAAACAAAATCATAAAATGTAAAAAGCAGACTGTGGCTTCTCAGTCTGCTTTTCTCTATATAAAAGGAGATTTTCAAGTTAAGATTGCGGTACAGTCATATCACCAGAGTGAATACGACCTGCTTTTTTAAGAGCAATGTAAAGTATATAAGAAACAGCTACTGGAATGACGATATAAGTGATTACCATCGCTGGGACAACTTCCCATCCTTCGCTGGAAATTAAATTAATTGGTGCGATAAGAGAACTTAATCCAAGACCTGCAATTTCTTTTCCTGCTTCCAGTTGGAAAATTAATGCGGATACTGGACCAACTATTGCACTGGCGACGACAGTTGGGACGAGAATCATTGGATTTTTAGTAATATTTGGCAACTGTACTTTCGGAGTACAAAGTGCTTGAGCTAATATGCCACCTAAATTATTTTCTTTCGCTGAGATGACAGAGAATCCGATAAACTGAGCAACGCAGCCTGCAAGAGCAGCACCACCTGCAACACCGTCTAAGCTAAGTGCGATCGCTAACGCAGCTGATGAAGCTGGTGAGATAAGTAATAGTCCCCAAACGACTGCAATGACGATAGAAGCGATAAACGGGCTACCAGCTGAACTATCTTTAATGAATGCTCCAACTGCATTTAAAACAGGAGTAATATTATGAGATAACCAAATGCCGACTAAACCAGAACCTAATATTGCCGCAAATGGAACGAGCATCATATCTAACGCAGTTTTTCCACTTAAACGTTTACCAATATATACAGCTAAAGTCGCTGTTAATAATGCACCGATTGGCTCACCTGTTTTAATAATTAGACCTGCTTCAGTAATTGAAATGGATCCGGCACCAATCGCTCCAGCTACCATAGCTGAGAAGATTACAAGACCGTTTGCACCAAGCATAAAAGCAATTCCGGCACCAATGGCTGGTGCCATAAGTGATTTTGCAACAACTCCGATTGTAATAAGCAACGGAATATCAACAATTCTTCCTATATTTTCGATTAGTAAACCAATTCCAAGGGATACGAAAATACCTTGTGCGATTCCAGCTGATGCTTTAAATACACGAGACATTATATATTCCTTCATTTGTTTCACCTTCTCCTATAAGTTAGTAGCCAATTGTTTTCATATAATCACGTAAAATGTCGTTTGATTTTGCGAATCGAGATTCTTCATCCTCTGTTAAATTTAGTTCTACAATTTCTCTTATACCATCTCTAGTAATAATAGCTGGCACTCCTGTACAAATATCATATTCACCATACTCACCATCTAAAATGGCTGATACAGCAATTACACGGTGATCATCGTTAAAGATTGAGTTTGCAATATATGCTAGAGAATTTCCGATTCCGTAATAAGTAGTACCTTTTCGTTTATAAATTTCCCATCCGGCTTTTGCAGTCTTCTCAACGATTTCATCTAAATCTATTTCACCAAATCGTTCTTTTTGTTCTTCTAATATTTGCAGAATTGGTTTTCCACCAACAGTTACGTGTGACCAAGCAACCATTTGAGAATCACCATGTTCTCCTAATGAATACCCATGAATACTACGAGGATCTACATGTAACATTTCAGATAAAATTGTTCGTAAGCGAGAAGAATCTAGTGATGTACCAGTACCGATTACACGATTTCTAGGTAATCCAGATAATTTCCAAACTTGATATGTAATAATATCAACTGGGTTCGATGCAAGTAAGAAAATACCATCAAATCCACTTTCCATTACGCCGCCAACAACACTTTCCATAATCTTTGCGCTTGCTCCTAAAGTATCTAAGCGACTTTGCCCTGGTTTTGGCGCTGGTCCTGCTGTAATAATAACAATGTCCATATCTTTGCAGTCTTCATAACTTCCTGCATATACTTTTGTTCTTGTATTTGTAAAGTTAATGCAGTGTGATAAATCCATTGCTTCCCCAACTGCACGTTCATGATTTATATCAATTAATAATAGCTCTTCGCAAATGCCTTGATTGACAATGGAATATGCACAACTTGATCCAACTAATCCAGTACCGATAATTGCAATTTTTCTTGTATGTCTTTTCATAGCAATCTCTCCTAATTGATCATATAATCTATTTCTTTTGTTCCTTACACTCCTAATTATAGAGGTTCCCACGATAGAAACCATGGATACTTTGTGAAATATTGAGCAAAGTTTTTGTCCTTTTTGTGAATTGTTATATTCCATTTTCGTCATATTTGTTACAACTGGAAAAATATTTATTATGTATTTATTGACATATACAAAAAGAAAACGAGCGAATAGATTCGCTCGTTTTCTTTTTCCTGTTATTCCGCACTTAATTGGCTTTTTAATTGCTGTACAATCATCGGATTTGCAGGTGCTGCCGGTTTGTAATAACTCTTTTGCTTTGCATACTCATACATATTACGTTGGCGCATTTCATCTTGATTACGAATTTGGATTAACGTTTGGTGTAACTGTTCATTATCAGACTGAGCAATATAATTTGCATAACTTGTTAAACTTGCATTTAATCCTGCTAAATAATCATTTACCATATCTTTTTCATTCATCTTTCGCTTCCTCCTATCCTAAGAAAGTCATTAATTGTTGTTTCGTATTTCGTGCATCTTGCGCATCTTTTTGTAGCATTTGTTTCAGTTGTGGATCCGTACACGTCTGTGCATACTGCTCCAACTTGTTAATAATTGTTGCGTGTCCACCAATTAAATGACGTAAGTTTTCTACTTCAAGCTCTGTTAAGTTTTGCATAGGATACTCCTACCTTTCTTCTTTCATTCTTCTTTAGTATTCTGTTCTTTTTAAATCGTATTCATGAAAAAGCTTTCTTACATTTCACATCTATTTATAAATACAGAAAAACGTTATAATTACAGAAAAATACAAATTTTCAAAAGGTCACCTTACACTAACGATAGTATCTCAAAACAAACCATAGTAGGTTGGTGTGCTTATGCAAAAATATTTTAAAATTATCTTCTTAATGGTTTATGCAATTCTGTATATAAAATTGTTGATTGATATATTAACTTTAAAGCCATTACTCACTTCTATTCCTTCACATATGTTATTTCTCATTTGCTTTCTATTTATAGCACTTAACAATTACAAAAATCGTAACACTACATTTTTCCTATTGTTTATTAGTGCAACTCTATTAGTAAGTATTAGTTCCATTAAAAGTATTCTTATATAAAGGAGCAATAAACATGAAAACCCACGACTTCCTTACAGAAATCCAGAAGGGCTCTGAGCCTAGTCCCTATCAAGATTCCATCGCATTCAGTTTCGTTTGCTTTTTCTTAGCGATATTTACATTTTTCAAACTAGCTAAATAATATCATTTAACAAAAAAGAGCCTCTAAACCACTAGAGGCTCTTTCTCATCTAATATCTTCTTTTCAAAACTACAATAGTTAAAGCATACGAACAAAGCACTCCAGCTAATAAAAATGCATTTGCTAATTTATACTGTTCGCCTGTTAACGAATATAGATTCCCTATTAAAAAGATAACTAAATATAGAAATAAAAATACAAATAATGAAATTTTAGCTGCATTCCCTGTAATATGCTCGCCTCTTTCATCTTCCCCCTCATTCTTCTGAAAACGTGTGGAATATAAAACACCTATTAGTCCCGCTACTGAGATTATGATCCCTATTACAACGCTCATTCCGTTTCCCCCTCTATTTTATATTGAAAAACTTCATGAAACTCCTTACCTAAAATATGTGCAATTTCAAAAGCTAAAATTAAAGATGGATTGTAACGATTCGCTTCAATTGAGGCGATCGTTTGTCTACTTACCCCTGCTTTGTTCGCTAAATCAGTTTGTGACCAGCGTTTTTCTGCTCTAAGTACAACGAGATTATTTTGTAAAATTCCACTCTGTTTCATAACCTCTCCTTTTTACATTATTTTCTATATTTTAATTGTAATTTATTTTTAACATGATGTAAACTATTTTTAACAATGACGAACTAAATCTTTAATCTTCCAATTCCACCTACCATTATTCAGGAATCATACGCACTAAAAAACCTTAGAATCGCTTCTAAGGTTTCCGGCTATCCATATTCAAGACACTATACTGATGAGCAACGAAAAAATTAATAATATAACTACCAACCCGCCGATTATTCTTGCTATAAATTTCTTTTGTTCGCCCGCACTTGAAACGATAAAACGGAAATATAATATACCACCTATCGCAATAAGAATACATTCCAATATGATACTAATAGCCGGAAATCTCCACAATCCAAAACCAAGCATAGGTAAATCCCCGTAATTGCCCGGAAGTAACGGCAAATCAGCACGGTGCACAAGTAAATCTAAAATCCAATGACTAAAAACTACAGCTCCAATAACAAAGCCATTTCGCTTTCCCCACAGCCTCGTACCGACTATTCCTGCAACAAAAGCAATAAACAGTGCTCCTATTAAAGAGTGTGTGTAATCCGCATGAATGATTGCTTCACCATAACTATTCCTATTAATAGGTTCAATTGTCTCTACTCCTAAAATATAAAGTGGCAAAAAAATGACATCCAACAATTGTGAGCTTAACATGAGAACCCAAAGTGGTAATTTAGGTGATTTGGCTTTTACTACTGCCGCTAAGCCAAAATGTCCTGCAAACATTTCACTTCACATCCTTTTGTCATTGTCCCTCCAGCAAATCAAAGCCTACTATATAAAAAGCATGCTCAGCGACAAATTCATGTTTTTCTCCTCTTATTCACTCTCTCATTCCACGTAATCCTTTAATAAACGTTTCCAACAATACATGTAAACTTGTATCTAAATCTAATGGCAGACCAAATCCGCCCTGCTGTTCAATCGACGCAAATCCATGACAAATACTTCTGAATCCACGTGTCGCATGAAGTGCATTCTCTCCTTCTAAGCCGTACTGTTGTAAAACTTGAAGACAAAGCTTTACAATTCCGTCACCTGCTTTTCTTACTTCTTCATCTCGTAAAAAAGTTGCTTCATACAGTCCAGGATGTTTACGTACGAATGCTACATACGCTTCTCCTAAAGCATGAATTGCTTCATCCATCCGTTTACCCTCGGCCGCTTCTTCCAGTTTGTTATACAGCTGTTTGATTCCGTAAATACCAAGATGTTTCCGTACATCTTGTAAACCTTTCACATGATTGTATAGCGAGGGTGAACGTACCCCTAATGTTTGCGCTAATGAAGCTAACGTTACTTCTTGTATTCCATTTGTATCTGCAATTTCTGCTGCTGTTTCTACAATTTTCTGTAATGTAAGTCCGATTCTCGGTGACATAAATTACCCCTCTTTTCTACTTTCTATATTCCGCTTCGCTTCCTTAATAGCAAGCTCTATAATAGCACCTGGATCCTTTATCATTTTCCCATGTCCTGCCGCAAGTAAGGAAGGCTCATATTCTCTTAACTTCTCTGCACTTTGTAATGATATTTCTTTACTCCACGTTGCCATCGCAGGAAACGGAAACCAAAATTTCATTTGTCCCGAAACAGCCGTACCTCCTCTTGTTTGAAATGCATCCCCAACAATAAGAGCTTTATTTCTTATATCAAGAAACGACATGGAGCCCGGTGTATGTCCCGGTGTCA
This sequence comes from Bacillus sp. FSL W8-0519, assembly GCF_038005585.1. Classification (NCBI taxonomy): domain Bacteria; kingdom Bacillati; phylum Bacillota; class Bacilli; order Caryophanales; family Bacillaceae; genus Bacillus; species Bacillus sp. FSL W8-0519. Next base: position 4,845,500 of record NZ_JBBOTL010000001.1, read on the forward strand.
CAATAGCAAGCAGCGATCCAACTCGGTCACCATCTTCTAATAAAATATCAGGTACCGTTTTTATCTTTTTAGGTACACCGCCTTTTATTGGCGTATTTGGTTCATCCTTTTGTAACGTCGTATCTCCTTCTAACAGCTTTGCGTCCCGCTTAGAAATATAGACTGGAACATGAGGAATTACTTCCTTTAATGCGTCTAATGCACCGATGTGATCATCATGCGCATGTGTTAATACAATCTTAGTAATTGGTTTCCCTATTTTCTCAGCCGCCTGCAAGATCCCTTTTGCGCTATATGGTAAAGCAGCATCAATTAAAGTTAAACCATCTTCTTCCTCCACAAAGTAACAATTCACAGGAAACACTCTTGGCAAAAATGACAATTGATATACCGTTTTTTCATGCATCATTCTCATATTCCCATCTCCCTCTTCATGAAAACTAATACCATTAGTTTTATTATACTAATGGTATTAGTTTTATACCACTGAAAATTTCATTTTTTCAGAAAAAAGAACAGTAGCCGTATAAACGCCTACTGTTCTTTAAAGGTATTAAACTGTATAACGCTCATCTTCTAAAATTTTCGCAGCAATTTCACGTTTCTTCGGAATTACGTTAAGTGGTGTGTGGCGAGTTAATTTACGTAATGATGATAACATCATGCGTAGCATGTCGCCGTTTTCAACTGCGATAAGTGTTTCTTTCGCATGTGCTTCGATTTCGTTGAATGCTTCTTGGCAGAATACTTCAGTGTATAACACTTTTTGTTTATTCTTTTCAAGACCAGTTGTTTTAATTGCTTTTTCTGTACGAAGAACAGCTGACTCCATTGCGTATAAGTTGCTTACGATGTCAGCGATATTCACAAGAATTTCTTGCTCTTTATCTAATGCTTTACCGTATTTTTGAGCAGCTAATCCAGCTACCATTAAGCCGATTTTCTTCGCGTTATTTACTAAATATTTTTGAAGTGCTAATGGCTCATCGCCTACTTCTTCTGGCATCATCATCATTAACTCTTCTTGTAATTTTTGTGCTTTTTGAAGAAGTGGTAATTCACCTTTCATCGCTTTACGTAAGAACGTACCTGGTACGATTAGGCGGTTAATTTCATTCGTTCCTTCGAAAATACGGTTAATACGAGAATCGCGATACATTCTTTCAATCTCGTACTCTGCCATAAATCCGTAACCACCGTGAATTTGAACACCTTCATCTACTGTATAGTCTAGTACTTCAGAACCGAATACTTTGTTTAAAGAGCACTCGATTGCATATTCAGCGATAGAAGCTGCTACTGCTTTACCGTCTTTTACTTCTTCTTCAGATAATGTGCTCATTCGGCTTTCGAATAAGCCTACTGTACGATATACAGAGCTTTCAGCTGCATATGTTTTTGCTGCCATATTCGCAAGTTTCTCTTGAATTAATGGGAAACGAGCGATTGGTTGCTTGAACTGTTGACGTTGGTTTGCATATTGTGCTGAAATTTCTACTGCACGTTTCGCAGACCCAACTGTACCAACACCTAATTTATAACGACCAATATTTAAAATGTTGAATGCGATAATATGACCTTTACCGATTTCACCAAGTAAGTTTTCTTTCGGTACTAACGCATCTTCTAAAATTAACGTACGAGTTGACGAACATTTAATACCCATTTTCTTTTCTTCTGGGCTTGTAGATACACCAGCGTAGTCTTTCTCTACGATAAATGCTGAGAAGTGCTCTCCATCAATTTTTGCGTATACGATAAATACGTCAGCGAATGCAGAGTTTGTAATCCACTGTTTTTCACCATTTAATACGTAATGTGTACCTTCTGCATTTAAACGTGCCGTTGTTTTTGCACCTAATGCGTCAGATCCTGAACCTGGCTCTGTTAATGCGTATGCAGCTAATTTTTCACCAGTTGCAAGTAATGGTAAATACTTTTTCTTTTGCTCTTCGTTACCGAATAACACGATTGGTAAAGATCCGATACCTACGTGAGCACCGTGAGTAATTGCAAAACCACCAGCGCGAGAGAATTTCTCTGCGATTAACGCTGAGCTTACTTTATCAAGACCAATTCCGCCGTACTCTTCTGGTACGTCAGCGCCTAATAAACCAAGTTCCCCAGCTTCTTTTAAAAGACGAACAGAACGATCAAACTCATGTTGCTCTAAATATTCAAGCTCTGGAAGAACTTCATTTACGATAAAGTCCTCTGTCGTTTTTGCAATCATTTTATGCTCAGATGAAAAATCTTCTGGCGTAAACACTTGATCAATCGTAATCTCATCTACTAAAAAGCTACCGCCTTTAACCGCACTTCCTACTGTTTTTTCCATGAAAATTTCCTCCTTCATATTTTCATAAGCCGCTTCTCTCATTTTGAAAGAAGCTGGCTCTCCCGTTTATTTTTTATAAACCTTTGTTGCTTCCATTCTTTGCATTGTCGGCGTCTCGTTGTGAGCGAGCCGCTTCCACTTTTTTTATAATCCAGTTCCGGTGGCTAGAACAGTCGGTCGTTTCACCCCTTCCTGTGAGGCAAAAAGCGCCTCTTCGTCAGGGCTTCCAACGCCCTCCTGTTCTGAGCAAGCCACCTGCACTTTTTATCTAATCCAGTTCCAGCGGCTAGAATGTTCGGTGGCTTCGCTTCTTCCTGCGAGGCAAAGAGCGCCTCTACGTCTGAAGCTCCATCCCCCTCACATTCTGAACGAGCCGCTTCCACTTTTTTTATAGTAATTCAAATACTCCCGCTGCTCCCATTCCGCCGCCGATACACATTGTTACGATACCGAATTGTTCGTTGCGGCGTTTCATTTCGTGAATAAGAGATAGTGTTAGTTTTGCTCCTGTACAGCCAAGTGGATGTCCAAGTGCGATTGCACCGCCGTTTACGTTTACTTTTTCTTCATCTAAACCAAGTTCACGAATAACTTGGATCGATTGTGAAGCGAATGCTTCATTTAGTTCAAATAGGCCGATATCAGATAGCTCTAAGCCAGCTAGTTTTAACGCTTTTGGAATTGCTGCGATTGGGCCGATTCCCATTACTTCTGGTGGTACACCCGCTACTGCAAATGAACGGAATTTCGCAAGTGGCTTCATGCCATCGCTCACTGCTTTTTCACGATCCATCAATAGTACAGATGCTGCACCGTCACTCATTTGTGAAGAATTACCAGCTGTTACAGAACCGCGAACGTTAAATGCTGGACGTAATTTACCTAAAATGTCTAGCGTCGTTTCTGCTCTGACACCTTCGTCTTGCGCAAAAGTAATTGTTTCTTCTTGCAGTTTGTTATTTGATCCAACAGTACGTAACGTTACATCTACAGATACTGTTTCATCAGCAAAGTTCCCTGCAGCTAATGCTTTCGCAGCACGTTGATGACTTCTTACTGCAAATGCATCTTGCTCTTCACGAGAAATTCCATATTTCACAGCAACTTGCTCTGCTGTATGTCCCATACCCATATAATATTCTGGAGCTGCTTCTACAAGGCGACTATTCGGACGAACAACGTGCCCCATCATGGGAACTAAACTCATTGATTCCGCTCCGCCTGATAATACCGCTTCCGAGTGACCAAGCATAATGCGCTCTGCTCCGTAAGCGATACTTTGTAAACCTGAAGAACAGTAACGGTTAATTGTAATAGCTGGAACATCGTAAGAAAGTCCTGCTAATCCGCCGATATTACGAGCCATATTTAAACCTTGCTCTGCTTCTGGCATCGCACAACCGAAAATTAAATCATCGATTGGTCCTTCATAATTCGCACGCTTTAACGTTTCTTTTACTACTAACGCCCCTAGATCGTCAGGACGAACTGTTTTTAATGAACCCCTCTTTGCTTTTCCAATTGGTGTTCTTGCTCCCGCAACAATGACAGCTTCTCTCATGAACGATATCTCCCCTCGTTATTAGTTACGTAATGGCTTTCCTTTTACAAGCATGTGCTGCATTCTTGCTTGTGATTTCATCTCACTTACTAAGCTAATAAATGCTTCACGTTCTACATCTAATAAATACTGCTCATCAACTTCTGTTCCGTACGGCACTTTTCCGCCTGCGATGACATATGCAAGTTTCTTCGCAATATGAAGGTCGTACTCTGAAATGTAACCAGATAAATGCATTGCTTCTGCACCAAGTGCAAGAGTTGCATATCCTGTTTCACCAACAACCGGTATCTTTTTACGAATCGGTGCTTTATAACCAGCTTCATATAAAGCAAGTGCTTTCTGTTTCGCATCGTATAGTAAGTGATCACCATTCACACTAATACCGTCTTTATCACCTAAGAAGTTATGAGAAACCGCTTCTTGTCCTGAAGTTGAAACTTTCGCCATTGCGACTGTTTCGAACACTTTATTTGCAACTTTTTGTAGATCAAATTCTACGCCGTTTGCCATTTTATTTAAGTGTTTAATGTATAGCTCTTTATTACCGCCTCCGCCAGGGATTAAGCCAACACCAACTTCTACTAAGCCCATATACGTTTCACTAGAAGCTTGAATGCTCGCTGCTGGTAAGCAAACTTCTGTACCTCCGCCAAGCGTCATACCATATGGTGCTGCTACAACTGGCTTAGAAGAGTATTTCATTTTCATCATTGCATCTTGGAAGTTTTTCACAACTAACTCAATTTCAAAGTAGTTGTCGTCTTGTGCTTCCATTAAGATCATTGCTAAGTTCGCACCAACGCAGAAGTTCTTCGATTGGTTACCGATAACAAGACCTTTATAATTCTTTTCTACTTCATCAACAGCGTAGTTAATCATTTGCGTAATATCCATGCCGATTGCATTGCTCTTCGAATGGAATTCTAAGCAAAGGATGCCGTCGCCTAAATCAATTAAGCTCGCTCCACTATTTTTCTTTAATACGCCGTTTTTCGCTTTTAATTGTTTAAGAGAAATGGCCTTTTTATTACGCTCAATTAACTTATATTCGCCATTATCGTAATAGTAGCTATCTCCGTTATCATGTTTATAGAAAGTAGTGAAACCTTTCTCTAACATTTCTTTCACCCAAGTCGGAACAACTACGCCATTTTCTTCCATCTTTTGAACGGACTTTTCAACGCCAATTGCATCCCAAACTTCAAACGGTCCTTGCTCCCAGCCGAAGCCCCACTTCATCGCTTGGTCAATTGCAACGATATCGTCAGCAATTTCTTTATGAAGTTTTGCAGAGTATAAAAGAGTTGGTGTAATGATGTTCCATAACAACTCTCCTGCGCGGTCTTTCGCGTATACAAGCGCTTTCAATTTATTCGATAAACCTTTTTCTTGTTTACTTAACTCGATCGATGCAGCTTTTAATTTTTTGCGAGCTTCGTACTCCATTGTTTCTGGATTTAATTCTAGAATTTCTTTTCCTTGTTTTAAGAAGAAGCCTTGACCTGTTTTGCTTCCAAGCCATTTTTTATCAAGCATGTCATGCATGAAAGCTGGTACTTTAAATACATCGCGCTCTTCTTCTTGTACGTTTTCATATACGTTATTTGCAACGTGTACAAATGTATCTAAACCGACAACATCTAATGTACGGAACGTTGCGCTCTTCGGACGACCAATAAGTGGGCCTGTTACAGAATCAACTTCCCCAATGCTATAGCCGCGTTTTACCATCTCTTGAAGAGTTACTAATAAACCGTACGTACCGATGCGGTTTCCAATAAAGTTTGGTGTGTCTTTCGCGATAACAACGCCTTTTCCAAGAACGTCTTCGCCAAATAGTTTCATGAAGCTTAATACTTGTGGATCAGTTTCTTTCGTCGGTATTACCTCTAGAAGTTTTAAATATCGTGGTGGGTTAAAAAAGTGTGTGCCTAAGAAGTGTTTCTGGAAGTCGTCTGAACGACCTTCTGCCATTTTTTCAACTGAAATGCCTGACGTATTCGAGCTTACGATAGAACCCGGTTTACGAACAGCATCTACTTTTTCAAATAGTTTCTTTTTAATATCTAAGTTTTCAACTACTACTTCAATAATCCAATCTACATCAGCTAGACGCTCAAGGTCATCTTCTAAGTTACCTGCTTCAATCAGTACTAAATTTCCTTTCACTGTCAGAGGAGCTGGTTTTTGCTTTAATAGTTTTTGTAGTGCCGTATTACTAAAACGATTTCTCACACTTTTATGTTCTAATGTAAGTCCCTTCGCTTCTTCTTCTTTCGTAAGCGCAGGTGGTACAATATCAAGCAATAATGTCGGAATACCAATATTAGCTAAGTGTGCCGCAATTCCTGAACCCATTACGCCTGAACCTAGAACAGCAGCCTTTTTAATTTGGAACATCCAATTCTCCCCCTATTCTTGAATGAATGCTCATTCAATTTTTCGACATAAGTCGCAATCAATGAGTGAGCCTCTACTAATAAATATATGATACTGTTTAAATTTTCGCAATATATTTATTGATAAAATTTTCTGAAATAAATATTTTTCTTTTATTTGCCCATGCTATATATGTATTTTCTTCACTAAAATACACTTTCCCTTTTTATAATCTGACGAAACTGGAGGAATATATATGGCAAAACTTAAGAAGAACCCTTCAAAGGCTGGAATTAGCGCAGCAAGTGTGACAGGAAACGCTGGACCAACTGATCGAGGCGTGGAAAAAGGACGTCAAGGTAATAACCAACAATATAAGAAGCATAATATGGGCGAAAAATAACGCTATATTTTTGGGCAGAGAACGTGGCATAATGGGTAATGGCTGCTTTTTCTGCCCAATTTATTTGTAACAAATGAGGGAATTATAATGAAACGAACAATAGTTATGATTGTAATGATTGCCACACTATTTACAGGGATGATTTTCTTCTCTTACGCACAAAGACAACAAGCTGTAAGAGCCGATCAACCTAGCATCACTGGGCAATACGGGATTACAATCGATGCAGACACAGGTGAAATTTTGTATGGCAAACGAGAAGACGAACGCTCTTATCCGGCTAGTATAGCCAAAATGATGACAACGCTTCTTTTACTAGAGAATGTAAAAGAGGATGAGGAAATTACAGTTACAGAAAACGCAATTAAAACAGAAAGTCAAAGTAAGAAAATTAAACTTCGTGCTGGGGAAAAGTTAAAACGTGATGAGGCATTAAAACTGATGCTTATCATTAGTGCAGATCCAATAGCTGAATCCATCGCAGAACATATCGCAGGATCAAAAAATGAATTTGTAAAAATGATGAATGCTAGAGCGAAGGAACTTGGTACAAAGCATGCGACTTTCAAAAACGCAAGTGGTGCTGATGCACTAGGAAACAAAGTATCACCATATGACATTGCTATAATTACGAAAGAAGCATTAAAGTACCCAGTTGTTTTAGAATATATGAATTCAACGCGTACAACTCTACATACTTCAGAACGCTCTCCAAAGATTGCAAACTATGGACGAGAAGAACTATATGACGATCCATATGCAATTGGAAGTAAAAGCGGTCTATCAGCACTCGGAAAATATACAGTCGTAACAGTGGATGAGAAAGACGGTAAACGCGTCATTAATGTTGTATTATCTTCTACTCGCAAGCAACTGTATCCTGATACGAAGAAAATGGCACATTACGCATTTCAGCAATTAAAATAACCAAGGAGTATTTTCTCCTTGGTTATTTTTTAACCATACCTTTTAATACGAACGCAACGTTTGCTGGACGCTCTGCTAGACGACGCATGAAGTAGCCATACCAGTCGTTTCCATAAGGTACGTAAACACGCATTTTGTAACCTTCTTTTACTAGCTCAAGTTGACGCTCATTGCGAATACCATATAACATCTGGAATTCAAATTGATCCCTTGGAATGTTGTGTTCTTCGGCAAGTTTTTTCGTATATTCAATAATCGCTTCGTCATGTGAAGCAATTGCAGTATAATTTCCATTTAATAAGTGCATTTTAATAATCTTTTTATAATTTTCATCTACATCTTTCTTGTCTGGGAATGCCACTTCTTCAGGTTCTTTATAAGCCCCTTTTACAAGACGTAAATTAGGATTATAAGCATTTAAATCCTCAATATCTTTTTCTGTACGATATAGGTAAGCTTGAATAACAGTACCGATATTATCGTACTCAGATTTTAATTGTTTAAAGATATCGATTGTCTTTCCGCAACGTGTATAATCTTCCATATCAATTGTAACGAATACACCATTTTCTTTTGCAGCTTCTAAAATGCGGCGCATATTGTTCATTACAATTTCATCAGAGATATCTAATCCCATAGAAGTCATCTTTAAAGAAAGTTGCGAATCCAAACCTTCTCTTCCAATAGCACGGATTGCTTCAATCGATTGGTTAGCCATTTCATTTGCTTCCGCTTCATTATCAACGAACTCCCCTAAATAATCGATTGTTACACAAAGTCCTTGCTTGTTTAATTGTTTAATAGCTGCTGTCGCTAATTCAATTGTCTCCCCTGCGACAAAGCGACCTGCACCAAAGCGTAAACCGTACTTTTTAGCCAGTTTTGTTAGCGCTTTATTTTTAGATAAGAAAAGAAACGAATTTCGCATTAATTGTTCCATGTAATTCACCCCTATGACTTAATTTATCTGTTTTTTACCCCTCTTCAAAATTATATCATTGTTTAAAATTATTGGATACAAATAATTATTTAGATAATTTATAAAATACTATAAAAACATTTAAAACCCTATATTCTCGCTTATAAATATGCCTGAAATATTTTTCGACATTTAGAAAAATAGAGTTTAATAGGCACAAAATAAGCATGTCGAAAATATTCGACATGCTTATAAAATCCTTTATATTCCATGTAAATTATATGAGGATATTAATACAGAAAACTTGAGATTATATTTATCCCAAGTTTTTTTTATTGTTCATTTCTCTTTTCTTCATTCAGCCTTTTAATATCAGTAATTAACTGCACCATCTCTTCTTTCGCATCGGGATACGTCTCATTCCAGTGCTTCACTAAAGCTGGCATCGTCTTCGCTATGTAAGAATACAGTGCCCACTTCTGTACCTGTTCTTTTCTCTCTTCATTGCTCTCTCCAAGTAATAGTTCCGTGTATTTCTCTAACAACCCATCAAATTGTTCGTTAAACTTTTCACTCATCTTATCTACCTCCTATATGAAAAAAGCAGCGGAAATCGCTGCTTTTTTTATAATTTTGATCGAACAGAGTTTAATTTCTTCTCCATTGTACTTACTTTATCACGACGATCATCGATACGAATTGTTGTTGCAACGCGCTGTGCACCTTTCGTATATGGAACTTCATGCATTTGTTGAATTACTTCTAGAATGACAGGAAGATCTCCTTCAATAATTGTATTCATTGGTGTTAATTGATACTTCACGCGATCTGCATTTTTCTCTAGCACCTTTTGTACTTCTGCTACATATTCACTAACACTTGGATTACCTGTTCCTACTGGAATAATCGATACGTCAACAATTGCCATAGTAGTCTTCCTCCTATAATTGCTTCTTATATATCCATTATCTATTTTACCGAAATACGCATCATTTTACTAATTTGTTATTCCTCTATTTTAAATTGCTCAACCAATCTTTCCAAGTCTCTCATATGCTCCGTCAAGCTTTCCATCGTATGAGCTACCTTTTCTAGATGATTCACTTGTGATTCAGTTGCAGCATTTACTTCTTCAGAAACAGCTGCGCTTTCTTGACTCGTACCAGCAATTGTATGCATGACCGCTGTAATTTCTCCTTGCTCGTGACCGATGTTATGGACCTCTTCTACAATTTGTTCCACTGAAGTACTAATCGTATTAACAACTGACATAATTGTGCGGAACTCCGCCTCTGCTTCTATCGTAACATTATTTTGTATATCCGCAATATCTTTTAATTTACTTACAACTTCTACAACTCGTCTTACCTCTACTTGTACATCACCAATCATCGTCGCAATTTCTACTGTTGCTTCTTTTGATTGTTCCGCTAATTTCCGAACCTCTTCCGCAACAACAGCAAAGCCTTTACCTTGTTCACCCGCACGTGCCGCCTCGATTGAAGCATTTAAAGCAAGTAAATTCGTTTGATCCGAAATACCTTTTATAAGCTCTACAACATTTTGAATCGATCCAACCCTTTGCTCTAACTTTCCAGATGCTTCCTCTGTATGAACGACAATTGAAGAGGATTGTTCTCTCGTACGAACTAAATTTCGCATCGTATTTAATCCTTGCTTAGATGCCTCTTCTGCTTTACCAGCTACTCCTTTTATTTCACCAACAGAGTTATTCATTTGTTCCACTGACTGCGCCATATTCTCGAGCTGCTCTGAAACTTCATCTACACTATTAGCGAGCGTAGAAGCTCCTCCGCTCACGTCATCCATTGCACCTGACACTTCTTTACTAGCTGCTACAGTTTCATTCGTTAAATAATGTAGATTATTCGTTGATTGTTGCACGGTTGATACACTATTTTTAATTTTGCTTACCATTTCATTCATTTGTTCAACCATATGATTAAAATGGTTCGTCAGTTCTCCAACTTCATCCTTACTTGTCACTTTCATTTGCAACGTTAAATCACCTTCTGCTACTTTTTGAACGTGATTCGTTAATAATTGCAGTGGTCTTGCTAATCTTCGTGAAAACAAGTATGAAGCTACGATTCCAACGAATAAGCTAATACATGCCATTATAATGACTGTATTTCTCGTACTATGTAATAGCCCATCAATTGTTTCTTTCGGATAAAAAATTCCTATCTTCCATTTCATCAAATCAAATGACTGACTATATGCAACTACCTCTTCACCTTTTAATGTAGTGACAGCATATTTTGTTACATCTTTATTTAAACTCTGCACAAGTGGCTCTTTCGAAACATCTTTCCCTATCTTTTCCGGGTAAACAAGAGCCATATTTTTATCATTTATAATAAACATTTCTCCGCCGTTATTGTATTGAATATTATGAAGTAATTTCTGAATTGTTCCGAGCGATACATCCATCGCCACAACACCTAATACAGATCCATCGTGAGCTGTAATTGCTTTAGAAACTCCCACGCTTAACTTACCTGTTGCAATTTCATACATAGGTTGTCCCCAGTGAACCGTTTTCACATCAGCTTCTGAGTCTTTATACCAAGGTCTTGTCGTTGGATCATATCCCTCTGGCACTTTTCCACCTTCAGCAAGATTGGCACTTAATGTTTTTTTATCTTTCGTACCAATATATAAGTCTAAAATGCCTGGATGGTTCTTTTTATACTCCGAAAACTCTTTCGTCAAAAATGCTTCCTCTTCTGGAGTAACTCCGTCTTGAAGCATATTACGAATCATCTCACTGTTCGCATAATACCCCATATCTTCATCCGTTCTTTGAACAAATGTCGTAAGTTGCTCTGTCACAAGATCCATCGTATTTTGAGAATACTGGTCTAAGGAGCGCACTTCCTTCTCTTTCTGTAATTCATACATAGCTGTACCTAATATTACGAACATCATAGAAATAAGTACCGAAAATACTACCGCAATTTTTAAACGTAAACTTCTTAACATCTTCCCCCAAGCATCCCGATACGATAAACTTAACTAAATCTATACAATTCAATCAAATTTACACGAGTTAGTGCTTCATCGTGTTCTCGCAACCCCGAAGGGACGAGGGGTATAACACTCCACACGAGGCAGTATCGTTACCTCCTATTATCAAGCATTTATTTTACCCATCTTGATAAATTTATCGCAGCATTTACATCCCTATCGTGATAGCTATTGCATGAAGCACAACGCCATTCACGAATCTTTAAACTCCACTGTCCTTCTGGTTGAACCGAATGGTCGTATTTTACGCCGCAACATGAGCAAATCTTGCTTGAGGCGAACCATTTATCAGCTTTTTCATACGCAATGCCGTACTTCTCGCACTTGTATGATAAACATTGAAAGAAGAAGTTTAATTTTTGAAAGGAAAGTGCCTTCGATAGTTTTTTGTTTTTTAACAGGTTCGAAATAGATAAGTCTTCCACAACAATCCTCATTGGTTTGGTTTTCACCAATTTAGCTGTTGCTTGATGGATATGGTTATTTCGGATATTCATAATTTTCCTAGATAACCGCAGGTGCTCAGCTTTCGCTTTTTCATATCCGGCAGACTGAATTTTCACACCTTTTTTAAATCTCCTAGACATATCTCTTTGCGCTGACTTTTTCCTTTTCAAAAGTTTTTTAACCTTAGCATCTTTGTTTATATTTCGTTCTTTCATACCATTAGAAGCTACAAAAAGTTCTTTTAAACCAACATCCACACCAATCGACTCATTCGTTAGTTCTTGTGATTCAAAGTCTTCTTGGAACCCTACACTAATCCACCAGTGACGACCATCAAAGGTAACTCTTGGATTGGATGGTTTTTTATTTCTTGGTAGTTGTTGGCTTGTTTTCACTTCTCCAATAGACTGAATATGAACGACTTTCTTTCCTATAACCAGTCTTTCATAATTGGCATAAAATCCTTGGATTACATCTTTTTTGGATTTATAAGAAGTGTGATAACCATTTTTGTACTTTTTGAACGAATGTTTTCTCGCCGTATCAAAATCTTTTGAAGCCTGTTTGGGAACTTGTGCATTAATTTCTTTTAACCACTCATATCTCTTTCGCTTCTTGATCTTTGTAAATCGTTTCTGTAAAGCTAACTGTGAAACAGATTTTCCAAATAGCTTATAGTATCTATCACTCATTCTTTTACAATAGTTATAAGCAAATCTTGCAGCACCAGCATGATTTCTAAGCACTTTCTCTTGTTCAGGCGTTGGAATCAGTCTGACTTTCTTCGCTAATATCATCAGAATGTAACTCCTTTAATGAAAGATTTGTTCTTCTGAATCGTAGCGTGTTCCACCAGCATTCTCCTTAGACTACTCGGATGCAAACCTGTTAATTCTGATACTTGACTAACTCGTGAAAATTTCATTATTATTCTCACCTCATTAAACCTAACATAGCACGTATGTTCGATACTTTCAATGAAGTTTGATAGATTTAATTAAATGTATCTTGTTCAACTAAGGGCGCAATTCCTTAGCCAGTTCTCTTATGAACTTCTCATGTTTTCACATGAGCGCAGACTATATGTTTATCTACTTAAAGATAGAGGATTTTTCCACCACCATAGGCTTGTGATGTACTCTCGTCAGTTATACGAGATAGTCGTTGAACGTTCACCTTATCCATTTTGACTTAGATGATTCGAGGCGGAAGACCCATTGTTCTAGTGTTTAGGATTTAACCTTGCACCATCTGATTGATTTTTTCTGCTTTCGCGACATTCACGCTCGCTATTTCTAGCCACGTTGTAGTTCAATCAGCTTTAGGGATTGCCCGCAGTTAACCCTCACTACTAGCCAATCACTTGACTAGCAGGGCTTACTGATATATTTAATTAACTTTCGTTATAATTGGTTAAATAAATCGTAACAGTTAATTACCCTTCTTGTTGTATTGTAATCATATTAATCATTATATTAAGTATAATAGATAAAATTAAAAAATTGAAATTAATTCTCACCTTAATACAATTAGAAAACTGACTACCACTTGTGCAAAAACAAATAGTTCATTATCCTTAAACTATAATCTCATTCGTTCGGAGGGAACTATGTTACAAAAATTCGGTTTCTCACAATATGAAAGCCAAGCTTACGAAGTTGTCGTATCAAGCAACGAACCATTAGATGCTACAACGATTGTGAAGCATTCTGGCGTGCCAAAAGCAAAAATATATGAAGTGCTTGCACGTCTAATCGATAAAGGAATGGTAATGGATTCTGTTTCGGAGAAGAAAAAGATGTATACAGCATTACCACTCAAGCTAGCAATTGAAAAATTAACGACAGAATTTCAATCCAATATTAAAGAATTAGAGACAACTATATCGAAAAAATCATTTACAGATGATCGTGTATGGAGCTTAAAAATGCAATCTTCTATTCGCGTTCAAAGTAAAGAGCTCATCGAAAGTGCAAAAGAATCAATTCGCATTTCAGCTTGGAACGATACCCTTTTAGAATATCTTCCGTTATTAGAAGAAAAAGCAAAACAAGGCGTCAAAACCGAAGCCCTTATAGTTGGAAAAGTAAAAACAGACTTAGAAAACATGCATTTTCTAATCCCAGCCGAAGAGCCTAACGCGCTAGAGCGATACTTACTGCTCATCGTTGACGACCGTGAAATTTTATTTGCTGGTGTAGAGCAAGAGTCATGGCAAGCGATGAAAACAATGTCACAACCTTTCGTAAAGTTCTTTACAGAATTTTTCTACCATGACGTTGCACTTGCAAAGATTACCCAGAAACACCATGATCTCTTTATGGAAGATGAGGAAATTAAGAGTTTGTTGATGAAGTTGAGATACTAAAAAAACGCCTCTATTACAAGGCGTTTTTTTCTACATTTCTTTTCTATTTTTCATCTTTAACACATAAGCTCCTGCAATAATAAAACCAAGTCCTAGAACAAATAAAACCGTAAATTCATTGCCGACGCCACCTGTAGCTGGTAATCGCACTTCATTATGAGTACTAGGTTGTTGCATTGGCTTCACATCAGCAGAAGGTTTCACTTCTCCATTCGGTGTTGGCTTATTTGGCTTAGAAGGAAACGATGCCTTTTCTTCTTTCTTATTTTTCACAATATGTTTAATAATTTCTCCATCCTCTTTTATTTCAAATCCGAATGTCTCTTCATTTATTACATATCCATTTGGTGCTATTGTTTCTTTATACGTGTACTTTCCGTATGGTAGTTTGAATTTCGCTATACCTTGCTCATTTGTTTTTCCTTTTACTACTTCTTTCCCTTGTTCGTTGTAGATTGTAAATTCTGCGTTCGGCAGTTTCGTATTCCCATCCGCTATATCTACTTTCGTTATTTCTAACTCGCCTTCTACTTTCTTATCTTGAACGATATGTTTAATAATTTCTCCATTCTCTTTTATTTCAAATGCGAATGTCTCTTCATTTATTACATATCCATTTGGTGCTATTGTTTCTTTATACGTATACTTTCCGTATGGTAGTTTGAATTTCGCTACACCTTTTTCATCTGTTTTTTCTTTTACTACTTCTTTCCCTTGTTCGTTGTAGATTGTAAACTCTGCATTTGGTAATTTCGTATTCCCATCCGCTATATCTACTTTCGTTATTTCTAACTCACCTTCTACTTTCTTATCTTGAACAATATGTTTAATAATTTGTCCATTCTCTTTTATTTCAAATGCGAATGTCTCTTCATTTATTACATATCCATTTGGCGCTATTGTTTCTTTATACGTGTACTTTCCGTATGGTAGTTTGAATTTCGCTACACCTTTTTCATCCGTTTTTCCTTTTACTACTTCTTTCCCTTGTTCGTTGTAGATTGTAAACTCTGCATTTGGTAATTTCGTATTCCCATCCGCTATATCTACTTTCGTTATTTCTAACTCACCTTCTACTTTCTTATCTTGAACAATATGTTTAATAATTTGTCCATTCTCTTTTATTTCAAATGCGAATGTCTCTTCATTTATTACATATCCATTTGGCGCTATTGTTTCTTTATACGTGTACTTTCCGTATGGTAGTTTGAATTTCGCTACACCTTTTTCATCCGTTTTTCCTTTTACTACTTCTTTCCCTTGTTCGTTGTAGATTGTAAATTCTGCGTTCGGCAGTTTCGTATTCCCATCCGCTATATCTACTTTCGTTATTTCTAATTCACCTTTTACATTTTCATTTTTAAGCTCTAATACAGCAGTTTCACCAGTTTTCACTTCAATTTTTTTAACACTTCCGTCTAACACATATCCAGCTGGCGCTTGAATTTCTTTGACGCTATATATACCGATTGGAAGATTACCTAACTCCGCAATCCCCTTATCATTAGTCGTAACATTTTGTTTAAAGTTTTCATTAGAAACTTCAAACACCGCTCCTTTTAATACTTCCTTTTTTTCTCCTAATTTCATAATCTTTAAAGAACCTACTGATTCCCAATTTACAACTAAATCTGTACTGATTTTCTCACTATTTCTTTGTAACAATACCGTTGTATTTTGAACTTTTTCCGATCCTTTAAAAGCTATTGCTTGTAAATTTGTTAAAGTAGACTTCACTTTCATTTTAAAGTTACCACTACTCGTATTTTTTGGTATTAATATTTTGAATTTTTCGTTAATTGATAACGTACTTTTCTCTTCACCATTTTCATTTACAATGCGAAGCCCTTTAGGAGCATTTTCAGGAAGAATTGTATAAGAGCCAGAAACCGCATTTGTTTGCACTGCATAAAATCCTGTTTCTAAATAATCACCTTTTTTTGTAGCAGTTTGTGAATCTACAGGATTAACTTTAAAGAATACATTTTGTGATCCAGTTTCTTTCTTTGAAGCCTCTACTAAACGCTTCATAAGATTATGTACACGTTCATTTTTTGCAACTAAATCTTCTTCCGTTAATTCATTTGCTGCAATCCATACTGCTAATTGTGTAGCATAATGCGCTTCTTCCGTTGTCGCTACACCTAATTCAGATGGGCTTTTTTGAGGATATCCATTTAATAAAATACGATATACAGCATCGGATGTTTTCCCCATCTCAGGCAAATCATCCCCATTGGGCGAACGTAAATCAGGCGTTAAACAATACGCAATACTACCCGAAGCCGTTTTAATTATTTCTGTCTTTATTTCACGCTGTTTCGAATTACTATAGCTCCAATCCATTTTATATGTTTCTCTGTTCATTACTTCTGCCTTTACTTGTGGCATCGCAATTCCTAATAAAATAATAAGAGCACTTAAAAAACTAAACCATTTTCCTACCATCTTTCGTTTCATTCTCTCCACCACCATATATAAATTTCTACATGAAGCAATCTTACTGTTTCATTGTACTTATAGTGAAAAAAAGAGAATAGGTGGTTTTTTTGTAGTATCTTGTCGAATTGTTGAGAAAGTTTCACAGTAATAAGCCATTTTAAAACGTTTTGTTGTCATGCTGCTATTGACAAATAAACATTACATGTTTCCAATTTTCAAACATAATAAAAAAGGCACTTTATAAGTGCCTTCATATCTTACGAGAAACAAATTTCAAATGAATACATATTACTTATCTTTTTCCTTTATCTCCATCAACAGCTCAATAATCTTCTCATTTTGCTCCACTTGTTTCTCTGAATTTTGATAGATGAAACGAACCCATCTAAAAATAAACGCGACCACAAATATTGGTATAAGGCTAAGTATCACTCCGACTAAATCATATGCCATTTTCTATCACCTCGCTACATACAAATTCTCTACCTTTCTACTAAAACCTGCAATTTTTTACAAATAAAAAAGAACCTATCAAACGATAGATTCTTCCTTCGCAAACTGAGTAGAACGTCCTCTCGTAATCGAGAAAATCGCACAAAGCAGCGCTAATATAATAAAGCCGCCTCCTACCCAAGCATTATATATAACAGACGATTTCTCAATAACAACTCCGCCTACTGTTGAACCGAGCGCAATTCCTAAGTGAAGGGCAGAGTTATTTAAACTTTGCTGAATACCAGCTGATTCCGGTGCAATTTCAATTAAATAATTTTGTTGTGCTGGCGAAATAGCCCAGCTCAGCATACTCCAAAGTCCCATCATAATAATGAACAGCGGGAATGAGAATGTCATCATCGGCAATAGGAAGATCGCACACGCAAATACGATAATAATTGAAATAATACTTTTCTTCGATCCCCATTTATCAGCAAGCCAACCTCCGAAGCCGCCCCCAATTACTGCTGCGATTCCGAAGATGAAGTAAAATACACTAATCCAATTCGCTTCCACATGCATAACATCTTTTAAAAATGGTGTTAAATATGCATATAGTGTTAAATGACCCGTTAAAAATAAGAATGACGTTAACTGTGCACTGACGATTTTTTTATCTTTTAACGTAGCAATCTGCTCTCTTATTGATAATACCGATGTCGGTGGTACTTTCGTTAAGAATAATGAAATACAAGCGATTGCTATAACTGTTAAGATCGAAATGAGTACAAATGGTGCACGCCATCCGTATGCATTTCCGAGTACAAGGCCAAGCGGTACTCCAAGTACAAGTGACCCACTAATCCCCATGAAAATGATTCCAATTGCACGCGCACGAAAATGCGGTTCTACAACGCTAGAAGCAAGTGTTACTGACAGTGCAATAATAAGCGAACCACTCGCCGCACAAATCACCCTTGAGAACATTAACATCCCGTAATTCACACTAAATGCTGAAATAATATTTCCGATTAAGAAAATTGATAATGCCCCAACATACAATGTTTTTCTTTCAAATTTCCCTGTTAAAGCTAGTAAAACAGGACCTGATAAAGCAAATACTACTGAAAATATTGTGATAAGCTGACCAGCTGCACTAATAGATACACCTAAATCGTTGGCAACTAAATCGAGCGTTCCTCCTATAATTAGCTCAACCGTTCCGACTACGAAAGCCGCGATAGCTAAAATATACACACGAAAATTCAAGTCTTTCCCCACGCTTTCTTTTTTGGTTACTACGATTATAGTAACCAAAAAAGAAAGCGGAAGCAAGTACAATTTTTTATCATAAGAAACTCCCCTCTTATGATATATCTCCAACATTTAAATAAAGATCCTTATCTGAAAAATTATCACTACTTCTATCCAATTTGTAATCAAACTAAGAAATATTAATAAAAAACAACATTTATTATTAAATTTATATATATAAATTTAATTTATAATAAACTTGATTAAATTTCCTATTATTTACAAACAAATTGTACCAAATAAGATTTTTCTTTACTAGACTTGTATTAAAATTACAGAAAAATTATTATTTTCTTGTAGAGTAAATACTATACTTTATAAACACACAATAGTTTGGAATATCAAAAAACTTAGGGGGAAAAGAAATGAAAAAATTAACTGCACTAACTTTGACAGCAAGTATTTTAGCTTCAGCTGGGCTTGTGCCTACATCATCTTTCGCAGCAAGTAACGAACTTCCGTATTTAAATGAGATTAAGAAATTGCAGCCAGACGTAAGTACAGAAGAGTTAATTTCAGATATTATTGAAGTTGCAAAAAATACGGGCAATACAAAAGAAGCTTTAGCAGAACAAATTTATAAAGAATTAAAAGCAAATCATGAACAAGGAGAACGAGAAGCTACTCAACGAAATAATAAAGATACTACTAATGTTCAATATGGTGCTAGCGGCGGAAATGTAAAAGTAGGAAATTCTAATATGGGCGACTTTTATTATACTGGATCTACAACTGCTTATATGAATCACGGACATGTCGGTATGTACTATAGTAAAGACTTGATTGTTGAATCTGTACCAGACAAAGGTGTGCGCACAATTGCTACTAATAAACGCTTAGTTGATAAAGGTGATGCAGTTGTCAAATCTGTAAATACTTCTTGGCAAAATAAAAATGACGCAGCTTGGTGGGCGAAAGATCGTGTAGGAAAGGATGACTATTCTTATAATTTCGCAAACAATAGAAATACTAGCCATTATGGCGCGAAGAATTGTTCTAAATTGATATGGTCTGCTTATAAATTACATGGTGGTTTAGATTTAGATAAAGATGGTGGAGCAGGTGTATATCCTCGAGATGTTAGAGATGCGCAAAAAACATCGTTAATTCGTAATATATAATTTTAAAACTGAAAGTGAAACAATTTATTTGTTTCACTTTTTGGTTATTTGAGGAGCAGAAGTGAAAATGAAAAATCACCGGAAAATAATTCTATTTTTTACGATTATTATAACGATTGCAGTATTAGCTTACTATTTATGTATAAAAGATAAGAATGCAAACTTAATATCAGATAAAGAAATACAAAATAAAAATTTTTTAGATGATAAAAAGGCTGTGCTTTACTTCTCATCCACTGCCGATCAAGATTTAGATGGTAAAGGCATTAGTTATGCCATATTTATAAATAAACAAGGCGTTGCTAGCGGATATAAAATGGGTGGTCTAGAGCTCGGCGGTATTGGTGTATCCGACGATAAAAAACAAGTTCTATTAGAGAGTAAAAATACTATAACATTTCTAGGAGAAAATCCTACTACTCATAAAATAAAATACCAACATACCGGTGATTTTAATGGATATTTAGCAAACCAAAAGATATTTGTTACTATTTACAATTCAGGAATGGACAAAGAGAACGGGAACTATAATTCAAATGTTTTATTCGGAAATGAAAAAGTTATTCATAAAAGCAATATCCCTCATTTCATTATTAGCTCTGGATTAGATGGGGAAAATATTTTAGTAGCCACTCAAGAATTAGTTACTAATAAATACGAATTAAAAAAATTAACGTTTAATGATGCAACAATGAATATAGAGAATATTACAGCGCTTAATATAAATGGAAAAGAGGACCATGCTAATCTTTCACCTATTTTAGTAGATTCAGAGAATTACTACATGGTTATGAGTACAATTGATAAGGATGATCCGCTAAAAGGGGAAACATTCTTGTTACGTACTAATAAAGCCACTTTAGAACAAAATACAATATTTATGTATAAAGAAGAAAACTCAACTGCAACCAGCCCATTTTCATTAGATAATTCCGCATATATATATAACAACGAATTATATTTTTTAAACGGTCTTGGTGATATATATACATATAACCCTAAAAATAATACGATGAGCCATAAATTCACCATAGATTACCATGTTAAAGATGGCGTTAGATATAATGAACAAACTTATTTCGAAAACGACTCATTATATGTTCTACGTTATGATGCAAAGCGCAATAATAAATACTATATAGAAAGATACAACTTAACAAACGGAAGAAAAGTATCCGAACAAGAAATACAAGGTATAGAATCTATACTCGCCACCGTGAAAGGCGGAAAGAAAGTTTATGCTTATGACTTTAAAATGTTACTACCCAAAACAGGTAATTAACTATACTTAATTACCTGTTTCTAGGTTATAAAATAGGGTAATGTAATTCCCCATAATTCTAATTTTATACTTTCAAATTTTTTCACATAAAAAACAGGCGTATGATACGCCTGTTTTCTAATTATTAAACAGCAGTTTTATTCTTCTTATTTAAATACCAATATACCGGCAGTCCCGTAAAGACAATTCCAATTGATAAGAAACAACTTAGTGGATCGTTAATAATCGCACTACCGATTACAAAGAGTGAGCCCAAAATCGCAACGATTGGGACGATTGGGAATAACGGTACACTGTATGCACGCTCTTTATTTTTATTACGTTTTCTTAAAATGAAGACACCGATAAACGTCATTACATAGAAAATATAAATAATGAATACGGAAATCTCAGATAGCTTATTCGGATCGCTAATAATCATTAAAATAATTCCTAAAATGATTTCAACAGTAATCGCATTTGCTGGTGTTTTAAATCTTGGACTTTCCTTCGCAATAAACTTAGCAAATGGAAGTTGTCCACGTTCTGCCATCGACATCGGGATACGTGGGAACGTTAAAATCTTTCCATTTAAACAACCGAAAATAGAAACGATAATACCGATACTAATAATTTTCCCACCATATTCTCCAAGTAGCATTCCTGCAGCTGTCGCTGTTGCATTTTCTCCAAGTTCTACAATTTGCGTTGCTGGTAATACATTCAATAACGCCAAATTAATTAATACGTAAGCAGCTGTTACAATTAAAATCCCAACTGTCATTGCTTTCGGTAATAGCTTTGTTGGATTCTTCATTTCTCCACCAATCGAAGCAAGTAAAATCCAACCGTCATAAGCAAATAACGTTGCTAAAATTGCCATCCCGATACTTTGATTTTCTGATATCGGCACAACTACGTTAAAGATATCGCTATTCCCTTTCCAAAAACCTAACACAACAATTAATACGATTGGAATCATCTTCCCGATTGTCGTGATCGTTTGAACGATACCTCCGTATTTTGTTCCCATACTATTTACAACGCCAAGGAACACAACTGTTCCAATTGCGATTGGTAAATTCCATACTTTATCTAAATAGAAAAAATTAATCATTAAAGAACTAAAGTATAACCCTAATGTTCCAATAATAGCTGGCCCATAAACAATTGTTTGCATCCAGCCTGATAAATATCCCCAAAAACTTCCGTAAATCTCCTCTAAGTACGTATACAACCCACCATTTTTCGGGATTTGCGCTCCTATTTCAGCTACTGTTAAACCACTTGCTAGCGTCAACAGACCACCAATTACCCAAGCAAGAATCGCCATATTAGAACTCCCTGAGTAATCTAATACGCTGCCTGGTTTCATAAACACACCAGACCCAATAATCGTTCCTACTACGATAGAAAGTGCTACCGTTAAACCAATTTTGTTCTTCTCATCATGATGCATGCTGCGTATCCTCCTTCCAATCCTAGTGTGATGCAAAAATGAAATAAAAAAACACTCCTCCCTAAAAAAGGGACGAGTGTTATATTCGTGGTTCCACCCTTGTTTCAATTCGCAAAGTAACACACTTCACCAATTTCTCAAGTCTAAAATAACGGTTTTTGCCGGCAAGCAATTACTAAATGTTCGTTCACTGCTGCAGTTCAGAGGTGGTAATCTATTTTTTCGTATTAGGAAGCTCACAGCCAAAGGCTTCCCTCTCTGAGAATCGTAAAAAATTGATCGTGTCCTCATCATCACTTCTTGATGTCGAATTTTGTAGTTATTGTTCATTATATTGAATTGTTAGAAAAAATCAATATATTTTTTATATAACATACGAAATTTTTCTCTTCTTATATTATAACAGAATTTACGACACTTCTCTAATTCCCTAAAAACGGTATAATTCATATAGGAGGTGCACCAATAATGATTGCTGTTTTTTGTATCATCGCTACATTTCTTTCTGTTCTATTCGCTATCATGCATCGGCACAAATATCCTGGTTATAGCATTTTAGCGGTAGCTATTATACCAGCTGTTTCCTTCTATGTATTAGGTAAATATCAATATACGGAAGTATTTATCGGTTTTGCAATCTTCTACTGCGTCTTTGGATACATACTAACAATAAAAAGAATTTTATTGAATCGTTAAAAAGGACCGATTTCTGCTGACAGAAATCGGTCCTCGCACGTACCTTCCGGTTGCCCACACGAAAGCTACGTAATTCGCTTATTTATCTTCTTTGTTCATAAAAAACTTATGATGCGGAAGATCCACATTTAATGCCTCTAATTGTTTCTTTTCATTGTCTAAAATCTCTTTTGCCTTTGTTTTTGTTGCCTCATCTACTCCTGCAAAGATGTCTTCATGCTTCTCTTTCTCTGGGAGTTTCACGCCTAACTTCGTTAATTCTTCTTTTGCTTGCTCATGCGTTAATTTACCGGACTTTTCTTGTTCAAAAATTGACTTCACTTTTTCTTTCGCCTGTTCATCTAAGTTAGCAAGCATATCTTTACGCTTACCCTTCTCCGGCATTTTCACGCCTAATTTCGTTAATTCTTCTTGCGCTTGTTCACGTGTTAATTTTCCGGATTTCTCTTGCTCTAAAATTGATTTCGCTTTTTCTTTCGTTTGATCATCTAATCCCGCAAACATTTCTTTGTGTTTACCCTTTTCCGGCAACTTCACTCCTAGTTTTGTCAATTCTTCTTTTGCTTGTTCTCTTGTTAATTTTCCAGACTTTTCTTGCTCTAAAATTGATTTCGCTTTTTCTTTCGTTTGATCATCTAATCCCGCAAACATTTCTTTACGTTTTTCTTTCTCTGGAAGCTTTACACCTAACTCCTCCAACTGTTTCTTTGTATCGTCCATAATTGTTTTTACTTTTTGTTTTGTAGCATCATCTAAATCTTTTTTCGCCGTTTTTGCAGACTGATCCACTGCTTGAGTATTCGTTGCCGCGAATGCCGGAATACCGACTCCTCCAATGATTCCGAATGATAAAGCACCTGCAATCGCTAAATACCCAACTGTTTTCTTCTTCATAGGAAATTTCCTCCTTCATATTTCTAATGCATGTACACTTTCGTATACAACGCCTATAGTAATGTTGGTTTCTTAACATTTCCTTAACGACTTAACAAAAAAAACACCGCTCATCCCGAGCGGTGTTTTTCTAAGCTTTTTGTAATTGTAATTCTTCACGTTCCATTATTTTTCTTAATACGATTGTTTGTGTCATTGTAAATAAGTTACCTGTTATCCAGTACAACACAAGTCCTGATGGTGCCGCAAATCCCATAAATAAAATCATTGCGGGCATCATAATTTGCTGCATCTTTAGCATTTGTACTTGTTCTCCAGGTGTAATATTCGATTGGAAAACCTTCATTTGAATAAATGTCGTTAATGCTGCAATAATCGGTAATATATGATAAGGATCTGCATGTCCTAAGTTCACCCATAAAAACGAAGATATACGAATCTCTTCTGTTCGGCTAATCGCATAATACAAAGCAGAGAAAATCGGCATTTGTATAAAGATTGGCCAACAACCAGCAAGTGGATTCCAACCGCCTGATTTCATTAGTTCTGACATTTCTTTTTGATACTGTTTTTGTTTTTCTAGATCTTTGCTTACATCACCGTATTTCTGCTTTAACTTCTGCAATTCAGGTTGCATTTTCTTCATTTTCGCTTGGCTACGATATTGCGAAACAGCTAATGGAATCATTGCTGAACGAATAACGAGCGTCATAATAATGATAGCAATCCCAAAGCTAGCTCCCGGTATATGATGAGCAACAAATTGAATCATAAACGAGATTGGATATACAAAATAATGATCCCAAATTCCCGTACTATGTGCATCAATTGGTGCTGCATTACTGCAACCAGATAAAACAAAAACAAGTAATAATGATAAACTAACGAGCACAGCTCGGTATGATTTTAACATGTTCATTCCTCCAATGTTTCGTAATTATTTAGCGAAACATTGGTGTATACGGACCGACCTCGTCATTCTCTTCACTTGATTCTTGTCTGCGTACAGAACGAATCATTCCATATTTATAAAAAATAGAAAATAGCGGTACATTCCCCGCACTATCTTCACATGTATCAACTAACGCAAATGCTCTTTGTCTACCGCTCGATGCTTGCTGACGCACAAAGCGAGAAACGTTAGCAAGGAAGAAAACTTCTAATAAACAAAGTGCTGTCGTTACAAACGATATATATAGAATTGCATCCTGCAATAAAAATTCCATCGCTTCACATCCTTAATAAGGTCATTTTAGCACATTCGGCAAACATTCTCTATTTCCTTTTATCGTCAAAAAAAGTATTTTGCATATTTTCTCAAGAAAATAATAATTGAGAAACATTGTATTCGCTTTCTTTAGTATATTCACACACATCAATGAATAGGCTTGATTTATTAGAAATTTATAAAATTTTTGCATTATAATAAAACTATTGCCAGTTTTTGAAAAAACCTTTATTCTCTTCTTGTAATCAAAAATGAATATGGAGATGAAACATACTATGGGTCAACTAGGAGACGCCGATTACGTTCCCGACACCGCCTTTTTATCCTTCCCAGCAGCTAAAACATTTCACTTAGAATTTATCATACAGTTGGTTGTTATTTTCGTAGCTTCTATTTTGTATGCAATTTCTATGAATATGTTCTTTATCCCGCATAACATGATTAGCGGTGGATTCGCTGGAGTAGGGATGATTATCGGTTATTTAATGCACTACAATATCGGTGCACTTATCTTTTTACTAAACATTCCTCTTCTTATTTTAAGTCACTTTTACTTAGGCAAGAAGACAACCTTTTTAACAGCGTACTTTGTAGCTGTATCATCGTTAGCGATGAACATTATCCCTGTACACCAAGTTTCAGACGATATTTTACTATCTTCTGTATTCGGCGGTGTAATCTGCGGAGCAGCCTCAGGAATCATATTCCGATTTGCTTCTTCAACAGGTGGTTTTGATGTTGTTGGATTGATTGTAGCGAAATATCGAGATGTTTCAATTGGAGCAATCATATTTGTATTCAACTTAATCTTACTTGTTGTAGCAGGATTTATTTTCGGATGGGATATTACACTTTATACGTTAATTAGTCGATTTGTAGTCAGCAAAGTGATCGATGCTGTGCATACGAAACATATTAAATTAACGATAATGACAATTACAGAAAAAGGCGAGGAAATAAAAAGCGCCCTACTACATCACGGCATACGTGGCGTGACAATGGTAGATGCTGTCGGCGGCTATACAAACCATAAGAAAAAAATGATTTACACTGTCGTGACTCGCTATGAGTTAGGCGAAATGAAACGCATTATCCGTCAAGTGGATAATAAAGCATTTATGAACATTACTGAAACAGTTGAAATTGTCGGCCGTTTCAAACGCATATAAAAAAGGTCAATACATGAAAGGGCATCACATATTATATGTGATGCCCTTTGTTATTCAACTCACGCACCTTTTAGCATAATACAATCACTACGTTTATTACTACAAATCGGAGGATAGCATTCCATATACAATACTGTCTGTCCATTCATCTTTATTCCAGAAATCTTGTATGAAATGTGCTTCCTTTCTCATGCCTATTCGTTCACACAATTTTTGTGAAGCTGTATTTCGTGCATCAAGATTAGCTTGTATACGGTGTACATTACATTCATGAAATAATTTAAATACCAAACGACTTACTGCTTCTGTTGCCAAACCTCTCCCAGTTACTTCATTTGAAAAACTATAACCAATCTCAACAGTGTCTTTCATATTTGTGTACCATACGGATAAATCACCAACTACCTTAGTTTTGTATATAACCGCCAAACTTAATATTGAGTCTTTAGTAAGTGCATTGTTTGCTAGCTTCTTATTAAATCTTTCCTGCATGTCTTCATAAGTCCACTTATTATGTAATAGGAACTTACATGTATCCTCACTATTATAAATAGCAAATACATCCTGTAAATCAGTACTTTTAAAAGGCCTAATTATTAATCTTTCTGTTGTGAACTCCAAGTTAGCTCTCCTCCCTTACGTTTACATGCATGCCATAAAACATTTTTTATCATATTTAAGTCTACTTAGATCTCACCTTGATTACATATTTCATCAAAATAAATGAAACTCCTTCTTCTACTAAACCGCACCGTTAATGGTATTTCCTTGCGTTTTTTATTTTTTACACTTATTACAAAATCAGATAATTCTATTATTATGTCTCTAAATGTGTTATAATGAAAACAGACTCACAAAAAAAGAGTATATAGACTTGGAAGTTTCTCATATTTTACAAACAAAAAGAAACGAGCAGTCAGGTATATTTCAGACACCATACACGTAACGGTTTAAATAACCGATCATCTTAGTTACTCTTCAATGATCTTTTTATAAAAAGATACGTACAATTAAAACTCACTTCAATATACTATACCTACCTTTTTGACTTCCAAATCATCTTATTACATAAGGAGATGAACATATGAATCAATATATACGATATACAATAGCTGTCCTGTTTGCTATTATCGGCGGAACAATCTGCTTCTGGACAAACACTCAGCTTGGAGAGAATATCATTTTTAATGGAATCGAAACACTTGTAAGCGCTTCAATTTTAGGTGGATACATTTTCTTCCTCTTTAATCCAGAAGAAAATGCGCAAAAAACAATGTTATTAACAATGATCGGAATTGTCGGCGGATGCATTTCCTACTCAATGACTAACTATACATTACCACTTCAATTAAGCTCAGCTTTCTTCCACGGTCTATGGACTTGGTTCATTGCATTCTGTCTAGCAGATGTATTCAACCTATTACAAGACAACGAAGAAGAAAACGGTCGCCAAATTGAAAGTAACTCGTAAGCTGGAAGAGATTCTTCCAGCTTTTTTTATGTTGGTTTGCAGACCCCGTCACCATAATAAAAAGAAGCTACTCTACAGCAACTCCTTTTCCATATACCCCATCCAGTACCAACCAGATTATATCAGCGATTTTTCAAATATATCGACGATTTCTCCACTTATATCAGCGATTTTTTCATTATATCGACGATTCGACACAGGATATCGACTTACCGACATTCTTCGACAATCAAGACGCTCAACATACCCTATCCCCCAAGCAATTTACTGCCGAACTCTACGATTAAAAAGATAATTAATAAGATCGCGAGTATTTTTAATGCTACATATGCCACTTTAAAAACAACATAAATGAGCAAGACGATTAAAATAATCGTTAAAATTTCCATCTAGAATTCCTCCAAGCTTTGCTCTTCTTATCTTATTTTACTCGCCCCACACTTTTTATGGAACGGCATAAGAAGACATAGAAAAAAGAGGTTACCTCACCCATCGTAAGATACCCTCTTCTTTAGCTGCTCAAACCATTCTCTCTCTAATTGTAAATATCCCATTCCACTCTTTTCAGCGCTCTTCAATTCTTTATCAGCTTTCCTCATATAAATGTGTGACGCTTCCATATCGCCCTCTAAATATTTAATAATTCCTTGTGTGCGATAATATCCGTTTAGGTCCATTTTTGTAATAGCCTTCCCATGTTCCCTCGCTTCTTCTAAAGAAAGACTATCCATCTCATAAAGGGCTTTATATAAAAGGTACCAACTATGAAAACTACTAACGAAAAACTTATTTTCTTTCGTTACAGGTAGTTGAACAATTTGTTTTATATACGGTACGGCTCTTTCCATTCCCTCTTGATCCGCACGAGCCAAAAAGACGAGCATAAGTCTACTCATTATCTCTCTTATCCCTTTATTTTCTTTTATTTTTTCCTCACTCAGTTCTACCAATCTTTCATCCCAATCTCTCGGTCTTTTATAACTAAATAACTCACTCGATATTTGAATCTCATATAAATGATTTCTAGCTCTTTCATCATCTTTAATTAAAATAAGAAATTGCATACCATCACTCATAAGCGTTCCTTTTATCGGCACAATTGTAACTGCAAAGATTGCAAAATGGAAAAAGGAAAAATATAAAAGATATTGATAATAACTCACCATATATATGTAACCTGAAGTAATACCAAATAGTAAACTCGTAATCGGTCCACCTAAAGTAAGCCATGCCCACTTTTTCGAAAGGTTCGGTGTCTCTATAGAAGGTGGTACTAGTGTTGCAATGCCTCCAAAGTACGCCCATAATTTATTTTCTCGAATGCGTACTTTCCCCTTCTCTTTTTGAACAGTAATAGGTCCTACTGTCATAAATTTAAAATTCAAACCACCTATTACACCGAATACTACATGCCCTAGCTCATGAATGGCTAATACTAACAATGAAATTCCAACTATTGCCCACAGGTTCAAAATTACTTCTAATTTCCCAGTTCGGATTACTCCGTATAAAATGGACAAAACTAACGCCGCCGTCATAGTACCAGCTGGCCTTCTTAAAATATCCACCTTTTTCTCCCCTTAATAAATCATTTTTCTATGCATTTCGTACATGAACTTTCCGAGATGCAATATCCAAATAAATGAGATTAAGCCAATTAATACAAAGTCGATATCACTAGCCGCCGTATATATAACGGCAGCCCACCATACATATGCCAATATTGTATTCGTAAATTCATAAGCTTTATATCCAGCCTCATGCACAATGTGCTTTAATCCTTCATCTGCGTTTTTCGTCCACATTTTCATAGATTCCATATATGTCACACCTTGTTCAGGATATAGCTTGTTATAACGATTTTTTGTTATGAGCCCACTAATCACTACAATAGTTAAACAAACAATAGAAGCTACTAAATTCCACACTGCAAATGAAACATTTGTATCCTGCAACAGTGCACGTCTACATGCGATAACTGCATATACAAACCATGCCTGCGTAACTATATCACCTACACGTAAATATATACTTATAATGCCTAATTTTCTGCCTTGTACACTCTCTTCTTCATCGCGTGCCTCTGCTAACATACGTGTATTCTTCCAAGTATAGTACATCATTAAGATTCCAAAAATAGTACATATACCTATAAATGTATTAGATGATAACTTTCTCGGTTCACCCGAGAGTAAATCTAAAGCTATATAAGATGTTAAAAAGCCACCCATCATACTTAATGCCATTTTCCCCACAAAATCAAATTGTTTTTTTCGTTTACTCTTCACCATCATCTTCCCCCTCCACTAACGTAAATATTTCCTCCACCGGTACATTGAAAATTTGTGCGATTTTTAACGACAATACGATAGATGGTGCATAATCCCCGCGCTCAATTAAACTAATCGTTTGCCGCGATGATCCAATCGCTTTCCCCAAATCCCCTTGTGATAAACGATGCTTTGCTCGCAATTCCCTCACTCGATTTTGAAGCTTCATGTCTTCCCTCTTTTTCATTTATTTAAATAAAATTGTAAATAATATCCTTATTTTTGTCAATTATAATTGTCATTTTGACGTTAATAATTGACAATATAATCTATAAATTTTTAAACAGGTAAACAAAAACTTATTAAAATAAAAAAGGCAGTGCTTCTGCACTGCCTTCCTAAATTCTGACATAGAATGGATTCCATATTAACTTGCGTTTTGTAATAATGCTCGTTTTAACTGTTTACGGAAACGAACTCCTAACGTAATTGCTACAATCGCAATCACTCCAAAAATAATTTTACCGATATGACCTTCTAGCGCTCCAAAAATATCCTGTAAATTGCCACCTAGCCAGTAACCACCGATTAAGAAGAATGATACCCAAAATAGAGCACCTGAGTAAATTGTAATTGCAAAACGGCGGAACGGTAAGTTAATAATTCCCGCAAAGTATCCTGTAAAGTGACGTACACCAGGAATAAAGAAACCGATAAAAATCAAGAAGTATCCATACTTATCAAACCACATTCTTGTTAAGTCGATTTTTCTTTGTGTTAAAAATACGTATTTCCCATACTTTTGAACAAAGGGCATTCCTAATTTATTTCCTAAAAAGTATTGGATCGTCATTCCTACACTTGTCCCAATGAAGGATAGGATAATTAAAATCGGTAAACTTAAATCACCCTTATGTGCTAAAAATCCCGCATATGCTAACGTTGGCTCTCCCGGAAACGGAAGTGCAATATATTCTAACAGCAAACCAACAAGTACAACATAGTACCCGTATTGCTGAAATAATTCATGAATCCATTCCATGTCATCTCTCCTTTCAATCACGTGCAACTTCTTACTAATATTGTATAAAAAAATTGTCGAAATAACTATCACAATAGCTTACATTTTTATTACATTTTTGTAAGGCTCTCACTAAACTTTTCCGTTCTTTATTTACTTTCATTTTCAGACAACTTAACAAGTATATAACGTGAGAAACCAAGGCCTTAATATGCATTTTTTATCCATTTTTTAACACTTAAAAATCGTTATATTTTGTTCTTAATAAAAAACCACTACAAACTCATACGAACTTCATATTAGCTTCATATACGTATTGTAAGATTATATCGGAATTTGTTTAAAAATTTAACTAATATATGACTAAACATTAATTTGAATAAATATTAATCGCTTTTCGAAATTGAAAAAAGGGTGAATACGAAATGGAAGCTTATAAGATGCACGATTTTATTAATACAAATGTTGAATCTCACCAAAATGAAACCGTTTTTAATTTACACATATGTGAAACAAATGAATTTGACGTAAGTTTAACAAAGTCTACAACACTGTCTTTTATCGTTTCAAAAAAGAACATTAAGATTGTTACGAAAAAATGGATTAATTCAAATCAAGAAAGCATGATTGGCAAAAGCTACATCATTCCAACGAAAGCTTTTCACTACTTCTTACCAATTATTTCTGAAACGGAAGATGAATTAAATATTCAAGTTCAAAGTTTTGGACTACATGGCGAACTTTTATTAAATGAAAGATTACTTATTGATAAAAACAACAAACACAATGCCAAAATTACTACTTTCTTTGAAACATTAGATGAAAATGTAAATAAAGTATTACGAGGATTGCAAATTCATTGTATGTAAGACTATTACAATAGTAAAAAGGAGAATATAATGAAAAAACTATTATTAGGCGCACTATTATCATTAGGATTTTTAACTATTCCATTCACAAATGCTGAGGCAGCTACAACGAAAGATCAACTGATTGTAAACACACAGTTAAATAAAATGGATTATTATCAAAACGGAAAATTCATAAAAAGTTTTACTGTCGCTACTGGAAAAGCATCTACTCCTACACCTAAAGGTACTTTCCAAATCGTAAATAAAATTAAAAATCGTCCTTATTACACAGGCAAAATTAAAGGCGGCGATCCACGTAATCCGCTTGGTGACCGTTGGCTCGGACTAAACATGGCAGGAACTTACGGAACAACTTATGCGATTCATGGTACGAACAATAATCAGGCAATTGGTAAGTGGACAACACTAGGTTGTATTCGTATGTATAACAATGATATACACTGGTTATTTGAGCGTATTCCCCAGCAAGCTACTGTCACTGTAAAATAACCTCAAAGCGCGATTTACGTGTAGCCAAGAATTTTATGTCTTGGCTTATTTTATTTCTTCATTTACAGTAGCAAAACAACTGTATTTACATATATAATAGGAATAGATTGTGTTAGGTAACATCCAAACATTGATAAACATGGATATTAAAATTATACAGTTATAATATTTTATAAATTTTACAATACATACTATAATAGAATTACTGTAATTCTTAAATATTCAGTTTCACTAAACAACTCCCCTTGCTACTTTCATGATTATTTTATGGCGGGGGCTTATTATATGTATAAACAATCTGAGTCATCGAAAAAATGATGAATTCGAATATTGCAGTAAAAAGCGTTATTTAGGAGGTGTTACTATGACGCATATACTGGTGATTGAAGACAACCCAGATATACAAGAACTAATTCGTGAATTTCTAATGGCACAAAACTTTACTGTTGATGTCGTTGGTGCTGGAACAGAAGGTATACTTCTTTTCCAAAAAAATTCATACGATCTTGTCCTCCTTGATGTGATGTTACCAGATATAGATGGCTATAGTATTTGTAAAATTATGCGAGGACAATCTGATGTACCAATCATTATGTTAACAGGCTTACATAATGAAGAAAGTGAAATTAAAGGATTTGAATTAGGTATTGATGACTATATTACGAAACCGTTCCATTACACCGTATTTATTAAACGTGTAGAAGCTGTATTAAGAAGGGCAGCAACGAAGGAAGCCGAAGCTGCGACTATACTACAATTCCATGAATTGATGTTAAATTCTACAGCATACGCCGCTTATGTTCATGGTAATCAAATTGAATTGACAACAAAAGAATTTGAAATTATTTATACTTTACTGCAAAATCGAGGAAAAGTATTATCAAGAAGTGATTTGTTGAATAAGGTATGGGGCTATGAACATTATGGTGATGTAAGAGTTATAGATACACATATTAAAAACTTACGAAAAAAATTAGGAATTCCTTATATTAAAACGGTGAAAGGCATTGGCTACAAAATCGAGTCGTAGCAAAGACAACATCACCAAAAATATTTTCATCAAAACCTTATTATTTTGTATTCTTTTATCACTTTGTCTTTATCAAGTTATTTACTTCTTAGCTTCAAACTACGATAAAGAACGTTTTGCGAAAGAAAATGGAACGCATACTACAGAACAAGCGGATTCAGATAAACAAAACGATCAAAGTAAAACGAATCAAAATAAAGCTGTATCACAGGGGGACATGTTTAATTTCCAATCTGCTATTATAGATTATAATTCTCTCTCTACAGCTATCAATCACCTTTTGCAGCCTAGCCAAACTGCAAAAGCAAAAGAACATGCTCAAAATATTTCGGGGGAAAATAGCGCTTCTGCTCCATCTACAGAAATGGAAAAGCAAGTCGCTACTAATGATGCCTTACATAAACAAAATGCAGCAAGTAAAGCAAATGATGCACAAGATAATCCAAAATTAACAGATGTCCTGCAGCAATTAGCTCCACATATTGGCGCAACAATGCTTGCACTCTCTCTGCTCGGATCTTTAATTTATGCAAAACTAATTGCTAAACCTTTTCAATATATGAGTGATGCTTTAAAAGATATTATGAATCTTGATTTCTCAGATAAAAAGCTACTCAACAAAAATACGGATCAAACAGATTTTAATTTACAAGTAGCTGCTTCACAAATACCAAATATAGTGAAGAATTTACATGCAAGCAATCAAGATTTAAGAAATGAACTCAAAAAGGAACAACAATTAGAACAATCTCGTAAAGAATTTATGTCTATGGTTTCCCATGAATTAAAAACACCAATCGCAGCCGTTATGGGACAACTAGATGGCATGATTCACGGAATTGGAGCTTATAAAGATAGAGATAAATATTTAAAACGTTCCTATGAAATGATGCAAGACATTAACATATTAACGGAAAAAATGTCGGAATTATCCAAAATACAAAACCCTCAATTTAAACCTGATTTAAAAGTTATCTCATTAACTAATATTATTGAGGATGTTATGAAGAAAGTAGATTATTTCGTATCTGTAAAGCAGTTAAATGTTCAATCTAACATTAAACAAGATGTACAAGTTTTAGCTGATCCTAAATTTATTCAAACTGCCATTTTTAACATTATTTCAAATGCAATTCATTATACAATTGACCATCAGCATGTATATATAAAGCTTTATGAAAAGCCAAACGGTTACGCATTAGAAGTATTAAATACAGGTTCACAAATAGATGAGGATAAACTTGCTCATTTATTTGAGCCATTCTATCGCGCAAACCCTGACAAACACGGCTTAGTACAAGGTAGTGGTCTTGGGTTATACATTGTAAAACAAATACTAGATAAACATCAATTTCCTTATGGTATACAAAACACGCCTCAAGGTGTAAAATGTTCTATTGTATTCCCAAAAGCAATGTAAAAACCTACTACAATTTCATATCCCAAATTCATACTTCGTATGAGTGGCGGAATTTTGTAGAGTATATGACTCTGTTTCGTTCGCCCGTTATCCTATTTGGATAGCGGGCGTTTTTTATTATGTAAAAGGAGGATTTTCATGGAGAAATTTAAGTATTCATTACTCGTTTTATTCGGAGCTTGTAGCTACGGCGTACTTTCAACTATTTTCAAACTCGGATTCATTAATGGATTTTCAGCACATCAACTATTAGGAGGACAATATGTCTTCGGATGGATTGGTCTTCTCCTGCTCGTTCTTTTCGTTTCACGTCATAAAGTAACAAAAAAGCAATTCTTTTCCTTACTAACAGTTGGCACAACGATGAGTATGACCGGTATCTTCTACGCTATTTCTGTAGAAGAACTACCAGCATCTATCGCTGTCGTTCTACTTTTCCAGTTCACATGGATTGGTGTCGTTATTGAAGCAATTGCAAACCGAACATTTCCAAGCCGTGAGAAAGTTATATCTATCATTATTTTATTTGCTGGAACATTGTTTGCAGGCGGTGTCTTTGAAGGTCTCGGACAAAACTTTTCCACGAAAGGTATGATCTTTGGTCTATTAGCCGCTGTCTCTTTTTCATTCTATGTTTTCGCCAGTGGGCGTGTTGCTACAGAAGTTCCGCCTTATACGAAAAGCTTTCTTATGACAACAAGCGCTACGCTTATCGTATGCCTATTCTTCCCGCCAACCTTTTTAACAGATGGTGCCCTGCAAGCTGGCCTATGGAAATATGCTTTCTTCCTCGGATTATTCGGCGTTGTCGTACCTGTCATTTGTTTTTCGATTGGCGTACCGAAAGTAGGAACAGGACTTGGTACAATACTAGGTGCAGCTGAATTACCAACAGCCATTATTGCTTCTATTACACTTGTACATGAAGTCGTAACGTTCATGCAGTGGATTGGGATTATCGTTATATTACTTGGGATTTTCACTCCTCAACTTCTTACAGCTAGGAAAGAAAAAAAACGTAATCGCGTGTATAGTGCTTAAAAATATTAACTTGCGTATAAATGGAAATAAAGTTACAATTTGGTATAATTTCAAATCTATTTGGAGGTATAAATGACTATTTTAAGCGTAGCCTTTTTTGCCATTATGTGTATCTTCTTCCTAATAAGATAGTATGAAAGAAAAGAAATTTTACGATTTTCTCCTCATTCCCATTTGCATATATGCTGGGGCAGTCAAAACCCCTTTGGTGGAGTACTTAAACTTTAATACCACATTCAAAATAACATATGATATTGCAGCTATTATTCTCGTAATCCTTGCTGTGCTGTTCTTCTTAAAGGATAAGAAGGAGAATCCTACTGCATAACAAAAGACCTTTCATTTATTTGAAAGGTCTTTTTCTCTATCTCACTTTACCGCTCCATATAGCTTTTCTAACTCACGCTCAATTTGTTTTACATCGATTCGTTCAAATAGTGGCTGTACATTATCAATTTTATTCGGCAACGTATTTCACGAAGTAATAACAGAAAAATCAAACTTTTATCCAAAAAGAAAAGGAAATTCCATCCCCCTGCCGAATACCTATACGTTCACAAAAGGAGTGATACGATTGAATCAAAAACAACTAAGCACACGTAATGAAAAAAGCTGGAATGCAGCTGCTTATGAAGCTTGGACGAATCGTCACGGGGCACCAGCTGATTATGCGAAAAAAATCATAGAAGACCCTATGCGTGAGGTAGATCACTATTTACCTTACATACAATCTCCGAAAGGAAAACGTATTATTAATTTACTCGGGTCAAAAGGAAATAAAGCTGTTGCTCTCGCTCTTTTAGGAGCTGACGTAACAGTTGTTGATATTTCAGCAAGTAATGCAAAATATGCAAATGAACTTGCGGACGCAGCCGGTGTCTCTATCGAATATGTCGTTTCTGATGTATTACATGTGCAGCTCTCCGAATCATTTGATATCGTATTGCTGGAACTCGGTGTACTCCATTATTTTTTAGATTTAAAACCGCTCTTTCAAAAAATTGCTACTTTACTTAAAGAAGATGGAATGCTGATCCTTCGTGACTATCACCCTGTTTATACTAAATTATTAGGAGTCGACCACCCATCATTTCGAGCAAATGGAAATTATTTTGATGAAGAATTGATTGAAGATGATGTTGCTTATAGCATCCTTCTTACAGAAGCGCAGAAAGAATCGTTACCTAAAACAACCATCCGTCGCTGGACGCTAGGAGAAATTGTTACAACACTTGCAGAAGAACATTTTAAAATTGAAAAACTAGTTGAAGAACACGGGCCTCATCAAAGATGGGTCTTCCCTTCTACTGCACCGGAAGGAATGGAAGAGCGTGTACCGGGTCTCTATACATTAATTGCGACAGCATGCAAAAAAGGATCCCTTCACGGATAGGATCCTTTTTGCATGCTCACGCATATAAGTTGAGGTTGGAGATTACCATAATTCTGTAGAATAGGACACAAGATATTTCAACATTTCGTCTCTGACTTACGTCGTCAAAAAGGGGTATGACCAACATAACGAAGAGTAATGTCTTTAGTTGATACTGATAATCGTTATCAACTAATTAGAAGTATACATGATGTTATTTCAAATTACAATAGCATTTCTCATTTTTATTGATGAATTTTTTGATATACAAATGTATACATTTTAAGAACATTTACTCATATCAATCTGCCATATTCCATTATCTGCTATAATTTTTATTGAACAGATTAATAACTTCATAATGATGTTTTTATTAATTCTGCTCTAAATATTTATAAATTATAATAAACAGTTTTTAAAAGGCAGGGGTAACGATGAAATATGTTAGTATTCGAAAAAAACTACTGTTCACACTCTTAAGCATTTCTTCTTTATTTAGCATTGCTCTTATTGTTATTCTTTCATTCGCTATGAGCCAAGCGAGCGAAATTGAAACGTTAAAAAATGATGTTTCCAAAAGAGCAACCATTTTAAAAGAACGTGGCGATTGGTTCCAAGCACAAGTTGCTGGTTTACAAGAATATTTACTGTCACATGATCAAAAAGGATTGGATAAATTCAACCGAGAAGGAAAAAAACTAGCTGATACGAGAGAAAAAGTAACCAGTGATAAAAAACTTTCGGAAGGAATGAAAGAAGCCATTTTAATGGGCGGAAAATGGCGAAGCGTCATAGATAATGAAGTCCTCCCTCTCGCTCGCGAAGGAAAATGGGACGAAGCATCTAAAATCGCTTTAGCTCAAACTGATTACGTAAACGACCTTTTAAGTCGTTTTACGAAATATGCAAATGAAGAAAATGATAAACGTGACGCATTAATTGCTGACGTAGAATCTTCTTCATCCCTTATTCAATATATTATTTTCTTCTCACTTATTACATGTACAGTAACATCTATTTTATTAGCATGGTGGTTCTCTGGTAAGCTCGTTAAACCGATACGACAAATTGATGAGAAATTAAAAGAATTAGCTTCGCAAGATGGTGATTTAACTGCTAGATTGCATGTAACGAGTAAAGATGAAATCGGTGATATCGCCAATTCCTTTAATCAAATGCTCGCTAATTTACAACGTATAATAAAACAAGTGCAACAAACATCAACAAGTGTAAAAGAAGCATCTGAAAATGTGTTTATCGAAACAACTGCTTCTATGGAAAATACCGCCAAAACTGAAGAGACTATGAATGCTCTTGAGCATAATATTCGTTCACAAGTTTCCAGCATCGAAGAAAGTTCAACTGCAATGGACGATATGGCAACGAGTGTTCAACGTATTGCAGAATCCGCCTCTTCTGTTGCTAGCCTAGCTGTTACTACTTCAGAAAAAGCTGATAGTGGGAATAAAGTCATTGAGAAATCTATTACACAAATGCATACCATTAATGAAGCTGTGAACGCTACATCACAAGTAGTAGAACGACTCATTACACATACAAATCATATTGATACTGCACTTCAATCTATTTCTAATATTGCGGAACAAACGAATTTACTCGCTTTAAATGCTTCCATTGAAGCGGCTCGTGCTGGTGAACATGGAAAAGGCTTCGCTGTTGTTGCCGATGAAGTACGAAAGCTTGCTGAACAATCTCAGCTAGCAGCAACTGATATTAACCATTTACTTCATCAAATTCAAGCAGATACAAAAATAGCAAATGAAATGATGACGCAAGGTCAATCAGAGGCTTCTGAAGGCATTACAGTCATTCGTACTGCTGGATCTTCATTCTCAGAAATTGTTAACCACATTAACAAAGTTTCTACACAAATGCAGGAGGTGTCTGCAACTGCTGAAGAAATGGCCGCAAGTTCTGAAGAAATGAACGCAGCTTTAAATAGCATCGCTTCTATTTCAAATGAGGTTGCCACCGAAACATCACAAACAGCAACTTCAGCTGGTGACCAAGTAACCAAAATGAGTGTCGTTGCTAAAAAAGCATCTGAAATGAAAACGACTGTACAAGAACTTGAAGTTCTCGTTTCTCATTTCAAAACAAACATTTAAAGCGAAACTTTCATTTATATTTTTAGGAGTTCCAAACTATTAAAAAGAGGGATTTACAATCTCTCTTTTTTCACCTTAAAATATTTCTTTCTATCTCCCATTCCGTCTGCTATAATTCCTAAAGGAAAGAAGAAAGCTTTGTTCCATCTGGAGTAAAGCTTTCTTTCAATTTTTTAAATTTATTAATTCTAATACTAAGATTTCACAAAGGAGGCTTTTTATCATATGAATTTTATTAGCATTCGAAAAAAACTAATGTTTATGATGGGAACGATTTGCGCTTTATTTGGCATCGCCTTAGCTTTTATTTTATTTTTTACCATGGATCAATCTCATCAAACTGAAGCATTACAAAAAGAAATCTCTCCTCTTGCAACACAATTAAAAGAGCGCGGGGATGCTTATCAAGTACAGCTCTCTGCTTTAAGAGGTTATTTATTACAACATGATCAAGTTGAATTTGACAAGTTTAATGCAATGAGTAAAGAGCTTGAAGATAAGAAAGAGCAACTTCTTTCAAATCCTAACCTTTCTGAATCTGTAAAAAATACAATGGAATCAGGATCCACTTGGAGAAAATTCATTGAAGAGAAAGTTTTCCCTCTTGCAAAAGAACAAAAGTGGGAAGAGGCACTACAAGTAGCTTATGCAGAAAATAATACTGTATATAAAGTAATTGGTGACTTCACAAATTACAGTAATGAACAGGCTAAATTACGTGATCAATCTATTAAAAAAATTGATCAATCTTCACTACAAATTGAATATGTTGTCTTCTTATCACTTATTATTTGCATTATCGTAGCTATCATTCTTGCATGGTGGTTCTCTGGTAAACTTGTAAAACCAATTCAACAAATTGATAGTAAACTAAAAGAATTATCATCTCAAGAAGGTGACTTAACAGCCCGCCTACAAGTAAACAGTAATGATGAAGTTGGTACGATCGCAACATCATTTAATAAAATGTTAGAAAACCTACAACATATCATTAATCGTGTTCAAAAAACATCTGTAGAAGTACAAAACGCTTCTGAAAACATGCTAGAAAAGACGAATATATCACGCGAGGCAACGATAAAAGTTCAAAGCACAATGTCCAACTTAAATGAGAGTATTCAATCACAAGCCGCTAGCATGGAAGAAAGCTCAACTGCAATGGACGATATGGCAGTAAGTGTTCAGCGCATTGCTGAATCTGCCACATCTGTAACTGAACTTGCTGTAGCTACATCTGAACAAGCTAACGATGGAAATACTGTTATTCAAAAATCTGTTTCACAAATGACAACGATACACGACGCTGTAAATGCTACGTCAGAAGTGGTCGAACGTCTAATCACCCACACGAAGTATATTGATACAGCTGTACAATCTATTTCTAATATCGCGGAACAAACAAACTTACTTGCTTTAAATGCATCTATCGAAGCAGCTCGTGCTGGCGAACAAGGAAAAGGCTTCGCTGTCGTAGCTGACGAAGTTAGAAAACTTGCTGAACAATCTAAAACTGCTGCAACAGATATTAACCAATTACTACATCAAATTCAACAAGACACTGAAACTGCGAGCTCTATGATGTCACAAGGCCGTTCGGAAGCATCTGAAGGCATTCATGTCATTCGTGAAGCTGGAAATTCCTTCACAACAATTGTAGAACAAGTAAACAAAGTATCTACTCAAATGCAAGACATCTCAGCAACTGCTGAAGAAATGGCTGCAAGTGCTGAAGAAATGAACGCTTCACTGAATAACATCGCTTCTATTTCGACTGAAGTATCTAGTGAAACAGCGGCAACAGCACAATCTGCTGAGAAAAAAGTCGTTACAATGAATGAGATGACACAAACAGCTAAACAAATGAAACAAACAGTTGAAGAATTAGATCAACTCGTATCACATTTTAAAACTGAATAGCCATTCCAAAAATATTCCTCTTCCAAGAGGAATATTTTTTTGAGCTCATTTCCTGCACTTTATACATATATCCGTTATAATGAGAATCGATATCATTAATATGTAGGGGGTGCTACACATGTCACAACAAGCATTTGAAGAAAAGTTATATGCAAACTTAGAAGCTGTTATTGACCCTGAACTCGGTGTTGATATTATTAATCTTGGATTAGTTTATGACGTTACAGCAGATGAAAATAATAATGCTGTCATTACGATGACTATGACTTCTATCGGTTGTCCAATGGCTGGGCAAATTGTATCAGACGTAAAAAAAGTATTATCAACGAACGTACCTGAAGTCAATGAAATAGAAGTAAATGTCGTATGGAATCCGCCCTGGTCTAAAGAACGTATGTCACGTATGGCGAAAATCGCATTAGGTATTCGCGACTAAATACAGAAAGACCTGACATCCTAGTCAGGTCTTTTTCTCTTATTATTTTACGCCTACTGCATCATAAGCTTTCGTTACAGCTTGTACAGCTTTAGAGTTTTTACCATATAAATCTTCAGCTGACTGAAGTGCTGCTTGGCGCATCATCTTAAAGTCAGAGTTTGCAGTTAAATATTTCGTAAGAGCACGGTAATAAATTTTTTCTGTCGCTTCACGGCCTACTCCTGTTACTTTCACGCCGTAATGCTCCCCGCCTTCAGATACTAAGTATGCAGCTTTATTGTTAATACTACTGTTAATATGAACGCCGCCGTTATCAGCTGTTCCAGTGTAGCGTTTATTATAATGATCTGGGTAACCTTCACCTGGTTTTAATGGATTTGGAATAGACGCTGGATCTTTCAGAGAACGAAGTGCATCACCAGGTTTTCCAGGTGTATAAATGTCAGCACCTAAATCCCAGCTCTTCTTCTCAACCATGACACCCATAATATCAGATAACGATTCATTTAACGCACCTGACTCATTTTTATAAACAAGATTTGCTGTATGTTCCGTTACAGCATGCGTTAATTCGTGACCGATAACATCTAGTCCAGCAGATAATGGAATGAATGTTTTTCCATCGCCATCACCATACATCATTTGTACACCATTCCAAGCTGCGTTATTCCAGCTTTCTCCAACGTGAACAGTCGAAATAAGCTTCGCGCCTTTATCATCGAAAGAGTTACGATTAAATGTCTTTTTGTAGTAATCATATACTTTTCCTGCGTTTACATGCGCATCAACTGCAGCTTTATCTTCGAAGAACTTAGATTTACTTTCAACTTCTTCTCCTGTATATCCAAGCCATTGTGAGAATAAATTAAACAAGTTTTCATCCATATTTTCTGCATCAAACGTATGGATACCTTGTCCTCGTTTACCATCAAACAAGTTGAATTGTCCTGTTTTCTCATCTTGAGCAATTTCAAATGATTGTCTAGCTCCTAGTACTCCGTAACCAAATCCTGTAATGTGATCTACAGCATTATATTTCTCAATCACATTTCCATTCGTTGCATCAACAAAGTAATGCCAATACCCTGGAGCTGGCTTTGAAATCGACGCTTTCACTAAGTATGCAAGATAGTAATTCCCATCTTTTTCATACACATATAAATCTTTTTTCACACCGTCATAATTCTTTACTTTACCAACTTCTTTTTCAATATCTGCCTTTGCAATTGTTTCTGCTTGCTCTGCACTAATCTTTGCAAATGCAGGAATATTTTTATCCTCTAAATTCGGAATAACTTGTCCGAAGAATGCTTTTACATTATTCTCTTTATCTAGTGTAACTGTTTGATCTGAACCGTACACAGGAATGTTATTATGTTTCTCAACTAGCTTCACGTGTGTTGTACCGGATTCAGCATCTTTTTCTTCCCCAACGACATTAAAGTGTTTATCAATATTTCCTGCTAATTTGAACATATCTTTC
This sequence comes from Bacillus sp. FSL W8-0519, assembly GCF_038005585.1. Classification (NCBI taxonomy): domain Bacteria; kingdom Bacillati; phylum Bacillota; class Bacilli; order Caryophanales; family Bacillaceae; genus Bacillus; species Bacillus sp. FSL W8-0519. Next base: position 4,888,869 of record NZ_JBBOTL010000001.1, read on the forward strand.
TTACTCTCTAAATATTGAAAGACCGTTTCTTTTTTATCTAGTCCTTCCGGTGCTTTCCATTCTTCACCTATGTATGCAGGCGTTTTAAATTCTTGATGGTATTGAATTTTTTGTTCTTCCGCTTTCGTTGTCGTTGCTCCAAATGTTCCAAATCCCCCGGCGATAACAGTTAACGCTAATGCTGATGAAATGACTTGCTTTTTCACTATAACATTCCCCATTCCCTAAAGATTTTTGACACTTTTATACAGTTCTTGGTTTTCAAGTGGATACCTTTACCTAAAATTTGAGAAAGTTTTTTCTGACAATTCCACTCAAAAAAAGAGGACATCCTATCGGACGTCCTCTTTTTTATAAACATTTTATTGCTTTTTCAATTCAATTGCTAAATAGTGTGATTGCTCTTTCGCTTCAATATGAATATCTTCTTCAATCGCTTCTGCTGCATCACGCATAACAAGTGTCTCACCATTGATTACACTACTACCTTCAATTTGTACAACATACAATTGACGGCCTTCTTTCACTGGAAAATGAATTTCTTTTCCTGCTTCTAACGATAAAGAATATAAATTCGCATCTTGATGAATTTGAATTGGTGCCCCGCCTTCTACTTGAGATACCATATGAAACCATTCATTTTCACGCTTGCTCCAATCAAATTTAAACTCACCATAGTTTGGCTTATGATCCTCACGGTCTGGTAAAATCCAAATTTGTAATAAACGTAATGTTTCATTTCCTAAATTATGCTCACTATGAAATACACCTGTGCCAGCACTCATATATTGAACATGTCCACGCTCAATTGTTCCGCGGTTCCCCATGCTATCTTCATGTGTTAAAGCACCGTCTACAACGTACGAAATGATTTCCATATCGCGGTGTGGATGCATATCAAAACCAGTTTGCGGTGCTACTAAGTCATCATTAATTACACGTAATGCACCAAAGTTCATGTTATTAGGATTATAGTAATTGGCAAAGGAAAAATGAAAATGTGTATTTAACCAACCGTGATTTGCTCTTCCCATATTTTTATGATCAACTTTTCTAAACATACCGTTCACCTCATATTATCTCGAATTCAAGATTTATTTTAAAATTTTTCTCACTGTAACTTTTTTAGTAATTGTAATAATTGATGTTGTTCTTCTACATTTAAATTTTGAAACTGCTCCGCTTGGAATGTTTCTTGAGGCGGGACGATTTCTTCATATAAAGCTCTTCCCTTTTCTGTTAATGAAATATATTTTGTAGTACCTTCTTGTTCACGACGAATCCACTCGAGCTGCTCCATTTTATTTAAAAGCTGCGTAATATTTCCCTTCGTAACAAATAGCTTATTTCCAAGCTCTTGCTGCGTTAAACGATCATGCCCTCCAACTTGAGCTAGTACATCAAACTGAGCGGCAGATACATTCCATTCTTTCAAATGCTGATTCGTCTCACGAATACTTTTGTTATAAAAACGTGATAAACGAAACCATAGGAGTAAACCTAGTCTATCTTCTGTTTTCATTTCATCACCTCGCTCGTTTCATACCATTAGTTTAGAACTAAACTTTATAAAAGTCAATTACTTATTTTTAGTAAGAAACAAAGAAAGCACAGCGTCATTTCTCCACTATGCTTTACATTAACTTTCTATTTTTATATTCATCTAACTTCCTCTCCGCGAACTTTCTCGCATCTTTCTCAATCCATCTATCTTCGTACAATTCACTTCCCACATACAATACTTCGCTCTTATGCTGCATTGCATGACGAAATTCATGCAGTAGTGTTTTAAGGACTTGCTCATACTCTTCCCACATACAAACAAAAATTAATTGTTTTTCTTTATGATAAAAACCACCTACCGGGAATAAAAATTCCTCTTCTTCTTCTCCTAATGATAAAAGGACATGATTTGCATCACACGTATCACAAAAAATAACCGGTGTTTTACATACTTCAATCAGTGAAAATAAATCGTCTCTAAGCCTTTTGACATCCCAAGGAAGCTCCGAATCCAACACATACCAATTCTCCACCTGTTGATATACATTTTGAAACTGGAGTTCCATTTCTCTTTATTCCCCTTTCCAAGCATCCTTTTTCTATATGTATGCCACAATATAGTAAATATTAAACGTATTCTTTCATCCTTGAAAAAATGCCAATCAAAAAGGAATCTATATCGACATAGATTCCTTTTCCGTAATCAATTTTTCATACATATCTTTTACTTTTATTTTTTTAATTTAGTTAGTCTTCGTATCCCACTTAAAGACTTTATTTAAAAATTTATATACATTCTTTGACTCTTTCGTCAGAAGTGGACCTAAGATAGATAGTATAAGCACGTATAGTGCTGAAAATGGCTTCAAGACTGACATTAAACCACCCGCGATACCAATATTGGCCATAATGATGGAGAATTCTCCTCTTGAAACGATTGTTAATCCAATATTTGTTGATGCTTTATGAGATAATCCAGCTTGTCTCCCAGCAATCATCCCTGCTATAAAGTTTCCGATGATTGTAAGAAGGACAGCACCTAACGTTAACCATATCGCTCCGCCCAGTGAGAACGGATCAATGCTTAATCCGAAACTGAAGAAGAAAATAGCTCCGAAAAAGTCTCTAAATGGAACAACGAGATGTTCAATTCTGTCACTATGCTCTGTCTCAGAGAAAACTAACCCTAAAAGAAGTGCTCCAATTGCTTCAGCAACGTGAATTGTTTCCGAGAATCCTGCAATAAAGAATAATGAAGCAAATACTACAATAATGAAAATTTCATCTGAACTAATATTGAGCAATTTATTTAATAACGGCGTCGCCTTTCTAGCTACAATAAAGAATAGAAGCATATATCCTAAAGCAATTCCAATTGAAGTAAGGGCACCTAAGAATGAAGCGTGATCCCCTAGAACTAATCCAGAAACGACTGATAAATATACAGCCAGGAATATATCTTCGAACATGATAATTCCTAAAATTAATTCGGTCTCATTATTACCAGTTCTTCTTAAATCCACTAACACCTTTGCAACGATAGCGCTAGAAGAAATCGTAATAATCCCCGCAATAATTAAGATTTCTAGTAAAGGGAATCCCATTATAAATCCGTATAATAACCCAAGTGAAAAGTTAATTAAAATATAGATTGTTCCACCAATCGCAATAGAACGTCCAGATTTAATTAGTTTTTTCATTGAAAACTCTAGTCCTAGATAGAACAGAAGAAACAGAACGCCAATCCGTCCAAGGAAGGAAATGACATTTGCACTTTCAATAAATTTGAAATCGATCACACCTATTGTCGGCGCATGTGGTCCCACTAGCATCCCAAGAACAATTAGAAACGGAATGACTGAGAATTTAAACTTTCCAGCAATTATTGCCGCAATTGCAACTAATACTAACGCTGTACCAACTTCAAAAATTAACGTATCCATCTAGTCAGTCCCCCTATTCGAAAGTAACTCATTAATAATTTTTTTAATTTCTTCTCTCTCGCCTGAAACTACAAGCATATCGCCTTCCTCAATTACTGTTTCTGGTCCTGGATTAAATAGCTTTTTCATATTCTTTTTCATAACTGCAATAATCGTTACGCTATATGTTTTTCTTATTTCCAGATCGCCGATTGTTTTTCCGATTGCTGGCGCAGCATTCTCTACTTTAAACCACTCAATCGCTAAACCTTCAAAAACCATTTCAACATTTTCCAATGCTCTAGGTTTATACACCATTCCACCTAATATTGCTGCAATTTGTCTTGCCTCTGAGTCGCGTAATGAAATACTTGAGATACTTTCTTCATGGTCTGAATCAAAATGATACATTTCTCTACGTCCGTCATCATGAATAACAATTACCATCTTTTCATTACCTTTCGTAACGATTTGAAATTTATAGCCAATACCCGGAAGTTCACTTTCTCTAATATTCATATTTAGCTCCTCCTCAAATTTTATTTAAATTTTCTGTTTTTCTATCTTTTGTTCATCCAATCCATTTTAGAAATTCTAACCATTCAGGATACCTGTGATTTGGAAATCTTTTATTGTAATAATAAGTGGCTCCTAAAAAGATACTAAAAGATGTAATGATAAAACATATATTACTTCTCATTTTCAAACTCTCAAGGCTTACTTTCCATAAAGATTCTTCTTTCAAATCATCCCCTCTTTCTCGCTTTATATTTAGTTTTTTAAAATGTAAATAATTCTAAAAATATTATCATGTAACATAATCATAACACAAAATACATTTAAGTAACATGATTTTTTAGAAAAATTGATTCTCGTATATTTTTTGCATATAATTTTCTTATTACGGAAAAAAGGAAGTGTATTATATGGTTGATATCTTTAGCAGATTCCTTGAGGTAACGAATAATATTTTATGGTCATATATTCTTATTGCAATGCTAATCGGCTTCGGTCTTTATTTCTCTTTTAAATTAAAATTTGTCCAAATTACTCATTTCGGTGAGATGGTCGGATTAATTAGTAAAGGATTTAATCGAAAAGAAAAAAAGAAAGATAGCATCTCACCGTTCCAAGCATTTTGCTTAAGTGCAGCTGCACGTATCGGTATCGGAAACTTAGCTGGTGTAGCATTAGCTATCTCAATGGGCGGACCTGGCGCAGTATTTTGGATGTGGTTTATCGCTATCCTTGGAGCAGCTACTAGTTTCGTAGAATGTACGCTCGCGCAAATTTATAAAGTAAAAGATGGAAGCAGATTCCGTGGTGGCCCAGCATATTATATGGAAAAAGGATTAAACAAACGCTGGATGGGTGTTTGGTTCTCACTTCTTATTACAGTTGCGTACGGATTAATTTTCAACTCTGTACAAGCAAACACAGTAACAATAGCATTTGAAAATGCTTTTGGACTAGAGCGAACGATCGTAGGAGCTCTATTAGCTTTATTAGTTGCAGTTATTATTTTCGGTGGTATTAAGAGCATTTCACGTATTACGGAAATGATTGTTCCTCCAATGGCAATCATTTATATTGGTGTGGCTATTTTTGTTGTTATTAACAACTTTACTATGTTACCAAGCATTTTTATGGAAATATTTAATGGCGCATTCGGTTTAGACCAAGCCATCGCTGGTGGTATTGGAGCAGCAATTAAGTTCGGAATTCAGCGCGGTCTATTCGCAACAGAAGCAGGTATGGGTAGCTCCCCTAACGCAGCCGCAACATCAGATGTATCTCACCCTGTCAAACAAGGACTTGTTCAAGCGTTAGGTGTTTTCGTAGACACGTTCTTAGTATGTACATCAACAGCATTTATCGTATTATGTTCGGGCCTTTACAAAGGAACAAACTTACAAGGTATCGAATTAACACAAAATGCATTAAGTTCACAAATCGGACCATGGGCAAGCACTTTCTTAGCAATTATTATTTTCCTATTCGCGTTCAGTTCTTTACTAGGAAACTACTATTATGGTGAAACAAACATCGCATTTATTAAAGAAAGCAAAACTTGGTTAATGATTTATCGCGTTGCAGTTGTCGGAATGGTATTCTTCGGATCAATCGCTGCCCTTCAAACAGTTTGGAGCTTAGCTGATTTATTCATGGGACTAATGGTATTGACAAACTTAATTGCCATCTCATTCCTAAGCAAATTCGCCTACGCAGCATTAGTAGACTATATGAAGCAAAAGAAACAAGGAAAAGATCCTGTTTTCGTTGCAAGTTCTATCCCTGGCTTACAAAATACAGAGTGCTGGGATGGACAGGATGTAGAAGAGAATAAAAAAGCTGTATAACAGCTAAAAGCGGAAGCGGCTCGTTCAGAACAAGAGCTATATATTAAACAAAATCCCTATTACTCTACAGTAATAGGGATTTTTATTTACACAGTTCATAATTTGTTCAAATTAATTCCAGCAAAAGGGTTGATTTATACGAATTACTAGATTATAATAATTATAAATTAGTAATTGATATCACATAACAACTCAAAAGGAGATTGATCATAATGAACAAACAAGTAATCGAAGTATTAAACAAACAAGTAGCAGACTGGAGCGTTTTATTCACAAAATTACACAACTTCCATTGGTACGTAAAAGGACCTCAATTCTTCACATTACATGAGAAATTCGAAGAACTTTACACAGAATCAGCTACTCACATCGATGAAATTGCAGAACGTATTTTAGCAATTGGCGGCAAACCAGTAGCAACAATGAAAGAGTACCTAGAAATATCTTCTATTCAAGAAGCAGCATACGGAGAAACTGCAGAAGGGATGGTCGAAGCAATCATGAAAGACTACGAAATGATGCTAGTCGAACTGAAAAAAGGCATGGAAATCGCTCAAAACTCTGACGACGAAATGACATCTGACCTACTACTAGGCATCTACACAGAACTAGAAAAACACGCTTGGATGCTACGTGCGTTCTTGAATCAATAATAGACTTTAAAGCGGAGGTGACTTGCTCAGAACAGGAGGGCATTGGAGCTCCTGACGAAGAGGCGTTTTTTGCCTCACAGGAAGGCGCGAAATGACCGACTGTTCTAGTCACCGGAGCTGGATATCACCTAAAAGCGGAAGCGGCTCGTTCAGAACAGGAGGGTGTTGGAACTCCTGATTACGAGGCGCTTTTTGCCTCGAATGAAGGCGTGAAACAACCGACTGTTCTAGCCGCTGGAGCTGGATATCACCTAAAAGCGGAAGCGGCTCGTTCAGAGTCGCTTTTTTCTATGGAATGGTCGCTTTTGTTGGTACATGAAATTTATATCAGCGATTTCCCAATTATATCGGCGATTCTATCCAATATATCAACGATTTTTCAATTATATCGGCGATTCCATCCAATATATCAGCGATTTTTCAATTATATCGACTTACCGACAAATCACGACAATATCAGCGCTCCTCTCCCCCACTTTCATCAATATATTACAATCTCTTTTATGCTAAAATATAGGTAACACCCTTTAGTAAAATAGATTCAAAAAAAGCTTTTCCATATTCATCATTTACTACTTAAATGGCGGGAGTGGTTCAGTTGAAAGACTACTTAATTAGAGCATTTTTTGCATTAATAACAGTTGGGATTGTCTTACTTATAGCTAATATTTTCAATATACGTATCGAGGTGAAAGACTATGCTTTCCTCGTTGTTGTAGCAATTAGTGGCGGCTGGGGTGGCTGGTACTTGTATAAAAAACAAAGTAATCAAAGTGATAAAGGCATTCCAAAGTAATACGGAATGCCTTCTTTTTATTTCCGCCTATAATAAATAATGAAATTCAAACCACTAATACAAACTATCCCAATAAACATATCAAACGAAACCGAATCTCCACCTAAATTATACTCATCAACAATAAACCCAGACATAAACAACGTGATCGCGGAAACACCGATACATAGTATCGAAATAAACCAAAGCGAAAACGCATTAATCAGCTCTTTCTTCTGTATTGAAACAATTAGCATAACAAGAATAGATGCTGCTAAAATACATTTAAAAACCGGCCTTAAAAATACGAATTCCTCCATCTATTTCTCCTTTTCCCAAAACATTACACCTTAACATTAACATATTTAACCAAATTAAAAACACATGCCTTTTCAAGATAAAATGACATGTGTTTCCAAAATTTCCTATACAATTGTATTATAATAATTGCTTCCACTTCGTTCCTAAAACAGGACGCTCGTAATTCTGTATTTCATGAATTAATTTATCGGCTGTCTCAGCTGAAACGATTAACTCTTTATTTGATGGATTCATGAATCCTTCTTCTGCTGCACGTTCAACCATTTGCAGAATTGGTCCATAAAAATCTTTTATGTTCAATAAACCAACTGGCTTATTATGTATACCAATTTGTGACCAACATACTGCTTCAAATAGCTCTTCAAACGTTCCATATCCGCCTGGTAGTGCAATAAAAGCATCCGCAAGCTCTGCCATTTTCGCTTTACGTTCATGCATCGTTTCTACTTCAATTAATTCTGTTAACCCTGTATGAACGATCTCTCCTCGGAATAGACCGCGCGGCATAACACCTGTTACACGACCACCTAAGCGAAGAACTTCGTTTGCTACTTCTCCCATTAATCCGACGCAAGAACCACCGTATACAAGCTCATAATCATTCTCAACAAACATTTTACCTAATTCAATTGCCTGCTCTTTGAACTCTGGTCTCTCCCCTAAATTGGAACCTGCAAACACACAAATCTTTCTCATCCTTACACCCCAAAACTATATATTGTTATGATACAATGAACATTGTACAACATATTGAGGGGATGAGAAAGAAATGGATATTGTCGCATTTGAAAGATGGGTTGAGGAATTTTACGAAAAACGAAGCTGGTCACAGTATAATGCCTTTATTCGGTTAAATTTCTTAACAGAGGAAGTTGGGGAAGTTTCACGCGTTGTTCGCGCAATCGAAATCGGTCGGGATCGTCCTGATGAAAACGTGAAAACAGAAGAAGAGCTAAAACAAGAACTAAAAGAAGAACTTGGTGATGTACTATCTAATCTTATTATTCTTTCGCAAAAATATGATTTGGACTTACAAGACATTATGGACGCACACGTCACAAAGCTTTCGAAAAGGTTCGAGACATCTAAATGAGAATATTATCAATTATGGTATAATATTCTTGTCACAATACTAAGGGGGATTTTATGTTATCAAAAAAATTGCACGACGCACTAAACGATCAAATGAACTTTGAATTTTACTCTGCCCACGCTTATATGGCAATGGCTGCTTACTGTACGGCGGAGAGCTATGATGGATTCGCTAACTTTTTCCTTGTACAAGCTGAAGAAGAACGTTTCCACGCAATGAAGCTTTACAACTACATTAATGACCGCGGTGAGCGCGCTATTATTACTGGATTTGATAATCCAAATAACGAATATGACTCTGTACTGAACGCTTTTGAAGTGGCACTTGAGCACGAGCGTGAAGTAACGAAACGTATTTACAACCTATCTGATATCGCCTGGGATGAGCGTGAACACGCAACAATTACATTCTTAAAATGGTTCGTCGATGAGCAAGTAGAAGAAGAAGCTTCATTCGATAGCATCATCCAAAAATTAAAACGTATTACAAGCGATTCAAACGCATTATTTATGCTAGATGCTGAATTAGAGAAACGTACATTTACGCCTCCAGCTGAGTAGTATTTCAATCACCTTAATGAATGGATTAAGGTGATTTTTTTATTTCTTCTCTAAGTTGAATAACCCTCGCCACATCTTTTTTATAGAGCCCAGAAACCTTTTCAACAAAGTCACTATGAGTAAAAGTTCCATCTCCTTCTTCTACTATACTCAAATGTCCATGTATAAATTTCAAAAACGCTCTAGCATCTTCTCCAGTTAAACGATTAATGTTATCTATAACCTCATCAAATTCCTTTAAACTATTCTGTTCTTTCACCCTAATTCCCCCTCTCCACACTATTTATCATACCAAAACAAAAAAAGCCGTTCATCCCTCTAGGCGAGAGATAAACGACCTCTTTACTATTTATTAAAGCATAACCCCAACGATAACCGCTGATAATATACTTACTAACGTTGCACCGTATACAAGTTTTAATCCGAATGATGATACAACGTTTGCTTGTTTGCCATCGATACTCTTCGTTGCACCTGCGATAATTCCGATTGATGAGAAGTTCGCAAATGATACAAGGAAGATAGATAAAATACCTACTGTACGAGCTGATAAATCACCAGCTACTTTACCAAGGTCAAGCATTGCAACGAATTCGTTCGTTACTAATTTCGTTGCCATAATTTGTCCTGCTGTTAGCATCTCTGATGTTGGGATACCCATTACGAATGCTAATGGTGAGAAAATGTATCCTAAAATGCTTTGGAATGTGATTCCGAAAATTGAATCGAACACACCATTAATTGCTGTAATTAATGCTACGAAACCAATTAACATCGCCGCTACTGTTACAGCGATAGAGAAACCAAGCATAATATATTCGCCTAACATTTCAAAGAATGTTTGCTTTTTATCTTCTTGTAATTCTAAAATGTCGTCTTCTTCTTTCACGTCATATGGATTAATAATATGAACGATAATGAATCCACTAAATAAGTTTAATACAAGTGCCGTTACTACATATTTTGGATCAATCATTTTCATATAAGAACCGACAATTGACATCGATACTGTAGACATGGAAGATGCACAAAGTGTGTATAAACGATTTTTCGGTAATTTGCTTAATTGATCTTTTACTGTAATGAATACTTCCCCTTGACCAACAATCGCAGTGCTACTGCATTATATGATTCTAGTTTTCCTAAACCGTTCACTTTACTTAATAGGAAACCGACTGCACGAATGATAATCGGTAAAATTTTAATATGTTGTAAGATCCCAATTAATACTGCTAAGAAAATGATTGGTAATAATACCGTTAAGAAGAATGGTGCTTGTCCATCATTTGCTAGACCACCAAATACGAAATTAACCCCTGCTTCCGCAAATTTTAAAATAGCGCCAAACCCATCTGCAATCCCTTTTACTAATACAAATCCGACTTTTGTATTCAGTAAGAAATATGCAAGTACCAATTGAATGACAAGCATAAGTGCAATTGGTTTATATTTAATTTTCTTACGATCTGAACTGATAAGGAAACCTAGTACAAATACTACAAGTAAACCGACTAGAAACATTACTATTTTCATATGTGAATCCTCCACTTCTCCCACGAGTTATTGGTCGTATAACGTATAACGAATGACGTCTGACCATTGATGTTAAAAAAAATTTAAAACCCCTAAATACTATTCAACTGTTATCTAAATCAGTAAGCGTTTACATAAATTGCAATTTATTAAAGGTGGCCTCTTCTCTCCTACCATACTTGAAAGTCTGAAATTGATACCACCTACAAATCAAATTGTAAGCGTTATCTAACTGAAAAGCAATATAAATTTAAAAAGATTTTTATATGTTAATATATTCCTAATTAATTGGTTTTTCTATGCAAATTTACCATAAAAAAATAGCCCTAGCTATGAGCTAGGACCATCTTTTTTATAACATAACACCAACGATAATCGCTGATAAAATACTTACTAATGTCGCACCGTACACAAGGCGTAGACCGAATGATGATACAACATTTGATTGATTTTCATCGATACCTTTCGTTGCACCTGCGATAATTCCGATTGATGAGAAGTTCGCAAATGATACAAGGAATACAGAAAGAATACCAACTGTACGAGCTGATAAATCACCAGCTACTTTTCCAAGATCAAGCATCGCAACAAATTCGTTTGATACTAATTTCGTTGCCATAATTTGTCCCGCTGTTACCATCTCTGCTTGCGGGATACCCATTACGAATGCTAATGGTGAGAAAATGTATCCTAAAATAGCTTGGAATGTAATACCGAACATAGAATCAAACAAGCTATTGATTGCTGTAATCAATGCTACGAAACCAAGTAACATGGCTGCTACTGTTATCGCGATTGTGAAACCAAGCATAATATATTCGCTTAGCATTTCAAAGAATGACTGTTTTTTCTTATTTTCTAATTTCAGTGTATCTTCTTCTTCTGTAATATCGTACGGGTTAATAATATGAATAATAATGAAACCACTAAATAAATTTAATACAAGTGCTGTTACTACATATTTTGGTTCGATCATTTTCATGTAAGAACCGACGATTGACATCGATACTGTAGACATGGAAGATGCACATAATGTATATAAACGGTGTTTTGGGATTTTACTTAATTGATCTTTTACTGTAATAAATACTTCCGCTTGCCCAACAATGGCAGCTGCTACTGCGTTATATGATTCTAGTTTTCCTAGACCATTTACTTTACTTAACAACGTACCAATAGCACGAATAAATATCGGTAAAATTTTAAAGTGTTGCAGAATTCCAATTAAAACGGCAAAGAATACGATTGGTAATAACGCTGTTAAGAAGAATGAAACCTCTCCTTTATTAACAAGGCCACCAAATACGAAAACGATTCCAGCTTCTGCATATCCAAGAAGCGCGCCAAATCCATCTGAAATTCCTTTTACTAAAATATAACCAACTTGTGTATTTAATAAGAAATAAGATAATGCTAGCTGAATAATAAGCATAATTGCGATTGGTTTATACTTAATCTTCTTTCGATCGGAGCTTATAAGAAAACCGAGTACAAATACAACGAGTAATCCTACAAGAAACATAACAAACTTCATTAATAAAATCCTCCATTTAACTCTTCATTAACGTTGAACGTCTGACCACTAAAACAAGAAATAACCCGAACTTTCCATTTCCCCTCCAAAATCTTCAATCAGATAGGAAAAATCATAAAACCTCTTGTTTCAAAGGCATTTTCCATTCTAACATAAATCACAACTCATATCCGCAATTTTCTTTAAAAAATTACATTTTATTATAAAACATCTATTAATGTTCGTCTTTTACTATCTGCAAATAGCTGAATAAAACAAAAAAATGAGCATCAAGTTTCACTTGATGCCCATTCCATTATACCGCTTTTTCTTTATCTGCTACTTGCTCTTCCCAGCACTCTGTATTTTTCAGACCTGGAATTGAATTCGCATAGAAGACTGGATCTTTTCCTTGTTTCTTTTGCTTTACATAATCTGATAATGCCGCAAAAGCGTACTTAGAAAGGAATACGATTGCCACTAAGTTAATAACAGCCATAATACCCATGAATAAATCTGCTAAATCCCAAACGATTTGAATTGTTGCTACAGAACCTAACATAACCATACCAAGTACAGCAATGCGGTAAGCTGTTAATAGCACTTTACTTCCATTTAAGAATTCAATATTCGTTTCACCATAGTAGTAGTTACCTACTAATGAACTAAATGCAAACAAGAAGATTGCAACTGCTACAAATATAGAAGCCCATGGACCGATATGTTGACTTAACGCTTGTTGCGTTAATTGAATACCATTTAAATCAGCTGCATTATGCACATCTGATAAAAGAATGATAAATGCTGTACAACTACAAATTAATAATGTATCTGTAAATACCCCTAAAGTTTGAATAAAACCTTGTTTAACTGGGTGCGTTACGTTTGCAGTCGCAGCTGCGTTCGGCGCACTACCCATACCTGCTTCATTTGAGAATAATCCGCGTTTTACCCCTAATAAAATCGCAGCACCTAATCCCCCGCCTACTACTTCTTTAATTCCGAAAGCATGTAAGAAAATTTCTTTAAATACATACGGAATTGCCGTAATGTTTGTTACAACAACGAATAATGCTACTGCTACATAAATAATCGCCATTACTGGAACAATCATTTCAACCGCGCGTGCAATTCGCTTTACTCCGCCAAAAATAATAACTGCAAGTAAACCAGCCATTACAAGACCTACTAATCTACTATCTGTTTTGAATGCCCCATCAAAAGCAGCCGCTACAGTATTAGATTGTACAGCATTAAAAATTAATCCAAAACTTACTGTTATTAATACAGAGAAAATAGCTCCAAGCCAGCGCTTATTTAAACCCTTTTCCATATAATACGCTGGGCCACCACGGAACGTATTCCCATCTTTCACTTTATAAATTTGCGCTAATGTGCTCTCGACAAATGCAGAAGCACCCCCAATTACCGCGATTAACCACATCCAAAATACTGCGCCTGGACCACCTGCTGAAATTGCAATAGCTACACCAGCTAAGTTACCAGTACCTACACGAGAAGCTGTACTCATACAAAAAGCCTGGAATGATGATACACCACTCTTCTCTTTTTGTGCTTTCCTCGTTTTCGAACTCGCCCCATCCCCAAGCAATCGAATCATTTCACCGAAGTAACGAACTTGGACAAATTTCACACGAAATGAAAAGTAAAGTCCTAACCCAATTAACATCGCAATAATGATATATGACCAAAGGACATTATTTATATCCCCAATTACCTTAGCTAAAAAATCCATAATTGCATTGCCCCCTCTTCCTAACAATAAGAAAATTATATTCTAAAAACTCTTAGTAATCAAGAACTTTATGTTAGGTTTTCTAACATAAGTAGGTTAACTTACTTAACACATGTGTTTTTTTACGCAAAATTATAACTAGTACGCGCATTTATCCAATACTAAATCACTCATCCTATGTGACCAGCCATACCTTTAAGACAGTACGTTCCCTACAAATAATATGAGAAATGAACAAACAAAAATTATATTAACAATTACCTCTCATCCTTTTCATCCTTTACTACAACAAAAAAAGGCGAGCATCGAATTCAACTCGATGCTCGCCTTTTCATTTACACTGCTTTTTCTTTATCCGTTACCGCTGACTTATCCCAACACTCTGTATTCGTTAAACCAGGAATAGAATCTGCACGGAAGACTGGATCTTTTCCTTGTTTCTTTTGTCTTACATAGTCTGCCAATGCCGCATACGCAAATCGGCCAAGAAGTGTAATCGCAATTAAGTTTGTGATTACCATTAGACCCATAAATAAGTCTGCCATATTCCATACAACTTGAAGCGTCGCAACAGAACCGAATAATACCATTCCCACTACCGCAATACGGTAAATTGTTAACCAAGTTTTACTTTGTTTAATGAATTCAATATTCGTTTCACCATAATAGTAGTTTCCTAAAAGTGAACTAAACGCAAATAAGAAAATAATAATCGCTAAGAAGCTACTTGCCCATGGGCCAATTTGTGAACTTAATGCATTTTGTGTTAGTTCAATACCTTCTAAATTCGTTGCTTTATATGCACCAGAACATAGTACGATAAACGCTGTTGATGTACATACTAAGAATGTATCTACTAATACGCCAATTGTTTGAATAAAACCTTGTTTTGCTGGATGCGTTACATCAGCTGTTGCTGCCGCGTTCGGCGCACTACCCATACCTGCTTCGTTCGCAAATAATCCGCGCTGAATACCATATTTCATCGCAGCACCGATACCACCACCTACAGCTGAATCTAAACCGAATGCACCTTTAAAGATTTCTGTAAACACATCTGGTATTAAATAGAAGTTTTTAATGACAACGAAAATAGCTACCGCAATATAAATAAGCGCCATTGGCGGAACAATCATTTCCGACATACGTGCGATACTTTTTACACCACCAAAAATAATAACTGCAACTAATACAGCTAATACAATCCCAACAATATAACGTTCTAAACCAAATGCATTTTTAAACGCTAATGTAACTGTATTTGCTTGTACTGAGTTGAAAATTAAACCGTAACTAACTGTAATAAGGATAGAAAACCAAATTCCCATCCAACGTTTATTTAAACCTTTTTCCATATAATAAGCAGGACCACCACGGAAGCCACTGCCGTCTTTTACTTTATAAATTTGGGCAAGCGTACTTTCTACAAAACTTGAAGACGCCCCAATAATCGCAATAACCCACATCCAAAATACTGCTCCAGGTCCTCCCATAGAAATCGCTAAAGCTACCCCAGCTAAGTTACCGATACCAATACGGGCTGCTGAACTCATACAAAATGCTTGGAAAGAAGATACACTACCTTTTTTACGCGTCTTTCCAGTTAATCCATCACTCATTAATCGAATCATTTCCCCTAAATGAGTAATTTGTACGAATTTCAATTTAATAGAAAAATAAAGACCTAAACCAATTAACATTGCAATAAGAATATACGACCAAAGAATTGTATTCGTCGATGAAACGAATTGTTCCAAAATATTCATACAATTAACCCCTCCTTTTCTCCATAAAACGAATTATATTTAAAAAATATTTAAAAATCAACATTTTTCGACAATTTTCGATTTCCAAATATTAGAGGTTTCATGACTCCTCTTTTTAGCAAATGTACATACTAAAACAAAAAACAAATTCCTAAACAACCCATTGACAAAAATACCAACCTGTAACTATAATGATTACAACAGGTTGTAACAAACCTAATTACAATACATTCATTCACTTTCAGATATACACTTTAACAAAACACTTTGGAGGGATTTATTATGAAAATCGGAATTATTGGAGCAACTGGTAAAGCAGGAAGTCGTATTTTAAAAGAAGCATTGGATCGCGGACATGAAGTAACTGCAATCGTAAGAAATGCTGCAAAAATTACAGAAGAAAACGTAAAGGTTTTAGAGAAAGACGTATTCTCTCTTACATCTAACGACTTACAAGCATTCGACGTAGTTGTAAATGCATTCGGCGCTCCAGCAGGCGAAGAACACCTTCACGTAGATGCAGGAAACGTACTTATTGAAGCTATGAAAGGTGCACCAAATACAAAATTACTTGTAGTTGGCGGCGCTGGAAGCTTATTTGTAGACGAAGAGAAAACAACACGTGTATTTGAAACGCCAGGTTTCCCAAAAGAATACCTTGCAACAGCTCAAAACCAAGGTAAAAACTTAGAAATTCTGCAACAAACTAACGATATTACTTGGACATTCATCAGCCCTTCTGCACTATTCGCATTAGGAAAACGCACAGGTTCTTATACAGCTGGCAAAGACAATCTTCTTGTGAACGCAAAAGGTGATAGCTACGTAAGTTACGAAGACTTCGCAGTAGCAGCACTTGATGAAATCGAAAATCCAAAACACGTAAACGAACGCTTCACAGTTGTTTCTGAAGCTGAATAATAAAAAAAGCTCGTAAAACATAGTGTTTTACGAGCTTTTTATTATTGTACTTGTTCTAAACCATTTGGAGTAATCTTGAAGGAAATCTCTTTAAATTTCTTCGCATCTCCTTTTCCAAGTAACTCACCAGTTTTATACCAACTTAAACGATCAGATTCTGCATGATACACTTTTATCGTATCCCCATACTGGAATGGCGTACCGTTTACTTGCTCAGCAAAATTCTTTGAAGTTTCTTGTCCTTCTGCTGTTACATGTTTTTTCTCTTTTCCATTTCCATCATAAATTGTAAGACCTATATACTGTTCATTTACAAAACGGTAATGGATCGTATCATTTGTAAATGTTGCATGTAATTTCTTTTCATCATGGTTTAATGTAACAATCGAACGCGTTACATTGGACACACCTTGATATACTATACTATCTCCATATGTAACTTCTACAGGAACTTCTGTCACTTTCTTATTTCCAAAGCGATCTTTCGTTTCTACTTTCGCTGTTTGTTTACTAATCTTCGATGTATCTAGCATCCCTACAAAACCGACTACTTCTCCACCTTTTACTTCAACAAACTTCTTCGCATCTAATGTTTCACTGTTTGTTCCGATTACCACTTTTTGTGGCAACGCTTTTACTTCTTGCTGCGCTCCCATTTGTTCAAAACCGTGCGCTGTCACTTTAAAGAACACTTCGTTAACACCATACTTCGCATCAATGAATTCATTCTTTTTATACACTTTAAAACGATCAAATTCTTTTTGATAAATTTTTACTATATCACCATATTCAAAGGCCATACCGTTGAATTGTGCTGCAAATTCTTTTGTATTTTCAGATGCTCTTACTGATAAAGCTTTCTTTTCTTTTCCATCTTTATCATATACATTCATTCCCATATACTTCTCATCTGCAAATGAAGTATGCATTGGACCTTCTGAATCTGTTGTACTGAATTTCTTTTCTTCATGATTTAATGTAACAATCGATTTAATATTCGTTCCGTCGTGCCATGTACCGAAGAACATAATGCTATCTCCGTAAATCACTTCTACTGGCACTTCTGTTATTTGCTTATTTCCGAAACGATCTTTCGTTTCTACTTTTACTGTTTGTTTACCGATTTTTGTTGTATTTGGTTTCTCCGCAAATCCAACTACTTCTCCGCCTTTTACTTCAACAAAGTTTTTCGCATCTAGCTTTTCAATTTCTGTTCCGACTACTACTGTTTGTGGCTTTGCTGTTACTTCTTGTAGCATGTCCATTCTCTCAAAACCTTTTTCTGTCACTTTGAAGAATACTTCTTTCGTTCCTTGTTTCTCACCTTGACCAATAAGATTGTTATTTTGATACCATTTCAAACGATCTGGTTCCGCATGAAATACTTTCACTACATCTCCATACTCGAACTGCATACCATTCACTTGCTTCGCAAAGTCCTTTGAAGTTTCTTGCCCTTCTGCTGTTACATGTTTTTTCTCTTTTCCTTCTCCATCGTATAACGTCATTCCCATGTATAGCTCTTTATTAAAATATTTATGGATTTGACTATCCATATCAGTCGCATGGAATTTCTTATCATCATGCTTTAAAGTTACGATTGAAGCAATGTCATTGTTATATCCCACATATGCGATACTATCTCCATACGTCACTTCTAATGGTACTTCTGTCACTTTCTTATTTCCAAAACGATCTTTCGTTTCTACTTTTACTTTTTGTTCACCGATTTTTGTTGTATTTGGTTTTTCTACAAATCCAATTACTTCTCCGTCTTTCACTTCAACAAAAGCTTTTGAATCTAACTTTTCAACATCTGTTCCGACTACTACTTGTTGCGGTTTCGCTGTTACTTCTTGCAACATATCCATTCTCTCAAAGCCTTTTTCTGTCACTTTGAAGAATAGTTCTTTTGCCCCTTTTTTCTCACCTTGACCAGTAAGGTTATTATTTTGATACCATTTCAAGCGATTCGGTTCTGCGTGGAATACTTTCACTACATCTCCATACTCGAACTGCATACCATTCACTTGCTTCGCAAAGTTCTTTGAAGTTTCTTGCCCTTCTGCTGTTACATGTTTTTTCTCTTTTCCTTCTCCATCATATAACGTAATCCCCATGTATAGCTCTTTATTAAAATACTTATGAATTTCGCTATCCATATCAGTTGCATGGAATCTCTTCTCTTCGTGCTTTAAAGTTACGATTGAAGCAATATCATCGCCATATCCTGCATATGCAATACTATCTCCATAAACCACTTCTACTGGAACTTCTGTTACTTGCTTATTTCCAAAACGATCTTTCGTTTCTACTTTTGCTGTTTGTTTTCCGATTTTCGTTGTAGTTGGTTTTTCTACAAAGCCAATTACCTCTCCGTCTTTCACTTCAACAAAGTTTTTCGCTTCTAGCTTTTCTACTTCTGTTCCGACTACTACTGTTTGTGGCTTTGCTGTTACTTCTTGCAATGATTTTACTCTTTCAAATCCATTTTCAGTAATTTTGAAGAATAATTCTTTTATTTCTTTGTTTTTCCCTTCTCCCACATATAAACCTTTTTGATACCAATGTAAACGTGAAGACTCTGCATGATATACTTTCACCACATCACCATATTCAAATGCTAGCCCATTTAATTCCTTGGCAAAAGCTTCTGTATTCTCCAAGCCTTTTACCGCTACATTTTTCTTCTCTCTTCCTTCTTTATCGTACAGCGTGAACTCAAAATACTTTTCATCTTTAAAGTAATCGTGAATTAAATTTTTTGTATCTGTTGCACTAAATGTTTTCGTACCATGATGTAGAGTTACGGTTGACTTCAAGTCTCCCCCCCAGGTATAGTTCAATCCATATACAAGTAGGCTATCCCCATATCCAACATTCACTACAACTGGAATGAAATTCTTATTTCCTTTTCCATCTACAATTTCTACTTTTACAGTTTTTTCTCCAACTTCAGGCTTATCTTGCATAATCACACCTGTTGTCTTTACACCTTCTCCTAAATTCTGTACAAGTTCCTTTGCTTTTTCCTCATCATATGTAGTACCGATTACTATATTTTGTATTTTTTCATTATTTGGCTCGCCATATGGAGCTTCGTATAACTCAATTTGTTTTTCACGAATTGGATTACTATCTGTAGATAACCAAATTTCTTTTTCTAATTTTGGTAAATTTAATTTTGCAATTTTTTCTCTTGTAGCATCATTTGCACTTAATCCCCATTTATCAAAGAAAGGAATTAAATTTTGTCCTGCCACTTTTGACGTCATATAAATAAACATCTGCTTTTTCTCTTCATCCGATTTAGGCCGTTCCGTATCATGTAACAAACGATACATTTGATGTAAATTCGGATAGAATTGATCCCCATAGGCTAAATGCAACTGCCAAAACATAACTAATTTCTCAAATTCATTCATCTTTTCTTGTGCATCCGGTTTACCTAAATAAGCAAATGCAGCTTCATAGCGCCCCTCTTGCTCTAACCTTGTTTTATGCCCGAATGTAGTTTGAACTGCCAAAGAATAAATATTAACGGTTACTTCTCCAAGTCCATCCCATAACCAAGTTTCTTGTTGATGTTGATGTCCAACTTCATGCCAAGGCCCCCATCCATCATTAGTTAACTCTTCTAGATTTAGTACTGACCCTAAATTGCCTTTACTATAAGCTGTTCGATAATAAGTCGCATACATATAATCGTCTGTATACCAGTCTTCAACAAAATGAATGGAATGTTTACCTTGATTCGCAACACCCGCACCATCTTTTGATAAACCTGATATCTTATGTTCTATATTAATTATTTCATCGTGCTTCTTTAATAGCGCAGCTGGATCTTCTTGCTTCAAATGTTCCGCCACAGTTTCAGGATGCATAGTTAATAAACTATTTTCTCCCTTCATTTCTATTGCATATGGATCAGGGTTTTCTGCCAACATACGCTTCCAATCTTTTGTCGTATGCTTTCCTAAAATAAATAAAGGATTTGGTGTACCACCTTTTTTCACTTTAGCGACTACTTCTCCTGTGTTGTGATAATTGTAAAAGTATAATAGTCCCCCATTTGAAGAAGAAATTTTATTCTCACCAGGATGTAAATTGAATTGTTTAGGTTCTTCCTTTTCATAAGAATATGTACCAATATAAGCTTTAATCTGTTGAGTCCCTTCTACTTGAATAACTACTTCTTCATCTGGCTTTACATAAATGCCCGTTGGTTCATAAGGAGAAAAACTCATTCCCCGCTGATGCAAC
This sequence comes from Bacillus sp. FSL W8-0519, assembly GCF_038005585.1. Classification (NCBI taxonomy): domain Bacteria; kingdom Bacillati; phylum Bacillota; class Bacilli; order Caryophanales; family Bacillaceae; genus Bacillus; species Bacillus sp. FSL W8-0519. The sequence goes on from NZ_JBBOTL010000001.1 coordinate 4,909,808, forward strand.
TCACGCATCCCTTCTACATCACCTTTTGGCAGCAATTGGTACACTCGCTCTTCTTGCTGTTTCTCCTTGTCTTCAACTGCCATCTCTGCATACACCTTAGGTAATTCAAGTCCATATGGCGTTAACAACGTAGCTAAACAAATACCAGCTACTAATACCCTACTCTTTTTCTTCTTCGACATAATCTGTGTCCCCTGTTCCTTTATTTAGAAAAACCATCCTATATATTTATTTAATGAAAAATCCTATTATTTTTATAAAAACATGTAATAAATAGACGAATACCTCGCGCACCTGTATCTATTACTACCGCATTTCCCTCCATGTATTCGCTTTCTTACTTTGTAAAATTTTTATGTAATATGTCCTCCTCACTTCTCTCTATTTGTGATGAGTTCTATTCGTACATAAAAAAAGAATAGCAAAAGATATCATTATAGTATTGTCATCTATACATCTAAAAATAAAAATAGCAATAGAATCTTACATTTTCTTCATATATGACCATCTATAGGTAGTTTTTCCAACTGAATTGTACATGCTTTCTACTTTGTTTGATAGCCTTTTCAATTAGAATAATGTTACAATTTTGTGAATTTAATCAGTTAATCTTAACGTTCGGATTTTATTATATTTGAATATCTTTCACAACATAAAAACAATGTTTTATTTGGTTAATAATTATCTTAATATAATTTTATGTTTCATAGATAAAAAGCATTGGTGTTAACCAATGCTTTTTTATCTTACCTTTTATATTGATTTGGTTTATGCGGTTCGTTTGGAGTATGTGGTTTATTATTATCATGACCATTTCCTTTTTTCCAACTTACTGATAACTCCGGACTTGTTTCTTCTTCACTGCGCTCAAGTAATACAACTGCATTTTGAATTGTTGGTGTACCTTTATGCGCAATGCCTTGTAGCTTCGTTAATTTCCCGATTACTTTAAAGCTAAATCCACCAGCTGGTGTTTGTTTCGGAACTAAAATGCGGAACTTTTCTCCTACATTAAATTCCGTTTTTGCTTCGCCTTTTTCATTTACAAATTTCGCTCCCGCTGGTGCACCTGTTGCTTGCACTTTATACGTTCCACTTTTTGCATTTGTTTCTACTGTATATAAGCCTGTTTCAAAGAAATCATTTTTCAATACTGCTTCTTGTTCTTCTGTAGGAGTTACACTCATTGTAATTTCTTGTAACTCTTCACTAGCACTTGCTTTTGCAACGATATCTTTCGTTACCTTTTCTACATTTTTATTGCGGAAATCTAAATCATTAATATCGATTTGTTTTAACGCATTCCATACTGCAAGCTGCGTTGCATAATGAGCTTCTCTCCAATCAGAAACACCTAATTCTTGCGGGCTCTTTTGTGGATATCCATTTAATAATACACGGTATACGTTAATATCCACTTTCCCCATTTCCGGTAAATCTTGACCGCTTGGAGATTTTAAATCTACATTTAAGCAAAAAGCAATTTTGCCATCTGCCGTTTTAATAAGCTCTGTTCGGATTGGTTTCTTCTTAGACTTACTGTAACTCCAATCCATTTGATACTTTGTATGGTCCATGACTTCTGCGAATGCTTTTTGAAGCGGGAATAACACAAATAAAACACTTAAAAACATAGCTAAAAGTTTGAACGATTGCTTTATATTCATGTTTACAGCCCCTTATAACAAACTTGATACTAAGTAGTATTTATTTAGAAACTATTTTTATGCAAAAAAAAGAGTGCTTTTACGCACTCTTCTTTCTTACCCTAATCTTAGAAATCGAAGTTATCAGGATCTGGACCAACGCGGTGATTTTGGTTTAACGCATCGATTTTTTCCATATCTTCTTTCGTTAATTCAAAGTTAAATACATCAGCATTTGCAATGATACGGTGTTCTTTCGTTGATTTTGGAATTGTAATTACTCCATTTTGAAGATCCCAACGTAAAATCACTTGCGCTGTTGTTTTGCCGTGTTTCTCAGCAATCTCTTGTAATGTTTCGTTATCTAATAATTGACCTTGCATTAATGGTGACCATGCTTCCATTTGAATACCTTGTTCTTTACAGAAAGCTTGTAGTTCTTTTTGTGTTAAACGAGGGTGGTATTCTACTTGGTTAATCATTGGTTTAATTTCTGCATCTTTCATTACATCTTGTAAGTGATGGATTTGGAAGTTACTTACACCAATTGCACGTACGCGCTTTTCTTTATAAAGTGTTTCTAACGCTCTCCACGTATCTTTATATTTTCCTTCTGAAGGCCAGTGAACAAGATATAAATCTAAATAATCTAGTCCTAATTTTTTTAGACTCTCTTCGTATGCAGCGATTGTTGTTTCATATCCTTGGTCTGCGTTCCACACTTTTGAAGTGATGAATAAATCTTCTCTTGAAATACCAGTTGCTTCGATACCTGCACGGATTCCTTCACCTACAGCTTTTTCATTTCCGTAAATTGCAGCTGTATCGATGCTGCGGTATCCTGCTTTAATCGCTGATTTTACAGCTTCTACAAGTTCTGGTCCTTCTTCTACTTTAAATACACCTAAACCGAACCAAGGCATTTCTACACCGTTATTTAATACTGCTTTACTTTGTAAGTTTTTCATTTTATTTTCTCTCCTTTTATTTTACTTGATCTCTTTTTTCTAATGTCATGCTCCACGCTGTTAAAATCACAGCGGCTACTACCATAAGACCGCCTACCCAAGCAGTATGGATTAATCCTAACGAATTCGTTACAAGGCCACCTATATAAGAACCTAAAGCGATTCCTCCGTTAAATGCGGCAATATTAATTGCTGAAGCAACATCAACCGCACTCGGAACAAAGCGCTCTGCCAATATAACTACATATACTTGTAGCCCCGGAACATTCATAAATGCGAATAGTCCCATGAAAATAATTGTGATTAATCCAGCTACTTTAAATGGCGCTGTAAATGTTAAAACAAATAATATAATCGCTTGAATTAAGAACATGTAAAATAGCGCTCGAATCGGATTATGATTCGATAATTTTCCGCCAACCATATTCCCTATCGCAATTGCAATTCCATACACTAATAAAATGATGGTAACGGTACTCGCTTCAAATCCTGTTACTTCTTGTAATAGAGGTGATAAATACGTAAATGTTACGAATGTACCGCCGTATCCAAGTGCAGTAATAATGAAAACAAGTAACAGTCTTCCATTTTTAATTAGTTTGAATTGATCACGAAATGATACAGGTACACCATTTTTTAAATTAGATGGGACGAGTATACTGTTTGCGATAAAAGCAATAATTCCAATTACGACAATCGCCATAAATGACGCTCTCCAGCCAAATTGTTGACCGATAAACGTTCCAATTGGTACACCTGTAATAGTCGCAACTGTTAATCCAGTAAACATAATCGCAATGGCGCTAGCACGTTTATTCTCTGGGACGATTGCAGCCGCAATTGTAGATCCTATCGACATAAACACACCATGTGCAAACGCAGATACAACCCTTGCGATAATTAATATAGTGAAACTTGTTGCTACTGCCGCGATCCCATTACCAATAATGAAAATAACCATAATCCACATTAATAATGTCTTTCTCGACATACTAGCCGTTAGCGCTGTTAAAACAGGAGCTCCTACTGCCGCACCTAATGCGTATAGGGAAACAGTTAAACCAGCTGTTGTAACAGAAACATTTAAATCTTTTGAAATAGATGGTAATAAACCGACACTAATAAACTCGGTCGTACCAATCCCGAACGCACTAATTGCTAGTGCTAATAAAGCAAACATACTTCTTCGATTCGTCTGAACTTCCGAAGATGGTACTGTATATGAACTCAATTGAATTCCTCCTTATTACAAGAAATCCAATCATAATAGTGCGATAAAAAGGCCCTTTTATCTTCTAAAAAAATATTTAATCTCTACAAATGCTATTATGAATGGTTTCATTCTTTTTTTGAAGAACGCACTTTAAAGTACGATAGGCACCAAAAAGTAACATAGTCACTTTTCAGTACCGTACTACTCATTTGCCTCTTACATGTGCTATTATGAAACATATTTAACATGATAAAAAGTACGTACTTTAAAGTGCTATAGGTACTAAAAAGTAACATTTGTATGATTTAACTTATTTTACTCACAATGGGAGGGTTTCATATGAAGCAATACAATATTCCTGTAGAGGCAACTTTAGAAGTTATCGGCGGCAAATGGAAAGTTGTTATCCTTTGTCACTTAACGAAAGGTACAAAGAGAACGAGTGAATTAAAACGCTCAATGCCTGGTATTACACAAAAAATGTTAACACAACAATTACGTGAATTAGAAGACGACGGCGTTATTCAAAGAAAAGTATACAACCAAGTCCCACCAAAAGTAGAATATTCTCTTACTGATTACGGCTGGTCTTTAGAATCCATTCTTGATTCTCTTTGTTCTTGGGGCGAATGCCATCTTGAAAAAGAAGGTAAGACATCGATGCTAATTGCGGAAGGCGAATAATAGGAAAAAGGAAAAAACGAACATGAATTTGTTCATTTTTTCCTTTTTTTCTTATTATATATGTACATTTCTAATTGAAACAAAATATTTTATACGCTTTCATACCTTGTCAGTACTACGTTATACGCTCGATATGAAATAATTAGGAATCATTTTTATGTTAACATAGGTGTATATAGTATATAATATAGGATATATATTATATACACTTTCCGGTAACGGAGCTTTTCCATTATGCGGACAAGCCATATATCGGACAGTTCATAAATAATAAGTAAGACGTTATGGTTTTAGATTTATGTTTGCAGCTTACTTGCTGTCATAAATTTAAAGGCATTTTATTGTGTTTTGTGAAACTTTGTATAAAGTTTCGTAACCGTTTACTATCTTACTTATCAAAAATAAGAGTATTGCTATCGTAAAGGAGAATTGGAGATGCCAGAAACTATGACTCAAACAAAGCCAGAACAAGAAACTGTACAAATTTCTGCTAGCCAAGGACAACTTGATGTACTTGATCAGTTGTTAAAACCTGAGGTACAAGAATCATTAACAACACTAGTAGAACAGCTTCCAAAGCTAACTGAGCTTGTTAACATTTTAACTAAGTCTTATGACTTCGCTCAAACTGTTGCTACTGATGAAGTATTAAAAAGCGACACTGTTGGTGCAATCACAGAGCTTGTAGAACCTGTAAAAGATACAGTGAAAAGCATGGCTGCTACTGCAATCGAAGCGAAAGATCGTGCTGACGAAAGCAACGAAGTTATCGGCCTATTCGGTCTTTTAAAATTACTAAAAGATCCACAAGCACAAAAAATGTTCCGCTTTGTGAACGCATATCTTCAAATTAGTGCAGAACGTAACAATAAATAAGTTAACTTATAACAACAATTAGTAAAGACGGGGGATATCATACTATGTCAAAACAAATTGTCATCTTAGGCGCTGGTTATGGCGGTCTTCTTGCCGCTTTAAACGTACGTAAATATTACAGCAAATCAGAAGCACAAGTTACAGTGATTAACCAATACCCAACACACCAAATCATCACTGAACTACACCGCCTTGCAGCTGGTAACGTGTCTGAGCAAGCAGTTGCAATGCCACTTACAAAGCTTTTCAAAGGTAAAGACATCGATCTAAAAATCGCAACAGTTGAGTCATTCTCAGTTGATAGCAAAGAAATTAAACTAGCTGGCGGCACTACTTTATCTTACGATGCACTTGTAGTTGCTTTAGGAAGTAAAACTGCTTACTTCGGTATTCCAGGACTAGAAGAAAACAGCATGGTATTAAAATCTGCTGCTGATGCAAACAAAATCTACAAACACGTTGAAGATCGTATTCGTGAATACGCGAAAACGAAAAACGAAGCTGATGCTACAATCGTAATCGGTGGTGGCGGATTAACTGGCGTTGAGCTAGTTGGTGAGCTTGCTGACATTATGCCTAAACTTGCAAAAAGCCACGGCGTAAATCCAAAAGAAGTTAAACTTCTTCTTGTTGAAGCAGGTCCAAAAATCCTTCCAGTATTACCAGACCACTTAATCGAACGTGCAACTACTAGCCTAGAAGCACGCGGCGTTACATTCTTAACTGGTCTTCCTGTAACAAACGTTGCTGGCAATGAAATCGACTTAAAAGACGGTCAAAAACTTGTTGCTAACACATTCGTTTGGACGGGCGGCGTTCAAGGTAACCCACTAATCGGTGAATCAGGTCTTGAAGTAAACCGTGGTCGTGCAACAGTTGATGCATACCTACAATCTACTTCTCACAAAAACGTATTCGTTGCTGGAGACAGCGCTGTTGTCTTCGCTCCAGACGGACGTCCATACCCACCAACTGCACAAATCGCTTGGCAAATGGGTGAGTTAATTGGATACAACTTATACGCAGCACTAGAAGGCAAAGCATTCGAAGAGTTCGCACCTGTAAACTCTGGAACACTTGCTAGTCTAGGACGTAAAGATGCGGTTGCTACAATCGGAGCAAGCAATACTCCACTTAAAGGCTTACCAGCATCATTAATGAAAGAAGCAAGTAACGTTCGTTACTTATCACACATTAAAGGTCTATTCAGCTTAGCTTACTAATCTGAATATAAGCCCGAATCATGCCCTGCATGGTTCGGGCTATTTTTATCCGTAATTTTCTCTAACTTATTTATTCGGCAAAAAAATTATATACCCTTTAAATTTATCTAAATATACTGACTTTTTATAATGAAAGCTGTCCCGTTCGGAACAGCTCTTATTGTCGCTTTTTGTCAGTAAATCGATATATCGGGGAAATCGCTGATATATTCGGATTTGCGCTGATATATTTTGAAAATCGCCGATATGTTTCGAGTTACGGTCGATATATTCAAAAAATCGCCGATATAACTTTTAAACCTTCTTCATTATCCTAACTTCACAAGGCTGTAGTTCTTCTTCCCTTTACGAATAATAATAAATCGTCCATCAAATGAATTCTCTACCGTAACATCCGTACCTACATCCGTTACTTTTTCGCCATTCATAGAAATAGCTCCGTTATTAATATCTTCACGCGCTTGTCGTCTAGATGGTTCAATTCCTAAATCAACTAGCCATTCTACGATGTTTTTCGTCTCTTTTGAAGACTGGAATGTTGGCATTTCTTTAAAGCCTTGCTCAATTTCATCAGCTGTTAACGATTTAATATCTCCGCTAAATAACGCTGCTGTAATTTTCACAGCTTGCAGCAATGCTTCCTCTCCATGAACGAATTTCGTCATTTCTTCCGCTAATACTTTTTGCGCTTCACGTTTATGAGGCTCTGTTTCTACCTTCACTGCCAATTCATCGATGCGCTCTTTCGTTAAGAATGTAAAGTATTTCAAGTATTTAACGACATCACGATCATCTGTATTCACCCAGAACTGGTAAAACTCAAATGGTGTTGTTTTTTCAGGATCAAGCCAAACTGCACCACCTGCTGATTTACCAAACTTCGTACCATCTGATTTCAATAATAACGGAATCGTCAATCCAAATACTTTTGCTTCGTGCCCTTCTAACTTACGAATTAAATCTAAGCCACTCGTAATATTTCCCCATTGGTCACTACCGCCAATTTGCAATTGAACATCCTCTTTCATGTATAAATGATGGAAGTCCATCGCTTGCAAAATTTGGTACGTAAATTCTGTGAAAGAAATTCCTGTATCTAAACGACTTGCTACGATATCTTTTGCTAACATGCTATTAATGCTAAAGTTTTTCCCGTAATCACGTAAAAACTCAATAATATTTATTTCATGTGTCCAGTCGTAGTTATTTACCATCTTTACTTCGCTATTTCCGCCAAAATCAAATAGCTTTTTCATTTGCGCTGTTAACGCATCCACATTATGTTGAACTACTTCTAACGTTTGAAGTTGGCGCTCTGATTGACGCCCACTCGGATCACCGATTGTTCCTGTTGCTCCGCCAATTAAAATAACTGGATGATGGCCAGCTAACTGGAATCTTTTCATCATCATAAACGGAATCAAATGTCCGATATGCATACTATCACCAGTCGGATCAACTCCGCAGTATAGCGAAATCTTTTTCTCTTCTACTAGCTTACGTAAACCTTCTGCGTCAGTCTGTTGATTAATGGCGCCGCGCCATTCTAATTCATCAATAATGTTCATCTTTTGTCATCCCCTTTATTTTTTAAAAACAAAAAGTCCCTATGTCTATGACATAGGGACGATGATTCACCGTGTTACCACCCAGTTTGTATAAATAGCATAGCTACTCATACCACTCTTAGCAATAATATCGATTGCCAATCCGCTTAGCATTACCTAAGATACTCCAGAGTGTAATTCGCAAATTTGTTTGTGCTAGGTTCCAGCATCCCCTAGCTCTCTCGTTAACAGTGACAAACTGCTACTGGGCTCTTTCAACGTATGTTATTTGTTAAATTATTAGCCATTATATTGAATTGAAAACAAATTGTCAACAATACCCAAATATTATTTTAAAATAATTCGCAGTTTCATACGTATATGTTATTCTTTATCTTCTCCAATAATCCTTACTTCACGCTCTAACTTCACGCCAAATTTCTCTTCAACTGTTTTTTGTACGAAGTGAATTAAATCGATGTAATCTTGTGCTGTTCCGTTATCAACATTCACCATAAATCCAGCATGTTTTAGAGAAACTTCTACTCCACCAATTCGCTTACCTTGTAACCCTGAGTCTTGAATCAATTTACCAGCAAAGTTATTTGGTGGGCGTTTAAATACACTACCACATGAAGGATATTCTAGAGGCTGTTTTGACTCACGTTTAAACGTTAAATCATCCATTTTTGCTTTAATTTCTTCATGTACACCTTCTTCAAGTTCAAATCTCGCTTCAAGAATAATGTAATGGTTGTTCGCAAATACACTCTTACGATATCCAAATTCAAATGCTTCTTTCGTCAAAGTACGTAGCTCTCCATCACCTGTCATTACGACAGCTTCTGTTAATACAAACGAAATCTCACCGCCGTATGCACCTGCATTCATATATAATGCTCCGCCAACTGAACCTGGAATACCACAAGCAAACTCAAGCCCTGTTAAGTTATGTTCTAATGCAATACGTGATACATCAATAATTGCTGCACCGCACTGTGCTACAATCGTCGTTCCTGTTACAGTAACACCTGTAATATGAATTAAACTTACTGTAATCCCGCGAATTCCACCATCTTTAATAATAACATTCGATCCATTTCCTAAAAACGTAACTGGAATATTATATTTGTTCGCATATTTAATAACTTCTTGAATTTCATCATAATTTGTCGGCGCAACGAACACATCTGCTTTTCCACCAACTTTAATATGCGTATGATTCTTTAACATTTCATCTTGTTTCACATGACCTTCAGGCAATACCGTACTTAAATATTCATAAACCTCTTGCATATTCATTTTACGATTCCTCTATTTCTATATTCTTTTTATCCCGTTATACGGGCCCATAATATCCCCACATACATGAACGAACTTAAAGTGGTGGATACAGTGTACCCAAAATCAATTCGAGACACCTATTAACCTCTTAATTTATAAGAGGTGCCACTCATATTAAAATATATATTGCATAATAAAGCAACCCAAATGGGCTACTAAACTTGACATGTCATCAGAAAGACAACAATTTGTAAAATATATTACTTTTTCAAAACACTACCCTTCAGTATCTTACTATACCACACGAAAATAAAGTGGTATTTTTTTGTAATCTTTACTTTATTTTCATCAACAAAAAAGATGCTTTTACATAGGTAAAGGCATCTTTTTCATTACTTATTTTAAATTACTTTTCGTTCTCTTCTTTTTCTTTATCAAACCATAACAGTTCATCGTTATCCACTTCACCATTATAATTGATTAAGATTTCTTCTCCTGCTTTTATATCTTTATAAGCATAGAAGTTAAATGTATGATTCTCAAAGACAATATCATACGTCGCATTCGGTGTATATGAATGATTGAATAACATGCCGTATCCTAAAAGGATTGCCGTATGATTAATCCCATACTCAAATGCGTAGTCAGCAAGTAATGTTTTCTCAATGTGTTCATGCTGTTCATTCGGATAAGAGATAACTGGCGCTGCGTGTATCAACTCACCTTTTTTAATATCACGAGTTGCAAATACACCTCTATTAAATTCTCCATCACTAAGTTCAGAAGTCTTAACTTCGATCATATACGTCACCTATTTAATTCTTTCTTTGAAGTATTTTAATTCCGCTATTAGCTGAATTTCATCTTCTTAAGCTTGGCAGAAAACGAGCAGAAAAGCAATTAAAATCCGAGCAAGTCTTCGTTTAAATGAAAAAAGGGCACAAACGTTGTGCCCTTTTTAAGTGATATTACTTTTCTAAAATATCTTCTAACAATTTCACTTGCTCGCTAACAGTATGTAATGTCTTCACAGATGTATCATTTCGATGTTTTTCTTCTTCCACACTTGCTAACACTTCTTCTGTAGCCGCAGAAGTTTGCTGTATTACATTGGAAGCATGTGTAACATCCTTTACGATATTCGTCGTTTTAACTTGGAAACTTTCTTGATGACCAACGATTTCCCTCATTACATCATTAATTTCATCAATAAATTTCCCTAAATCCGTTACATTTGTTAAAACACTTACTAACATTTCATTACATTCTTCTTGTACTCTTTCTGATTTCTCTACCTGCACTTCTACCTTACTTGCTTGATTACTAAAATCCTTCAAAATCCCTTGAATTCTTCCCGCAGAACGATTCGATTCTTCTGCAAGCTTTAATACTTCATTCGCTACAATCGCAAATCCTTTCCCATGCTCACCTGCTCTTGCAGCTTCAATATTTGCATTTAAAGCTAGCAAACTCGTCTGACTTGAAATATTCGTTATTACATCTACAATTTCATTAATTTGTTTCGATTGCATCATTAAATCTCTAAATATAACTCCTGATTGTGAAACAACATCATTTAAACTTTTCATATTTACTTCAAAGTTTCTTAAAGTATGTACACTACCCTTTGAAATTTCTAAGCTTTCATCAATACGAATCGATGCATTTCTTACTTGAGAAATAATTTGTTCAATATTTCCCTCCATATCATTCAATACTTCTACCGAACGATGCATCATCTCTGATTGTGATTGCGTACCAACTGCTACCTCTTCAAAAGCGAAATTGATTTCACTCATTGACTCCATCGATGTATTCATATTTTGTCTTAAATAATTGAAATTATGATCTAGTTTTACAACCGTTTCCTCAATAAGTCTTTGCGTTTCTTCTAATTCCTGAGCTTTTCTCATTACTTCTTGCTTCTCATCACTTAAACGAGCTAGCAAGTTAGAACCAATTTTCGTGACGCTCCACATAGCGATTGTTACGATTGCTAACAAGCTTGCGAAATTTGCAGCTTCAGATGCAGCTGTATAAGCAAAAAATTGCTCTGGCCAATAACTACAAAGAATAAATGTGATTACAACTGCCACTCCGCCTAGAATTACAACGAGACGTTCACTTAAATAAATAAGTGAAACGGCTAGTGTAAAATAGACCATTTGAAATACAGCTGGGCTTTCATTAAAAGCTTGTACCATAATGAAAGACATCATAAGTAACATAAATGTCATGATATATTTATACGTCGTTTCCATGCTTTTTATAAAAGTAAGAAGTGTTCCAAATACAACGACAGAAATGCCACAAACCCAAAACGCGATTGCTCTCTCTGTAAAAATATATCCGTAATACCCAATTGCGATGATTCCAAGGAAGAAACTACAAATCGTAATAAACAGTAATAAATGATTTTTCTGTGATTCTTTCTCAAGGTTAGAAAAACAAGTTTTCTTTAACCATTCCATATATAGTCCCACCTTCTGCACTTAATTACTTCAGCTTAAATACCGCACTCACTGGGTTATGATCACTATTTTCAAACTTTAAATCTTTTCCTTGCACATTTACAATCTCAACATTCGGTGAAACGATAAAGCCATCAATAATCGTGACGAAGTTTTCACCTTCTACATATTTCTTCACATCGTCTCTCACTGTCATAACAGACGGGTCTACAGCCCATTTAAAGCCACCATCAGTAAAGTCCTTCGGTAACTCTACTAACCACTCAGGACGCTCCTTCACAAACTTCGGATCACTTAATTGAACGTCAGAAACTAATTGATTCCAATCTCCGCCCATTATTACGTAATCACCATTTTTATAATGCTTGTTCATATATTCTTTTAAAAACTCTACTTGCTGTTTTCTAATTTTCCCGCCTTCATCGTACGCAGACAAATGTAAGTTTACAAGTCTAACATGCTTTCCATTATTAACAGGGATTGTATGTTCAACAATCGCCCGATCTAAATCAAATAAACGCTTCGGCCAAGGCTCCATTCCAGGAAGCTGGAGTCTCTTCGCTTCTTGGACAGTGTATTTAGAAAACGTACTTAACCCAGCCTCCGCATATCCCATTGGATTTGTTATTGGCACTGGAACCCATTTCGTATCGTAGTTCTTGCCAAATGACGAAACATAATCAGGTAATCCTTTTTTCAAAAATTCATGTTCATTCACATCAAATGATCGAAGTGATTTTATATCAACTTCTTGTAGTAGCGCAAAATCACTATTCTCATTTTGTAAAAACGAAAGCATATTCTTTAGGTTAACTTCCGTTTGCTCTTTACTACTTGAACCAGATCCCTTTCCCCCATCCATAAAGAAATCTTGCTCCTGATCTAATCCAGCATATCCAATATTAAATGTTGTAACTTTAAATTCATTTCCTGTCGCTAATACGCGCTCTTTATTATTTTCCACCTTCAAACTTACACTATCCGCAGGCTGTTCTTTAGTAAGTGTCATATACCCTAAAAAAACACCTACAACTCCCAATGCTACTAAAATACATATAAGTACTATTTTTAATAACTTCTTCAAATAAACGCCCCTTTTCTAAAACACACAACTTAATTTTCCTTATTTTCAGTTAACTAAAACCGAATGACAGACATAACAAATATTTTATCATATCAAAAACCTTATATCACTATATTTAGTTTATAAACAATAACTCTTGCTCTTACATTATCAAAAATACAAAATCCCCTAACTCCTTCACTGGAAATCAAGCGCAATGTTTAGTACACTATATGTAATAATCATAGGCGATGGAGTTCGCCATAAACGCTGCTTAGCTAATGACTCCTACCAGTATCTACTGGTAGGAGTCTATTTTTTTGAGCAAGCTATTTAAAGAGGTGAGAAAATTGATTTATATTATCGTCGGCATTGCCGGTATATTAGGGGCCCTTTCTCGTTATTATTTAGGTCTTACGATTCATGAATCTTGGCATTATACATTTCCACTAGCTACATTACTGATTAACTTAGTCGGCTGCTTCTTATTAGCGTGGCTGACTACGTATATCGCTAAGCTCAACATCTTATCTTCAGATGTAATCACAGGCATCGGGACAGGATTCATTGGTTCTTTTACGACGTTTTCAACATTTAGTGTAGAAACTATTCAATTGATCAATCATTCCGAGTGGAGCATAGCCTTCTTATATGTATCATGCAGCATACTTGGTGGCCTCATTATGTCTGGACTTGGCTATACACTAGGTAATTTCTTACTTAAGAAACATCTTACGGAAGGTGATCACTTATGATGGAAGCTTTATTAGTCGCAACAGGGGGATTTTTCGGTGCGATTACGCGATTTGCAATTAGCAATTGGTTTAAAAAAAGAAATAAAACTTCCTTTCCAATTGCTACATTTCTCATTAATATAACAGGAGCGTTTTTACTCGGATATATAATTGGCAACGGAGTCACTACAGGTTGGCAATTATTATTAGGTACTGGATTTATGGGTGCATTCACAACATTCTCGACGTTTAAACTAGAATCTGTTCAGCTTCTCAATCGTAAAAGCTTTAGCACATTCCTTTTATATTTAAGCGCTACTTACATAGTTGGTATCCTCTTCGCATTCCTTGGAATGCAGCTAGGCGGAATATAAAAAAGAAAGCGACTCTTATCAGTCGCTTTCTTTCATAAGAAATAAGTCCCACCATATGGAATGGAAAAGAAACTAGCTGGATACACATCATAATTCACACTTTGCATCGGAAATTGTGAGTATGGCATATACTGTCCTTGCATCATTTGTGCCAAATATGCTTGTTGCTGCATTTGAATCGCTTGATTCATAGCATGAATGGTCTCCTGCGCCCCAGCGAGCGTAATAGCTGCTCCCACTTGTCTACCACTATAAAAATAATGATTCATTATGATTCAACTCACTTATTATTTTTCTTCCATATCGTATGTTTCTATTTCATGGTGAGTGTTTTATTTCAATTAACGGATTCCCTACTATAGCTCTTCCAAACGGTTATTTTGTGCCAAAGTATGCCTTTTGGAACATACACATTCTTATCGCATTATGATAGTTACCGTCAACGAAAAACTCGTCTAACAGTTCACCTTCTACCATAAATCCAACCTTTTTATAAACATGTACCGCTTTTTCATTTTCCTTATCCACCACTAAATAAATCTTATGCATATTTAATACAGAAAAAGCATAATCCATCGCTAAACGCGTCGCTTCCGCTGCATAACCATATCCTTGATAATTTGGATCAATAATAATTTGGAATTCTGTTCTACGGTGAATATAATCGATTTCCACTAACTCGACTAATCCAACCATTTCATTGTCTTTTTCAACGATAAATCGGCGTTCACTTTGATCATGTATATGTTTATCGTATAAGTCTTGTAGCTCCACAAATGCCTCATACGGCTCTTCAAACCAATATGACATAATATGTGCATTATTATTAAGTTCGTGTACAAACTTTAAATCTTCTCGCTCTAATGGACGCAATTTCAATTCCTGATTCATTTCTATAACCTCCAAGTAAAAGAAACCTCTTCACTTAATTTCTCAATTTTTTTCAATTTCAAACGCCCTAATTTTATTGTAAACCTTTAAGTAACTTGAAGGTCAAGATGTAAAAAAGTAGTGCAAACTTATGTCTGCGCTACTACTCTTTTCTCAAATCTCTCATATTTGATATGTATAAAGCGATAACTAAAATAAGAATTGCTCCTGCGTATAATAACGTCTCCATCGGTTCCTCATGAGACACAATAATTAATCGAATTAACGCCGTAATTCCGATATAAATGAAATAACGTAACGGGAAATGATAATTCGATTTAAAATACTTAATGATTAATGCTATGAACTCGAAGTATAAGAAATAGACGATGATACTTTCAACTAATTTATATGACGTATACTTCTTCGCTGAAAATATGTATTGAATAAAAGTAATCGTCTCATTAATTAAAAAGATAGATAAGACAATGGATAATATAATTAGCGCTATATTTAATATCCACTGTAAAACACTCGCGATAAAATGATCAATATTGAATGATTTCATTTTCTCATTAAACTCCCCTTCGTATAAGTACTTATTCATTATAGCAAAATTATAATTGGAGGTGGGTTAAATCATAGGTTCGTCCTTTGTTGGTGCCGGTGTGTGGGATGTTCATTGTTTGGAGGAGTCTTTTGACAGTCGCACTCGATTGAACGTTAAGAAATTTCTTCAACTGCATATTTGTACAAGTGTCACCAATAAGAAGTACGTAATCTTTTAAAGCAAATTCATGCGCCACTTTAGAGATAGCTTTACAGTTCGAACAATACCAGCCTTTTTTCAATTTAAACATTGGTAGTACAGAACATACCTCACATTGTACACCGTGTAACAACTCTTCTTTTTTAATTTTAAATTGTTCAAGAATATTTTGCCGTAATGGAGCATGGTTGGCTACTATTTGACGAATAAGAATATCTACATTTTTTATAGCTTTTTTCTTATATTTACTCTCAAACCATTTGATTTTATTAGGTAAATTTGCACTGTGGATAATTGTATTAAGGAGATTATCATCTGAAGCTTTAATAATAGTTCGGGGGTTACTAATCACAACAAGTGATTCAATTGGAAAACGAGAAAATCCATTTAGACTTAACCATTTCCTAAGCTGTTCCTCTTGTCTTTTCACTTGTAGAATTGGATCTGGAAAGCCTTCTGAATTTCCCTCTGATATTCTAATAAGTTGATTAAACTTTGAATCAAATAGTAACGTACCTGCTATATTTTTTATTTCGAGGAAAAGAAGAAAATATGCTGAAATGATAATCGTATCAATTTGAAAATGGTAATTTTGATCAAACAACCTTATATCGTGCAAAATACGATATTTTTCCTCCGAGAGAAAACTTAGCGGATAATTAATAGCTTGTTCACCTTTATAACCAGCCTTATGCTTCGCTAAACTTTCTACAATCATATCTCGTTTCGGATGATGAGCTGGTAATCGCCTAAATAACGCTTCTAATTGCCGTAAATAAATCGACATTTGCCGTTCTTTCACAATCATCTTTAGCCCTCCCCAAAATATATCGACGATTTTTCAAATATATCGACGATAACTCACAATATATCAACGATTTTTTCATTATATCGACGATTCGACATAGAATATCGACTTACCGACAAAAAACGACACAACATACACACATAAAATCCTATACACAGTATAGCATCACATCTAAAATCGCACTGTAAACATAATATGAATCCGCCCATTTAATTACGCCGTTTTTCAAAATGAGAGATTTACATTCACCTCATGTAAAAGACCTTTTTATAAGTATGAAAAAATTTTAGGAATTAGTTTATCTTTTTTTAATGTTTTATTTAGAGGCAGTTTATACTCGAGTATTAACATAATAAACGTAGTAACTATTACTATAATCACAAACCGTACAACTTACATTTATAAAATGAGGAGACGATAAAAATGAATAAAAAAACGAAAGCACTATCATCTATATTGCTCGGACTCACAATCGCACTAACAGGGTGCGTTGGTACGAAAGCCGAAGAAAATCATAGTAAGCCGAAACAAGAACAAGCTGCTAAAGAAACAAAAAAGGAAAACAAGTTAACGAAAGGCCAAAAAATGGCTAACATTCTTAGCGACACAAATTGGCAAGGTACACGAGTATTAGATAAAGATAAAAATGACTTAACAAAAGAAAATGCAAACTTCATTGGTCTTGCAAAATATGATGCAAAGTCTGGAAGATATGAATTTTTTGATGCTAAAACAGGTGCAAGTCGTGGCGATAAAGGAACTTTCTTTATCACAAATGATGGGAAGAAGAGAATATTAATTTCAGAATCAATGAAATATCAAGCTGTTGTTGATATGACAAAGCTAAATAAGAATATATTTACTTATAAACGAATGGGGAAAGATGCTAACGGTAAAGATGTAGAAGTTTTCGTTGAACATGTTCCATATAAAGAAAAAGAGCTTTCTTTCACTGATCCGGACAAGCAGCTGAACACGACTACAGGCGATATCGTTAAAAACGTTGATGGAGATAAGATTTTAGGTGGAACCCTTTGGCACGGAACAAAAGTATTAGATGAAACTGGTAATGACGTAACACAATTTAATTCGAATTTTATAAGTCTAGCAAAATTCGATGACAAGTCTAATAAATATGAGTTCTTCAATGGCGAAACAGGCCAAAGCCGCGGTGACTATGGCTACTTCGATGTGTTGCACGAAAATAAAATAAGAGCTCATGTTTCAATTGGAAATAATAAATATGGTGCGGCTCTTGAACTTACTGAACTAAATAATAAGAAATTTACTTATAAAAGAACTGGTAAAGACCAAGCAGGGAAAGACATCACTGTATTTGTTGAACATGAACCTTATACAGGTGATATGAAACCAAAATTTAGTTTTTAATTTGTTTGATTAAAAATCTATATTTGATATTTAGAACATGAAGAAGCATAAGCTGACCAAAACGGTCAGCTTATGCTTCTTTTTACATGTAACAACCACTACAGCTCTTCAATTACCTTCGTTAGCTTTTGAAGCGCTGATAAAAGGTTTGTTAATTCTTCTGATAAAAAAACTGCTGCCTATAAAATATAGACAGCAGCTACAGTATACATTTTATAACTAATAAACAGCGATCGGCCCATAAGGACCATTAATAATCTCTATTTTTGTTTCAAAAATATCTGTCAAAAGTGTTGAGTCCATAACTTCTTCTACTGTTCCAAAAGCAGCAATTTGTCCATCTTTCATCGCACAAATTTTATCAGAGTATTTGGCTGCAAAATTTATGTCATGCATAACAGTCAAAATTGTTCTTCCAAATTCATTAGCCGCACGTCTCAAATGCTCCATCATTTGAACAGATCGAGCAACATCAAGGTTGTTCAGCGGCTCATCCAAAAGTACATATTCAGTCTCTTGGCACAATACCATCGCTACATATGCCCTTTGTCTTTGACCACCAGAAAGCTCATCTAAATATCTATTCTCTAAATTAGTTAAATCTAGGAAGTCGATATATTTAGAAATAATAACTTCATCCTCTTTCGTTAATCTTCCCTTTGAATAAGGAAAGCGCCCAAATCCAACTAATTGTCTAACCGTAAGCCTCGTTACAAAATGATTTTCTTGTCGCAATATAGTTAAAACTTTTGCTAAGTCTTTTGATTTGGATTCAGAAACATCCATATTTGCTACCTGGATTTGCCCTTCGTCCATATCTAAAAGTCTACCAATCATCAAAAGTGTCGTTGACTTTCCAGCCCCATTCGGTCCAATTAAAGAAGTAAAGCCCGCTTTTGGTATTTCAATATCCAAAGGTCCTATTTTTACCTTATCCGTATAGAACTTTTTAACATTATCAATTTTTATCATAAAGCCCTCTTCCTTAAAACTATAGTTAAGAATATAATTCCACCAAATAATTCAATAATAACTGAAACTACACCTTGAGCATGGAATACATGATACATTAAAAAATATGCGCTCGTCATTATTAAAAATCCGATTGCAAAAGCCATTGGGAAAATATATCTATGATCATAAGTTGACGCCGCCTGATAACTCAAAGTCGCTACTAAAAAGCCGTAGAAAGTAAGTGGCCCAATTAGAGCTGTTGAAATAGACATTAAAATAGCTACTAATACAAGCGTATAAATTACACTAGGTTGATATTTAACTCCAAAGGAAGTAGCAACATCTTTTCCTAGTGACAAAACGTTCAAATTCTTAGAATGAGCAAAAATTAATACTGCTACAATTATGATCATCGGAATTACAACCGGAAAATAAGCCGGATCTGCATGATTAACAGAACCAAATAATCTTGCTTGTAAAATATCAAATTCTGAAGGCGCAAGTAATTTTCTCATGAAAGTTGACACAGAATTTAGCCCGGTACCAATAATAATTCCCACTAAAAGCATAAGTTGTAAATTCCCGTATTTACCGGAAAGTAGCCATCCATAAAGTATCAAACTCATGAAGACCATAACAACGACTTGAAATAAAAATGATCCAATTCCATTAAAATTGATCAATGCACTAACACCAAAGAAGAATACTGTACTCGTTTGAATTGCTGAATAAAGTGATTCGAAACCTAAAAGTGACGGAGTAATAATCTTATTATTCGTAATGGATTGGAAAGCAACTGTCGACAAGCTATGGCAAACAGCTGCAATAATCATTGCAACAATAGCTACTATCCTTCTCTTAACAACTGGGATAAAAGAAGGTGAATCTATCGGAACTGGATTGTTATACACTAAAAGTCCATATGAAGAAAGAAGGCCTAAACCAATCAATGTGATTAGTAAAATCCAATAACGTCTTGCTTCTTTCTTAGAACGAAAAGCGCTAGCTGATCTACTTTCATTATGAAGGCTAGAATCGATTTCGACATTTTCTTTATTTTTATATTCTAATGTGATCATCGTAGCCTCCTTGGTTTTCTTTGTCTCAATAAAATAGTAATAAACACAACTGCTCCCACTGTTGCAAGTATTAAAGAAACAGGTAGTTCAAACGGCTTTATAATTGTTCGAGAAATGATGTCACAAGCAGTTATTGTCCCCATTCCGATCACACAAACCCAAGGTAAATTACTCCTAAGATCATCACCTCTAAACATAGAAACAATATTTGGCACAATTAACCCTAAGAAAGGTAAGTGCCCAATAACAGCTGCAACAATTCCAACTGCAACAGAGATAAGAGCGGTCCCAAAAAGAACAATTCTATTGTAATTAACGCCAAGGCTTGTTGCGACATCTTCTCCTAATCCAGCTAAAGTCAATCTATTCGCGTACATAAAAATAAGCAAAGTAATGATAACTATCAGCCATAAATATTCATATCTTCCTACCTGAATGTTAGCAAATGAACCTACAAACCAAGTTTCAATACTTTGCGTCATTTGAAAAAGAAGTCCCATAAAAGTAGACACTGCAGAAATAACTGCTCCAAGCATCAATCCAATAATCGGGACAATTAAAGACGAACGAAGCTTAACTCTTCTTAAAAATAGAAAGAAAATCATAGTTCCTATAAAAGAAAAAATGATTGCACCAGTCATTCTTTGAACTAACGTCGGGGAAGGAAACAATAAATACACAAAAAGCAGGCCTAAGCCTGACCATTCAATAGTCCCCGTTGTAGTAGGTTCAACAAAGCGATTCTGTGTAATGAGTTGCATGACAAGTCCTGCCATCGCCATCGCAGCTCCAGTAAGCATTAATGCAGCTGTTCTCGGAACGCGAGTGATGAAAAACATCTCTGTTCCGTCCTCTTGTCCACGTATATCATAAACTCCAGTAAACAGTGATATAATCCCTAAAATTACAACAATTATAATCGCTATTATAAAAGGTTTTGTCCATAATTTATTGTGATTATAAAACTGGGGTTGAGAAATATTCTCAACCCTAGAAATTATATTTTTTGACACTGTTTCGTACTCCTTTACACTACTTAGCTAAAGTTTTTGCCATATTTCCAAATAACTCTATATAAGTTTGAATTGATTCATTTGTGTAAGTATCTTCTGGTGCATAAATAACTTGTTTCTTAGAAACAGCAGTTGTGTTTTGAAGAGCAGGTGATTTAGAAATAACATCCTTAGCAGGTGTTGACTTAGCTGCATCAGATGTTGCAGCATCACGATCTAATACAAAAATCCAATCAGGATTTGTTTGTGCAATAGCTTCAACAGAAACGTCATCACCTTTATGACCTGCAGTAGAATTAGAAACTTCTAACGCTGGAGTCCAACCGAAAATTTCATACATTGGTCCCCAAACACGACCAGAGTGCGGCGCAGCAAAGCCAATATTACCACCAGTAACGATAACACTCATAACTTTATCTTTTCCGTTATAAGCAGATTTTGCTTTTTCAATAGATTTATCGAAATCAGCTACTAATTGTTTAGCTTCTTTATCTTTATTAAAGATTTTTCCTAAAGTAATTGTAGAATCTTTAAGTCCTTTTACTAAGTTTTCTCCAGGCTTAGTAGCTTTCTCAGAAACATCAAAATTAAGATCAATAACAGCTGCATTTGGCACTAATTTTTTGATTTCTTCGTAATGATCAGCAAATCTTTGACCAACAATTACAAGGTCAGGGTTTGCAGCGGCAATAATTTCAAGATTTGGTTCACGGTGATTCCCAATATTTTGAACTTTTTCATCCTTTTTATATGCTGAATCAGCAGGCATAATATCCTTTGGAGCAGCTGCTAATTTAATTCCCCAATCAGCTAAAGTTTCAAACGTTCTATTATCTAAAGCAACTACATTCTTTGGATTTACAGGAACAGTAACTTTTCCATGCGCATCAGTGATTTCAACCGTTTTTGGCTTATCACTACCATTATCTTTAGTAGCCTTCGAAGTTTCTTTACCTGAATCTGAGCAAGCTACTAACATTAAAGTGAAAATTGCTAGAATACTTACTAATTTTAAAAGCATAGTTTTTTTCATACGTATACTCCTTATTATGTAATTTATTTCGAAAATGATGACTTCCAAAGATTGAATTAGATAATAACTGCTATTCACCTAAATCAATATTGATAATCATTTTCATTTGAATATCCTGTAAATAAGTATAGTCATTAATTATGTGAAAATCTTGTGAATGGTGTGAGTTAATAAAATTAAAAATAAATTTGATACGGTCTCAACTAATGCGCAGCAGATCCATCCCCCACACCTTATAAAACATGGTTTTTACTGCAAAAAAATAACTATTTCCTGATAGCAATCTTCTTTTTATAGTTTCTGTCTTTTCATATTTCACAGAAACTACTTTATGATCTTATTTTTATCATTCAACCATTGAATAGCCTCTGCCATGTATTGTTTGAATATATCTATTTTTCTTCTCACACTTTAACTTTTTTCTTACATACCCAATATATAAGTCTACTACATTTGGATTTACGACTACGTTATGTCCCCAAACTTGGTTCAAAAGCATTTCACGGCTCAATATTGTATTTTTATTCTTGATTAAAAATACAAGTAAATCGTACTCACGCTTCGTAAGCGAGAGATTTTTACCACCTTTTTTCACAATATTGCTAGATGCATCAACAAAGAGATCTTTAAACTGATAAAAGGTTATCTCATTTTGCTGGTTACAGTTACTTCTCCTTAGAATAGCTTGCACCCTTGCTACTAATTCTTCTTTCGCAAATGGTTTTCTTATATAATCATCAGCTCCAGCTTGTAACCCTGCTACGCAATCCTTGCTAGAAATATTGTCGGTCACAATAATGATGGGTGTCATTTTAACAAGTCGTATTTTCCTGCAAATTTCTGGTCCAGATATACTTAATGAATCCCAATCTAATATAATAATATCCCAATCTTGTTCATATGCTATATTTAAACCTTCGTTTTCATTGTGAAGTTTTAAAATGAAATGGCCTTCTTCCGTTAAACCGCTTACGATTTTCTTTGCTAAAGACCGTTCATTTTTAATTACTAACACCTGCCTCACCGATGGTTCACCTCTACTTCAATATAACTTAGTTACATAAAAAATTATTTAAGATTTATAAATATTAAACCCCTAAAAAATCCATTAAAACAGTTTATTAGGAGAACTCTATATAATCTTACAATAGGTATAGATAGAAACACAAAACATATTAAGATTTGAATAAAATGAATTTTCAATTTAGCTCAATCGGACTTTTACAGACATCTCGGCAGATAATAGGATAAAAGAAAATATAACAAAAGCACTTATCCATAGAATAAGTGCTTTTGTTATGTTTTCGCGATTGTATGATATTGATTTCCTTTAGGGAAATGTATAGTCACTTTTGTATATTCATTCTCCTTCGATTCGATAGAAATATCATGCCCTAATTTATGAGATAAACGTTTCGCTAAATATAACCCTAATCCCGTTGACTTCGTATGGACTCTCCCGTTCGCTCCTGTAAAACCACGCTCAAATACACGCCCAATATCTTCAAGCTTAATACCAATTCCATTATCTTGAATAATGAGTCGCTTTTCTGCTTTGTCTTCTTCCCCAATAAACTTAATTTCTCCATGCGAATCAGTATACTTCAATGCATTTGCCACAATCTGATCGACAATAAAAGATAACCATTTTGTATCACTCTCTACTAAAAGTTGCAAGTTTGTGCGTTCAAATTGAATGCGTTTTGAAATAAATGTCTTAGCATATTTCTTCATACTAGCACCCGTAATCGCCTCTAGAGAAACTTCTTGAATGAAATAATCTTTTGAGAAGGAATCAAGCCGTGAATAATACAAAGCTTGTTCAACAAAGTGATCTATTTTTCCTAACTCATCTTCTAATTTATCAATTAAAATATCCGCTGGTTTGTTGCTACGCATCAATAGTTGACTAGCAGCAATCGGTATCTTAACTTCATGAATCCAAGACATAATAAAATCATGATATTCTTTCTTTTCCTCATGCAATACGTACATTTTCTCTTGTTGCTCTAAATACAGTTTTTTTAATATATCTGTATACATTTCCTGTTCATATGTGTGTGGATTTGGAATTGCAATAACTGTATCCTGCTCTAAATGAAGAGCAATATGAAGTTCTTTATAAAATCTTTTATGATAAAAATATCCGATTATAAGATAGATAAGAATAAAAATTGCACTTACAACATTGATATATATAAGATTTGCTTTTGTATTACTTAATCCCTCACTTAAATAAATCATGGTAGAAATAAATAACATAATCAAAAAGTACAGAAGCATAAAATAACGGCGTTCTTTTATGTAACGAAAAATACTCATGTAATAATGTAACCTTGCCCTTTCTTCGTATGGATAAACTCCTCTTTTCCAAGTTCGGCAAGCTTCTTCCTTACACGAGCGACGTTTACTGTTAATGTATTATCATCAACAAAACTTTCATTTTCCCAGAGTTTACGCATAATATTATCTCGACTTACAATCGATCCTATATTCTGCATTAATATCTGTAAAATTTTAAACTCATTTTTTGTTAATTCCAATATTTGATTATGATAGGTTACTTCCCCGCTCTGTAAATTTAATACGACCCCTTCATATTCAACAACATTTGTTTCAGTTTGTGTATAAGAATATGTACGTCTCATAAGAGCCTGAATTTTAGCCACTAAAACATCTGTATAAAATGGTTTCTGTACAAAATCATCTCCTCCCATATTCATGGCCATTACCATATCCATAGGATTATCACGAGATGACAAGAAAATAATTGGTACTTTCGATACTTCACGAATTTTTCTACACCAATAAAATCCATCAAAATAAGGAAGATTAATATCAAGTAAAACAAGTTGCGGAGATTGAGCTAAAAAATCGTTTAAAATATGTTCAAAGTTTGTACTCGTCCATACTTCAAATCCCCATTTCCCTAACTCATCGGCCACTGTTTCACGAATGGTTGGTTCATCTTCAACTAATAAAACTTTCATAAAAAGTTTGCCTCCTAGTACTATTTTAACCTTACAAGTTTGTAAGGTTTGAATTATAATTTGTAAGGTTGTCCTATGGTTTAGGTTATAAAATTACCATACAATAAGCTTATCATACAATAGAGGAGGATCCATATTGAACCCCGTATTACAGGCAAAACACGTAAGGAAGGTCTTTAGTAATAGAGGTAGCATATTTACTGCCCTCCATGATATTGATCTCACAATTTTTGAAGGTGAATTCGTTGGCATAATGGGTCCATCTGGATCTGGGAAATCTACTTTATTAAATATATTATCGACAATTGATATACCAACCACAGGAGAAATTATTGTTAATGGAAAAAATATTATAAAAATGAAAGATGAGCAGCTTACTACATTCCGTAGTGACACATTAGGCTTTATTTTTCAGGACTATAATTTACTTGATACGTTAACGATAAAGGATAATATACTTCTACCACTTGCTTTAAGAAATATGAATGCACACGAAATTGATGTGCGTGTAGATGAAGTTGCAACAATGTTTGGCATTCAACAATTGCTAAATAAATATCCGTATCAAATTTCTGGTGGACAACAGCAGCGTACTGCGGCAGCGAGAGCTATTATAGGAAAACCGAAATTAATTTTAGCTGATGAACCTACAGGTGCACTAGACTCTAAATCAGCAGCTGATTTACTAAACAGCCTACAAGCGTTAAATAAAAAACAACTTGCCACCATTTTGATGGTTACGCATGATCCCTTTGTAGCAAGTTATTGCAAACGCATCCTCTTTATTAAAGATGGAAAACTCTTCACAGAACTTGTAAAGGGCGAGATGCCACAAGAAGAATTCTCCCAAAAACTATTACGTATTCTTTCTGCTCTTGGAGGTAGCGGGCATGACACCATTTAGTATCATCAAAAAAAACTTACAAAGAAATCTTAAAAATTATGTACTATACTTTGCATCTATGATACTTAGTATTGTCATTTATTTCATTTTTGTATCCTTACAATATAACGATTATATCGTAGAACAAACAAATACAGCCAAAGGAATTGCAGATGTTTTTCAAGCTTCTTCTGTTATTCTAATCATTTTTGTAGCAATATTCATCTGGTATTCAAACTCATTTTTCACAAAGAAAAGAAAAAAGGAAATTGCACTATATTCCTTACTAGGTGTTCCAAAACGGCAAATTGGTACCATGTTATTTTATGAAAATCTCATCATAGGAATTATTGCACTCATTATAGGAATGAGCATCGGGGCTTTACTCTCAAAGGTATTTTCCATGTTACTTTTAAAAGTAATGCAATTATCAACCACTATTTCATTTTCTTTTTCTTTAGAAGCAATAATACATACCACGCTTGTATTTACCATTATTATTTTAATAACATCTTTTCACGGTTATAGCATCATTTACAAGTTCAAATTGATTGAATTACTTCAGGCTGAAAGACAAGGTGAGCTCATTCCAAAAGGATCCATATGGACCGCTTTATTAGGAATTATTTTAGTTATCTCTTCTTACTGGTTCGTACTTCAACCTATTTTCTCTTCTACATGGCTGGATCATAAGACACGGAATATGTGTATTATTTTAGGTGGTTCTATAATCGGTACATATTTCATATTTCGTTCTTTTACTGTTTTTTTATTACTTGGCTTACAGAAGAATAAAACACGCTATTACCGCGGGATTAATGTGGTTAGTGTATCTCAACTATTAGCACGCATTCAAGCAAACGCAAAAACACTAACTGCCATTGCACTATTAAGCGCAGTCACACTATGCGGAATCGGTGCTTCTTATAGTATGTATTATAAAAATAAAGTAATGATTGATAAAACAGAACCGTTTAGTTTTATGTATGTAAAAACAGATTCACAAGTAGATCAACAAATTGAAAATACAATAAAAAATTCTAATCATACAATAAAAGAGAAGATTACTATTCCTTTAATAAAAGTAAAAGCGGATTTACAGGTGAATGGTCTCATGCCAATTAATTTTGAAAAAAATCCTAATGAGTTAAATTTATTATCTGAGAGTACATTCAATATGCTAGCCGATAAGACTAATAAGGATATAAAAGTATCCCTTCAAAATACAGAAGTGGTTGCTCTCGATGCAAATAAAAGTCATACGTTTCAAACTGAATATAAAAACGGCAAAGTAGACCTGCATCTTTCAAATAATGATTATTCATTGCAATTTGTAGGAAAAATTCAAGACAACATCCTAAATGATTCATTACACGAATTCACTATCGTCGTGCCCGACCAAATTTTTTATGATATGAGCAAACAACAAAAACCTTATATGCTACAAGCATATAAGGTTTCCGATGACAAAAATACAAAGAAGCTAACAAAAGCTATTCAAATACTCCTTAAAGATATTCATTTAATATCCAAATACGGTGCTTATAAAAGTGTCTTGGAAGCATCAGGATTAGTCATCTTCGCTGGTGTATTTTTAGGACTCGTCTTTTTAGCTGCAACTGGAAGCATTATTTACTTTAAACAATTAACAGAAGCAACTATAGATCAAGACAAATATATCATTTTACGTAAATTAGGTGTAAGTAAGCAAACCATTTTTAAATCGATTGCAAAACAAATTGCCTTTATATTCATTTTGCCACTTACTGTCGGTAGCTTGCATAGTATTGTCGTTTTAAAGGCACTTTCTAATACACTTGGCATAGATATTTTCATTCCAGTTTTAACTACCATTGTCGCATATACATTGATTTATTTTGCTTACTATATACTGACAGTAAAATCCTACAATAACATTGTGAATAAATAAAAAAAGCATCTCAACAGATGCTTTTTATTTATTTGTTCTTTTTAAAAGTTATCACATTATACGTTTTACTCATTTTCTCATAGAATAAACGCTTATCTCGTTTGAAAATATGCAATGCAAAATGCAATAAGATTAAACCATTGAAAATAAAGAATAGTAAAAGGAAAATTATCTCTAATTGCTCATTTAATACTCTAGAAGCAATTAAAATATAATTGATACCACCAATCCCGTAATATAACAGGCCATAGCGTTTACATAATTCAATGAAAGTAATTCTCTCTCCTTGCCCTTTTACTCTAAAATGAAGAATCCATTTCCCAATTGTTTTCCCATTTGTGAAATAAGGAACAACAATAAAATAAACGAATATCCAAACGAAGCCAAGTAAAAGCTCGTCCAATTTTTCAGCAGGGTTAAATATAAATGCTATGGAAACTTTCACATTGAATATTAAAGAAGTCACAATCCCAATAACAAACCAATCCATCCAAAGAGCAAGGAAGCGTCGTGTCATACGAACTGGTTTATTTTCAAAATCAACTTTTTCATCCATCGCATGTACATCTGGTAGGAAATAAGTAAATATTGGTGCAATCATATATCCTGCAAATCCACCAAGCGTATTTAAGAATAAATCATCAACATCAAATAAACGATATGGACAATTATACAATCCATAGAATCCTGTTAATTGTGTAACTTCGAAGAATAAGGAAACAAAAAATGTAATAATAACAGTTTGTAACAGATTACGACGGAAATAATATCGTAAATAAACGCCTAATGGTAACAATAAAAGAAAATTAAATGCTACCTGTAAAAATGCACGCTCTTTCAAAAATCCAATGTATGACATTGGATTTGCAAAATTCACCTTTGTTTCTCTCAAAATGTCCATGATTGAAGTAAAAGGTGTTATTTGATAATGCTGTGTTCCTGGACGTTGCATACTACACGTATCAAACGTAGCCGGAAACGGTAAAATAATTAAATAATAGGCCGCCATTGAAAATAATAATAAAGAGTACAAAACAAACATACGTAAATAATTAATATACCCATGCTTCCGATACTGCCAAATTAAAAAAGGAATTAATAAAATAAACCCAGCGATTGGAAAGGTAATTATCGCTGTCTTAATCGGGAATAAATAAGCACCCAATTTCTTCACCTCCAAAATATACAACATTCGCTATTATAACAAATTTTTCTTTTTATGCCATTTTCAGTTTTATTTGTTTTTTCATTCAATTTATTTGGTTTTCAAGTTAACTTATTACTCATCAAAAAGACCCTAAAGAATTACTACTTACCAGTAATTCTTTAGGGTCTTTTCATGTATGCAAAAAAACATCTACATGAAGGTTCCTTACAAAAATGTAAGATTCCAGTTAGATACATCGATGTTTGCAACTTTTAATCACTTGTACACTAACAATAGTTAACCAAGCAACACTTCGACATTAATCTGCTGTCATCGCAAATTTAATACATGCACTAAAAATCATTATAGAAAGGATAGGTAGATTATGAATGTAATAAAACAAAGCTTACCTCAAAAAAATCGAATTGTTGATTTAGATGTCATACGAGGTTTTGCCTTAATTGGTATTTTCTTAGTGAATATAGCTGAATTTAGTCAGAGATCGGGTGCTGGACAATTAAGCGATGCTAATTGGATTAACATTTTAGCAACAGGGAAGTTTTATGCTATCTTCTCTTTACTTTTTGGAGCAGGTTCAGCTCTTTTCTTAAGCCGTGCGAAAGCCAAAGGGCAACCTTATTCCTTGTATATACGTCGTATGATTATATTAGTTGTCATTGGGCTCTTACACGCTAGTATTTGGTCAGGAGATGTACTTGTTCCCTATGCAATTGTAGGATTAGTGCTACTATCACTTCATAAAATTCCTGGTAAATGGTTATTAGGCATTTCTCTAACCTTCCATGTAATCGGAATTATTGTGAGTATTATGTCTTATGATTATTTGTACGGAGGGAACTTGAATGTACCTCCACTCTTGAATGTTCTTCAAGTCATTACTACGTTAACAGGATTTCTAATTTATTTTATTGAGGGTTTTTCACTCATGCAGATGGATATTTTCACAAAATTAAGGAAGAATCCAAAGCTTCATACAATACTTTTAATTGTAGTAGGCAGTATTTCAATCACTGGAGTAACTTTCCAATTTCTCACAGAAGGCGCCAAACTGTCATTCATCATATTGACCATTTTACAGCCTTTCCTAGCACTAACTTATATTTTAATTTTAATGGCTCTGTTAAAAAGTAAACTAGGAAGCGTTGTACTCCATCCGTTACAAGCCTATGGAAAAATGGCCATGAGTAATTACTTGGGACAAACTTTTGTAGGAATTTTTATCTTACCATTATTCGTCAAAAGCATGGATCTCGCTTTCCTTATGATTAATGTCTGCCTATTAACATGGATTGTTCAAATTATACTGAGTAACGTTTGGTTAAAATATTTTAATTTTGGACCTATAGAATGGATTTGGCGCTGCTTAACTTATTGGAACTTAGTGCCTATCCGAAAAAATAATAGAAAAAATAACATATAGGAGGCTATAAAAATGCAAAGACCTGTTGTAGACGTAAAAAATGTTCAGAAAGTATATGGTAAAAAAGGTGAGAATCAATCATATGCCTTAAAAGGTGTATCATTTTCAATCCGAGAAGGTGAATTTGTCGGTATCATGGGACCATCTGGATCTGGAAAAACAACATTACTAAATGTAATTTCTACATTAGATAATGCAACGGACGGAAAAGTTGAAATTGCTGGAACTGATATTACAAAAATGAAGCAAGGTGCACTCTCTGATTTCCGCTCCAAAAAATTAGGATTTATTTTTCAAGACTTTAATCTTTTAGAAAATTTATCAATCTATGAAAATATTGCATTGCCACTTTCCTTGCAAGGTGTTCCTTCTCGAAAGATTGGACCAAAAGTAACGAAAGTAGCAGAGATGTTAGGAATTTCATCATTACTGCAAAAGTATCCTTCAGAAGTATCTGGTGGACAAAAGCAACGTTCTGCTGCTGCACGTGCACTCGTTCATGAACCAGCGATTATTTTAGGAGATGAACCAACAGGAGCACTTGATTCTAAAAATGCAACGAGCCTTTTAGATGCAATGAAAAGTCTTAATGAAGAGCAAAATGTTTCAATTATGATGGTTACCCACGATCCATTTAGCGCAAGTTACTGCCAGCGCATTTTGTTCATTCAGGATGGAGAGCTGTATAAAGAACTACATCGTACAACAAACCGTGAAATGTTTTATAAAGAAATTTTAAATGTACTTGCTGATTTGGGTACACAAAAAGCATAAGAAAGGAATTTACAACATGTTACTCAAACTTTCCATGTCAGGACTAAAAAGTAAAATAAGAGACTACATTGTCTTATTAATTGGGCTTGTTATGTCCATTTCAATCTTTTACATGTTCCAAACACTAGCAATGAATGATTCATTTATTAAAGCAAATTCGATGATTAGCTCTATTGGGATCATCTTCCAAGTTGGTTCATTTTTATTGGCAACTATCACGTTTTTCTATATCCTATATGCCAATTCATTTTTACTGTCATTAAGACAAAAAGAGTTCGGTATGTATATGATGTTAGGTGCGAAAAAATATAAAATTACGCTACTCATGTTTATGGAAACTTTAGCTATCGGGATCACTTCACTTATTATTGGGATTGGAATCGGTATCGGACTTTCTAAAGGAATTGGACAACTTCTTATGAAAGAATTAGAATTTGCTTCCGATGGATACCACGCTCTTTATATTCCATCTATTCGTGTAACAGTAATATTTTTCTTCATCCTGTTTTTCTTAGCTGCCATTATGAATATAGCGAAACTATCTCGCATTACAATATTACAACTCGTTCATTCTGAGATGAAAATAGACAAGCCTTCCGTAAAAGGGATTAAAACATTCTTTGTAGCAGTAATTGGTGCTGGTTCATTAGCAATTGGATATGCAGCATTAATAAATATAAAGGCTTTATCATTAGCTGGATTTCCTATCGCTACAGTAGCAACGACATTAGGAACATATCTTATTTTCATCTCTTTATTACCGCTAACTATTAAATTACTGAAAAAAATTAAACCATTAAATGAAAAGGGATTAAATTCATTTACTTTTTCTCAATTAAGCTTCCGCGTAAATGATTTAACAAAAGTATTAGCAACTGTAGCAATGTTAATTGCACTTGCAGTTGGCGCAATTGCTGGCGGAATGGCTTTTAAAAACAATATTAGCCTAACTACTGATATTGCTAGCCTATACGACGTATCAGTTCATAATCCAACAGCAGATGAGAAAAAAATATTAAACAAGATCAAATTTGAAGAAAAAGCGAACTATCGCTACAAAGTAGATCAAAAATTCGTTTATTACTTGAAAGAAGACTTAGAAAAAAATCGCCCTCTTGTTCAAAATGGTTTCGGGCAAAAGAAAGTCGGTCAAGTAGAACGAACTGCAAATGAACTTCCAGTCGGAGCAATTGTAAAGAAAGGTGCAAATGATACAATTGGTGGTCTTGCTCTTTCTGAAGAATGGAAGAATGCATTCAAAGAAATACAACCTGAATACTTATACAAACAACAACACATAAAAATTGCAGACCAAAAAATGTACAATCAAATAAAAACAAAGGAACAATATGTTGTAATTGGAAAAACAAATGATTTCGCAGCGTATAAGAAAGAATGGAAAGAACTTGATCAATTACAATTGGCAAAATATAAACATATAACTAAAGATCAGTTAAATAGTAAATTTAGCTTTTACGAAATTATGTACACTTTCACAAGTGGTACAGTCTTTATGGGCTTTTTCTTAGGAATTGCTTTCTTAGCTATGATGGCAAGTTGCTTAATGTTCAAAATCCTATCTGGCGCAACGAAAGATACAAAGCGCTATCAAATGTTACGTAAAATAGGAGTTCGTCGTGAGCTATTAGCGAGATCAATCTATAAAGAGTTATTGTTAGTATTCTTATTCCCAGCTACCATTGGTATCTCCCATGTAATTGTTGGTATGAATATGTTCTCTTTCATTTTGATTGACCCATACTTCCGTATTTGGGTTCCACTCGTAATTTTTGCGGTAATCTATACTATTTACTACTTAATTACAGTTCAATTGTACAAAGGTATTGTACTTCCGAAAGAAAGATAATAAAAAAGCTGGTGACATGCTGTCATCAGCTTTTTTATATCCCATATCAGTGATTTATTTACTATACTAGTATATGTACTTGATTTTATTACTAATTTTCAACACCTTATATAAATGAAAGAAAGGAGCTATGTTATTGCAACATGTGAAACAACTACTGAGAAATTTTCTATATTTTTTCTTCAGTAAACAAATTGAAAAGTTTCTAACCTATAATTTAAGAAAAAAAACAAATACATTTATTCGTATCGCTATTTATATTTATTTGGGAACCAAAATTATTTCCCTACTCTTTAATTTTAAGACATCTTACGGAGTAGGGCTCTTTAATATCGGCTGGCTTATAAGCATGTCACTCTATCTATATTTCGCTAAAAATATTTACTTCGAAATGAAACAAGAGCATCAAAAAGTGAAAGAGCTAACCTTCTTTTCTCTCTTTGACTCCAATAAAGATTTACCTTATCGAAGATATATTTACAAGTGCTATACAAAAATATTGTATAGCTTACTTATCGCTGCATCGAGCTTCAATAGCTTATTACAAATTAATGCATCCATCTCACCGTCTATTTCAGACCTAGTCTCTAATGTGATGCATATGATTTTACTTTTAAGTGCGGTCACAGTAACCAGCCTTTATCTTGCACTACAATGGACAAATATATTAATGACTATACTATTAATACTCTCTTCAGTTATCACTGGAGCGATAATAAGTACTGGTTTATTATCAACAATAGGCAGTTTAACTCATTTTGATCTTTTAAATAACTTTTCCATCATTTTAACAATTTTCATTGGCATTATTGTTCAAATGGGAATTGTATGGATACGCCCTCCTTATCAGCTAAGTCGTACAGAAAATGCTTTTTTTATATCCAATTCAATGATTGCTACAACGCTATTATTACTAGTTATTTTCATTCAAGATATTTCTGTACTAACTGGCGGAGAAACGAATTTAGAAAAGAAAGCTCAATTAGCCTTATTACCTTATACAATTGGTGCAACCATTAATTTTATGTATATAAAGTTTAAATCAAATCGTATCGCCCAAAAAGCAGAAAAAAACATGCTAGAAGTTATTTATTTGTTAGAAGAAAATGATATTGATTGTCTTTCTCCTTCACAAAAACAAAAAATAGTTACTAAAATCAAGAAATGTGTCTATTACGGTGGCACATCATTCCGCTTACTTCTCCTTATGAATCCAGAAACGAAACGATTTATAAAAAACATGAAGTTAGATGAGAGAACTCCATAAAAGCATCTATCTCAGGCCTCGGCTATTCTTTCAATAGAATAGCCTTTTTTCATACTTCTGTAAGATTCCTTACAATACTGTAAGCCAATCGTTAGTTACTTCGATGTTTCCAATCTTACATTTCATATAAACTAAAAGTAGATAATCAATCAACAATAAAAACACTTTTAAAGGAGCGAATTCTCATGAAAGAAAACCAAGACTTATTATTCAACCAAATTGTTACTGTTTCTTGCTTAGGCGGCTTCGTTTTACTAACTGGTGTTGCGGCTATTACTAAAATCGCTCAACAACTTTTCATGTAATATATAAATTCATTGCAATTATAAATTATCAAATCACTTAAAGGAGCGAATTCTCATGAAAGAAAACCAAGACTTATTATTCAACCAAATTGTTACTGTTTCTTGTTTAGGCGGCTTCGTTTTACTAACTGGTGTTGCGGCTATTACTAAAATCGCTCAACAACTTTTCATGTAATATATAAACTCATTGCAATTATAAATTATCAAATCACTTAAAGGAGCGAATTCTCATGAAAGAAAACCAAAACTTATTATTCAACCAAATCATTACTGTTTCTTGCTTAGGCGGTTCCATTTTACTAACTGGTGTTGCTGCTGTTATTAAAATCGCTCAACAACTTTTCATGTAATATTTCTTCATTACTACTTTAAATTTAAAATCATTCAAGATGACTAAAAATCACTTTTTATATAGATAAATTTCAAAATAAGGGTTCCTTACAAAAATGTAAGTTTCCAGTTAGATACATCGATGTTTGCAAACATTTATTCCTTGTAAACTAATAACTAGTTAGTCCAATTTAAACACACAAATAACTTATAGAGGAGTTTTCATATGAAAAAATTACTTGCTTCATGCGCTACTTTCGCCTTATTCGCTAGCTTTGCGGTGGGATGTAATGTATCTTCTCCAAGTAAAATTGGTACAGAAGAATACTACGTTCAAATCCAAGGTGAAGGTGAGATTAAAGATAATAGACGTGTCTATACTTTACCTACTTATAATGAAGATGGAGACGAAAAGAAAGTTACTTTCACTAGTCAAAAACCAAATAATGAAAAAATGAAAGAAAATGCATTTTTACGCCTTTACATTAAACAAGAGGACGAAAAGAAAACAGATATACCAGACACGGAAGTTAAATCTTATGAAGAAGTACAAAAATCAGATTTACCCGCAAAAACAAAAGAAAAATTAGGTGTAAAATAATAAATAATTATTAAAAACACATAAAAGGAGTATTTCTTGTTCAGCAAGAAATACTCCTTTTATTTTTGGAACCATTAGTTTGCCACAAACAAAAAGAACCATAACCTCGCCAACCTAGCAAAGTTATGGTTCATATCATACAAAAATAAAAAAACCACCAAATATGTATTGGTGGAGACGGTGGGAGTCGAACCCACGTCCAAAAATATCGGCACTTAAGCTTCTACGAGTGTAGTCGATATATTAGCATTTCGCGAACTCTTCAGCCTATCGACAGGCTTCCAAGTTGCTAGTCTGGTTGTTCTCTTCCTTTGTCCTCAGACGGCGAACTCCGGCGTAGTCCACTTAGTTTGAGTCCCTTACCCTACCACATGGACGATGGAGGGAGGAACCTTTAGTGCAATTAAGCAGCTAAAGAAAGATTGTTTTGTTTGCCAATTATAGGCTTTGACGTTTTAACGAGGCCGATCCCCTCGACTCGCAACCTAAGCTCGAACTATCCCTGTCGAATCCGTAACGTCCCCATGATAAAAATGGAGCATACGAAGAAAATTTCGTGATAGCTACTAAGAGCTGTTTTTCAATGTGCAACAACCTTACATAAGTTATTATAACATACGCGCGCCGTTTTACAAATGTAAATATCTGTATTACATCTTTTGACGATCACGGAACGCGCGTGCAATTTCACGTTTTGCTTCTTTCTCTTTTAAATCGTGACGCTTATCATATTGTTTCTTACCTTTTGCTAAACCAAGTGCCATTTTCGCAAATCCATTTTTCAAATAGATTTTTAGTGGAACTAATGCATATCCTGTTTCTTTTGCAGCTCCTGCTAATTTATCAATTTCTTTTTTATGCAGAAGTAACTTTCTCGTACGAAGCGGATCGTGGTTGAAACGATTTCCTTGTTCGTACGTACTAATATGCATATTATGAACCCATACTTCACCATTATGTACACGTGCAAACGCATCTTTCAAGTTCACTCGTCCAGCGCGAATTGACTTAATTTCCGTTCCTTGAAGGACAAGCCCTGCTTCGTATGTTTCTTCGATGAAATAATCATGAAAAGCTTTTTTATTTTGTGCAATAACCTTACCTGAACCTTTTGGCATATAACGTCCCTCCTCTATTTTTACTATTGTAACAAATGTAAACAAAAAGCGAAAGTGGCTCGCTCAGAATGTGAGGTGGATGGGGCTTCTGACCTTGAGGCGTTCTTTGCCTCTAGAGAAGAAGCGAAGCCGCCGAACATTCTAGCCACTGGAGCTGGATTATACAAAAAGCGAAAGTGGCTCGTTCAGAATGTGAGGTGGATGGAGCTTCTGACCTTGAGGCGCTCTTTGCCTCTCGGGAAGAAGCGAAGCCACCGAACATTCTAGCCACTGGAGCTGGATTCCAATAAAAAGCGAAAGTGGCTCGTTCTCCAGCCACTAAGAAAAAAGAAAAAGCCCCGCTTTTTATCAAAGCGAAGCCATCCTTTTCTTACTTACGCTTTTTCTTCTTCTTCTTGAATCCTGGTACGTTTTCGAAGAATGCTTTTTTCTTCTTGCCGTTACCATCTTTTTTCCCTGGTTGGCTAGCGGACGCGGATGCAGATCCTCTTCCTTTACCTTTGCCACCACGGTCAAATTTTCTACCTGTGCCACGTTCTCCGCCGCGCTCATTACTGCGTTCGCTACGTCCACCGCGTTTCTTTCTGCCTGTTCTTGGCTGTTCAATCACGACTGGACGATCTTTGAACTTACGACGAGGCGTACCTTTCATGCCAACGATTTCAAAGTCGATTGCTCGCTCGTCTTTGTTTACGTTAATAACGCGAATTGTAATTTCGTCACCGATGCGGAATACGTTACCTGTACGTTCTCCGATCATTGCGAAATGCTGCTCATCATAACGATAGTAATCATCCGTTAAGTAGCTAACGTGTACAAGACCTTCAATTGTATTTGGAAGCTCTACGAATAAACCGAAGTTTGTTACAGAGCTAATCATACCGTCATACTCTTCGCCGATCTTATCAAGCATATATTCTGCTTTTTTCAGCTCGTCTGTTTCACGTTCTGCTTCAACTGCACGACGCTCCATATTAGAAGAGTGCTCTGCAATCTCAGGTAATTTTTCACGCCATTTTGCTTGTGTTTCATTGTCGACTTTACCGTTAATGATGTATTCACGAATTAATCGATGAACAATCGTATCTGGGTAACGACGAATTGGTGATGTGAAATGTGTGTAGAACTCAGTTGATAAACCAAAGTGACCTAAACTTTCTGCATCGTAACGCGCTTGCTTCATAGAACGAAGCATAACTGTTGAAATGACTACTTCTTCAGGCTGCCCTTGAACCATTTCAAGAATTTGTTGCAGCGCACGAGGATGTACTTCATTTGCACGTCCTTTTACTGCATATCCAAAGTTCGTTACAAACTCAAAGAAACGCTCTAGCTTATCTTCTTTCGGATCTTCATGGACACGGTACATGAATGGTACGTTCATCCAGTGGAAATGCTCTGCTACTGTTTCGTTTGCAACAAGCATAAATTCTTCAATTAACTTCTCTGATACAGAACGATCACGCATAACAACGTCTGTCGGTTTTCCTTCTTCATCTACTAATACTTTCGCTTCTTTAAAGTCAAAGTCGATTGCCCCGCGGCGCATACGTTTTTCACGTAAAATTTGTGCCAATTGGCCCATCTCTTTAAACATCGGTACGAGCGGCTCATAGCGTTTAATTAATTCTTCGTCCTCATCTTCTAAAATGCTTCTTACGTCAGCATACGTCATACGCTCTGTCGTTTTAATTACACTTTGGAAAATCTCGTGTTTAACAACGTCACCTAAATTGTTGATTTCCATTTCACAAGATAACGTCAGACGGTCTACTTTCGGATTTAATGAACAAATACCGTTAGATAGACGATGCGGAATCATCGGGATTACACGGTCAACAAGATACACACTCGTCGCTCTTTCTGCTGCTTCTACATCAATTGGAGAACCTTCTTGAACGTAATGGCTTACATCCGCAATGTGAACGCCAAGCTTATAGTTACCGTTCTCAAGCTTCGTTACTGTAACAGCGTCATCTAAATCTTTCGCGTCTGCACCATCAATCGTTACGATCATTTGGTCACGCAGGTCACGGCGATCTTTTAAATCTTCCTCTGAAATCGTTTCTGGTACACTGTTTGCGTGTTCCATCACTTCTTCAGGGAACGCTAAAGGTAAATGATGTTTATGAATAACAGATAAAATATCTACTCCTGGGTCATTTTTATGACCTAGAATTTGAACAACTTCACCTTCTGCACTTAAACGATTCTCTGGATAGCTCGTAATTTTCACAACTACTTTATGACCTTCTACAGCACCCATTGATGCGCTTTTCAATACGAAAATGTCACTTGTCCAGCGTTTATTGTCAGGTATAACAAATCCAAAGTTTTTCGATTCTGTATATGTACCAACTAATTCTTTCGTTCCGCGTTCTAAAATGCGTACAATGGAACCTTCTTGACGCGAACCACTCGATTGGGAACTAAGGCGTGCTAATACTGTATCGCCGTGAAGTGCACCGTTTAATTCTGTAGGCGGGATGAAAAGATCATCGTCTCCTGTTTTCTTCTCGTCTGGTACAACAAATGCAAAACCACGCGCATGTCCAATTAACTTACCACGTATTAAATTCATCTTTTCAGGAAGACCGTAACGGTTGCTACGAGTACGAATAACAAGTCCCTTTTCTTCCATCGTTACAAGTGCTTTTACGAAATCTTTAAAGCCCTCAGAACCTTCAATCCCAAATGCCTCTTCTAACTCTTGTATCGTTAGCGGTTTATACGCTTCTTCTCTCATAAATAATAACAACTTATCAATATGTTCTTGTATGATTTCTTCCAAGCAAAAATACCTCCTTTAAAACCTTATATTATTTAGTGTATCCGAAAGATAGGGGATGTATAAAGCGAAACTTCAATACTCCCCTTATGATTTTTACAGTTTTCACAAAAAATTCCTTATGAAAAAAAGAGGCAACTAGATCTTACCAATCTAGTTGCTCCAAGAAGTTATATACATCCTCATGTAGCTCGTCACGCTGCTTATCAAGTGTAATGACATGCGTAGAGTCTTCATACCATTTAATGTCTTTTAACGTTGATTCTACACCGTTATAAATAATGTTCGCACTATCTGTATTAATCATTTCATCATGACGCGCTTGTACAACAAATGTTGGTGCATAAATCATGTCCACATTGTTACGTACGTCAGCAATTAATTGTTGTAATGCTTTTAATGTATTCATCGGTGTCTTTTGGAATTCCAACATTTCTTGTTCGATTTGCTCTGGTGATTTTTGCTCACGCTTTTTATATTCGCGGGCATATGCCAATATACCTTGGTACATCGTTTCTTCACTCTTAATATACATTGGTGCACACATCGGCACTACACCTAAAACCGGTACTGTATAACCTAATTTTAGTGAAAATACTCCGCCAAGTGACAATCCAACGACAGCAATTTTCTCAAAACCTTTATCTTTTAAAAGCTGATATGCCTCCGTTACATCTTGCCACCAATCTTCAGGACCTGTATGAACAAGCTCTTCTGGTGGTACACCGTGCCCTTTATAAATTGGGGCATGACAAGTGTAGCCTTTCTTTTCTAAGAAACGCCCTAACATACGTACATCAGCTGAGTTTCCTGTGAATCCATGTAGTAATAAAACAGCGCGGTCTCCACCCTCAAATGTAAATGGTTTCGGAGATGCTAATTTCATCATGTACTTCTCCTCTTTCTCTTCTGTAATCTAGTCGTATTCTTTCTATATCTAGTGTACCATATTTATATTTCTATAATCTAATTAGAAACATCTTTCAAATGGCAAAACAAAAAAAGAAGAACCATTAGTACATCCTACTAACGCTCCTTCTTTCAATTCTATAAGTTTAAGTACGTAACACCAATTGTTAATGCGAAGAACAATACAGCTAAAACAATTGTAATACGGTTTAATACCGCTTCAATTCCACGTGCTTTTTGCTTACCAAATAATTGCTCTGCACCGCCTGAAATTGCACCTGAAAGGCCTGAGCTATTACTAGACTGCATAAGTACCATAACAATCATTAAAATCGATACAATAATAAGTAAAACGGATAATAACGTATGCACTTGGCGTACCTCCTACAAAGATTCAGTTATTGTAACTGTAGCATAAATTCTATAGAAAAGCGAGAGCTATAAGGTTGCTCTCGCTTTTCTTCTATTACATGAACATCATTGCAAATAGCGGCCCGAGCAAACATGTCAAAATGGCTGTTAATGTCATTGTTACCGATCCAATAACACCTTCATGTTCATTATTTTTCATCGCTCTCATCACGCCCATAATATGAGAAGCACATCCAAATCCGATACCTTTACCAACTGAGTTTGTAACGCGGCTCCATTTTAATAAAAGCGGGCCGGTAATCGTTCCAGTAATACCTGCAATAACAACGAAAGCTGCTGTTAATGACGGTACACCACCAACTTGCTCCGAAACACTCATCGCAACTGGCATTGTCACCGATTTTGGTAAAGAAGATAAAATTAAGCTTTTATCTGTTCCCATAAGTGACGCAATAGCAAAGTCACTTGCAATGGCAACTGTTGTACCTACTAATACACCACCGGCAATCGGTACAACATACTTTTGCAGAACGTGACGTTGTTTATAAAGAGGAATTGCAAATGCTACAACACCGGGTCCAAGTAGCTTTGCAATCCAGCCGCCACCACTTTCCATATAATGTTGATATGGTATATCAAGCACGATAAATAGGAAAGCCATTAATCCTGTTGCTACAAGCATTGGAATGGTGAATGGTGTTGGAAATAATTTATAGATTTTTTTAGATAATTGATATAATAGCACCGTAAAAAGAACCCAACCGATCCCGATTAATATTTGACTCATCGCGACTCTCTTTCCTTTCTATTCGCAAGATATTGTCCTGTATGTCCTGCGACAATAATGATTAAAAATGTACTCGCTACAACTGTAATGAAAAGAGAAATTCCTTTACTCATAAAAAAAGCACCGTAATTCATTAGGCCAAGCGTTGGCGGAATTAATAAAAACGGCATAATAGCAACGAGTGTTTCTGCTCCTAAATCGAACCATTTCACTGGAAGAACTTTTAGGCTAAGTAAAACAAGTAAGAGGAACATTCCAATCAAACTTCCTGGGATCGGAATATTTAACATTTCTTGTACCCAAGTTCCAACCATATAAAAAACGTAAAGAGCAGCAATTTGGACAAGAATCTTTGTAAATTTCATGTTCATCATCCCTCTTGTTTATACGATCTTCTGTTAATATCTTTATCATAGTATAAATTGTAAAAAGCTGCAATTTATCAACTTGACAGCAAAAAACGCCTATGTTATACGCTTACAACCTTGATATGACTACATTTCTAAACAAAAATTAAGTCAAAAACCTTGACCTAATATAAGAAGTTTTTATTTTCTGAATTTTAAAGGTTGTTATTTCAATAAAATAATCTTTTTATCCTTAAGCTTACATATATATAAACAAGATAGGTGGTGAACATATGCCCAAAAAAGTTCTTATTTTTTGTGATCCTGGCATTGATGATACGATGGCTCTCCTCTTAGCGTTCTTTATCGATGAAATAGAAATCATCGGCATTGTTGCTGATTACGGCAATGTTCCAAAAGAGATGGCCGTACAAAATGCTCATTTTCTTAAGAATGAAACAAGGAATAGAAATATTAAGATATTCGGTGGTTCAGAACGCCCTCTTACTGGTGCCCCGCCTGCTTTTTTTACAGAAGTACACGGGAAACAAGGGCTTGGGCCAATTATTCCAAATGGGAATGTGACTAACGGAGAAATGGAGAATTTCTTTGAAGTGATTCCTCTTATTGAACAGTATAAAGATGAATTAATTATTGTAAGTTTAGGAAGACTTACCTCTCTAGCAATTTTATTTATCATGTGCAAACAGTTAATGAAACAAATTAAATCTTACTACGTAATGGGCGGTGCCTTTTTACATCCTGGTAATGTCACCCCTATTTCTGAAGCAAACTTTTATGGTGACCCTACTGCCGCTAATATAGTCCTTCAATCCTCACCTAACATGTACATCTATCCATTAAACGTCACCCAATATTCCATCATTACACCAGAAATGGCTGAATATATTGAAGCAAAAGGAAAAGCCCCACTCGTCAAACCGTTATTCGATCATTATTACTACGGCTATTATAAAAATGCTCTACCACATTTAAAAGGTAGCCCCTTCCATGACACAATGCCAATACTCGCTTTACTTGATAACTCTATGTTTACGTATCACAAATCCCCTATCGTTGTCATGACAGAATCCTCTGCACAAGGAGCAAGCATAGGGGAATTTCGTTCTTTAGTGAACCAAAAGCCATTTATTGATTGGCCGGGTCATCAAATTGCAATTGATTTTGATTATAACAGTTTCTTTAAACATTTCATGTCACTTATGACGGGGGAACAATTTTAGCATAAAAAAACAGACCGTGATTTCTCACGGTCTGTCGTTATTTTCTACAATTATCGTTTGATGTTGTAGAAAGATTTGATACCATCGTAAACAGCGATTTCGCCTAGTTCGTCTTCGATGCGTAATAATTGGTTGTACTTAGCAATACGGTCAGTACGGCTCATAGAACCAGTTTTGATTTGGCCAGCGTTAGTTGCAACTGCGATGTCAGCGATTGTAGCATCTTCAGTTTCACCAGAACGGTGAGATACAACTGCTGTGTAACCAGCACGTTTAGCCATTTCGATAGCTTCGAAAGTCTCAGTTAAAGTACCGATTTGGTT
Source organism: Bacillus sp. FSL W8-0519 (assembly GCF_038005585.1). Taxonomy (NCBI): domain Bacteria; kingdom Bacillati; phylum Bacillota; class Bacilli; order Caryophanales; family Bacillaceae; genus Bacillus; species Bacillus sp. FSL W8-0519. The sequence continues at coordinate 4,953,229 of NZ_JBBOTL010000001.1, forward strand.
AACTTTAATTAAGATTGAGTTAGAGATACCTTTTTCGATACCTTCAGCAAGTTTTTGAGTGTTAGTTACGAATAAATCGTCACCAACTAATTGTACTTTGCTTCCAAGACGCTCAGTTAATAATTTGTGACCATCCCAGTCGTTTTCGTCTAAACCATCTTCGATAGAGATGATTGGGAAGTCTTTGCAAAGCTCTTCGTAGAAATCAACCATTTCTGCAGAAGTTAAGCCAGTACGGCCTTCGCCTGCAAGGTCATATTTACCAGTTTCTTTGTTGTAGAACTCAGAAGAAGCAACGTCCATTCCTAAGAATACGTTCTCGCCAGCTTTGTAACCAGCTTTTTCGATAGCTTCGATGATTACTTCTAATGCTTCACGGTTAGAACCAAGGTTTGGAGCGAATCCACCTTCGTCACCTACTGCAGTGTTAAGACCTTTGTCATGTAATACAGCTTTAAGTGCATGGAATACTTCAGCACCCATACGGATTGATTCTTTGAATGTTGGAGCACCAACTGGTAAGATCATGAACTCTTGGAAGTCTACGTTGTTATCAGCGTGAGAACCACCGTTGATGATGTTCATCATTGGAGTTGGTAATTGTTTTGCATTGAATCCACCAAGGTAACGGTATAATGGAAGACCTACGAAGTCAGCTGCTGCGTGAGCTACTGCCATAGATACACCAAGGATAGCGTTAGCGCCTAGTTTACCTTTGTTTGGAGTGCCATCTAATTCGATCATAGCACGGTCGATACCAGCTTGGTCAGTTACGTCGAAACCAACGATTTCTGGAGCGATAATTTCGTTAACGTTGTTTACTGCGTTAACAACACCTTTACCAAGGTAACGAGATTTGTCACCGTCACGTAATTCTACTGCTTCGTGTTCACCAGTAGATGCACCACTTGGTACGATAGCGCGTCCGAAAGCGCCGCTTTCTGTGTAAACTTCTACTTCTACAGTTGGGTTACCACGAGAGTCAAGGACTTCGCGAGCATAAACATCAATAATTGTTGACATAATAAATTCTCTCCTTTTTATATAAGCAAATTATTTAATAATTGTTTTACCTGTCATTTCTTTCGGTTGCTCAACACCAAGAAGTGTAAGCATAGTTGGAGCGATATCACCTAAGATACCACCTTCACGTAATTCTACGTCGTTCTTAGTAACAATGAAAGGAACCGGGTTAGTTGTATGAGCTGTCATTGGCTCTCCGTCAGAAGTTAATTCTTCGTCAGCATTACCATGGTCAGCAGTAATAAGTGCTACACCATCTTTTGCAAGAATCGCTTCTACAACTTTTCCTAAACATTCGTCAGTTGCTTCTACTGCTTTAATTGTTGGTTCCATCATCCCAGAATGGCCAACCATATCACAGTTCGCAAAGTTAAGAATGATAACATCATGTTTATCATTTTCGATTTCATTTACTAAAGCGTCCGTTACTTCGTAAATGCTCATTTCAGGTTTCAAGTCATACGTTGCAACCTTCGGTGAGTTAATTAAGATACGCTCTTCTCCTGGGAATTCAGCCTCACGACCACCGCTAAAGAAGAATGTAACGTGCGGATACTTTTCAGTTTCCGCGATGCGAAGTTGCTTTAATCCCGCTTGCGCAACAACTTCACCTAAAGTGTTATCAAGGTTCATTGGCTTGAATGCCACGTAACCATCTACTGTTTCACTAAAGTGTGTCATACATACGAATTCTGGAATGTGAGGTACTTTTTCACCACGATCGAACTCACGGAAGTCTTCGTTTGTAAATACACGAGCAATTTGAATTGCACGGTCTGGACGGAAGTTATAGAAGATAACTGCATCATCATCATTGATTGTTGCAACTGGCGTGTTATCTTCGTTAACAATTACAGACGGCAATACGAATTCATCGTAGATACCATTTGCATAAGAGTCTTCTACACACTCTTCTGCTGATTTATAAGTAGGTCCTTCACCATTCACCATAGCACGGTAACATTTTTCTACGCGATCCCAACGCTTGTCACGGTCCATGGAGTAATAACGACCAGAGATAGTCGCGAATTGTCCTACTCCTGTTTCTTTAATTACTTCATTTGTTGCATCGATATAGCTTTGTGCTGTTTTTGGTCCAACATCGCGGCCATCTAAGAATGCATGAATGTATACTTTCTCAACGCCTTCTTTAGCTGCTAAGCGAAGAAGAGCAAACATGTGGTTCATGTGACTGTGCACACCACCGTCAGAAAGTAAACCGAATAAATGAAGTGCAGTACCTTTTTCTTTTACGCTTTTAATTGCACTTTGGAACGTTTCGTTCTTATCGAACTCACCTTCACGAATTGCAACGTTTACGCGTGTTAAGCTTTGATATACAATGCGGCCAGCACCGATATTTAAGTGACCAACCTCAGAGTTACCCATTTGACCTTCTGGAAGACCTACTGCCTCGCCACAAGCTGTAAGCGTTGTGTGAGGGAATTTGTTCCAGTAACCATCAAAATTAGGTTTCTTAGCTTGTGCTACAGCATTCCCGTAAGTTTCTTCACGAAGTCCGAAACCGTCAAGAATAATTAGAGCTGTTGGCTTTCTCATTTTACCGCCTCCAGAAGACCTAAGAACGAAGCAGGCTCTAAGCTAGCACCGCCAACTAAAGCGCCGTCGATGTCAGATTGTGCCATGTACTCTTTAATGTTTTCTGGTTTTACGCTACCGCCGTATTGAATACGAACAGCTTCTGCAGCAGCTGGAGAAACAGCTTCTGCAACAACTTTACGGATGTGCGCACATACTTCGTTTGCATCTGCAGAAGAAGAAGATTTACCTGTACCGATAGCCCAGATTGGCTCATAAGCGATAACAGTTGCTTTAACTTGCTCTTCAGTTAAACCTGCAAGTGCTTTTGTCACTTGACCTGCTACTAGATCAAATGTTTTTCCGCTTTCGCGCTCTTCTAAAGTCTCACCACAACATACGATTGGTGTTAAACCATGTTCAAATGCTGCGATAGTCTTTTTGTTTACTGACTCATCTGTTTCAGCAAACATTTCACGACGCTCAGAGTGGCCAAGTACTACGTAGCCTACTTTTAAGTCGCTAAGTGCTACTGGGCTAATTTCGCCAGTGAATGCACCATTTTTTTCGAAGTGCATGTTTTGTGCACCTACTTGTAAATCAGTTCCTTCAGTCGCTGCTACAAGGCGCTCTAAGAATAGAGCTGGAGAGCAAACTACTGCATCAACAGCTGAAGCTGCTGGGATTTGACCTTTAACTTCCTCTACGAAGCTAACTGCTTCAGATAGAGTTTTATTCATTTTCCAGTTACCTGCGATAATTGGTTTACGCATGCTTTGCACCGTCCTTTTTCTTTGGCTGCTACTTATTTGTCGTTAAGACAAACTACACCTGGAAGCTCTTTACCTTCCATGAATTCTAATGACGCACCGCCGCCAGTAGAAATGTGGCTCATTTTATCAGCCATACCGAATTTTTCAACAGCTGCTGCAGAGTCACCACCGCCGATAACAGAGTATGTACCTTCTGCATCTGCTAATGCTTGTCCTACTGCTTTTGTACCTTGTGAGAATGGAGTCATTTCGAATACACCCATTGGTCCATTCCATACAACAAGCTTAGAGTTTTTAATTACATCTGCATAAATTTCACGTGTTTTAGGACCGATGTCCACGCCTTCCCAGTTAGAAGGGATAGAATCGATATTAACGATTTTAGTTGTTGCAGTTTCAGAGAATTCCTCAGTGATTACAACATCAACTGGCATGTAGAAGTTTACGCCTTTTTCTTTTGCAAGTTGCATAAATTCTTTTGCTAGTTCGATCTTGTCGTCTTCACATAGAGATAGACCAATTTCATGACCTAAAGCTTTAACGAATGTGTAAGCAAGTCCGCCACCGATGATTAAGTTATCTACTTTGTCTAATAGATGACGAATTACACCGATTTTATCTTTTACTTTCGCCCCACCGATGATAGCTGTGAATGGACGATCTGGGTTAGAAAGTGCTTTTCCAAGAACATCTAACTCTTTTTCCATTAGTAAACCAGATACTGCTGGTAGGTAGTCCGCGATACCTGCTGTAGAAGCGTGAGCACGGTGAGCTGCACCGAATGCATCGTTTACGAAGATGTCAGCAAGAGCTGCAAATTCTTTCGCAAGTTCTGCATCGTTCTTTTCTTCGCCCGCATAGAAACGTACGTTTTCAAGAACTAATACGTCGCCTTCGTTCATTGCTGCAACCATTTCTTGTGCAACTGGTCCGAATGCTTCGTCTGCTTTTTTAACATCTTTACCAAGAAGCTCGCCTAAACGTGCTGCTACTGGAGTAAGACGTAATTCTTCTACTACTTGACCTTTTGGACGGCCTAAGTGGCTTGCTAAAATAACTTTCGCACCTTGCTCTACTAAATATTGAATTGTAGGAAGAGCTGCACGGATACGAGTTTCATCTGTAATTTTGCCTTCTTTCATAGGTACGTTGAAGTCAACGCGGCAAAATACACGCTTACCTTTTAAATCTACGTCACGAATTGATTTTTTGTTCATTGGATTTCCCTCCGACTACTAGTTAGGATTGACAAAACCCACTCAAAAGCTTAACACATTTGCTTTTAAAACGAAAGAAGAGAGAGAGGGAACAAACCCTCTCCCTCGTTTTGTCATTGATAACTTATATAATTAAGAATTAAAGACCTTTTGAAGTCATGTAAGCTGCTAGGTCTACTACGCGGTTAGAGTAACCAGTTTCGTTATCGTACCAAGAAAGTACTTTAACCATGTTACCTTCCATTACCATTGTAGATAATGCATCGATTGTAGAAGAAGCTGTACATCCGTTATAGTCGATAGATACTAATGGCTCTTCGCTGTATCCAAGGATACCTTTTAATTCGCCTTCAGCTGCTGCTTTGAATGCTGCATTTACTTCTTCAACTGTTACTTCTTTGTCAAGTTCAACAACTAGGTCAACTAGAGAAACGTTAGCAGTTGGAACACGTACAGCGCCACCGTTTAATTTACCTTTAAGTTCTGGTAATACTAATGCTACTGCTTTAGCTGCACCAGTAGATGTTGGGATCATGTTTTCAGCTGCTGCACGAGCACGACGTAAATCTTTGTGTGGTAAGTCTAAGATTTGTTGGTCGTTAGTGTAAGAGTGAATTGTTGTCATCATTCCGCGTTTTACGCCGAATTTTTCGTTTAATACTTTAGCGAATGGAGCTAAGCAGTTTGTAGTACAAGAAGCGTTAGATACTACGTTGTGGCTAGCTGCATCGTATTGTTCGTGGTTAACACCCATAACTACAGTGATATCTTCGTCAGAAGCTGGAGCTGAGATGATAACTTTTTTAACTGATCCACCTAAGTGTTTTTCAGCGTCTGCTTTTTTAGTGAAACGGCCAGTAGATTCTACTACGATTTCTACTCCGTAGTCGCTCCATGGTAATTGTGCTGGGTCACGCTCAGCGATAACTTTAATTTCTTTACCGTTAACAACGATGCTGCTTTCGTTAGCAGATACTTCTGCGTTTAAAGTTCCGTGAACTGTGTCATATTTTAAAAGGTGAGCTAAAGTTTTAGCATCTGTTAAGTCGTTGATTGCTACTACTTCTACCTCTGGGTTGTTAAGTGCTGCGCGGAATACGTTACGTCCGATACGTCCAAATCCATTAATACCAATTTTAGTCATTTGAATTTCCTCCTTGGGGGATTATATTAAAGGGTAATACCCTTTGTTAACTGTTTTGCTGCACCTTCATCTGTAATTAGAATTGAAGTGTGCCCTTGTTTAATTACAGCCTGTATTGCCTTTGCCTTTGAAGAACCTCCAGCGACTGCAACAACGTGAGATACATTTTGTAAATCCTCTAGTTGCATACCAACTGTTCTTACTTTATGAACAACATTTCCTTGTTCATTAAAGTAGTAACCGAAAGCTTCGCCAACTGCTTCGCTTGCCTGAATCTTTAACCAATCTGCTTCTGAAGTATTTCTGCGACGTGCCATTGTTAACGCATCACCTATTCCATGAATGACGATATTGGAAGATCGAATCAACTCAAGAACTTCTTTCACGGAAGGCTCTGTCACAATAGACGCATATGCTTCGCTGCTAACATGGTCTGGAACATACAATAAGCGATAATTACTCATCGTATTTTGCGCCATCTTGGCACAAATAGTATTGGCTTCTAACTCGACGCCTTCTCCAATTCCACCACGTGCTGGGACAAATAGCATATGTAAATCTTTGCAATCAAGCTGCATCATGTCCGCAACAGCAGCTAGCGTAGTTCCTCCAGCCACAGCAACGATATTATTCGCTGTCAGACGGTCTTTTATACAAGTCACACAAGCACGGCCCATCTCCAGTTTGACCCAAGGCGATTCATCACTATCACCAGGGACAACGAAAACTTCATCCAAGTCTAATGTTTCCTTAAGTTGCTTTTCTAAAACCTTTAACCCGGAAATTTCTTTCATAAAGTCTTCCAAAGCAAGAACTAAAGCTGTTCCTTCTTCTGTCAAAGTCATTCCAGAAGAAGCGACGTGAACTAAGTTTTGTTCTTTCAAAACTTGAACTTCACTTCGCAATACTCGTTCTGTCATACCGAGACTTGCTGATAAATTTCTTCTTCCAATCGGCTGCATAAGCCTAATGTATTGAAGAATTTGCATTCTCGTTTGCATAACAGGTAGCAGATCAGGTAATAATTTTTTTGTGTTCTGAATCCATGAGCGCATATCTTTTCTCCTCACTACATCGGTTCATTTTCCCTCATGGTCACTTTACGTCCCGTAGTGACATTTTGTGTCCCACATAGGTTAAAAAAATAATCCCTGCTACGTGTATTATTGTAACAGGAGATAGAAACTTATTCAACTCTTAACTGCATTCTTTATATAGTTTATTATGACACCTTTGTGAATGTTACCATATTCTACTTGTTTTCCGTCTATTTCTACAACCGGAATCATTAGATGATATTTTTCTAAAAGGTCATTATCTTCATATATATCTATTTCCTCAATTTGAAAAGAATATTCACATTGTACTTCCTGTAAAACTTGTTTCGCCTTAACGCAAAGGCCACAATCATTTTTTGTATACAGTACAACTTTCATCTTCTTCACCTATCCGATCGTTTTTCGTAATGACGACGCTGGGATGTGCATTTGCTCTCTATACTTCGCCACTGTTCTTCGAGAAATAACGATTTCATGCTCTTCTTCTAACAATTTTGAAATCTTTTGATCTGAAAGTGGCTTTTTCTTATTCTCTGCCTCAACAAGCGTTTGAATAAATTGTTTTACACGCTTTGTAGAGACTGCTTCATCTTCAGTAGTCGAAACGGCATTACTAAAGAACGATTTCATCTCAAATAAACCGTGTGGTGTTTGCACATATTTATTTCGCGTTGCGCGACTAATTGTCGATTCATGCACACTTAACTCTTCTGCTACTTCTTTTAAAGCAAGTGGCTTTAAATACTCCGGACCTTTCCAGAAGAAATCACGTTGTTTTTCCATAATAATGGTCATTACTTGCAAAAGCGTTTGTTTTCTCTGTTTCAAACTACGCATAATCCACTGCACATGCTGATACTTTTCTGAAACGTAAGATGCTACTTCACTTTCACTATTATTAAGAAGCGCACTATATTCAGAATGAATTTCAATTCTCGGCATATTTCTCTCATTCATTTGTAAAACGAGACGATCACCATCTTTTTTCACCGCCATATCAGGCACAATATAAAGTGGTTTATCAGAAGAAAACGCAAGACCTGGTTTCGGCTGTAATGACGTAATACAGTTCACCGCCGATTGCAATTCCTCATTACTACACTTCAACACTTGAACGAGCTTTCGCCAATCTTTCTTCACGAAATAAGCGAAATGGTCTTCTACAACCTCTTCTGCTAATCCATTCCGCCTTTGTAAGCGCTTCAATTGCAAGGTTAGACATTCCTGAATATTACGCGCTCCTACCCCTGCTGGCTCCAGTGATTGGACAAGCTCTACAGAGCGGTCGACTACATGAAGTGGTACGGAAAGAAGATTTGCTAACTCTTCATTCGTTTCTTGTAAATACCCATTTCCATCCATGTTCATAATAATGAAAGAAGCTACTTTTCGCTCTTCTTCCTCTATTTTATAATACTGTATTTGATTTAATAAATGTTGCTGAATCGTTGTAGAATCCACACTGTAGATTTCCATCTGATTCTCGACTTGTTTGCTGGTACTTTTACTTGTGTTAGAGCTCTTTTTCTTCTCCCTCTCAAAACCACCTAACTCAATAAGGGGATTCTCTAACGATTGCTCATACAAAAACTCCGATAATTCTTGTACATTATACTGGAGCATTGTAATCGCTTGCCTTAACTCTTGTGTCATTGCCAAACGTAAGCTTTGTTCTTGTAAAAGACTTGCCTTCAAACTAATCTCCCCCTTGTTTCTATTGTACAATAAGTTTGGTAAAAGGAGAATGCTATCACAGACACCCATTCCAAAATATTATTAATTTATATGTATTAATGAGATTTACAACTTACAACCGAAATTTGAATAATATTGAAAGAAAATAATAACGGAATTAAATCATAACCAAGTACTAATAGTAAATCTTATTATCAGATATAACAAGAGGGAAATAAAAAAAGTCCTAACCTACAAAACGTAAGTTAGGACTTTTTGACGCGCCCAGAGGGATTCGAACCCCCGGCAGACGTGGTACCGGAAACCACCGCTCTATCCGACTGAGCTATGGGCGCATGATAATAGAAAACACTTCATTTTCTTCTCATAATAATAGCAATAAAATCCATCTAAATCAATAAAAATATCCCCGTAATCCTTTATGACGCTTAGTTATGAGTATATTAACAAAGCACCCACCCCTAAATTTTCCAATCATAAATTCAACCCAACTCACAAATTATAATCTTTGAATTGATATTCCAAAGGGGGCTTCATTCAATGACTGTAATTACGAAATTAAAACAAACTGTTTCTGGATTAAAAAGTGCACAAGCTAGCTTAGAGGGATTCGCTCTTGATACGGATAATCAACAAGCTAAGCAACTTTTCCAAACAGCTGCACAGCAAACACAAACGATTATCGATTCTTTAAACCCACGCGTTGAAGAAGTCCAACAAGAAGAACCACAATACTCACAGCAATAACGAATCAGTCTTGCTGCGAAATAGAAAAAGGATGATATGCAGTCATCCTTTTTCTATCACATTACATATTGCAATAGAAATGGAATGATAAGTATGCAAAAACTCGGACTCATAACCGTATTATTTGCTCTTCTATTTAGCTCTTTTACCGGATGTGATAATAGTCCCTTAGATAAAAAAGTGAAAGAAGAAGCAAAACGAACGGAGAAAGAGAAAGGTCCTAAATTAACAAAGATGAGTACGGAATCCTTTAATCAATCTATATCACAAGGAGCCAAGAAAAGGGCCCTCGCTATGGATGGGATTATAAAAAGTGCGGCAGTAAATTCAAATTTAGATCTCTACATAGCAGTTACACCTGAGCATCACGAAAGATTTGGATTAAAACCTCTCCGTAAGAAGCTCCAAAAGCAGCTAAGTGATGAGCACCCCACTTTCGATGTTCGTGTAAGTACAGATAAAAAAATCTTTATGTTACTTGAAAAGCTTGAAAGAAAAATTAAGGAAAAGAAAGTATCTAAAGATGAAATTAATAAACAATTAAAATTCATTGGTAAAAAAATGGAGTCTAACACTTAACGCTTTTTAAAAGAAAAGGAAGGTTTGCAATGTCTAGTAAAGATAAAAACTTAACCCCTGTGCAACAGGAATATAAAAAATTCGAGCAAGAACGCGAACCGAAGCGTCCTGTCTTAAAAAACTGTATAAAAGCCTTTTTCGTTGGTGGTTTCATTTGCCTAATTGGGCAACTCATTTCTACTTTTTATATTACGTATTTCGATTTCACTGAACGCTCAGCAGGGAATCCAACAGTAGCAACTCTTATTTTCATCTCGATGTTACTAACTGGGTTCGGCGTATATGATCGTCTCGGTCAATTTGCAGGTGCTGGGACAGCTGTACCTGTCACTGGATTTGGTAACTCTGTTGTCGCCGCATGTATCGAGCACCGGACGGAAGGTTTTGTCCTTGGCGTTGGCGGTAACATGTTTAAATTAGCCGGCTCCGTTATTTTATTTGGTGTATTTTCAGCTTTCGTCATCGCACTTATTAAAACGATTCTCGTTCAATGGGGAGGGCTATAAATGTTACAAGGACACCGAACGTGGGTATTTGAAAACAAACCAGTTATTATTTCGACAGGAGTCGTCGGCGGGCCGTTTGAAGCAAAAGGAAAAATCCCCGAAGACTTCGATATCCTTCATGAAGATTTATGGCTCGGACAAGATTCCTATGAAAAAGCACATAAAATTTTGTTCGAAGAAGCTTGTAGCCGCGCCACTGAAAAAGCAGAACTTCGTAAAGACGATATCCAATTTGTACTCGCAGGAGATTTAATTAATCAAATTACCCCTACAAGCTTTGCTTGCCGTACACTGGGCACTCCTTATCTCGGACTATTCGGCGCTTGTTCTACTTCTATGGAAGGTTTAGCACTTGGGGCGAGTATCGTAAATGCAAAAGGCGCAAAATATTTATTAACTGGTGCATCCAGTCATAATACAGCTGTAGAAAAACAATTCCGCTATCCTACCGAATACGGCGGACAAAAGCCACCTACTGCACAGTGGACAGTAACTGGAGCAGGAGCCGCTATTTTAAGTGATACTGGAAACGGCCCTAGGGTAACATCAGCCACAATCGGAAAAGTGGTTGATATGGGATTAACCGATCCGTTTAATATGGGAGGCGCAATGGCTCCAGCCGCCGTCGATACAATTGAGGCCCACCTACGCGAACGCCAAATCGACGCCTCTTACTACGATTTAATCGTAACCGGTGACCTCGGACATGTCGGCCGCGAAATTGCTTATGACTTATTACATAAACACGGAACGAAAGTAACGAGCGAACAGTTTCAAGATTGCGGGCTGCTCATTTATAGAGAAGGGCAACCTGTCATAGCTGGGGCTAGTGGACCAGGATGTTCCGCAACAGTCGTGTACGGTCATTTATTAAACAGAATGAAAAGAGGAGAGTTCAAAAAAATACTTGTCGTTGCGACAGGCGCTTTACTATCTCCACTTACATTCCAACAAGAAGAAACGATTCCGTGCATCGCTCACGCCGTTTCAATTGAATTCGGAGGTGCAACGCAATGATTTTTTTCTGGGCTTTCGTCATTGGCGGACTCATATGTGTAATTGGCCAACTTATGTTTGATGTCGGCAAACTAACACCCGCTCATACAATGGCAACACTCGTTGTTGCTGGAGCTATATTAGATGGATTTAATTTGTATGAACCATTAATTGACTTCGCTGGAGCTGGGGCAACCGTACCTATTACAAGCTTTGGTAATGCCCTCGTTCACGGCGCAATGGAAGAAGCCGCAAAACATGGCATCGTTGGCGTTATTACCGGCATGTTTAAAGTAACAAGCGCCGGTGTATCCGCAGCTATTATTTTCGGCTTCATCGGAGCATTGTTATTCAAACCGAAAGGATAAGGAGTGTTTGTATGACTGTTATCGCTAGCGTAAAAACCTGTCTCGCTAGTGTAAGGGGCGCTCAAGCAAGTTTAAGTTCCCTTTCACTAAATTCACAGGATGAAGAAACAAAACGTGTATTTCACGAATGCATGCTAGAAATGGACAGCATCATCGCTGATTTACAAAATAGAGTTTCAGTATTAGAACGTGAAGAACCTCAATATAAAGGGTTTTAAGTAGACTGGAGGAAATGACTATGTCTCACCTGCCGGAATGGACACTTGTCATTCTTCGCTCTGTATTCATATTAATTATTTTATTCGCTATTACGAAATGGTTAGGGAAAAGACAAATCTCTCAGCTCTCCTTTTTTGAATACATAGCCGGAATGACAATCGGTGACATCGCTGCCCAAGTATCTACAGGGCTCGATTCAAAATTTTTCCACGGCGTCTTTGCGATACTCATTTTCGCTGTGGTACCTTTTTTAACAGGAATCCTCTCTTTAAAGAACAAAACAGCTCGGGACTTCTTTGAAGGGAAATCTACCGTATTAATAAAAGACGGAAAGATACTCGAAGACAACTTAAAGAAAGAAAAATATACAAGTGATGAATTACTGGAACTTCTCCGTGGAAAAGGTGCTTTCAGCGTAGCTGATGTTGAATTTGCTGTCTTAGAACCGAGCGGAGAATTAAATGTATTATTAAAGAAAGATTCCCAGCCACTTACAGCAAAAGACATCGGTTTAAAAGTAGCAAACGAAAAAGAACCACAAACTGTTATTATGGATGGCAATGTCTTAGATGAACCGCTATCCGCAAGTGGACATAACCGCGCTTGGCTACATGCTGAACTAGAAAAGCTCGGTGTTGTTATCGAAAATGTCTTTCTCGGTCAAGTTGATTCATACGGACAACTGACTATCGACATTTATAATGACAAACTACAAATGCCTTCTCCTCAAAACAAACCTTTATTATTAGCATCATTAAAAAAATGTCATGCTGATCTTGAACTATTTTCCTTAGAAACAAAGTCGAAATCAGCGAGCGAAATGTATAGTAAAAACGCGAAACAAATCGAAAAGATTTTAAATAAAGTAACCTATCTTTTAAAAGAATAGATATCGAAAGAACGCTTCAGTCAAAAGGCGTTCTTTTCTTTTTTTCTACAGTTTTTATAACGTTTAAATTTATGTAATTCGGTTATGATGTTGAAGATACATAAGCAGGGAATTTCAAAAACATAGCGAATATTTCATGGTACAACTACATATTTTTTTGATTTAAAGTGGTTTCGTTTGACCTTTATTGACCATAATTGTATTATAAGACTAAGAAAGCTTTATAAGGAGGAAATAACAGATGAATTTAATTCCTACAGTAATTGAACAAACAAATCGTGGAGAACGCGCTTACGATATTTACTCTCGACTATTAAAAGACCGCATCATTATGCTTGGTAGCGCAATTGATGACAACGTAGCTAACTCAATCGTTTCCCAGCTTTTATTCTTGGAATCTCAAGATCCAGAAAAAGATATTCACATCTACATCAACAGCCCTGGTGGTTCTATCACAGCAGGTATGGCAATTTACGATACAATGCAGTTTATTAAACCGCAAGTATCAACAATCTGTATCGGTATGGCTGCATCTATGGGTGCATTCTTACTTGCAGCAGGTGAAAAAGGAAAACGTTATGCACTTCCAAACAGTGAAGTAATGATTCACCAACCACTTGGTGGTGCACAAGGTCAAGCGACTGAAATCGAAATCGCTGCTAAACGTATTCTATTCTTACGTGAAAAACTAAACCAAATTCTTGCTGACCGCACAGGTCAACCACTTGAAGTGCTACAACGCGACACAGACCGCGACAACTTCATGACAGCAGAAAAAGCTTTAGAATACGGTTTAATCGATAAGATCTTTACAAATCGTTAATAGATATTTAAAGCGGAAGCGGCTTATTTAGAGTCGCTGGAGCTGGATACATAAAAAAGCGCCTATTACAGGGCGCTTTTTTATAGTTAAATCTCCGCACGAACATACCCCACTCAGTATCCCTCTAAATATATCGGCGATTTTTCAAATATATCGACCGTAACTCCAATTATATCGGCGATTATTTTAATATATCGACGTTTCGACACAACTTATCGACTTACCGACAATTCTCGACAAGAACGCACATCCCACACACCCCCACCAACAAGCCCCAAACAACAAAAAAGCTATCGCACATGCGCGATAGCTTCTTATTGTACATATGCAGCTAATGCCTCTAAAGCCTCTTCTGCATCTGAACCTTCTGTTGTAATTGTTATCATGCTACCAGTTCCAATTGCCAAGCTCATAATCCCCATTATGCTCTTTGCATTTACTGTCTTCCCATCTTTTTCGATGAAAATATCTGCATGAAAGCGATTGGCCTCTTGTACAAACAACGCAGCCGGACGTGCTTGTAAACCGTTTTTTAATGAAACCTGAACTCTTTTTTGAACCACAGCTCCATTTCCCCTTTAACCTCTTATTTTTTTGCTACCGTTTCCCCCGCGCGTAATTTCTCTGCAATATCATCAATTTTACGCAAACGATGATTAATACCCGATTTACTAATTTTCCCCCCGGATACCATCTCACCTAACTCTTTCAATGTTACATCTTGATAATCTCTTCGTAATTGCGCAATTTCTCGTAATTTATCCGGCAATATATCAAGACCAACTGTCTCATCAATATAACGGATATTTTCAATCTGCCTTAGCGCTGCACCAATTGTTTTATTTAAATTAGCTGTTTCGCAGTTCACTAAGCGATTTACAGAATTACGCATATCACGTACGATTCGAATGTCTTCAAATCTTAAAAGTGCATTATGAGCACCTATAATATTTAAAAACTCTGTAATCTTTTCTGCTTCTTTCAAATACGTAATGTACCCTTTTCTTCTTTCCAACGTCTTACTATTTAAATCAAATCCGTTCATCAGTTCACATATAGCATCATTATGTTCCTTATATAACGAAAAGATCTCTAAATGATAAGATGATGTTTCTGGGTTATTTACTGAACCACCTGCTAAAAATGCACCGCGTAAATACGATCGTTTACAACATTTCTTCTCAATTAATTCTTGTGATATATTTCGAATAAATGAAAAGTCGTCTCGAACGATATGAAGATCAGCTAATATTTCGCGTGACTTCTCAACAAGCCTTACGATATATACATTGTTTTTCTTCAATCGCATTTTTTTACGAACAAGTAATTCTACCGTCACGTCATATCCTTTTTTCAAAAGCGTATAAATCCTTCTTGCAATTGCCGCATTTTCCGTTTGAATATCGATTGATAGACGACGATTTGAAAAAGAAAGCGATCCGTTCATGCGAAGTAACGCTGATAATTCTGCTTTCTCACAGCATTCCTTCATCTCCAGATTCGTCAACTCTTTCTTTGTTTCTGATGCAAATGACACAGTCAACACCTCCTTATACGATTATTGTGGAACAAAAATCTTGTCCTATATGAAATGAGGAGCGTTACCTCAAACGAGGCAACGCACATCTACAACAGTGAATATAAAATAGAAGCTAGTTTTAATGTATCGTGTCTTACAACACGGTCATCATACTTCGCTAATTGATCTTGAATCACGTTAATATTATTTTCAGTAAAACGCTCTTCATCTACTACAACTGGCGCTGACATTTCTTCCTCATATAACTGACGTAATTCACAAGGAATATCACGGTTATTTACAATTGCAGTATCGATAAATGGTTCACCTAAATGATCATGTAACGCCTGCACATGATCAAACGCAGTATATCCCATCGTTTCACCAGCTTGCGTCATAACATTACACACATATACCTTCTTCGCTTTTGCAGCAAGAACAGCGTCCCCGATTTTGTTAACAACTAAATTCGGTAATATACTCGTATACAAACTTCCTGGACCGAAAACAAGTAAATCAGCTCGTTTAATCTCAGTCAACGTTTCATGTAACGGCTCTACATCTTCTGGAGTTAAAAAGACACGGTTAATCTTCTTTCCGAAATAAGGAATCTTTGATTCACCTGTTACAATTTCTCCATCTTCTAGTTCCGCATGCAGTACTGCACTTTGATTCGCCGCCGGTAATACACGTCCTCTAACATTTAAAACTTTACTCGTTTCTGTAATAGCATGGAAGAAGTCTCCTGTAATCGAGGTCATACCTGCCAATAATAAATTTCCTAACGCATGACCTTTCAGCCCATCTCCCGTTGTGAAACGATGCTGGAATAAAGCTTCCACCAGTGGTTCTACATCTGATAACGCAACAAGTACGTTACGAATGTCACCTGGGGGTGGAATTTCTAGCTCATCACGTAATCTACCTGAACTGCCACCATCATCAGCGATTGTAACAACTGCTGTAATATCAACCGGATATTGTTTTAATCCTCGTAATAAAACAGAAAGTCCCGTTCCGCCTCCCATGATAACAATTTTAGGTTTTCTCTCTTTTTTCATCCCTTAATGACCCTTTCTCTTCTCCACATCACGATGAGATACATGAACGCTATACTCTGGTTTCAGATGTTTCCCAAGGTATTCTGTAAGCGTAACAGAACGATGCTGTCCACCTGTACATCCAATTGCAATTACAAGTTGACTCTTGCCTTCTCTTTTATAATGAGGCAGCATGAAAGTGATAAGATCAGTCAATTTCTCTAAAAACTTATGCGTCTCATTAAATTTCAGCACATACGATGAAACTTCTTCATCTAGTCCTGTTAATGGCTTCATATGTGGAATGTAATATGGATTTGGTAAAAAACGAACATCAAATACTAAATCTGCATCAATTGGAATACCGTACTTAAATCCAAATGACATAACATTTACACGAAATGCTTGCTCAGTTTCAGTTGAAAATAGGTGAACAATTTTTTCACGTAATTCTTTCGGTTTTAAATCAGATGTATCAAGCACAATATTCGCGCGTGCCTTCATATCTGTTAATAAATTACGCTCTGCTTCGATTCCCTTTAACGGCAGACCAGTTGGTGCAAGTGGATGCGAGCGTCTCGTTTCTTTATAACGAGTTACAAGTGTGCTATCTTTCGCATCTAAGAATAAAATATGAGGAATAATCCATGTACGTTCTGATAAATCATCAAGCGCTTCCCATAAATGTTCGAAAAACTCTCGGCCGCGTAAATCAATACCAAGTGCTACTTTATTCATTTTTCCTTTTGAATCCGCCATAAGCTCAATAAACTTTGGCAATAACATCGGTGGTAAATTATCTACACAGAAATATCCTAAATCTTCAAAACTTTGTAAAGCTACTGTCTTTCCAGCTCCAGACATTCCTGTAATAATTACCATTTTTATATCATTATTCTCTGTCATCGTATCCTCTCCTTGACGGTTTAACTCGGATCTAATCGATATGAAAGCAACTCAAAATCTGGGGTATATACAAATGTACCGTAGATTATGCCATTTCCTTTAATTAAATAATCAATAATGTGATAATCTCCTGGTGCCATTGCTAAATCATCAATTTTATCAAATGTATGCCAACCAATGATGCCTTCTTCGCTCTCTAGTTTGTTTTCTCCTGCAAAATCTGTCGCTAAAAAGGAGAACATCATCCATTCAGAAACAACTTTATCACCTTCTTGGATGACAAAGGTGAAGACCCCCTTTAACGCTGGGTTCTTTAAATAAATACCTGTTTCTTCACGATACTCGCGAACAACGGAATCTCTTACAGTCTCACCACGCTCCATTTTCCCGCCTGGTGCAACCCACCAATTCCGGCGAGGTTTTTGGAGTAAGAGTACTTCATTATCTCTAATTAACACACAGTTTGTCACTCTTTGCATGTTTCTTCACCTCAGCTACTTGCAGCAAATTTCTCACTGCATACTCATTTCATTATACTATCAAAAACAGTTTGCTACAACGAAGGAGCCAGTCCCCCTTTCGCTAAGCACTGCTACTCAACAATTTTAAAAAAGCTTTTTATAACAAGCAATGTAAATGCCTGGACTTTCCGTGAATAGCATGAAAAATCCCCTTAACGACTTTTATCGCCAAGGGGACTCCAGCGCCCTTACTTCTTACCGAAATAAGTAACAATCGCAAATCCTAAAATAAAGGTAATAATTGAACTTATAATTGAAAATCCTCCAGTTGGAATACCAGGGAACACAATTACAATCGAACCGATAACTAGTCCAATAATTGCCGCAAATGTCATACTTTTATATCGATCTAATAAGAAACTAATTCCTTTACTACTTACAACGAACCCTACCATAACGCCAGCACCAATAACTGCAATTAAAGGTAAGTTGAGTGTAGTTAAAGCATTAATTGCTGTCGGATATACACCAATAATTAATAAAATAAACGATCCGCTAATTCCAGGAAGTAACATCGCCATACTAGCCATCCATCCTGCGAAAAATAAACCAATTGCATTTAAAATTGTTAACGTCGTAATTGGATCTGCTGTCTTATCTGGTTTAAAGAAAGCTGTGATGGCAACAAGAATTGCTGCAACGATTAATAAAACAATGTGCTTACCTTTAAACGACGACTTTGCATCAGCTTCTCTCATTAACATCGGTAATATACTAATAATTAAACCGAGGAAGAAAAATTGAGTCGGTTCATAATGATTTGCAAGTAAATATTTAATAACGTGACTTAACGTTAAAAACGCTGCTGCCACACCAGCTGCAAGTGGAATTAAAAATCCTAAATGTTTTTTCCATTCACGACTAAAGAATCCGCTAATTGCCGCAAGCAATTGTTCATAAATCCCTAACACAACAGCGATTGTACCGCCGCTCACACCAGGAATTAAATCACTAACACCCATACAAAATCCACGATATATATTACGCCATTCCATACTGAATAAATTCCTCATTTCTTATAGTGATTTTTTCCGTAAAGTCCAGTATATCAATAAGAAAGCTTATAATCCCAATATTTTTTGACAAAACTTTGACATTTTCACACAAAAAAAGAAGAAAGCTCCTATCGGTAGCTTTCTTCTCAAAAGGTATATTATCCCTTATTTTTCTGATACAGTTTTTAGTTCTTCTAATAATTCTTCTACGTAATGTTGTGCACTTTGTGCTGCAATACTACCATCACCTGTTGCAGTTACAATTTGACGTAGCATTTTTTCACGAACATCACCTGCTGCGAAAATACCAGGAACTTTCGTTTCCATACGCTCGTTTGTTTCAAGGTAACCATTTTCATTTGTAATACCTAGTTCAACAAATGGTTTTGATAGTGGTAACATACCGATGTATACGAATACGCCGTCAGTTTTGACTTCTTTCTCTTCTCCACTGTTTACATCTACAAGTGTTACACTTCCTACTTTACCATTTGCTTCGTTAATTTCTTTTATCGTGTGGTTCCAAATGAAGTCTACTTTTTCGTTTTGGAAAGCACGATCTTGTAAAATTTTCTGTGCGCGAAGCGTGTCACGACGGTGAACGATCGTTACTTTTGATGCGAAGCGTGTTAAGAACACACCCTCTTCAACAGCAGAATCTCCGCCGCCAATAACTACAAGTTCTTTACCTTTAAAGAATGCGCCATCACATACCGCACAATATGATACACCGCGGCCGCCAAGTTCTGTTTCACCTGGTACACCGATTTTTTTATACTCTGCACCACTTGCAACGATAATTGCACGTGCTTTATATTCTTTTTTACCAGCAATAATTGTTTTGTATTCTTTACCATCGATGACTTCTTTCACATCACCGTATGCATATTCAGCACCAAATTTCTTCGCATGCTCGAACATTTTATTTGATAAGTCTGGTCCTAAAATAGACTCATAACCTGGGTAGTTTTCTACATCTTCTGTATTTGCCATTTGCCCGCCTGGAATACCACGCTCAAGCATTAATGTGCTTAAATTCGCACGAGATGTATATACTGCAGCTGTCATACCAGCTGGTCCTGCACCAATAATAATGACATCATAAATTTTTTCTTCTGACACACTATTCACTCCTATCCATTCCTACACAATTAAGTTACCCTCATTATACTGTTCGCATCATTTTTTTCCCAATGATTTGCTTATCTATGTGTGCGTACGCTTAACAGCTTGCACATACTTTCGAACAGTCGCTACAGATACATTATACACATCTCCGAGCTCCGACTGTGTCATCTTATTTCCTTGTTCACTGCGTACGATATATTCAACCGCAGCTGACCAGCCGTATACATTTGTAAAAACTGCCCCAGATGTATATAAACGTATGAACGTACAAAACCAAAATTGTAAACACTCTTCGATTAATTCATCATCTTTTTTCGTATAATTGTATAAAGCATCCGCGATTCGCGCGCACTGTTCAAATTGCTGTAAATCAGCTGGAATACTCTTATGGCTATTCAGTAAAAAGAAATACTTTGCAAGTTGCGATACGATTGGAACACCATTCTTCGCCTGCGTTACATCAAAGAAGAATCCAACCTTCTCCGGCGTTGATAATTCATTCATTAAATATAAAGCTAGCATTTGTTCCTCTAGCGTCGCACTTTGCTGGAATGATTTTCGTAATTCTTCAAATAACACATTTTGTCCTTCATCCGCTAAATTCAATGCATTCCACGGTTCTTTTCCCTTTTTATCAGGGTGCAATTCTACAACATGTTGCCACATTTTTTCAGCTACTTGCTGATCTTTCACCATATACGCAGAATATGCAAACCAATAATAGAAACTAACGTCTCCTTCGTATCCTTGACGCTTTAATAATTTGAACCATTTATATGCAGGCTCGAAATGACCAATTGTTGCAAGTGTCGTCCCAAGTTTCAAACGATGTTCAAACGAAATCGGATATACCGAAACTAACTGAGCAGCTAACACCTCTACTTGTTTATGCTCTCCAATTGAATATAGAAAAATAAGTGTATTACAAAGCGCATGTATATTACCAGGATTTTTCTCTAAAATCATTTCCGTTAATTTCAGTGCCTTATCTACATTACCAGATTGAAAATGCGCAATGGCTAAATTATTATGCCCTGACCAAAATTCCGGATAGTCTTTCGTAACAATTTCTAATGTAGCAATTGCTTCTTCCAATTGTCCATTACGAATATAACGATTGGCTTCTTCCTGCATAACAATTAAATCATCTTCATCCTCAATCTCTTCCGCACCCATCGCTTCTTCTTCCATAATTTCAAGTAATTCTAATGTATCTTCAACAAATTCCTTCTCTTCTGCAACTTCTAAATAGCGATCCGCATACTTCTTCGCCTGCTGAAATAGACCCATATACGCATAATTATTTGCAATAAAATAATAACATTGTTCAAGTTCTGGATTAGATCTAACAAGCTTAAAGAAGGTTTGATTCGACTCTTGATATTCACCAGCCTCAGATAATACTGTTGCTAATTGACATAAAATAAACGGCTCCTTCTCGCTTTGTGCCGCTCTTCGAAAATATTTAATTGCATCTTGCAATTTTTGTCCTTTGTAAGCCCTCATCCCTTTTTTATAAAAGAAGTCCGCTAATTGATTAAAAGAGATAACTTGTCCGTTCTCCTTATATATTCTTTGATTTTTCCCCATATATCCTCCAGTTTTTTGTTTTCTTCGTTCACACATTCTTCTATCTATAAGTATAAACGATTCCGTAAAAAACAAAACAGTATATTATACTCAATTATTTCCTTTTTATTCATTAAAAAAGAAGAGAAATGTTACATTTCTAGTATGAACCTTCTCTAGCCTCCATTTGCTCTTTCGTATAAATAACACGCATTGGATTCCCACCCACGAAAGCACCGCCTGGCACATCTTTATGAACAAGTGTGCCAGCTGAAACAATCGCGCCATCCCCAATTTTCACACCTGGTAATATAGTCGTATTTGCCCCGATCATCACTTCGTTTCCAATAACGATCTCTCCAAGTCGATATTCGCGAATTAAATATTCGTGCGCTAAAAGCGTCGTGTTATAGCCAATAATCGAATTATCTCCCACAGTTATCTTTTCTGGGAACATAATATCCGGCATTACCATGAGCGCAAACGATGTTTTCTTTCCTACTTTCATCCGCAAAAATGTGCGGTACAACCAATTTTTTACAGATAAAAATGGCGTGTAACGTGCAATTTGGATAATAATAAAATTCTTCATTACCTTCCAAAAAGACACTGTCTTATACACATTCCATAATGAATTTTCTCCTGAAACAGGATAGCGCGTTGTCCGTCGCACTTCACTCGCTCCTCTACTTATCTTTACGAACGATTCATGTCGGACAAAATCGGCAATAAATCACTCATTTTATCTAGCATAAAGTCTGGCTTGTAAGCCTCTAAATACGCTCTACCTTTCAATGTCCATGAAACCGCAGCTGTTTTCGTACCCGCATTTTGTCCGCCAACAATATCATGATGATTATCCCCAACCATCAATGCTTCTTCCGGTTTCGCATCTAATAACTGAAGCGCTTTTTGAAGTGGCTCTGGATGTGGTTTCACATGCTCGACATCATCAATTGTCACAACAACATCAAAAAACTCATCAAGCTTCGATAACTTTAATCCCATCTCAACAGTTTGTCGTGCTTTCGTTGTAACAATACCAACCTTATAGCCTTGTTTCTTCAACTCTTGAACTGTTTCATATACAGTTTCATATTCTTCTACTAATTCATCATGATGATCATGATTAAATTGACGATAACTCGTAATTAACTCTTCAACCTTGCTTTCATCAATCTTACTGAACGTATCATGCAAAGACGGACCGATAAATGGTAATACATCTTCACGCTTATATTGATTTGGATAATATGTATGTAAAGTATGTAAAAAAGAAGAAATAATAAGTTCATTTGTATTAATTAACGTTCCATCTAAATCAAATAACACTGTATTTATTTTCATTGCCTTAGTCCTTTCTCTTTCCTGAATATGAAAGAAGCAGCATCTTATAATAAGATGCTACTTTTCTCTAATTTTCTAAATATCTTTTATCAGCTTGCCCCATTTTTCGTCTCACAATAATGAAAATAATAGAAATAACAACAAGTCCAATTGACATTACTTGTGCAATACGAAGTGGCCCTAGCATTAAACTATCTGTACGTAACCCTTCTACGAAGAAGCGTCCTATTGAATACCAAATTAAATATGTGAAGAATAATTCCCCACGGCGCAAGTTCACTTTTCGTAATGCGAGTAATAAAATGACACCTGCAAAATTCCATAATGATTCATATAAAAACGTCGGGTGATAGTAAACACCATCAATATACATTTGATTAATAATGAAATCCGGTAAATGAAGGCCTTCTAAAAACTGTCTCGTTACCTCATCACCATGTGCCTCTTGGTTCATAAAGTTTCCCCATCGGCCAATTGCTTGTCCTAGTAAAATACTTGGTGCAGCAATATCCGCCAACTTCCAGAATGAAACTCCGCGACGTTTCGCAAAAAGAATCCCTGTAATAACAGCCCCGATTAAGCCACCATGAATCGCCAAGCCACCTTGACGAATATTAATAATTTGACTCGGGTTTTGCGCGTAATATTCCCATTCAAAAATAACATAGTACATTCTCGCAAATAGAATAGCGATCGGTACTGCAATTAATACAAGGTCAACAAATGTATCTTTTGGAATACCTAGCCTTTCTCCTTCGCGAGTTGCTAGCCAAAGACCTAATAGCACACCTGTACCGATAATAATCCCGTACCAATAAACAGGAAACGGTCCAAGTTGGATAGCTACGCGGTCAAGCTGTGGTACAGAACCTAACAGCATATGTATGACCTCCCTCTCCAATGTTTACTCCTGATTTCCTAACTCAATCGCACTCATTAATCGTTCTGAGAACTGCTGTGCTGCATTGACTCCCATACGTTTTAAACGGAAGTTCATCGCTGCCACTTCAATAATAACAGCTAAGTTTCGACCAGGGCGAACTGGAAGTGTAATCTTCGTAAGTTCTGTATCAATAATCTTCATCTTCTCTTCATCAAGACCTAAGCGATCATAATTTTTCTTTTGATCCCAAATTTCAAGATTAATAACAAGTGTAATACGCTTATAATTTCGCACTGCCCCTGCACCGAATAACGTCATAACGTTAATAATGCCTAGACCTCGAATTTCTAATAAATGCTCAATTAAATCTGGAGAGCTTCCGACCAACATGTCTTCATCTTCTTGGCGAATTTCTACACTATCATCCGCAACAAGGCGATGACCACGTTTTACAAGTTCAAGAGCTGTCTCACTCTTACCGACACCACTTTGCCCTGTAATTAAAACACCAACGCCGTAAATATCTACTAACACACCATGAACAGCTGTTGTTGGCGCTAACTTACCTTCTAAATAATTTGTTAAACGACTTGATAGTCTTGTTGTCGTTTGAGAAGAACGTAATAAAGGCATGCCTGATTCACGTGATGCTTGCAGTAACTCATCTGGTACATCTTGATTACGAGTTACAATAATACATGGCGTCTCCTCAGTACAAAGCGCTTTCATTCTCTCTTGTTTTTGATCTGACGTTAACGTGTCAAAGAATGTAAGCTCCGTCTTTCCAAGAAGCTGCACGCGATCAGCTGGATAATATGTAAAAAATCCTGCCATTTCAATTCCAGGTCGTGATAAATCACTTGTATCAATTGGACGATGAATTCCTTCTTCACCACTTATTAACTCCAATTGAAATTGTTCAATTAAATCTTTTGTCCTTACTTTCGGCATATGTATAAACCTCCACTCCGCTGCGGGTTCAGTCTCATTTGATGTAAAATTCCATTCTATCGGATATTGTACCATTTTTTTCTGGAAACAAGAAATACGGTTTCTAATAAATAGAAAAAAACATTTCATACATATCATGAAATGTTTTTCTTTTTGTCATTTTCTCTTTTTTTCATATAAAGGTTCCACAATTGCCTTTTCAATAATCATATTAAAAATTGAAATACAAATTGCCGCAACGATCGCTACACCGAAACCTGATATATTAAATGCGTCTCCTAATAATGAATCTGCTATTTTTAACGTAATCGCATTAATAACAATTAAGAAGAAACCGAAAGTTACAACAGTAATTGGTAGCGTAATTAAAATTAAAAACGGTTTTACGAACACATTTAAAACAGCCAAAATAATACTCGCAATAATTGCAGTTTGTATATTTGCTACGTAAAACGCGTCTGGTGCAATCCCTTTTAAAAGTCCCGATACAGCGATTAACACAACGCTATTTACAAGAAGTGATACAATCCATCTCATTTTCTTACACATCCTTTTAAACATATATCTTTCATCATACGCTAATAGATAATAAACGCAAGTATGATACGAACACTTATATCAACTTATTCTACTCTTCATACTTGTATACCTACTAACACTTCTTTGCGAAATAAGGCCCACACCATCTATGTTCATGCGTTTTTACAAAAGTCCAAGTGAACTCTCTATCTACAATGTAAATATCGCCTTTATACATATCATCCATACTTAATAAACTTGCATCTTTTATTAGTAGTGCATCATCACAGTGTTGATAGAAGATGTAGCACTCCTTTTTCACTTCATTATGAAACGTGTTTTCCACTTCTTCTCCCTCTAAACACTTCTTTTTCCTCATCACTTACATGATTTTCAAAGTTATCCTCCCAGCGCTTCCGAAAATATACACCCCAATTTCGAAACTCTCTTACCTTCATATTTTTCTTTCGCAACACATCTAAAAACTCCACCTTCTCCCCCTATACAATAAAAACCGAGCGTCATTTCCACTCGGTTTTTATTACTAAACTTATTGCGATAACTCTACTTCTTTTATTTTCTCTTTCATTCTTGCTTTATCACGATTTAAAATCTCTTTTAAATACTTACCCGTATACGAACGCTCTTCTTTCACTACTTGCTCTGGAGTTCCGGAAGCAACGATTTGTCCACCTTTGTCTCCGCCCTCTGGTCCAAGGTCAACGATATAATCTGCTGTTTTAATTACATCTAAATTATGTTCAATTACAAGTACCGTCTCCCCGCTCTCAACAAGACGTTGCAGCACTTCTAGAAGACGCGCGATATCATGCGCATGTAAACCAGTCGTTGGCTCGTCTAAAATGTATAGTGTACGCCCTGTAGAACGACGGTGTAATTCAGAAGCTAATTTCACACGCTGTGCTTCACCACCAGATAACGTCGTAGCTGGTTGCCCTAATTTCATATAACCAAGTCCAACATCTACAAGCGTTTGAAGTTTACGCTTAATTTTTGGGATGTTAGCGAAGAACTCTACCCCATCTTCAATTGTCATTCCTAATACTTCAGAAATGTTCTTATCTTTATATTTCACTTCTAACGTTTCACGGTTGTAACGTTTACCATGACAAACTTCACACGGCACGTATACATCTGGTAAGAAGTGCATTTCGATTTTAATAATTCCATCACCACGGCACGCTTCACAACGTCCACCTTTTACATTAAAGCTGAAACGTCCTTTTTGATATCCACGCACTTTCGCTTCATTCGTTTGGGCAAACACATCACGAATATCATCGAATACACCTGTATAAGTCGCAGGGTTAGAACGCGGTGTACGACCGATTGGCGATTGATCAATATCGATTACTTTATCTAAATGCTCAAGACCTTTAATCTCTTTATGAGTACCTGGCTTCGCTTTCGCTTTATATAACTTTTGCGCTAACGATTTATATAGTACTTCATTAATCATCGTACTTTTACCAGAACCAGATACACCCGTTACCGCTACAAACGTACCAAGCGGGAATGACATTTTCGCGTTCTTTAAGTTATTCTCCTTTGCACCAACAATCTCCACTTTTCGTCCGTCACCTTTACGTCTTTCAAGTGGAACTGGAATAAACTCTTTACCGCTTAAATACTTACCGGTTAGCGAATTTTCGTCTTGCATCACTTCAGCTGGTGTACCTGCTGATACGACTTGTCCACCATGAATACCTGCGCCAGGCCCGATATCAAGTAAATAATCAGCTGCCATCATCGTATCTTCATCATGCTCAACAACAATTAACGTATTACCTAAATCACGCATTTCTTGCAATGTACGAATAAGACGATCGTTATCGCGCTGATGCAAACCGATAGAAGGCTCATCAAGAATGTAAAGTACGCCAGTAAGACGAGAACCAATTTGCGTTGCTAAACGAATACGTTGCGCCTCACCACCTGATAAAGTTCCTGCGGCACGACTTAACGTTAAATAATCTAAACCGACGTTCACTAAGAACCCAACGCGCTCCTGAATTTCTCTTAAAATTAAATGAGCAATTTTTTGTTGTTTCTCTGTTAGCTCCACACTTGAGAAGAATTCCTGTACTTCTTGAACAGAATATTTCGTTACATCAGCAATCGTTTTTCCGCCAACGAAAACAGCTAAACTCTCAGGCTTTAAACGTCCACCTTTACACTTCGGACAAGCTTGCTCTGCCATATACTTTTCCATTTGCTCACGAACGTAATCAGAACTCGTTTCACGATAACGACGTTCAATATTTGGAATAACACCTTCAAATAAAATCTCATTTTCCTTTACTTGACCAAATTCATTTACATAGCGGAAATAAACTTTCTCTTCACCGCTTCCGTACAACACTTTATCAAATAAATCTTTCGGTATATCTTTTACAGGCACATCCATATCAACGCCGTAATGATTACATACAGATTGTAAGAGCTGTGGGTAATATTGTGAACTTGTCGGTTCCCAAGGTGCAATCGCATGTTCATTTAATGATAAATCCCAGTTCGGAATAACAAGTTCTAAATCTACCTCTAACTTTGAACCAAGCCCATCACAAGAAGGACATGCCCCGAACGGACTATTGAATGAGAACATACGCGGTTCTAATTCTCCAATTGAAAAACCACAATGCGGACAAGCATGATGTTCACTAAATAGAAGTTCCTCTTCTCCCATAACATCGATTAACACTCGTCCCCCGCCAAGCTTTAATGCACTTTCAAGAGAATCTGCAAGACGGCTTGCGATTCCTTCTTTTACAACAATACGGTCTATTACAACTTCAATGGAATGCTTCTTATTTTTATCTAACGCAATATCTTCAGACACATCAAGCATTTCACCATCAACACGTACACGAACATATCCTTGCTTCTTAATGTCTTCAAGTACTTTCACATGTGCACCTTTACGACCAGAAACGATAGGAGCTAACACTTGTAATTTCGTACGTTCAGGATATTCAAGGACCCGGTCTACCATCTGCTCTACTGTTTGTGATGTAATTTCAATGCCATGATTCG
Organism: Bacillus sp. FSL W8-0519; assembly: GCF_038005585.1. Lineage (NCBI taxonomy): Bacteria > Bacillati > Bacillota > Bacilli > Caryophanales > Bacillaceae > Bacillus > Bacillus sp. FSL W8-0519. The sequence continues at coordinate 4,981,237 of NZ_JBBOTL010000001.1, forward strand.
GACAAATTGGCGTACCAATTCGCGCAAATAATAAACGTAAATAATCATAAATCTCCGTTACCGTTCCAACAGTTGAACGCGGATTACGACTCGTCGTTTTTTGATCAATTGAAATTGCTGGTGACAATCCTTCAATCGTATCTACATCCGGTTTATCCATTTGCCCTAAAAACTGGCGTGCATACGCAGATAACGATTCTACGTATCTACGCTGCCCTTCTGCATAAATCGTATCAAATGCTAATGATGATTTCCCCGAACCAGACAATCCCGTTACAACGACAAGCTGATTTCTCGGAATGGTTACATCAATATTTTTTAAGTTATGTGCTCTAGCACCTTTTACAACGATAAAATCCTTGCTCTTACTCACTCTTTTCACCCTTCCGCTTTTAATTCTAATAGTAAATCTCTTAATTCAGCTGCACGCTCGAAGTCTAACGCTTTTGCTGCTTCTTTCATTTCTGCTTCCATCTTCGCAATTGTCTTTTCACGCTCTTTTTTCGTCATCTTCTTAGCTGGCGTTGCTTCATATGTTTCCGGCTCTTCAGCAGCTGTCGTTGCACGGATTACATCACGCACACCTTTTTGAATCGTTTTCGGCGTAATACCATGCTCTTCATTGTAAGCTTCTTGTATACTACGACGACGCTTCGTTTCTTCAATCGCAATTCCCATCGATCTCGTTATACGATCTGCGTACATAATAACGCGGCCGTTTTCATTACGTGCTGCACGGCCAATTGTTTGAATTAATGAACGTTCTGAACGCAAGAATCCTTCCTTATCAGCATCTAAAATCGCTACAAGGGATACTTCTGGAATATCTAATCCTTCTCGCAATAAGTTAATACCAACGAGAACATCAAACTTACCAAGGCGAAGATCTCGTATAATTTCAATACGTTCTAACGTTTTCACTTCAGAATGCAGGTAATTCACCTTAATTCCTACATCTTTTAAGTAGTCTGTTAAATCCTCTGACATCTTCTTCGTTAAAGTCGTAATTAATACACGTTCATTTTTTGCAATGCGATCTTGAATTTCTCCTAATAAATCGTCAATTTGCCCTTCAATTGGTCGTATATCAATTGGCGGATCTAAAAGCCCTGTTGGACGAATAATTTGTTCTATTACTTCTGGCGACTGCTCTAATTCATACGGTCCTGGCGTTGCTGAAACGTAAATAACTTGATTCGTTTTCTCTTCAAACTCATCAAAAGTGAGCGGTCTATTATCTAAAGCTGATGGCAGACGGAATCCATGATCCACAAGTACTTGCTTACGCGCTTGGTCCCCGTTATACATCGCTCTTACTTGCGGCACTGATACGTGCGACTCATCCATAACAATTAAGAAATCTTCCGGGAAATAGTCTAATAACGTATACGGCGTTGCCCCCGCTGGACGAAGTGTTAAATGACGGGAATAGTTTTCAATACCTGAACAAAAGCCCATCTCACGCATCATTTCTAAATCATAACGTGTACGCTGCTCTATACGCTGCGCTTCTAACAACTTGCCGTTATCATTTAATTCCTTTAAACGCTCTTCTAGTTCTTTTTCGATATTTTCAATAGCGACCTTCATCTTTTCTTCACGTGTAACGAAGTGAGATGCTGGGAAGATTGCTACATGATCACGTTCTGCTAATACTTCCCCCGTTAACGCATTTACTTCGCGAATACGATCAATTTCATCACCAAAAAACTCAATTCGAATACAATGCTCGTCAAGTGATGCCGGGAAGATTTCAACTACATCTCCGCGCACACGGAATGTACCACGCTTGAAATCAATATCATTACGACCATACTGCACATCAACAAGTTCACGAAGCAATTGATTGCGATCCTTTTCCATACCAACTCGAAGTGAAACAACTAACTCGCGGTATTCTTCTGGAGAACCTAAACCATATATACACGAAACACTCGCAACGATAATTACATCATCCCGTTCAAATAATGCAGACGTTGCCGAGTGACGCAATTTATCAATTTCATCATTAATCTGTGCGTCTTTTTCAATAAACGTATCTGTTTGCGGCACATACGCTTCTGGCTGATAATAATCGTAATAACTAACAAAATATTCAACTGCATTATTTGGGAAAAAGTCTTTCAACTCACTATATAACTGTCCTGCTAACGTTTTATTATGAGCCATGACAAGCGTTGGCTTTTGCACTTCTTTAATGACATTTGAAATCGTAAATGTCTTACCCGTTCCTGTCGCTCCAAGCAACACTTGCTTTTTCTTTCCACTATTAATTCCCTCTACAAGCTTCTCTATAGCTACCGGCTGATCACCTTGTGGGGAATACGCTGAGACAATTTCAAATTGACGTTCCAAGAAAATCCGACCTCCTCATAAAAATCTGTATTATTATTTTACCACGAATGCCCATAAAAAACCTAAAAAAACGAACAGATATTCGGTAAAGTTTTCGACAATATATATAGAAAAAGGAAGGAGAGTACACTTCCTTCCTTATCAAATCTTCTTCCGCATGAACAAACAGTAAGCACCACACTGATTAAGATTCCACTTCATTTAAAATCCGCTCTTTTTCCTACTGTCATCCTCTCCTATACAAACTATCGGTATACTAAAAAAGCTACTTTCCTCTAAGAAAGTAGCTTCTCTTTCCCCTTCTCCTTCTTCGGAAAAAGAACATATGAAAATGAAATAACTGTATCCACTAAAAGTATAATCGCCCAAACTTGGCTAACCCGACTCGCTGCTTTATTTAAAACAATTCCCGTTTCTAACCAATTACGCCATTGTTCAACCGGGGCAAGACCGTACAGAAAGAAAAAGAAAATATGCACAACAACAAACAAACTAAGGTGCAATACCCAATTTTTCATTTCCTGCTTCGCATAAGCCATACCTGTTAATTCTACCTGTTCTTCTATAATAGGCGCCGGCTCATTCCGCCATTTCGCAACTAATTTTTGCGCAAATATATCAAGCTTCTTCAAATCCTTTTTCCCGTAGAAGACTGCATACAATAAAATGATTACAGTAATGATTTGAAAGTTAGAAAACTTTCCTGTTTGATAATAGTCCACTACCCCTAAAGTTAAAATAAACACTTCATTTACGAGTAGCACAATTCCCATAATAAAACTCGCCTTTTTCAAACGAAATCCGTAACGGAGTAAAAAGAAACCGATAGCCGCTAACCAAAATACAATTTCTGCCCCAATTAAAAAATACCAACGATATTCTGCGAGTATACTCATTTAGCCCTCTCCTTTTCATCATAGATACGAAAAGCTTCATCCATATATAGTAAAAGTTCTTCTTCAATCGGATACAGGCTCATTTTCTGTGAATCTTCCTTCGATTTTCTAACTTCCCATAACTTATCTAAAAACGCTTCATCACCATTAGCCATTTCTAAACATTTCTGCATTAATTTCTTCGTTGCCCCTTGTACCTCATCACTAGCTACTTCTTTACCGTCTTTCATAAAAGTACGGAATTGCTTTAATAAATCTACCCATTCTAAAACATTCGTATCTTCCTTACTCATGTTTGGTAAATTATGAAGCAATTTTTGTTCTTCCTTTGAAAACACTTCATTTTGAAATATTTCACGTATACGAGAAGACTGCTTCGAAAGCTGAATCAGTTCAAACATAACTTTCCAATCGAGTTCTCCTTCCACATCTACCGAATAAACAACTGCTTGTAAAACACTCTCCATTCGATTAAATTTCTTTTGTTCTTCTTGTACAAACCGAAGTTGTTTTTCAAGCGAATTTTTTAAATCTAGCTCACCTTTTACTAACATATTCGCAGTTTCTTTTAATGAAAATCCCATTTCCTTTAAAAACAAAATTTGTTGCAAACGAATAACGTCCGCTTCACTATATAACCGATGTCCACCCTCTGTTTTACCACTCGGCTTTAATAAATCTATTTGATCATAATAACGTAATGTACGTACCGTAACCCCTGTTTCTCTCGTCAATTGTTGAATTGAAATCACTACCATCACCTCTTCTCCTTCATTATAAAAGATGACGTTACGTAACTTTCAAGTGTTTTGTAAAAAAAATACAAAAGGCTGTTTATACGCTTCGTATAAACAGCCTTTACGGAAATAACCCCTTTTGCACAGCACGACCACAAAATAAAATAAGTGCCCCAACAACAACACTCGTTGCTGTTTTATGATAATGAGCTGAAACTAATAAATAATACGATAAACCTACAGTACCAAGCATAATACAAATACTCGGCACTGGATTATGAGAAAGGTTCTGCATTCCCCAAAACAAAGCAAAAATAGCCGTAGCGACACATAATACCGGTAATCCCATCCCAGTTCCCCTTTTTCTATCTATTCCTTGTTGCTAACACGCTCGTCGATGCCATACTTATTAATAGACCAAAAATAGCAATATATAATAACTCATTTACATGTACTACTAGCCTGTCTAAATACTTATTTACACAAAGATACATAATGAACAAGAAAACGAAGCTTGTCATACTAATCGTAAAATATGACTTCATCTTGTTCACAACTCGCTCATCAATCGACGGTATTCCCTCTTCTTTCAAACGCTTCTGTTCTCTATATTCCGCAATGCCATATAAAATGACTAGTGCTACATTCGATATGAAAATAGTTCTCCACGAAATACTTAACATTATTAAACTCGCATTTAAAATAAGCTTCGCTAAAAATAAACTTCCTATAAACCTTATAACATCTTGCTTACTCATACATGATCCGCCTCTTTTTGATTTCTATACTTCCACTTCAGCCAATAGTTCACAAGAAAATACACCCACTGTCCTAGTACAAATAAAACAAATGGCATACCAGCACTTCCGTAAACAATTAAATTGTACAAACTCCATATGGCTAAACTAATCGCTAAAAACAACCCTAAATATTTAAACGCTTTATCTGACTGAAATCTCTCAAACTCATCCTGCATTTTTCTCTCCCCTTACTCTAGCGTAAATATTTCTTCCACCTTCACTCCAAAATATTTGGCAATTTTTAAGGATAACTCTAGACTCGGATTGTAATGATGGTTTTCAATCGCCACGATTGTCTGCCGCGTCACCTGCATCGCCTTTGCCATTTCAACTTGTGTTATATGATGTTGCTTTCTTAATTCTTTAATTTTATTTTTTACACCCATAGGCTCCACCTTCAAAAGTAAAGATATCTTTACTTAAATTATAAATATTTTCCAGTTGTAAGTAAAGGTATCTTTACAAATTTTAGAAAAATATTTCACTGAACATCTTTTCTAACAAAGTACAGAGGGAATTAAATTTATATCAGCGATTTCCTAAATATATCAGCGCAACTGAAATTATATCGGCGATTCCCCAAATATATCAGCGCAACTCCATTTATATCGGCGATTTTTTCAATATATCGACTTACCGACAAATACCGACATCTGTAGCACTATAAACATAAGAAAGAAGCTGTCCCAAAATATCTTTTGGAACAGCTTCTTCCTACTACATAAATCCTAACGCATATACAAGAACATATCCAAGCACCGATAAGCAAACCGAGCCAATTAGCCCTGCCACGAATGCTTTGCTTCCTAACTTCCGGAACGTTTTAAACTCTACATTTAAGCCAAGCCCCGCCATCGCCATTGCGATAAGCATATAAGCGATGACTACAATATATCCCGCAACAACTTCTGGAATCACGCCAAGAGAATGCACCGCACTCATCGCTAAAAATCCGAAAATGAACCACGGAATTGGAAGGTCGCGCCATGATCTTTTTTCCTTGCTTCCCTCACTCTTACCAAACCATAATCCAATTAAAATCGCTACTGGTACAAGCATTGCAACGCGCGTTAACTTCACGATAACTGCGATGTCTACAGCCGTACTTCCTCCTGGCGCCGCAGCTGCTATGACATGAGCGATTTCATGCAGCGTCGCACCCGAGAATACACCGTAGCCGTACGGAGAAAAGCCAAGCACTGGATATAATAACGTATAAATAAGCGTAAATATCGTACCTAAAATAGCAATGATTGCAGCCCCAACTGCCGTTTCATCATCTTTTGCTTTCACTTGCGGCGCAATTGCCACGACCGCTGCCGCGCCACAAATCGCTGTTCCGCATGCTGTTAAAATTCCAAGCTTCTTCTCTACTTTAAATACTTTCGTTAGTCCGTATACAACGAAAATCGTAAATGTAATAACAACCGCTGCGATGACCAATACTTTCGGTCCCGCCTTCGCAATATCAACAAGATTTAATCGCATTCCAAGTAAGATGATCCCAAAGCGCAGCAACTTCTTACTCGCAAAGTTCGTCCCCGCAATCGCATCATGAGGAACTCCAATTGCCGCACGCCAAACCATCCCAATTAGAATAGCAATTACTAATTGTCCCATAATATTTAAAAATGGAAGCTCCGCTAAATATTTCGCCACAATTGCGATTAATAATGTAATCCCAATCCCTTGCGAAAATCCAAAACGCTTCTTCTTTTGTATAACAAGTGTTTGTTCCACTTTGAACCACTCCAATAATCATATTGGAACATGCATGTTCTTTCTACTTACATTATAAGAGAGTTTCTATAATAAGTTTAATATCAATACCAAATCTCTATCATCAGAAATACTTATGATAAGATGATAGAAAAAGAAAGGAGCAGATGATATGAACGTAGACATTTTAAAAATTTTTGTTACGGTTGTTGAACAGAAACACTTCTCTCGTGCAGCAGAATTATTAAACCTTTCACAGCCTGGCGTAAGTATGCACATTCGCAACTTAGAAAACGAATTTGGAACTACGCTTATTCAGCGATCCCCCAAACATGTCCAAGTTACGGAAGCTGGAAATATTCTATACATACACGCAAAGCAAATGCTCTCTCTTTATGAAGATGCCAAACAAGAAATTAATGAACTACATAACGTTGTAACAGGAACGCTTCGCATCGGTGCTAGTTTTACAATTGGCGAATACTTACTTCCAAAAATACTCGCTAATTATGCCAATGAAAATCCACGCGTCGAAGTTCATACCCTTATTTCAAATACAGAAGACGTTTTGCAAAGCCTTCGCTCTAATCAAATTGATATCGGCTTAGTAGAAGGTCAAGTTGTATACGCCGACGTTGACGTTGAAACGTTTATGCAAGATGAAATGAAACTCGTCGTCCCGCCAAACCATCCACTACTCCACACAAATGAAATAAATGAAAGGACACTCCAAGATCAAGTATGGGTATTAAGAGAAAGTGGTTCTGGTACACGTGCTTATAGTGACCGTTTTATTCATCAACACCATTTAAAACTAAAGCGTTCCTTTACATTCAGCAGTATTCAAAGCGTGAAGGAAGCGGTGAGTGCTGGGCTTGGCATCGCTATCCTTTCTGATTGGACTGTACGGAAAGAGCTACTGGCAAAAGAACTATTCCACGTCGAAGTTCCAGATGAACAACTCATCCGTCCATTCTCCATCGTGCGCGGCAAATATTTTATTCCGTCTAAAGCTATTCAAGTGTTTTTAAATCATGTAAATTCTTTTGCGAAAAAACAGCATTGACCTTCACATTAGTGTGAAGGTTTACAATACATGTAGAAGGAGTGAAACGCATTGCGAATCGGGGAGTTATCAAAAGAAACTGGCGTTAGCGAAAGATCACTAAGACATTACGAAGAAAAGGGATTACTTCCTTCGAAGCGCCTCGCAAATGGCTATCGTGATTTTGACGAAAGTGCCATCGAAAAAGTGGAGCTTATTCAAATGTACTTACAAATTGGCTTGAATTTAGAAGAGACGGCAAGGATGCTGCGCTGCCTTGAAATTGAACCGCACTTATACGACAATCCGTGCAGCAGCATCCTTACGCTTTATGAAGATAAACTTAATGAAGTAACAAAGCAAATCTCATTGCTTTCCCATATTCAAACGAATTTGCAAAAACACGTTTCACTCCTAAAAAAAGAAAAAGAAAAGGAATGATTACATGTTTGTTATACACGGCAGTTCAAGACAAAATGGAAATACGGAAGCTTTAACACATATGATGATTGATGGAATTGAAACAGAACAAATTTATTTACGTGATCATACAGTCTATCCTATTACAGATCAGCGTCATGATGCAGAAGGATTCCAACCTGTAGATGATGACTACGAGCAGTTAACGAAACGCATGTTAGAGCACGACACAATTATCTTTGCTACACCATTATATTGGTACGGGATGAGTGGTCATATGAAAAACTTCATCGATCGCTGGTCACAAAGCTTGCGTGATACATCTCTTCATTTCAAAGAAAAAATGAAAGGTAAAAAAATGTACGTTGTTATCGTTGGCGGCGATAATCCGAAACTAAAAGCATTACCGCTTATCTCCCAGTTCCAACACATCTTTGATTTTGTTGGTTCATCATTTGAAGGTTATATTATTGGGGATGCGAATGGATTAGATGAAATCCAAAATGATGCTGAGGCTATAGCTAAGGCACAAGTTTATAATAACGAATTCAAAAATCACAAGCTGAAATAAGTTTGACAAACTTATTTGTATGCGCATACAATAAAAGTAATATTATGAAAGGAAGGTACTTTGACCAATGAAGTTCTAATTCTCTTATTTATTTCATCCATCACAAATAGTGAACAAAAATGATGAAAACTAGCAGAGGATTAGTCTGTCCATTTGTCGATACTTTCTTTCGAAACGATCATGTGAAAAATCGTTTATTTATGTACGATTTTTACATGCAAGGGCGACGTTTATCCTCTCTAGTGAAACTAGGGAGGTTTTTTTATGACTATTTTATTCGCACGTAATATTGAAAAAAGCTTTGGTGATCGTACACTATTTACGTTACCATCACTGGAAATTCAATCACAGGATCGCATAGGAATTGTCGGAGTCAACGGTGCTGGTAAATCTACGTTATTACAAATATTAAGTAAAGAAATAGAAGCTGACAAAGGCATAGTAACTCATCATAGTTCTATCAGCATCATTCCTCAGCTTAGCGAGGAAGTACCGGAAACCACTTCTTCTCTCGCAAAAGGAAAATGGAGCATTTCAAACGTTTCAAATTCAATGAGCGGCGGTGAACGAATGCGTCTAAAGATTGCCCACGCTCTTGAACAGAATGCAGGCATTTTATTCGCTGATGAACCAACAAGCCACTTAGATATGGCCGGTACAGAACAATTAGAAGAGGCACTTTTATCTTATAAAGGGGCACTTGTTTTAATATCACATGATCGTGACTTTTTAGATGCGATATGTACAAAAATCATCGAAATCGAAGATGGTACGATTCAAGAGTATAAAGGTAATTATTCAAACTATCGCAAGCAAAAAGAACGTGAGCGAATACAAAAACAAGCAGAATATGAGCAATATGTACAAGAAAAAAATCGTTTAGAGCAGTCCATTTTACAAAAAAAGCAACGTGCTTCTAGCATGACAAAAATCCCAACACGGTTCAGTTCATCTGAATCTAAACTTTATAAATTAAGTGGGGCTCATGGCCAAGAACAGGTTAGTAAAGTAGCGAAAGCATTAGAAACACGTCTCGAAAAACTAGAAAAGAAGGAAAAGCCAAAGGATCTTTCTCAAGCTCAGTTTGACGTACAATACCATACACCTATTCATAGTAAAGTGGCAGTACAGTTCAATAAAGCCACAAAGAAAATAGGTAATCGTACACTATTTAAAAATCTGAATGGAACTATTGCTCCAGGTGCAAAGCTTGCTATTTTAGGCGCAAACGGAAGTGGAAAAACGACTTTGTTCAACATGCTTCTCGCAAACGAGCGTGGCATTCAGCTCTCAAAGAGTTGTAAAATTGGATACTTCGAACAAACACTATCCATTTTAAAAACAGATAAAACCATTTTAGAAAATGTTCTAGAAGAAACAAATTATACAGAATCGTTCGTTCGCACAATACTTGCAAGGCTTCTATTCCGCCGTGAAGATGTTCATAAGCCTGTGCACGTTCTAAGCGGGGGTGAGCGAATGAAGGTTGCACTCGCAAAAGTATTTTTAGGAAACTATAATATGCTTCTGCTCGATGAACCGACAAACTATTTAGACTTAGCGACGCAAGAAGAATTAGAAAGCATGTTACAAGAATATCCTGGCACTATACTTTTCATTAGCCATGACCGTGCCTTTATTCGCTCTGTGGCAGACCATATTCTAAAAGTAGACGAGAGTGAACCTAGAGTATTCCACGGCAATTACGAGCAATACACCAAGAGAACAACCGAGGATTCTGTAAATGTTACTGAACAAGAATTGTTACGATTACAAACAAAATTAACAGAAATCATCGGCCGAATTTCCATACAAAATCATCACGATGACATCACATCTCTCGAACAAGAATACGAAACATTATTAGTTCAAATCCGGAAATGTAAAGAAGCGCTCTAATGTCTTCCCTATATATCGACGGGACCTGCCGCATTTCCCAAGAAATATTGAATCTTCGACATAGCATACAAAAAGCCGTGCAGTTCATCAGCACGGCCTTTTACTTTATATACGGACAGCAGTCCCGCTCACAGCAACCATTAGCATCCCTTCGCGAACTACTTCGTAATCCACATCGATACCAACGATGGCATTCGCATTTTTTTGTCTTGCGAGAGTTTTCATCTCTTCCATTGCGATGTCACGTGCTTCTTTCAATTTGCTTTCGTAAGCGCCTGAGCGACCACCGACAACGTCACGGACAGAAGCAAAAAGGTCACGAACGATATTCGCCCCCATAATCGCTTCTCCATTCACGATATCGACATAATCAATAATTTCTTTCCCTTGAATTGTAGAAGTTGTTGTTACAATCATACAGTATAGCCTCCCATATAAGATTTCCACTTACTTATGGTGCGCTAATTCGGCAAAAATTATATTTACGAACTAAACTGCGCTTCGTATAACCTGCTGTATCCTCCGCCTTGCTCAATTAATTCATCATGTGAACCTTGTTCTGCAATCCCATCTTTATTTACAACGACGATGCGATCTGCATTTTTAATCGTTGCCAGTCTATGAGCGATAACTAACGTCGTACGGCCGACAGATAGTTCAGCAAGTGATTTTTGAATCGCAAGTTCCGTCTCTGTATCTAATGCGGAAGTCGCTTCATCTAATATTAAAATTGGCGGGTTTTTCAAGAACATACGAGCAATAGCTAGACGTTGCTTCTGTCCGCCTGAAAGTTTCACGCCGCGCTCACCGATAACAGTATCTAAACCGTCTGGTTGTGAGTAAATTAAGTCTTCTAATTGCGCACGTTTTACTGCCTGCCAAATTTCAGCCTCTGATGCTTTTAAATTTCCGTAAGCAATGTTTTCACGAATCGTTCCTGAGAATAAGAACACATCTTGCTGCACGATTCCAATTTGCTTACGGAGTGAAGATAACGTCATGTCTTTCGTATCAATACCATCAATTTGAATCGATCCAGATGATTGCTCATAAAAGCGTGGTAATAGGCTACATAACGTCGTTTTCCCAGCTCCAGATGGCCCAACGAACGCAACTGTTTCACCTGCATGTATTTTTAAACTAATGTCATTTAAAATCGGTTCTTTGTTTTCATATCCGAATGTAATGTTGTTATATTGAATATCACCGTGTACATGTTTTACTTCCATTGCATCTTTAGAGTCCACAATATCTGGCTCTGTTTCAAGAAGCTCTACATACCTTTTAAAACCGGCGATTCCTTTCGGATAGCTTTCGATTACCGCATTAATTTTTTCAATTGGACGGAAGAAAATATTCGTTAATAGAACGAATCCGATAAATCCACCGTACGTTAATTCTCCTTGCAGAACAAACCACGTACCGCATATTAAGACGAAGAGCGTTACGAGACGCATAAGCATATAACTAATTGACGAATTTAGCGCCATAATTTTATACGCCATTAATTTCGTTGTACGGAAACGAGCGTTGTTAACAGCAAATTGCTCTTTCTCAAACTTTTCATTTCCGAATGCTTGTACAACGCGAATACCACCAACGTTGTTCTCAATACATGCATTGAAATCAGCAACATCTGAGAATAAACGTCTAAATGTACCTGTCATTTTTTTATTGAAGTAAAGTGCCAACCATAATAAGAATGGAATAACGAAGAACGTTAATAGCGCTAACTTCCAGTTGATCATCATCATAAATGAAAATGCCCCAACTAAAGTCATTACGGCGATAAATAAATCTTCTGGTCCATGATGAGCAATTTCCCCAATTTCCATTAAATCGTTTGTAAGGCGTGAAATTAAATGACCTGTTTTATTATTATCAAAAAATCTAAATGATAGCTTTTGAATATGATCAAATAATTTCTGCCTCATATCTGTTTCAATGTTAACACCAAGCATATGTCCCCAATATGTAACGACATATTGTAAGCCTGCATTTAACATATAAACTGCGAGTAAACCGAAACAAGCCCATAAAATAAGCGTCCAGTTTTGCCCTGGCAATAACTTATCAATAAATTGATTTACGATAAGCGGGAAGCCGAGTTCTAATAATCCTGCGACGACCGCACAAGAAAAGTCGAGTATAAATAAACCTTTATACGGTTTATAGTAAGAAAAAAATTTACGTAGCATATCTTCCCTCCATTTTCCAAAATTAAAAAGACTCCCTAAATGATAACCATTATCAAATAATTATTCAAGTTATCCGTCTATGAAACTGAAAATAAGCTTTGCGATAGTTGTCGTTTTTGGCCGGAAAGTCGATATATTCGAATAATCGCCGATATATTTCGAGTTGCGCTGATATATTTGCAAAATCGCCGATATATTTCAAGTTGCGCTGATATATTTGCAAAATCGCCGATATAAATTTCATGTACTATAACTACCGCCCTGCTTACACAAAAAAAGGCATCACCACAAGGTGATACCTTTTCTTCTATTACATCGCTTCCGAATCCCACTCATGCTCCTGCTGAACAAACACAATACCTAATTCGTGATGTCCACCAGCGTATAATGCCGTTTGAGCAAGGCGAAGTTCTCCATTTGTATCTAAAACTTCTAACTTACAAAATGCTCCTGTCGTCTTCGTTTGAAGCGCATCATAAAATTCCTCAGCACTTCTTGGAATGACTCCATTTACTTTCGTAATCATTTCTCCAGGCAGTAAATTCAGCTCTGCTCCAATTGTATTTGGAATTGTATCTAGTACAACGAGTCCATCATTACGTGCAGCGAAGTACGCTGGTCTTGTTTCATCCGCAATTTTCTCTTGCATGGAAATTGTAAAACGTCCAAGCATTGCAACGCCCATTGCAATAATGGCAAGTACGTGCCACCAATAACTTGCGATTCCTAAAACAAGCACAAGTCCTGCTAATCCGTACACACGTCTTCCTGTAAATAATAAAGCTTCCGTCGGCTCATAACTTCTAATCCTTCTCATAAATCCAATTAAAAATGGAACGAGGAATAGAGAATATGTATGTGAACCGATTGAAACGACAGGCCACCATGAAATAAACTGCGTTACTGCGTCACCTGGCACAAGAATAAAAATAGGAATGATCCATAAACGCTTTGATTCGTGTAAACCAATCTTTAATCCGCGCTTACCCTTCCTAATCTTCGGCGTCGAATATCCTACTGCATTTTTAGAAATCAACAAGCCCTCTACAACGAGCATGATGCCTAGCAAAATAGCAAGGGATACGATTGTATTCTCTTCACCTTCTCCAAGCTGTAAGAAAGAAACTGGTAGCTTAGAAGATAATAGAACACATACAATCGCGATACTAAACGTATAAGCCGCTGATAAATATCGATACATAGCAGTTAATCCAAATAGTAACGTCCAAAGTAAAATGGCCCATAAGCTCGCCTTAGAAACAACAAGTCCGAGCCCAATCGTAATGATAGATACGATTAATCCATATTTAACTCCCGCCAATAAAGATGTTCGCAGTTCAAACCAAATATCATAAACTTTAAAAGAAAAATCTTTTCGTTCTCGTAACATACGTAAGTATCCAACGAAGATACTACTTATAAAAAATACATAGACAGCAGGGTGTAAGAAAAAACGTCCAACTGCCCGCATTATTTCAAAAATCCATGCCTCCACGAACCCATTCACCACCATTTATATCATTCTTTCTTTTTATATTATCATAACTGGACAAACGTTTGTTTAACACAAAAAAATACAGGCAGCAAACTGCCTGTATTTCTTTTTATTTCGCCATTAATTTTAATGCTGACTGTAATTGTAGATCATTTTCTCCAGAACGGATTTTTTCAATAATTTTCGTTTGAATCGCCTCAGCTGTCTTTTTATCGAGCTGTCCTGTCGCTTCCATCTTATTCGCATTTTGGAATGCTTTCAGTGCTGATTCTGTCTCTTTACTAAAGTAGCCATCTTCACGTCCTGGTACATACCCTAAACTCTTAAGCATTTCTTGGGCATGTTTTACTTGTACATCATTTGCATTGTATGAAAGTGTCTTTTCAATTTGAATTGGTGTCGCATGATAATAATCTGGTTGTTTCACTTCTACAGTTGGCTTGATTCCTTTTTTATGAATCCAGTTTCCATCCGGTGTTAACCATTTGAACATCGTTAATTTGATGTTGCTGCCATCTTTAAATGGAACAGCTTGCTGAACAGTACCTTTGCCAAACGTTTTTTCACCAATTAAATCGTATCCTTCTCCCTCTTTTAGCGCACCCGCTAAAATCTCTGAAGCAGAAGCACTTCCGTTATCAATTAGTACTGAAATCGGATATGGCTTTCTCTCTTTTAGTTCCGTAGAGAATTTCTTCTTCTCACCATTTCTTTGCTCTACTTGTAGCATCGGCTTTTTATCCGTCATAATTTCTCCTAGTATCTCTTCTACACTATTTAAGTAGCCACCTGGATTACCACGTACGTCAATAACTAAGCCTTTTATGTTTTTCTTCTCTAACTCTTTTAACTGATCCTTAAATTCTTTCGCTGTATTTTCAGCAAAAGAAGTGATTTGCATATAACCGATATCTTTTCCACTCTCTTGTTTCACAGAGCTAAACACTGTGAAGATTGGAATTTTTTCACGCTTAATTTTAAATACAATCGGATCAGCTACTCCTGCACGCTTAATTTCAATCGCAACAGTCGTTCCTTTTTTACCACGAATCTTTAATACTGCTTCTTCACGTGATAAATCTTTCACACTATTTCCATCTACAGATAAAATTTGGTCATTCGGTTTAATTCCAATCTTTTCTGCTGGTGAGCCTTTAATTGGAGATACGATAATAAGCTTACCGTCCGTTTTGTTCACCTCAGCCCCAATCCCTTCTAACTCGGGATCAAGCGATTCACTAAACTGTTTAGCCGTTTCTTTATCCATATACGTGGAATAAGGGTCCTTCAGCGTAGACAACATGCCTTGTATTGCACCTTCGACTAATTTTTCATCTTTCACGTCTTCCACATAACGTGAATCAATTAGTGCATACGCCTCATTAATTTTTGCCAAATTCCCTTGCGCAGTGCTAGCGTTTCCATTCGAAATTGTTTGCGTTACTTCTGCTGGGTTAACCCCAAATAAAGACATACCCGCAAACATTCCGCCAGCACCAATTAAAAATGCAACAACCATTCCAATAATTGCAACTCTACGTTTCAATGCGGAATTCCCCTTTCCAAAACACACAGGTGGTGTAGCAAAAGGCATCACACAGTGTGTGATGCCTTTACCTATTTCTACTATATGATAAGCTTGTACGAATTATGTTTGCAACTTTTTATACTTTTAAGAAGCGACGAATTGACATTACACTTCCCCACATACCGATTAAAGCCCCGATTAACACTAGTAAACCAGCTAATTGGAATACGAATGGGCTGTATGGTAGAAGTTCGAAAATTGTTCCGCCAAGTTTTTCGTTAAACACACCTTGCAACGAATTATACGTAACTAGAATTAAGCCAATTGGAATAATTGATCCTAATACTCCTAGGAATAATCCCTCTAATAAGAACGGCCAACGAATAAACCAGTTTGTTGCACCTACAAGTTTCATAATTTCGATTTCTGTACTACGAGCATAAATTGTAATTTTAATTGTATTAGAGATTAAGAACATCGCTGTGAATAAAAGACCAGCAATTAACACAATCCCGATGTTACGACCAGTTTTTACAGTATCAAATAATCGTTCAACTTGCCCTTTTCCGTACTGAACATTACTTACAAACTGCATTTTTTCAATCTTTTTCGCAATTGTTGCTGTATCTGTTGGTTCTTTTGCTTTTACAACGAATACGTTTTTAAGTGGGTTATCTTGTTCAAATAACTCAAATGTCTTTCCGCTATCGCCTAAGCTTTTAATTAAACGTTTTAACTCTTCTTCTTTAGAAGAATATTTAATAGAGTCTACTTTTGCAATCTTACTCATATCATCTTCTAATTTCTTTTGATCAGCTTCTTTTGCTGCTGGATCAATGTGTACACGAATTTCTACATCTTGCTCTACTTTCGTCGCAAAATGGTTCATATTCATAATCGCTGTTAAAAAGACACCTACAAGTAATAATGTAACTGTTACTGCACTAACAGAAGCAAACGTCATCCATCCGTTACGTGATAGATTCTTTACACCTTCTCGCAAATGTCGACTAAGGGTCTTAGCCTTCATATCCGTATCCTCCCTCCATCTCATCTCGAACAATTTTTCCGCCTTCAATCGCGATTACACGATGACGGATTGTATTTACGATATCTGCGTTATGTGTCGCCATAACGATCGTTGTACCACGCTCATTAATGCGCGTGAAAATCTTCATAATATCAAGAGCTGTTTCAATATCTAAGTTACCTGTTGGCTCATCGGCAATTACAACTTTTGGTCTATTAACAATTGCTCTCGCAATCGCAACACGTTGCTGCTCCCCGCCTGAAAGTTCGCTTGGAAGTGCGTCTGCACGATCTTCAAGACCTACAAGACCTAACACTTCTGTTACACGCTCACGAATTGCATCTGGCTCTTCTTCAATTACTTCTAAGGCAAACGCAACATTCTCATATACCGTTAATTTAGGTAGTAATTTAAAGTCTTGGAAAATCACGCCTAATTGACGACGGAAATATGGAACGTCTCTTTCTGCTAATGACTCGATAGTAAGACCATTTACATTAATTGATCCTGTAGATGGCTTCTCTTCACGATACATCATTTTAATAAATGTAGATTTTCCGGCTCCACTCGGTCCAACTACGTATACAAACTCGCCTTGTTTAATGTTAACTGTGAGACCAGCAATGGCTTTCATACCATTCGGGTACTCCTTATAAACATTCGTCATTTTTATCATTATTTATCACCCAATACTTAATGATTTTTTTCGAAATACTTTTCTGTACATTTGAAAATAAAAGCTAAACCTTTATTCTCTTTTAAACCACTCTTGTTGAAGGTAGTCTACTTATACTCTTTTTCTAAGCAATACTACTCTATGTAATATATTTCAGCAAAATTCTACAAACCTCATTGTAACATCAAACGGTTTCCAGTTTGGATACATTTTTGTTACAGTTATGTTACATTCCAAAAAAAGGGAAACGAGTTGATTATATGAATCAACTCGTCCATTTTACCCCTTTTTATTTATGTTCAGCTAACCACTCAGCTACTTTTTTCGCATCTTCACCTTGAATAAGTCCTGGCGACATTGAACCGCGACCTTTTTTAATAATTTCTTCGATATCTGCAGCGTCGTACTTCCCGCCTACTTTTCTTAAATCAGGTCCAGTTGCTCCTGATAAATCTGTTGCGTGACACCCAGCACAACTTCTTTGGAAAATTTGTTCTGCACTGTCTGTACTTGCAGACTGGTTCGAAGACTTACTCTCTTCTTTATTTCCACACGCTCCTAAAGCAAAAACGACTGATGTTCCTAGCGCAATAGCCAATAATTTCTTTTTCACTTCTATCGCTCCCCATTGTTGATATTCTTTTCATTCCTAACACACTCATTTTCATTATAAGCATTATCTTTATATAGAAAAACTAAGGTGTATTTCATATTCTTCAAAAATAAAGTGAGAACCCTAATGATATAAAGCTTTTATAAGTTGTTTCAATTCTGTGAACAACTTATAAACTTCTATAAAGGATTCTTTTTGAACGGGAATTTAGAAAAATTCTGTAGAAAGCCTTACTCTATTGCCAATCTGTTTTACTATTTTCTACTTTTTACAAAACAATATACAACATTGTATGCTACATATAATCCCATCAAAAAGAGAAGTTGTCGTTTCCAACTTCTCTTCCTCTGTACTTCATCCATATAAATAAAATAGCACTCTTTATGTCCTCTATATCCTCAACGTGCGCCAACAATTTTGTTGGCTTTTTTTCACTTAGCTTATTAGATGCGAGAACGTAAGTAAGCATCAATAAACGGATCAATTTCTCCATCCATAACTGCTTGCACATTACCGACCTCAGTATTTGTACGGTGGTCTTTCACAAGAGAATATGGGTGGAATACGTAAGAACGGATTTGGCTACCCCATCCGATTTCTTTTTGTTCTCCGCGAATTTCATCTAACTCCGCTTGTTGCTCTTCTAATTTCTTTTGATATAATTTCGCTTTTAACATCTTCATCGCATGCTCACGGTTTTTAATTTGAGAACGCTCTGACTGACACGTTACAACCGTATTTGTCGGTGTATGCGTAATACGAACTGCTGAATCTGTCGTATTAACGTGCTGTCCACCCGCTCCACTTGCACGATACGTATCAATTTTCAAGTCTTCTGTACGCACTTCAATTTCAACTTCGTCATTGAACTCAGGTACAACTTCACAAGATACGAACGATGTATGACGACGGCCTGAAGAATCGAATGGTGAAATACGTACAAGACGATGTACACCTTTCTCAGCTTTTAAGTAACCGTAAGCGTTATGACCTTTAATTAATAAAGTAACACTCTTAATACCAGCTTCATCACCTGGTAAGTAGTCAACAGTTTCTACTTTAAACCCACGTTTTTCAGCCCAACGTGTGTACATACGTAGTAACATAGAGCCCCAATCTTGTGACTCTGTTCCACCAGCACCTGGGTGTAATTCTAAAATGGCGTTATTTTTATCATAAGGATCGCTAAGTAGTAACTGCAGCTCATACTCATTCATTTCTTGAATTAAGCCTTTTACTTCTGATTCAAGTTCCTCATGTAAATCTTCATCATACTCTTCTTTTAAAAGCTCATGCGTAATTTCTAGGTTTTCGAACGTCTCATCTAGCTGACGGAACTTTCCAACCATATCTTTCAGTGCATTTGCTTCGTTAATTACAGCTTGTGCGCCTTGTTGGTCATCCCAAAATCCTGCGCCCATCATTTTCTCTTCTAATTCTGCAATTTGTTTCTCCTTAGTAGGGAGGTCAAAGAGACCCCCTAAAAGCCGCTAATCTCTTAGCCATTTTCTCTAATTCCTGTCTAATTTCTACTAATTCCATTTCCTTCACCTCTATGTAATTGCTGTTACTTTCGTATGAAAACAAGGGAAACTCTCTCCACTTATGACGGAGAGAGTTTAATCCTTCTTAATTATACATTTTTGATGTAAAAGTTTGCAAAGCAGCCTGGGCTACCGCCCTATATTACTTCCCAATGCCACAGCAGTTTTTATATTTTTTACCGCTACCACATTTACATAAATCGTTGCGGCCCACTTGGTCACCTTTTACAACTGGTTTTTTCTTCGCCTCTTCGCCATCGCTAGATGGGTGAACAGCTTCACCTTGAACAACTTCTTGACGCTCTAAGTTTTGTTCAATTTCAGCTTTCATAATGTAACGAGAAATTTCCTCTTCAATAGAAGCAATCATTGACTCGAACATTGCGAACCCTTCCATTTGATACTCACGAAGTGGATCAATTTGACCGTAAGCACGTAAATGAATACCTTCACGAAGGTGATCCATCGCATCGATATGCTCTGTCCATTTCGTATCTACAACACGGAATACAACAACTTTTTCGAACTCACGCATTTGCTCTTCTGGCATAAGCTTCTCTTTTTCGTTGTAACGCTCTATTAATTTCGCGATAATTGGCTCGCTCATTTCCTCTGGAGCAAGGCGACGTAATTCTTCTTCTTTCACATCTCCTTCTTGCAGAAGGTTTGTATTTAAGTAGTCAACAAGACCTTTAATGTTCCAATCTTCTTCAATTTCCTCTTGTGTATGAAGTGCAACCGCACGCTCTACTGTAGATTTCATCATACCTTCAATAATACCGCGTAAGTTCTCAGACTCCATTACCTCTTGACGCTGTTTGTAAATAACTTCACGTTGCTGACGAAGTACATCATCATATTGTAGTAACTGCTTACGTGCATCATAGTTATTTCCTTCTACACGTTTTTGCGCAGATTCTACTGCACGAGAAACCATTTTACTTTCGATTGGCTGAGAATCATCCATACCAAGGCGATCCATCATCGCTTTCATATTATCAGAACCGAAGCGACGCATTAGTTCATCTTCCATTGATAAGTAGAACTGCGTAACACCTGGGTCCCCTTGACGACCAGCACGACCACGTAACTGATTATCAATACGACGACTTTCGTGACGCTCTGTACCGATAACGGCTAAACCAACGTTTTTCACATCGTCTCCAAGCTTAATATCTGTACCACGACCTGCCATGTTCGTCGCAATCGTTACAGCGCCTTTTATACCTGCTTCTGCAATGATATCCGCTTCACGCGCATGGTTTTTTGCATTTAAGATGTTATGACGTACACCTTTACGCGTTAACATTTTTGAAATAAGTTCTGACGTTTCGATCGCAACTGTACCGACAAGAACTGGTTGCCCTTGTTTATGACGATTTACAATATCCTCAACAACAGCATTAAATTTACCTTCCATTGATTTAAAGATTAAATCTGCACGGTCATCACGAATAATCGGTTTGTTCGTTGGAATTACGATAACGTTCATATTGTAAATGTTACGGAATTCCTCTTCCTCTGTTTTCGCTGTACCAGTCATACCAGATAACTTTTCGTACATACGGAAGTAGTTCTGGAATGTAATTGTCGCAAGCGTCATACTTTCATTTTGAATTTCTACGCCTTCTTTTGCCTCGATAGCTTGGTGTAACCCTTCGCTATAACGACGACCTTTCATAAGACGACCAGTAAATTGGTCTACAATTACGATTTCGCCTTCTTGTACAACATAATCTGTATCACGATGCATAACAACGTGCGCACGAAGTGCCTGATTAATATGGTGAAGAAGCGCTACATGTTTTAAATCAAATAAGTTTTCAATATGGAAAGCTTTCTCCGCTTTCGTAATACCATCTTCTGTTAACATTACATTTTTCGTCTTCACATCAAATGAATAATCTTTTTCATTTTCTAACGTACGAACGAATGCATTTGCAAACATGTACAGCTCTGTTGATTTTTGAGCTTGTCCAGAAATAATAAGTGGCGTACGCGCTTCATCGACTAAGATAGAATCTACTTCATCGATAATAGCAAAGTGAAGTGGGCGTTGAACGCACTGCTCTTTATATAAAACCATGTTGTCACGTAAGTAATCGAATCCAAGCTCATTATTTGTGCTATACGTAATATCAGCAGCATAAGCCTCTTGTTTCTCTTCGCGTGACATACTATTTAAGTTAATTCCTACCGTTAAGCCAAGGAACTCATGAAGTTGTCCCATTTCGCTCGCATCACGTTGTGCTAAATATTCATTGACTGTAACAACGTGAACACCTTTTCCTGTTAAAGCATTTAAATATACAGGTAATGTAGATGTTAACGTTTTACCTTCACCCGTTTTCATTTCAGAGATATTCCCTTCATGTAAGGCAATACCACCCATTAACTGTACACCATACGGACGCATTCCAAGAACACGAGTCGCAGCTTCACGAACAACCGCAAAAGCTTCAGGTAGTAAATCATCTACTGTTTCACCTTTTGTTAGACGTTCTTTAAATTCAAGCGTCTTCCCTTTTAATTGTTCATCAGTTAATGGCTTAATAGATGACTCTAATGCATCAATTTGCTCAACTGTTTTCTGCATACGTTTAATTTGGCGTTGATTTACATCAAACACCTTTTTTAAAATACCGATCATAGGAAATACGCTCCTCTTTTTATTAAAATAAAACTTCCGATTGTTTTTTCTTTTTCTCTATTACAATCAGTCGTTATAAAAATCAAATGTATGTTATGCCAATTTTTCTCCTAATTAAAAAAACTAAAATGTATATACCTAATGATAATTGTAACACTTGTCTTATAACTATGACAACAATCGGCCGAATGTCTCGTTCTAAATTGAGAAAACTTTTTTAAAAAATCTATTTTCAGCAAAAAAGCGCAGCCATTTCGGCTGCGCTTTTGAATTATTATTTAGTTTCAATTAAACCATATTTCCCATCTTTACGGCCATATACAACGTTAGTTTCATTTGTATCAGCATTTGTGAAGACGAAGAAATTATGTCCTAGCATATCCATTTGTAGGATTGCCTCTTCAACGTCCATCGGTTTTAAATCGAATCGTTTTGTACGTACAAGTTCTAGTTCATCCTCTTCTACCTCATCCAGAACAGCTACTGCTTCTGGAAGGATAAAGTTCGTTTTCATAGAACCTTTCTCACGTAACTTACGATTTACTTTTGTTTTATGTTTACGAATTTGTCGCTCAAGTTTATCAACTACTAAATCGATAGCAGCGTACATATCGCTATTAGTTTCTTCTGCACGAAGTAATAAATCAGTAAATGGAATTGTTACCTCGACACGTTGCTTGTCAGAGTATACTTTTAAATTAACTTTAATCTCTGGGAATGTATCAAAATAACGCTCTAACTTACTTAGTTTTTTCTCTACATATTCCTTTAATGCTGGAGTTACTTCAATATTTTCACCACGAATGTTGAATTTCATAGATGAATTCCTCCTTTCAAGCCTATGTACTATAATTTCGACACCGGCTTAAAAACTCCTTCTAACTTTTTTAAAAAAATTAGTGGAATTGCGATTTTTTTATCGTTTTTTGTTGAAATGAAAAGATGCATCGTTTCTATCTTTATTTTATCCTATTAACATCGTGAATAACGAATATAACTGTGGACAATTCGTTACAGAAAAGAAACAACTTTTTGACAACTCATTTTATAACAAAAACCCCTTGCAAAAAAACAAGAGGTTCTACCATATATATAACGTTGCCACAAGCGCAGCTTTCTCTTCCCAAAAACAATATACCTACAGTTTTACAACATTAGCTGCTTGCGGTCCACGTGCTCCCTCTACAATATCAAACTCAACTTGTTGCCCTTCTTCCAATGACTTATATCCATCTTGTTGAATAGCAGAAAAATGAACAAACACATCATCACCGTCTTCACGCTCAATAAACCCAAATCCCTTTTCTGCATTGAACCATTTTACTCTTCCTTGCATGTTCATTCCATTCCCTTCACTCTAAAAATCAGGGCATTTGCCCCATAATTTCACTATAACGAATGACAACTTACGAAGTCAAAG
The DNA here is from genome assembly GCF_038005585.1 of Bacillus sp. FSL W8-0519. Classification (NCBI taxonomy): domain Bacteria; kingdom Bacillati; phylum Bacillota; class Bacilli; order Caryophanales; family Bacillaceae; genus Bacillus; species Bacillus sp. FSL W8-0519. The sequence goes on from NZ_JBBOTL010000001.1 coordinate 5,004,833, forward strand.
AAGACTTATCGTCTTTTTATTATCTCTTTCGACAGTTACAGATCAACTTCTACAGAGCGTCAAACTAGAAACTTCGCTTGCTCCTTTATCATAGAAAAGACTTCCAATTTGTCTCACTGTAATTCCTGTCGTATATACATCATCAACAAGTAAAATATGTTGACCATGAAACATCTCTTCTCTCTGAAAATAAAAAGGATTACTTCCCGAAAGCCTTTCTTTACGCGACTTCTTACTTTGCTTTTCTGTTTCCTTCCTTCTTAATGATGAATAAAAATTTTTGACAGGCAAACAAGCTGCTAATAACTCTGCTTGATTAAAACCTCGTTCATATTCCCGTTCCCTACTAAGCGGAACAGCAATAACAGTTGAAACGTCCGTAAAATACTTTTGAAATAACTCCCGAAAAGATTGATAAAAAATACGAACTAACTCCGCATCACCTCGAAACTTAAATTGCGCTAGTATACCTTTCATATCATCATTGTACACGTACAACGAACGATTTTTAAAAGGACGATATCCTTCCTCATTCCTCCATCTTACACAGTCCATGCAAATGTCATTTTCTTTATATCGAGTAGGTAAGTCATCTAAAGGACGACCACAATCCATGCAAATTCCTCCTATAATATAGGAAAGTTTTTGCTCACATCTATCACATACATATTTTTTTGGGGACTTTACAAAAAAGGTGTACCAACTAACTGTTTCCACCATATATTCATCACAAAGTAAACAATGCATTAACCGATCAATCCTTGTTCTTTCGCATTTTTGTTCATACTTTGAATATGTTTTTTCGCGCGTACCATTGCCTCTGTCTTACCGTAATGAAAATACATAACCTCACCATATGGCTCTTCAAAACTACGCCCCGCTCGGCCTGCAATTTGTACGAGCGCACTCTCTGAAAAAATTTCTTCTTCAGCTCCTAACACAGCCACTTGTAAGTTCTTCACAGTTACTCCTCTTTCTAAAATTGTCGTTGTAACTAATAACGGAATGTCTCCCTTTCTGAAAGATGCTACTTTTTCTTTTCTCATCGAATCTTCTGCATGCACGCCATCGATTCTATTATCCAACCCTTTCAACAACTGACTTATTTCTTCTATATATCGCACATGAGGAACAAATAAAAAAATAGGATACTTTTTGTTTAAGTTCATTTTTAACCATTGTAGTAACACACGAGGAATTTTTTTATGATGGAGGCTTTTCTTCCAATTTCCGCACCAACTAAATAGAGGAACTGGTAACGGGTGACGATGGTATCTTCCCGAAACAATGATACCTTTTTGTTTCCCTCTTCTGAAATTACGCTTCCACTTTTCATCAGGGGTTGCAGTTAAATAAATACGCGCTGCTTTCTCTTTCATTGCTTGCCTAACTGCATACTGTAACATTTGATCTGCATGATACGGGAAGGCATCAATCTCATCTACAATCATCACATGAAACGCTCTATAGTAACGTAACAGTTGGTGAGTCGTTGCAACGACTAACGCTGCATCTTTTTTATGATCTACACTCCCTCCGTATAAAGCAGCTACAGTTATACTTGGAAACACTTCTTGTAATCTCGGCGCTAATTCCAGTACAACGTCAGTCCTTGGCGTTGCGATACAAACTCTTTCTCCTTTTTGGAGCGCCTCTTCTATACCGTAAAATAACATTTCTGTTTTTCCAGCCCCGCACACAGCCCAAATAAAAAAAGATTCTTTCTGCTTAATCGCTTCTATAACTCCTTGCGCCGCCAACTCCTGACCAATCGATAAAGCCCCATTCCACTGTAATGGATTTAGCTCCCTGTCTCCGTTTCTTTCATGAATCCCGCGAACAAGTACAGCACATTCACTAACTCTCCCCATCGTGATACACTTCCGGCAATACGCGCATGCTTTACCGCACCTTTTACATAAAAATGATGCAAATAGCCGCTGCTCTATATTTCCGCAGCGCTGACATATATATTTAGAAGTATTCTTCGTTATACCTTGTACACATACAACCTCTCCCCTCTTTTTCAAATCACTTAATTCTCTCCGTAAATCTGAAGAGAGTTCTTCTAATAGCAACTGTTTTCCAGCAAGTATTAGCAATCACCTCCAGCACTACTATAAGCCTTTCTTATAATCTCGTAAAAACGCAAAAAAGCCGATAACCTACTTATAAAATAGTAAGCTATCGACTTTATACACGTTTTTTATTCAATTATAATCCTATAATCTACCGTAACCTAAGAAATGTTTTTGGTTGTAAGAGCTATTTACGCTACCGTAAGTAACACCTGTTGATTCATCAGCAGCATGAATCATTTGACCGCCACCAATATAAATACCAACGTGAGATACGCCTGTTCTGTAAGTACCTTGTAAGAAGATAAGATCTCCTGGTTTTGCTTCAGATGCGCTAATCTTTTGTACAGAGTTCCATAAACCTCTAGTATCTTGACGACCTAAACCGTAAACATAAGAGATTAAACCACTGCAGTCAAATCCACCATTTGAAATTGACGCACTACCCCATACGTATTTTAAACCTACTAAGCCTTTAGCTTTTTCAACAACATCTTGTCTTCCGCCACCATTGTCAGCTGGTACTACTGGGGCTGGTGTTGCTTTTTTCTCTTCTTTTTTCTTAGGCTCTTCTTTTTTATCTTGTCCGTCATTGTTTGCTGGAGCTGCTGGCTCTGCTTGTGTTTGTGCTGGCTGAGCTGGAGCCTGTGACGGTTGTGCTGGAGCTTGCGCTTGTGCTTGTTGTGCAGCTTGTTCTGCTTGTTTTTGAGCAGCAACTTCTTGTGCTGCTTTTTCTTGTGCTTCTTTTTCAGCAATTTGCTGTAATTTTAATGCCTGTTGTTCAAGCTCCTTCAATTGTTCTTCCGTACTTGTCATTGAAGTTACAACTGTATCCATTTTACCGCTTAAATCGTTTACTGCCGCTGCTTTTTTCGCTTTTTCAACATCAAGTTCTTTTTTAGCAGTTTCAATTTGAGCTTGTGCTTCTTTTAATTCTTTTTGCTTTGTTTTTACCGTTTCAACATCTTTTTTCACGTTCGCTTGATCTTCTTGTTGTGTTTTCATGATGTCTTCGTCAGACTCAAGAATTTTAGAAACTGAATTTAAACGATCAACTAAATCTGCAAGATTTTTAGAGTTTACAAGAACTTCTGTTACAACGTTTGTGTTTGGTTGCTCTTGAAGTGCAACTAAACGTTTTCTTAATAACTCCTCACGTTTTGCAATTTTCGTTTGTAATTCTGCAATATCTTTATTTTTCTTTTCGATTAATTGCTCAGTGTCCGCAACTTTTTTCGTTGTTTCATCAAGCTTTGCAGCATTCTCTTGAACAGACTTATCTAAACCTTGAATTGTTTTGTTTAAGTCATTCATTTGTTTTTGTAATTCATCACGTTCTTGTTGTTGTTTATGTAAAGTGTCATTTTGTGTATTAATTTGTGATTTCACGTCAGAAATTTTATCTTCAGCAAATACATTTGGTGTTAGTCCTGAAAACATTAACCCTGCCACTAATGCGCAAGATGCCATTTTTAGCTTTTTCATTTTATTTTTTACACCGCTTTCTTTTTTCTTTTTCCGTATATAACCTATAAAATTTATACCATAATTCGGGATTTTTTTTGCTAATGTTACGCTTTTGTAAAACAAATGTAATATTATATGTAACACCATCGCAAAATATGCATATTTTTGTATATATGTGTAGAGTTTTAAAAGGTTTTTATAAGCAAAGAAAAAAACGCAAGGTTTCCCTTACGTTTTATTAAATATACTAATACGGATGAAATCAAAACGTTATTTCATCCATTTCTCAGCCCAATTTTGGACTTCATCCATAACACTTTCTAACGCTTTTCCCTTGTCCGTTAAGCCGTACTCGATTCGAACTGGTACTTCTGGATAAACATTACGAACTACAATGCCTTCGCTTTCCAATTCCTTTAAACGCTCTGATAACATACGATCGCTCATATTCGGTATAATATCTGCGATTTCTCTAAAACGTTTTGACTCTTCCAGCAAAGATTTAATAATTAAGCCAGTCCATTTCTTACTAAGCAAAGTAAAAGCTGACTCAAACTTTGGACATAAACAAGAATTATGCTCCATATGTTTCACCTCTCTTCTATTATAATATAGTTTCTTGTAAAAAGTAAGTTATAAAACTTTCCTCATTATTTTATTTTACGTACATTTTACCATTTCCAAATATTAACTTGTCAACTTCACGTAAAATATCCGTAAAAAAACCCTCTTCCGAAAGAGAGCTTTTTATATCTTTATTACTTCGTATACCATCCAAGACCTAATGCACCTTCACCTAAATGCGTTCCAATTACAGCACCGAAATAACCTGTGCGGATTGTAACATGAGGATATTTTGCTTCTAATTCTGCCTTCCATTCATTCGCTTCCTCTTCACGTTGTGCATGAATGATAACTGCTTCCATAGGTACACCTTTACTTGCTTGCTCATCAAAAATTTCAATGATACGTTTTAACGCTTTTTTACGCGTACGAATCTTTTCAAACGGGATAATGATTTTGTCTCTAAAATATAAAACCGGCTTTACTTGTAACAGACTACCGATGAAAGCTTGCGCACTATTTAATCGGCCTCCACGTTGTAAATGGTGTAAATCATCTACTACAAAATAAGCGTCCATCGTTTTCTTCATTTCATCAAAACGGGCGATAATCTCTTTTGGATCCTTCCCTTCGCTTGCTAGCTTTGCACCTTCACGCACGTAGAATCCTTGTACTTCACAACTAATTTCAGAGTCGTACGTATATACATCAATACCCTCTACCATTTGACCAGCTGTCGTTGAAGTTTGATATGTACCACTAATCCCACTTGAAAGATGAATGCTAATAACTGCATCATAATCCTTAGATAATTCTTCATATAGCTCAACAAACTTTCCGATTGCTGGTTGAGAAGTTTTTGGAAGTTCTTCTTGCTCACGTACTTTTACATAAAAATCATCTGCTGAAATTTCAGCTTCTTCTTGATAAGATTCCGTTCCAAACACAACGTTTAATGGAATCATATATATATTGAGTTCATCACGAATATGCTTCGGTATATATGCTGTACTATCAGTAACAATAGCTGTTTTCATTTTCGTACCTGCCTTATAAAAAAGTTTTTATTTCCTAATTTTACACGAAAACTAAAAATGGTGCATCCATACATGAAAATGCGGGTTTGAAATTATACTCATCATCTCGACAAATTACAACAAAAAGGTAAAACACTCACCAAAAATTTCAGCTTATTTATAAAAAATGTTTGAATATAAAAACGCCCGCTTTTAAAATGTAAAGTACTAGTCATTTTGATGGATAGGAGCGTATACAAGTGTTATTACAATATTTAACAATAAAAGACTACGGTGAACACGAAATTGTTATTCAAAAATCAAGATTCATCTGTTATGTTAGTCGTGCTACAACCGAAGAAGAGGCTCAAGAATTCATACAAAAAATCAAAAAACAAAACTGGAATGCAACACATAATTGTTCTGCTTATTTAATTGGCGAACAAGATCAAATTCAAAAAGCAAATGATGATGGTGAACCTAGCGGTACAGCTGGCGTACCTATGTTAGAGGTACTAAAAAAACGCGGTTTAAAAGATACCGTCGTTGTCGTTACCCGCTATTTTGGTGGCATCAAACTGGGCGCTGGTGGATTAATTCGCGCATATGGAAAATGTACAAGCGAAGGCATTAATCATGTCGGTGTTGTCGAGCGAAAATTAATGCGTGTTATGCAGACCGAAATTGATTACACATTACTTGGTAAAATTGAAAATGAATTACGCAATTCAAAATATGCTATTAAAGATATACATTACCTCGAAAATGTCACATTTGATACGTATGTAGAAGAAGATGGAAAACAACCATTCACGGATTGGATGATTGAATTAACAAATGGGAAATGTACAATTACAGAAGGAGATATGTTGTACTTAGAACAAGATGTTATCTAAGAATAAATACTGTATCGCCTTTAAAGATTAATGTAGTGAATTACTTTCCTACAAATGAACTAAGGAGATTATATATGGAAGAGCGTTATTATCATCTCCAAAATAGCAGAATAAAAAAGAAACGAAGAAGAAAGTTTTTCTACTTCCTTATTTTCTTATTTTTATTTGGTAGTGTAGGACTTTATATATTAAATTCCTACTCTTCTCTCATGGGGATGTATAGTGGTTTTACTCGTGAAAAATCGGATTTGAGAACCGAAGATGTAGAAATTACAAAGGAGCCTTTTACACTCCTTATTATGGGTATAGAAGATTATGCAACAGACGGCCAAAATGGTCGTACAGATTCATTAATGTTTGCGACAGTCAATCCGAAAACGCAAAAGATTTCGCTTATGAGTATTCCTCGGGATAGTCGCGTTCCAATTGTCGGAAAGAATAAAGAGGACAAAATTAACGCTGCGCATGCTTACGGCGGAGAAGAAATGGCAATCAAAACTGTCGAAGATTTTCTAAAAGTGCCTGTCGACCATTATCTTAAAATTGATTTCCAAGGCTTTAAAGGTATTGTTGATGCTGTTGGCGGTGTTACTGTTGATGTCCCCTTCGATTTTTGGGAGCGTTCAGACGTGGATTACTACAAAAAAATCGAATTTAAGCAAGGACAACAAGAATTAAATGGTGAAGAAGCACTCGCTTACGTTCGTATGCGAAAGCAAGATCCGAATGGTGACTATGGCCGGGCTGCTAGACAGAGACAATTACTAGCTGCTGTTGCTCAAAAACTAAATTCCACCTCTACCGTATTTAAAATTAAAGATTTGACAGCAGTCGTTGGAAAATATATAAAAACTGACATTCCTATTTCAGATGGCCTTGCTCTTTACAAGAAACTTTCTGGGTTTGATCCTTCCACAATACAAACACTCAAACTTGAAGGAGAAGACAAAAAAATAGGTGGTATTTATTACTTCCTTCCAGATCCAAACGGTGTTGAGGCAGTACGTAACGAAATTAAAAAAGAACTAGGAGAAAAGGTAACCACGCAAGAAAATTCAACAACAAAAACGGAATCCACTCCTTCTTCAAATTCGAACTCTAACGAGAAAGCGAAGAAAGAAACGAATCATAATCAGAACAAAACACCAACTGATCCCCCTCCTTCTACGAATGCTCATGCAGAGTGGATTATGAGAAATCAGCAATAAAACAGCCAAATCGCATGCGATTTGGCTGTTTTTTTATTTATTAAAATGTTTTAAGATTGCTTCTACAATACGCTCTGATGCGCGGCCATCACCGTACGGATTAGATGCTTTTGACATCTTATCATGAGCTTCTTTGTCTGATAACAACTCATCAGCAAGACTAAAGATTGTCTCTTCGTCTGTTCCCGCTAATTTCAACGTACCTGCTTCAATACCTTCTGGACGCTCTGTTGTATCACGAAGAACAAGAACCGGTACACCTAATGACGGAGCTTCCTCTTGTACACCACCAGAATCAGTTAGCATTAAGTATGAACGAGCTGCAACATTGTGGAAATCAATTACATCTAGCGGCTCAATTAAATGAATGCGGCCATGATCGCCTAAAATATCATTTGCAGTTTCACGAACAACAGGGTTCATATGAACCGGATACACAACTTGTACGTCTTCATGCTTATCAACAAGACGCTTAATTGCACGGAACATATTACGCATTGGCTCTCCTAGGTTTTCACGACGGTGAGCTGTCATAAGTACAAGACGATCACTTCCAAGTTTCTCTAGTACAGGATGACTATATGTTTCTTTTACAGTCGTTTTTAGTGCGTCAATCGCTGTATTTCCTGTTATGAAAATACGTGATTCATCTTTATTTTCTTTCTGTAAGTTCGTTGCTGATTTTGCTGTAGGTGAGAAATGAAGATCTGCCATTACACCTGTTAATTGACGATTCATCTCTTCTGGGTATGGAGAATATTTATCCCATGTACGAAGTCCTGCCTCGACATGACCTACTGGAATTTGATTATAGAAAGCAGCTAAGCTTGCGATAAACGTTGTCGTCGTATCACCATGTACAAGTACGATATCCGGCTTTGCTTCTTTCATTACTTTATCCAAACCTTCTAAACCACGCGTTGTAATATCGATTAAAGTTTGGCGATCCTTCATAATATTCAAATCGAAATCTGGTGTAATTCCAAAGATACTTAATACTTGGTCTAACATTTGACGATGTTGTGCTGTTACAGTCACAATCGATTCAATTTTCTCTGGATGCTTTTGCAACTCTAATACAAGAGGTGCCATTTTAATTGCTTCTGGACGTGTCCCGAAAATTGTCATTACTTTTAAACGTTCAGTCATTTCATTGCCTCTTTTCTTTCACTAGTTACAAATCCTATTATGACATATAAGAATATACATGAATACATACCTTTTTAACGAATAACGGAAAAATCCCTCTTATGAATACTTTCTCTTCCAACAGAATAATAATCTATTCCTTGTTTCTTAACATCCTCATTAGTATAACAATTTCTTCCATCAAATAAAATAGGTTCTCTCATAAGTTGTACGTACTTTCCTAACGGATACGTTCGGATAGCCTCCCATTCTGTCACGATAAAAGCCGCACTCGCTCCTCTAATCGATTCATCTATACATTCGCTATATTGTATAGCCTCTCCAAAGATATTTTTCATATTTTGAATCGCCTTCGGGTCATATAGCACTATGTCTGCACCTATATTCATTAATTCTTGTATCATAATAAGGGACGGTGCGTCTCTTATATCATCTGTATTCGGTTTAAATGCTGCTCCCAGCACTGCAATTCGCTTCTTGTTCATATTTATTACTTTCTTCGCTTTCTCAATCAATAATAGCTGTTGTTTATTATTTACTTCAATGACGGCTTTTAACAAACGAAAATCATGTGCCACATTCCCTGCAATTTGCACAAGCGCTTTCGTATCTTTCGGAAAACACGATCCCCCGTAACCAATGCCCGCATTTAAAAAAGACGACCCAATTCTCTTATCCATTCCCATTCCTTTTGCAACATCTAATACATTAGCTCCTACCTTCTCACATATATTTGAAATTTCATTGATAAAACTAATTTTTGTCGCTAAAAAGGCATTCGATGCGTATTTAATCATCTCTGCACTTTTTATATCTGTAACATACGTTTGCAAATGTAATTTACTATATAAATTCTCAACTTTTCGCGCCGCTTCCTCATTATCAGCTCCAATTACAATACGATCTCCCTGAAAAAAATCGTAAATCCCTGAACCCTCCCGTAAAAATTCGGGATTCGATACAATATGTAATTCATGCCTATTTTGTAATGTCTCCTCAATCCATCCCCTCATAGCACCATTCGTCCCTACAGGAACAGTACTTTTTGTAACAACAATAATGTCTTTAGTCGCATATGCTCCAATATCAAAACATGCATTTTGAATATATGTTAAATCTGCTGTCCCATCTAATAACGATGGCGTTCCAACTGCAATAAATATAAATTCTGCATCATGAAATGCTTCTTCTTTACTTGTTGTAAAAGTTAAACGATTATTCTCACACGCATCATATATTAATTCATATAAGCCAGCTTCATAAATAGGCAGATCCCCTTGTTTTATCCGTTCAATTTTCTCATCATTTATATCAAAACATGTAACCGAATGTCCCAATACTGCCAATCCTACTCCTGTAATCAATCCAACGTATCCGGTACCTATTATCGTAATTTTCATTTCCTTTTCGCACAGGAATATACAATAGAAAATATACGAATACATAGAATTTCCCCTGTGCTTCCCCCTCTCACATTAAAAATGAGAAAACTTTTTTACTTCTTTATTATATGAATTGCTTTCTTCATTCTTTTTTAAGTTTTTGTAAAATTAAATATTGTCCATAAAACAAATAGAAATTTTACCGAGATTAAAGTTGCACATTCAGGCTTGAAAAATTCCCACATTTTAACACGGAACTTACTCATTTCTACGTGTAACACTTATAATATTGAAATAAAATTATTCGCTATTAAAGAGAAAGAGAAAATGTCATATTCCAAAGCCCAATACGATTAACCTTCTCAAACGATTCAACATTCTGTATACCATTGTCATATATTCTATCTGCTTCCATTTACCATAAAACGAAAAAAAGATTGAATTCTAATCTTTTTGTGATACCATATGTTATGAGCCTGTAAATAAACATCATAATTTTCAGATAAATATATTAAAAAAAATTACGTTAGACTATAAAAGGGTGGGGTATTAATGGACTCACAAGTGATTTATGCCATTTTGGCATCTTTCATCACTGTACTCGTCGTTACTCCTTTAGTTATTAAGTTAGCTTTTAAAATAGGAGCAACAGATAAGCCAAACGCGCGTAAAGTGCACCAAAAGATTATGCCTCGTCTTGGCGGGTTAGCAATATTTATTGGTGTGGCTGTTGGATTTGTTGTCGGTGGCTTATATGAACAAAGAATGTTATCGATAACGCTAGGTGCGATTATCATTGTAATCATCGGTATTTTAGATGATATGTACGAGTTATCTGCGAAGGTAAAATTCGGTGGACAACTATTAGTTGCCATTATGATTGTAAAAAGTGGATTATTAGTGCAAGTATTATATATTCCAATCCTCGGGGATACTGAACTTGGATGGCTTGCTTACCCAATTACAGTATTTTGGATTGTAGGTATTACAAATGCAATCAACTTAATTGACGGCTTAGATGGATTATCCGCTGGTATTTCATCTATCGTACTGGCAACGCTAGCATACATGGCCTTCACTAGCCCATGGGGTACTGGAACGGCTATCATTTTACCGCTAGCACTAATTGCACTTGCAAGTACAATTGGATTTTTATTCTACAATTTCCATCCAGCAAAAATTTTCATGGGAGATACAGGAGCACTATTTTTAGGATACTGTATTTCTGTTATATCGTTACTTGGATTATACAAAAGTGTAACGTTATTCAGCTTTATCGTTCCAGTTATCATTTTAGGCGTACCTGTATTTGATACGGCATTTGCAATTATCCGTCGTATCGTAAATAAAAAACCTATTTCAGCACCAGATAAATCGCATTTACATCACCGTTTACTTGCAATGGGCTTCTCACATCGCAAAACGGTACTAATTATATACGCGTTTGGTATCTTCTTTAGCGTAAATGCTATTATTTTTACTAGTGCAACATTATGGTTATCCATTATTCTTCTTTTCGTTTTAATCTTCTTTACAGAAATTATTGCTGAAGTAATTGGACTTGTACATGAACGTTACAAACCACTTATTTCCTTTTATAAAAAAGTGAAAAAACGCGAAGACTAATTGTAGTATAGCCTTTACTATTATGGAATATTCAAATAGCATCCTCTTTCTTATAAGAGGATGCTATTTTTTATTCATTATTTTACATTTCCAAAATATAGCTTGTTTGAGAGTTCCACTATTGGAGAAAGATATACATAATAAGAAAAGGATTATATTTTCTTTTTTACATCTTGATTGTCAAACTGAGGGTGAATGTTATGATCAAGCGAGTATTTCAATACATTATTTTATTTTTAACGATTACTATGTACGCGTCATCTCATGCAGGAGCGACTACCATTCCCCCTGCTGAACATCATCCAAATACCGAAACTACCTCTTCTACCAAAAAAATCGCGTACTTAACATTTGATGACGGACCAAACAAATATACTACGCAAATTTTAAACATCTTAAAAGAAAAGAACGGAAAAGCAACTTTCTTTGTTATTGGTGGAAAAGTGCCACATTATAAAAAGACAATGCAACGATTAATTAAAGACGGACATTATATCGGGCTTCACAGTATGTCACATGATGTAAAACGCCTTTACACCGGTGATCCATCTGCCTTAATTACAGAGATGGAACAAACACAAAGCATCGTTCAGCAAGTTACAAAATTAAATTCACATCTCGTTCGTGTCCCGTATGGTAGCATGCCTTATTTAAAAAAAAATTACCGTGATGCACTTGTATCAGCCCAGTATAAAATGTGGGATTGGACAATCGATACATACGACTGGAAAAGCTATGATAACCCTTCTGCCATACTAGAAAGGGTACGTAATCAGAGCGATGAACAAGTCGAAGTAATTTTAATGCATGATTCGAGTGTAACCGTACAAATACTGCCACAAGTAATTGATTACTTACAGTCACAAGGATACAAGCTTCTTCCCTATAATCCATCTTCTCATCTCGAAGTAAACTTTTGGAAAGACACAAGATTGTAACAGCTTTAGTGCCTATGTGCTAAGGCTGTTTTATTTTTCTCTTCCCACCCTTCCCATTTTTGTGTAAAATTTTAAATAGTGATGAAGTTTCGAGGTGAATAGAAATGAAACGAATAGATCTCATTTTTAACGCAATACAAAAAAGCAATTATACAGAAGGTGTAACTGCATCAGAACTCGCTACCCTGTTGCAGCTAGATCGAGCCAATGTAAGTAGCGACTTAAACAAACTCGTAAAAGATAAACGTTTATTAAAAACAAATACGCGTCCTGTTCGTTTTTATATAGAAACGAACACTTCGTTGGAAACGCATTCAAAAGAAGCAACTTCATTAGATACATTTGCAGTTGAAAATACGAGCCTTAAAATCGCAATCGAAAAAGCGAAAGCTTCTATTCTCTATCCTCCAAACGGTATGCATACTTTACTGCTCGGAGAAACAGGCGTCGGAAAATCCATGTTTGCTTCTTTAATGCACGAATATGCAATTGAAGTTGAACAGCTTCCTAAAAATGCACCATTTATCGTCTTTAACTGTGCTGATTATGCAAATAACCCACAGCTACTACTCGGGCAATTATTTGGAATTAAAAAAGGAGCGTATACAGGGGCAAGTGATCAAAAAGGGTTAATTGAAAAAGCACATGAAGGGATCCTTTTCTTAGATGAGGTACATCGCCTTCCTCCAGAGGGACAAGAAATGCTTTTCACCTTTATTGACCGCGGAGTATATCGCCGCCTTGGAGAAACAGAAAACGAACGTAAAGCACAAGTATTGATCATTACTGCAACAACAGAAGAACCAAATTCATTTTTATTAAAAACATTTACAAGACGTATACCAATGACTGTCACGCTGCCACCACTTCGTGAGCGTACACATAAAGAACGTTTTGCTTTACTGCAACTATTTTTCACAAATGAAGCAATTCGCTTGCGAAAAGAAATTCACGTTAGCCCAAATGCAATGCGTGCTTTCGTCTTTTACAATTGTCCCAATAACATCGGCCAATTAAAAACGGATGTACAAATTGCCTGTGCGAAAGCCTATTCTGACTTCGTGACAAAGAAACGTGATTCTGTCTATGTTTCAAGCACAGACTTACCTTGGTATATGAAAGAAGGACTATTCATTGAAAGAAAGAGCCGTCATCTATACCAAATACCGAATGAAACATTTATATTTACAGGTGATGAAGGTTGGAGTAATCATAAAATAGAAAATGAAAAACAGTCTTCTATTTACGATTATATTGACTATAAATATGAAGAACTTCAAGCTCGTGGTATTGAAGAGGAAGAATTAGAATTACTAATAGAAAATGATATTCAAAGCTTTTTCGTACAATATTTTAACCAAATGTCAAAAAAGACAAGTCATGAAAATGTTTTTAAAATTGTAGATCGTAATATCGTTTCCGTTTGTGAAAAAATTGCTGAACTTGCTGAAAAACATTTATCCAAAACGTTCGATGAAAAAGTATTTCTCGCTTTAAGTTTACATGTACAGACAACTCTACAACGTTTACAGGCCGGAAAACAAATTCATCACCCGCAATTAAATCAAATTCGTACGAAATATAAAGAAGCTTTTTCCGTAGCTATGCAATGCATTCAACTACTGGAAGACGAATTACAAATAACAATGCCTATCGATGAAGCAGGCTTTTTAACAATGTTCTTCGTTGTTGATCCAATTCCTGCCTCACAAACAGAAGTAAAAGTATTAATATTAGCGCACGGCAACGGCATAGCAACAGAAATGGCAAACGTCGCAAATGAACTGCTCGGCATTGACGAAGTAACCGGTATCGATATGCCGTTACATGAATCGCCGAAAGATTTCTTAGAGCGTGTGAAAGTGTATATGAAAACACTCCAAAATGTAAACGGGCTTCTCTTACTCGTTGATATGGGATCTCTCGCTTATATTGGTGATATATTAGAAACTGAGTTCAAAATTCCAGTGCGTGTTCTTTCCATGACAAGCACTCCACATGCACTAGAAGCGGCTCGAAAAGCTCAGCTTGGCTACTCGTTAGATGCATTATATGAAACGGTGAAGAACTTAACACCGTTTTACTTAAACGTACAAGAAGAAAAGAAAAAACCACTATCACCAATGAAATCTGTTATTTTGACAGCTTGTTTAACTGGGGAAGGCAGTGCTTTAGCTATTCAAAAAATGTTGGAGAACTATTTACGATTTGACAAAGACTTAATTGAAATCATTCCGATTAGTATCGTCCATGAAAAAGATTTAACGAAAATGATTGAGAACATAAAAAAAGAGCGGAATATCATTTGTATTGTTACGAATTTTGATGTGCAAGTGCCATGCTTAACGTATCATTTCCAAGACATTGTAAACTACACAGCGATTCAGCCAATTCAAGAATTAATTACGTACGAAGAAACATATGCAAAAATGGCTGATATTCTTGAACAACAAATGCAGCGTAACGACGGAGCATTACTTATCAAAACAATTCGTTACGCATTAAATACAATTCAAGAATTAATTTCCTTACAGCTAACTCCTGACAGTTTAATGGGTGTTATTCTGCATATGAGCTGTATGGTTGACCGTCTTCAAAAGGGAGAAAGCCTTCTCCCTCATCCAGATAAAGAGAAACGAAGACAAGATGAATACTGGATGTATATGAAAGTAAAAAAAGCATTGCAGCCAATTGAAAATACATTTGAAATACAAATACCTGATGACGAAGTGTTTTATGTTATGGACTTCTTCATTAAAAATCAGCCTCTAAAAAATTAATCGTGGCAGTTTTTTAGTATATCCATCTTAACTCAGATTTTATCGGCGATTTTCAAAATATATCAGCGCAACTCAGGTTTTATCGGCGATTTTCAAAATATATCAGCGCAACTCGAGTTTTATCAGCGATTTTTCTAATATATCGATTTACCGTCAATAATCGCTAAAATTCGCACCTTATAACAGAAAAGGCTGTTCAATATGAACAGCCTTTTTGCTACTTCTTTACTTTCCTAATTCTCCCCCTTATTTCACCCTTCTTATGGGACTTCGTATAAACATTTACATATACATTCGCCTGAATGATTTCTTGCAGTAAGCTATCAAACGCTCGCCCCTGTAAAGGCCCTTCAAAATCCCCCACATTAACTACACCAGTGACGACTCCTTCATTAACACTAATACCTTGCTTTAATGGACCAAATAAACTTAAAACAATTGGACCAATTTGATTTGCTTTCCCTAAATGAATTTGGCATGATGTAACTTTTTCGATGTTTTTCAATATGACCCGATATTGCAACTTCTTTAAATCCTCACTAAATATAAACTCTGCTACGCCATAAGCTTCTGTATTTACAGGAGGTATTTCCCTCTTACCTGTTAACCTCGCAAAGAAATGTGTTGTCATACGGGCATTCTCCTTATATAAATTTCCCAGCACTACTTCTACTACTTTATGGTTTATACATAATCATTTATGACTTTTTCAAGTGTTAATTACGAAGAAAAGATTCACATAATCTTTACATTAGAATCGTTCCTTTTGCTTTACTACCTCTTGTATAATGCACTTAGAAAAACATTCTAGGAGGTCGTTTTGGAAAATAACAAATACACTTTTCACACATTATTAGAGATTTTTCTCGTCTCATTTAAATTAGGACTTACTTCGTTTGGTGGCCCCGTCGCCCATCTTGGGTATTTCCACCACGAATATGTACAAAAAAGAAAATGGATGGATGAACGAATCTATGGAGATTTAGTAGCACTATGTCAATTCCTCCCTGGTCCTGCTAGTAGCCAAGTCGGTATGGGCGTTGGATTATTAAGGGGCGGACTATTAGGAGCTATTATTTCATGGATTGGATTCACTTTACCGTCTGTGCTTGTTTTAGTTTTCTTCGCCTCATTCCTTAATCAGTTCGACCTTGGAAGTACTGGCTGGATTCATGGACTAAAACTTGTAGCAGTCGCTATTGTCGCTCATGCCATATGGGGAATGGCGCAAAAATTAACGCCAGACCGAAATCGTGCGACGATTGCAATTGCAACTGCCTCAATCGCCCTATTATGGCCAAGTAGCTGGACACAAGTCACTCTCATTATCATATCTGGCTTTATCGGCTGGCTTTTATATCGCAACGAACCAATTAGTCAATCTCAACATATAAAAGTACCTATTTCAAAAAAGATAGCAGTTTCTTGTCTCGTCTTATTCTTCGGACTATTACTACTGCTACCAATATTAAGACCGTTCTCTTATTACATCGCTTTATTTGATAGTTTCTATCGCTCTGGCGCACTTGTATTTGGAGGCGGCCACGTCGTCCTCCCCCTTCTTGAAGGTGAGTTCGTACAAAACGGAATGATGACGAAAGAACAATTCCTAGCTGGATACGGATTAACACAAGCAATGCCAGGACCACTATTTACATTCGCCTCTTATATAGGAGCAGTGTTAAACGGGACGCTTGGTGCCATACTTGCAACAATTGCGATCTTTCTTCCTGCTTTCTTACTCGTTATTGGTGTTTTACCCTTTTGGAACAGTGTGAGAAAAATATCTTTCATACAAGGCGCACTACTTGGAGTCAATGCGGCCGTTGTCGGTATTTTAATTGCCGCTTTTTATGATCCGATTTGGACAAGCACGATTATGAACGCTGTAGATTTTGTTTTTGCATCTCTTCTATTTTGCTTGCTCGCTTTTTGGAAAACACCACCTTGGGTTATCGTTATACTTGGAGCCTTTGGCGGATATATTCTATCCATTTTGTAAATAAAAAAAGACGGCATAATGTAGCCGTCTTTTTTCTATTAAAACTTTATAAGCTCTATTCCTTCAGGCAACTCACTCTCTGTTAAAATACGCAATTCTTTCACGCGATCCATTACGTAAGAAGAACGCTTCACAAGCTCTGGGTCAATATAAGCTGGATGAACCATAATTTCTACCGTTTGTTCACCTTGTACTCTTTCTTTTAACTTCACGAAGTAATCTTCCGTCACACCATCTGCGTAAAAATCACTGTAAAATACGTCAGAAAATGGGCGTACTGCTCGCTCTTCTTCACAACGACGAATTGGAACATTATATTTAACAGCTAACCTTTCAAGAACATCGTGCAAAATTGGCAATCCATGCACGTGATGATGACTATCTAAATGAGTTGGTTTTAATCCGTAAGATAGGAATTTCTCAATTTGAGCAGTCCACTCTCTCTCAACTTCCTCTGGATTTACTTTCCCTTCCCATACGACACTTTGTTTATGAAACAATCCATCGCTACTTACAAGTGACGGTACATCTCCAAGAAGCGGTTTCCCTGCCGTTAATACGAGATGTACGCCTACCCCTAACGTTTTATACTCTTTTGCTAAGCGTACCGCATGCTCTGTTCCTGGCATATTCATCATCATCGTCGTTGAATTTACAAGTCCATTTATATGTCCATCAATAATGCCGTAATTTGTACCTTCTGTAAGACCGAAATCATCTGCATTTACAATTAATTTAATCATCATAATACCTCCTAATAGAATAAAAAAAGCGGGCTAAATAGCGCCGCTTTTATTTCTCTACCTTTTTGAAGAACTGCGGAAGATATTCTTTATGCGCTTCCAACATTTCATCTAAAATTTGTTTTGCCACTTTATCTGATGGTACAAGTGGGTTAATTGTCATAGCAAGCAGCGCTTTATGATAATCCCCTGTAACAGCAGCTTCAATTGTTGTGCGCTCGAATGATTTAATTTGTTGTACTAAACCGCGAACTGGTACCGGAAGATCTCCAACTGCAATTGGTTTTGGACCTTCTTTCGTAATAATACAGTTCACTTCAACAGCCGAATCATGTGGCAAGCTTGCAATTGTTCCGTTGTTTCGTGTATTAACAGGCTGGATATCACCTTTATTATTATAAATAGACGTAATTAAGCTACATGCTGCGTCACTATAATAAGCGCCTCCACGTTTTTCTAATTGTGGTGGTTTAATATCTAAATTCGGGTCTTTATATAACTCGAATAAATCATCTTCTAATTGTTTTACTACTTCTGCACGTGTACCTTTTTCAACAGAAGCTTCTTTCTCTTCTTCTAGCATTTCACGTGTTTTGTAGTAGTAACGATGGTATGGACATGGAATTGCACGAAGGCCGCGAATAAAGTCTGGCTCCCAGTTAAGCGCAGCGATATTTTCCATCGTAATTTGCTTTTCTGGATCTGTTACAAGTTCTAACACACGATCCATTACACTTACGCCATCTAAGTATACGTCTAATCCATATACCATGTGATTTAAACCTGCAAAATCAACGTGAACACGACTTGCATCTACTTCAAGCAATTTTGCAAGACCCATGCGGATTCCGATTGGAACGTTACATAGACCAACTACTCTTTGAATATTTGTATAACGAAGAACAGCTTCTGTTACCATACCAGCTGGATTTGCAAAGTTAATTAACCATGCATTCGGACAAAGCTCCTCCATATCCTTACAAATATCTAAAATAACAGGAATCGTTCTCAATGCTTTGAATAAACCACCAGGACCATTCGTTTCCTGACCGATTACATCATATTTTAACGGGATTGCTTCATCTTTTGCGCGAGCTTCTAATAAACCTACGCGAAGCTGCGTCGTTACGAAGTCAGCATCTTTTAATGCTTCGCGACGATCAAGCGTTAAATGTACCTCAATTGGTAAACCAGATTTTTTTACCATACGTTTCGCTAAGTTACCAACGATTTCTAACTTTTCTTTTCCTGCCTCAATATCTACTAACCAAATTTCACGAACAGGAAGCTCATCATAACGTTTAATAAATCCTTCAATTAACTCTGGTGTATAACTAGATCCACCGCCGATTGTAGCAATTTTAATTCCAGTCATGCTTTATTCCCCTTTCGCTTCTAACTTTTTATAAAGGTCAATAAACTCTGCTGCTAATTCTTTTACTGTAATCGCATTCATTAAATGATCTTGTGCGTGAATTAAAAGAACACTAACCTCTGTTTTTTCTCCTCTTGCTTCTGATTGTATGAGCTCTGTTTGGAAATGATGCGCTTCATTAATCGCTTCTTTCGCCTTTACCATCGCTTCATCAGCCTCTGCCATTTTCCCCTGTTTGGCAAATTGAAGTGCCTCCATCGCAAAGCTTCGTGCATTACCACTATTTAAAATCAATTGGAATGGAATTTGTTCTGCTGTAGTCATCATAATTACCGCCCTCTCTATTATCGTTCAACCGACTTACATACCCCTTCAGTTTGAACATTTCTATTAAAATATTAATTTATGAATGATAGTTTGGTGTTCTTGTAGATGGATCTCATCTTTTTGAACATGATATAAAAGTAATTGTTCTCACAGATAGTGTTATCTGTGAGAACAATTACTGTGTTACATAGGTACAGAGTTGTTATTTCCTTGTGCTGCTGCTTTTTCAGTACGAACAACAGAACGATCGCATAATACAACGAATGGATAATAGATTACCATCGCAATTACAAAGTTGAATAACTGTAGAATTGCGCCTGAAAGATGCCCACCTGTTACAAGATAACCACTAATAATTGGTGGTGTTGCCCATGGAATCATCGCAACTGTCTTTGGTACCCAACCAATAGATATAGCTGTATAAGAAGTAATTACTAATACGATTGGTGTTATGATAAACGGCAAGAATAAAACTGGATTTAAAATAATTGGTGTACCAAAGATTACTGGTTCGTTAATGTTGAATGCACCTGGACCAATTGATAAGCGAGATACACCGCGTAATTGTGCACTTTTTGCTACAAGTAATACAACTACTAAGAACGCTAATGTTGCACCAGAACCACCAAGATATACGAAAGTATCAAAGAATGGTTTTGTAACAATGTTTGGAACATCAAATGCAGATGTACCACCTTGGAATAACTTCATGTTTTTCTCTAATGCCGGTAAGTATAATGGCTCAATAATACCACCAACGATATTCGGACCATGTAAACCGAAGAACCAAAGAAGATGAACAAGGAGTACAATGACAATTGCACTTGGTAATGTCCCTGCTAAACTTTGCAGTGGTGATTGAATCGTATTAAAGATAAATTCATGAACACTTGTACCAGCTAATTTCACTGCTAATTGAATACCTGCAACTACTGTTAAAATAACAAATGCTGGAACTATAGCTGCAAAAGATCTTAAAACTGCTGGTGGTACTCCATCAGGCATTTTAAAAGTAATGTTTCTTTGTACGAAGAAACGGAATACTTCAGTAACAAGGAGTGCCACAATAATTGCTACGAATAACCCTTGTGCACCTGTCCAAACTAAGTTCAATCCGCCTTCTTTCGGTGTTGTTGGCGTAAGAATAATTAACGCACCAAATGAAATAATACCTGCTGACAAACCATCAACGCCGTAAGATTTTGCTAAGTTATAACTTGTTGTAAATGCTATGATTAGTGCTAGAATCGCGAAAGAACCAGTCCACATTCCACCGCCAACTTGTTTCCACGTTTCACCAAACAAACCTTTCATGAAATCTTGGAAAGCTTCAGATGGAAAACCATTAATTAGTGATGCCAGTGCACCAACTAAAATAAGTGGCATAACTGCAATAAATCCATCACGGATCGCAGCTAAGTGACGTTGCGATCCGATTTTACCAGCGACAGGAACAATATATTTCTCCATAAATGCAATAAACTTTTGCATTTTGCTTCCCCCCTAATTATTTTTTAAGTGTTAATGCGTGATCTAAAACTGCTTCTCCATTCATCATGCCGTAGTGCATTGGATTGATAACGTCGATTCCAACGTTTTTCTCATCAGCAAGCGTTTTCATTGAAGACAGCATGTAACGAACTTGTGGTCCTAGTAATAATACATCTGCTTGATCGATATTTGTTTTTACTGCATCCCCAGATACAGCCCAAATCTTTCCTTCTAGACCGCGAGCTTTTGCAGCCGCTTCCATTTTTGTAACTAGTAAACTTGTAGACATCCCTGCTGAGCAACATAATAAAATATTCATTTGAAAATCCCCCTTGTGTAGTATAAAAAATTTATATTTTATTTATTTTTCTTTACGCTATTTATCAATGCAATTAGCGTGCCAACTTTTTAAAACCACTAAAATCAGCACTTTTTCGACTATTTTCTTTGTGTGTTAACGCTTTCAATTAGTGTGTCGATTAAAAAACACACAGTGTGTTATAAAACAACACGCTTTTAACACATAACTGTATGAAAATAGATTAGTGTTTAGTTGTCTAGTTGTGTTTAAAACAAAAAAAACACTAAAAAATTTTTTTAGCGTGAAAATCTATTAAAAAAACTCCTCTATCTATTGTCCAAGCAAACTCTACTAAATCACATAGAATAGAGTAAAGTAACACAATTCGAAAGGGGATTCCTATGCCAAAACATAGAAAACAAAGCAAAATAAAGATTTATAGAATAACAAGCTATAAAAAAGACAAACGTTCTGAATTAGACTCTAACAAATTTGAACTAGAACAGCAGGAAATAGAAAATAAGCAGGACAAGCACGGTAAACAAGGCAAACAAGACAAACAAGACAAACAAGACAAACAAGACAAACAGGATAAACAGGACAAACAGGACAAACAGGACAAACAGGATAAACAGGATAAGCAGGATAAACAGGATAAACAGGATAAGCAGGATAAACAGGATAAACAGGACAAGCAAGCACAAACGGAAAATGTAGTCATAGTACCCATGGATTCACACAACCTAGATATATGGGATGAAATTTCTTTAAAAGAAATACAAGCTGGTGAACATACAAGTTTATTGAATGAAAAAAGCAATTATCAAAATATTCATTTGCTACAAGTAAGCGATATCCGTTTATATTTGGACAAGCAACTACAATTCAGTTCCGTCGATGAGCAAATTTATCATGAAGCACTTGTACATCCAATTATGTCAAAAGTAATTGATCCAAAACGTGTTCTCATATTAGGTGGTGGCGATGGCCTTGCCCTGCGAGAAGTTTTGAAATATGAAACTGTGCTACATGTAGACCTTGTTGATTTAGATGAGGCAATGATTAATATGGCACGTAATGTTCCAGAAATAGTATCTTTAAACAACAATGCATTTTTGGATAGTCGCGTGAATGTGCACGTATGTGATGCGAAAGAATTTCTAAATTCTCCTTCATCCTTATACGATGTAATTATTATTGATTTTCCTGATCCAGCAACAGAAATTTTAAGTACTTTATATACAAGCGAACTTTTTGCTCGGATAGCTACATTCTTAACAGAAGATGGGGCATTCGTCTGCCAATCTAATTCACCTGCTGATGCACCTCTAGTATATTGGAGTATCGGTAATACAATTGAACATGCGGGATTAACTGTGAAAAGTTATCATACAATCGTTCCTTCTTTCGGAACTGACTGGGGATTTCATATTGCCGCTAATTCTGCCTATGTACTCGATCAAATTGAGCAATTATATGTAGTGCCAACGCCTCGAACATTACCTTCCCTTCTTTCTCCTTTATTTCAATTTAGAGAAGAACATTTAGAACAACGTAATCTCGCTCTTTTAAACTCAGAATCGAATCTTATCTTGCATCAATGTTACAAACAGGAAATGGAATTTTAACAACATTATAGTAAGGAGCGCTACCTTATGGAATATTCTACTTTCGGTAAGCATATAATAGTAGATTTATGGGGAGTGGATTTTTCCCTATTAGATGATATTTACTTTTTAGAACATCATTTAGTTCACGCTGCTGATCAATCTGGTGCCCACGTTTTAAACGTAAGTACAAAAGAATTTAATCCGCATGGTGTTACTGTTTTAGTTTTACTATCAGAAAGCCACCTCTCTATTCACACTTATCCAGAAAAAAACTTTGCCGCCATTGATTGTTATACGTGCGGTACAACCGTTGAACCGCAAATAGCGATTGATTATATCGTAAGTATATTGAAACCAAATGAGATGCATATAAAAAAACTGATTCGTGGTATAGGAGAAATTGTTACTGTCGATTAAATATCACTCTTACTCATTTGTAAAAAGGAGGATTGTAAATACCATCAGTGGAACAAACACTCCACTGATGGTACAGACACATACATAAAAAACCTTGCATACGCAAGGTTCATTCAGCTACCGACATCTTCTTATATAATTCTACAAATTCACTCGCTAATTCCTTCACCGTAATTGCATTCATTAAATGATCTTGTGCGTGCACCATCAGAAGGGTAACTTCGGTCTTTTCACCACCGGCTTCTTTCTGTATGAGATCCGTTTGTACACGGTGTGCCTCTTTTAATTCCTCTAACGCTTCTTGTAATTTCGCTTCTGCTTCTGTAAACTCCCCACGCTTCGCGCAATCAATTGCTTCCATTGAACAACTTCTCGCATTTCCCCCATGCAAGATTAAGTGAAAGGCCTTCGTTTCTATCGTATCCATTTTAGTTCTTTACTCCCCCTTTTCTTCCGCCACTTTTTGTTTATCCCATATTTTTAAGAACGGTAAATAAATGAAGAATGCAAGCGCAAAGTTAACAAGTTGTAAAACAACACCTGAAATTTTCCCACCTGATCCTAAATATCCACTAAATAGAATTGGTGTCGTCCAAGGAACAGCAGCACCGCTCGGACGAGCAACTAATCCCCATTCCATTGCAAAGTAAGAAACAATTGTTAACACAACTGGAACCAATATAAATGGAATTAATAAAATTGGATTCATGACAATTGGCATCCCAAAAGTTACCATCTCATTAATATTAAATATACCAGGCGCAATTGACAATCTACCTATACTTTTTAATTGCTGACTTCGGGCAAATAATAACATTCCTACAACTAAAGCAAGCGTTGCACCAGATCCGCCCATATAAATCCATAAATCAAAAAACTGTGCAGTAATCGTATTTGGTATATCTTGCCCTGCTTGGTAAGCAATTCGGTTTTGATCCATTAACGACAACCAAACGGGACTCATTACACCACCAACAATAGTAGCTCCATGAATTCCACATGACCAAAGAACATGAACGAGAATAACAGCTATTATTGCGCCCCAAAGACTAGCACCAAGTACACTAAGTGGTTCCTGTAAAATTTGCCCTACAATATTATGGATACTGCCAAAAGAAGTATTTTCTATAATTAAGCGTAAAAGCCAAATAACCGTTACAACAATAAATCCTGGAACAAGCGCGGCAAATGAACGTGTCACAGCTGGCGGAACTGTCTCTGGCATCTTTATAATTATCTTTTTTTGTACAATAAACCGATAAAGTTCAGTAGATATAAGTGCAATAATCATTGCTACAAATAACCCTTGGCTTCCCATTAATACAGCTGGGATAGCACCTTCTACAAGTACACTCTCTTTTGTACTTGGTATAATATATGCAACTTGAAATGGTGTCGCAAGTAAAAACGTCACAAGCGACAATGCCCCGGATGCTAAAGCGTCCACTTTATAATATTCTCCAAGTCTGTAAGCGATTCCAAAAACAGCTATTAAAGCCATTATATTAAAAGTTGCACTAACTGGATACCCCAAAGCCCTCTGCCAATTCTCCCCAAACAAACCTGCCATAAAATCATTATAACCTGGTATTGGTAAAGCACTAATGATGAGGAAAAATGATCCTATAATTAAGAACGGCATCGTCAATACAAGTCCATCACGAATTGCTAGCAAATGCCTCTGCTCTGCAACCTTTCCTGCTACCGGCATTACATATTTCTCTAAAAACCGTATCATCTATCCCACTCTCCTCATGGTTTCATTGACAAAGCTGCTTGCAAGATAGCTTCCCCATTACAAAGTCCGTAATGAACGGATTGAATGACATCAACAGGTACCCCTTTCTCCTTACATAATTCCTTCATTTTCGGTAATAAATAACGTACTTGTGGCCCAAGTAAAAGTACATCAGCTTTATCAATATGGCTATTTACTTCAGAACCTGATACAGCCCAAATCTTTACCTCTATTCCTCTTGCCTCTGCTGCTTTCTCCATTTTAGTAACAATCAAACTGGAAGACATTCCCGCTGCACAGCAAAGCAAAATATTCATCTCGCTTCCCTCCCCCTTCTTCTCAACCTAAATGATGGCGCATCCCTTACCACAACTAGGTTACAAATATATATGTCTAGATTTCCTGCTGTATGCCGAGCTTAAAAACAAAAATTTCTCGGTTTTCACGCTATTCCATCTATCCGTATTCTCCTAGTAAAGAGGGCTTTAACTCGCTATAATAATTCAGTATGATTTTTTTAATTGATAGGAGGATATATTTATGAAGGCATATCGCTTTCCACTTATTTTATTATCTTCTATCCTAATTGGTGGTTTCATTGGTTATTTCATGGGTGCCGATGCAGTTGCTTTAAAGCCGCTTGGTGACATTTTCTTAAACTTAATGTTTACGATTGTTGTACCGTTAGTGTTCTTTAGCATCGCGTCATCTATTGCTAATATGGATGGATTAAAACGTTTCGGTAAAATTATGTCTAGTATGGCTGGGACTTTCTTATTTACAAGTATTTTAGCTGCTATTTTTATGATTATTGTCGTGAAAGTATTCCCGCCAGCACAAGGTGTTGTATTAGAACTAACCCAACCTGACAAAGCTGAAAAAGCAGTTAGTGTTGCAGATCAAATCGTCGGTATTCTAACAGTATCTGACTTCTCGAAGTTACTATCTCGTGAAAATATGTTAGCTCTTATTT
The DNA here is from genome assembly GCF_038005585.1 of Bacillus sp. FSL W8-0519. Classification (NCBI taxonomy): domain Bacteria; kingdom Bacillati; phylum Bacillota; class Bacilli; order Caryophanales; family Bacillaceae; genus Bacillus; species Bacillus sp. FSL W8-0519. The sequence goes on from NZ_JBBOTL010000001.1 coordinate 5,030,914, forward strand.
TCTTCTCTATTTTAATGGGGATTGCAACTTCAGCAGTTGGTGAAAAAGGAAAACCATTCGCTACATTCTTACAAGCTGGTGCAGAAATTTCAATGAAAGTCGTATCTTTCATTATGTACTACGCTCCAATCGGACTTGCTGCTTACTTCGCAGCATTAGTTGGTGAATTCGGACCACAGCTTCTTGGAACTTACTTCCGAGCAGCAATGGTATACTATCCAGCGTCTCTTATTTACTTCTTTGTATTCTTTACGTTCTATGCATACCTTGCAGGTCGCAAGCAAGGTGTACAAGTATTTTGGAAGAACATGGTCTCTCCTACAGTTACATCTCTTGCAACTTGTAGTAGTGCCGCAAGTATTCCAGCGAACTTAGAAGCAACGAAGAAAATGGGTATCTCTTCTGACGTTCGTGAAACAGTTGTCCTTCTTGGATCTACACTTCATAAAGACGGCTCTGTTTTAGGCGGCGTATTAAAAATTGCTTTCTTATTCGGTATTTTCAACATGGAATTCGAAGGACCGAAAACATTAGCAATCGCACTTGTTGTTTCTCTATTAGTAGGAACAGTAATGGGCGCTATTCCAGGCGGCGGTATGATTGGTGAAATGTTAATCGTTTCTTTATATGGCTTCCCGCCAGAAGCATTGCCAATTATCGCAGCAATCAGTACAATCATTGATCCTCCTGCAACGATGTTAAACGTAACAGCAGATAACGCTTGTGCCGTAATGACAGCTCGCCTTGTAGAAGGTAAGAACTGGATCAAAAACAAATTTGCTTAATAGATAGAAAGAGGATGCTCGTTTTGAGCATCCTCTTTTTGTCGTTATTTGTTGATAAGTCGATATCCCTTGTCGAAACGTCGATATATTGAAAAAATCGTTGATATATTTGAAGTTATGAACGATATATCCGAAAAATCGTCGATATAATCTATTCCGCCACAAATTTGTTAAAAACTTCACAAATATTCCACACCTCTTATCTATTCTCCGTACTATAATCATGTATGGAAAAGGAGATGGACCTAATGACACAAAGCGCACCTGAATTTAAAGTTCTGCAAAGCATTGCATTTCTTGCTGTCGTTTTGCAAAGTTCGTTATTATATACAATGAATCAAGGAAATGTCTTACTTGAGCAATCCCTCATTATGGGCATGCTATTTAACCTTGCAAAATTTTCAGCACCTGCATTCATATTTATCGTCGGCTTCCACTTAATTCGTCACTATACAAAGCAATTAGTATACAAAGAATATATTTCTGAAAAAGCCGCACATTTACTCATTCCTTATCTCTTCTGGTCTATTCTTTACTTATTAACAACAAACGATATGATCACATTACAAGGCGGAATAAAAAGTTTATTACTCGGAACAGCCGCACCCCATCTTTGGTATGTGATTATGATGTTTCAAATTCACCTACTGTTCCCTTTACTGTGCACACTATTTTATTGGTTTCAAAAACGAACAGAAAATAAAAAAGACATATATAAATATATGACCGTCTTTGCTTGCCTATATTTCCTCTTAATGTGGTATTCTTCGCACTACATTTTTAATGGCGAGAAATTGACTAGCTCAACCATTTTACATTATACAGACCGTTCCTTCTTCTTCTACTCATTCTATTTCGTCATGGGAGGAATCGCTGCTGTCGCACTAAAAGCGTGGCGTACATTTGTCATGAAACATATCCCGCTTATCACAATATTATTTTTCGTCTTATTTTTATTCATCAATTATGAGTTATTTAGTTTTTACGGAGCAAACTCTATTCATTTAACCGTTTCGACTTATTTAAAACCGTCTATGTTTTTATATATCGTATGCGAAATTATCATACTTTACGTGCTTTCTATTACAATCGTACAACGACGCAGTTTCTTATATAAAGCTTTACGATTTATCGGGAATTACACATATGGTGCTTATTTAGCTCACTTTTTCTTCTTGCAGCTATGTACAAAGTTTCTTTCTCTATTCACACTGCAAGAAAACACAATATTATATAGCCTATTATTATTTACAATAACAGCCACAATCTCGATTTCAGCAATAGTCATATGCAGTGCACTACCATTTCATACATGGATTACAGGACCTTCTCCTACGACAAATATGAGATGGGCGAAGATTGTACTTCGGAAAAATCACGAAAAGGTATTCAAACCATATCTTTGATATAATAGAATTCCATACACGAAAAGAAAGTAGGACACACCTATGATTAATCAAATTGGACAAATTATGCTATATGTAAATAATCAAGATGAAGCCATGCAATTTTGGACTGAGACAGTAGGATTCCAAATTATTGCGGAAGAAAATAACGGACAAGGTTTTCGCTGGATTGAAATTGCACCGTCAAAAGAAGCAGGAACAAGCATCGTCCTTCACGATAAAGAGTTAATTGCAAAGATGCAACCTGAATTAAACTTAGGTACTCCTTCACTTATGTTCTTCTCTAACAACTTAGATCAACTATATAAAGATCTTTCTGAGAAAAACGTTACTGTTGGACAAGTTGTAGATTTACCTACTGGCAGAGCTTTTAACTTTGCTGATAATGAAAACAATTACTTTGCGGTAATGGAACGCAAATAAAAAAGAAGCTATCCGAAAAAGTCGGATAGCTTCTTTCATTTTAAGAAACTTGTTCTGCATTCGTTTCCCTATGTTGTATATGGCTCGTGATCCAAGCAATTCCGCCAGCAACAACGAGATAGCATAACAATATTAAAATTTGCATTTGTAATTGCGACCAATCTCCTAAAGAAATCACATCTTGCAATCCTCTAAGAGAATGGGACATTGGGAGAAATTGTCCAATCTTGCTAAGAACAGCTATATTTAATTCTCCTGGGAAAGTCCCACCGCTCGTCGCTAATTGCAAGACGAGAAGCGTTACCGCTAAGAACTTTCCAACAAGACCAAATACCGTTACTAACATAAGAATAAACGTCATGAACGTAAAGGAAATAACGATACTTGATAAAACAAAGAGTGGCACACTTGCAACTTCTAATTTCATAACTCCTAGCACAACTACATCTACAAGCAATGCTTGAATAAGTCCAATTACATATACTAAGCCTAATTTGTTAATAAAATGTACTGTTCCACTTACTTTCATATTTTGTCTACGGCCAAGCGGTAAAATATTCGACGCCATAATTCCGCCAACATAAAATGCAAGTGATAAGAAATATGGTGCAATACCTGAACCGTAATTAGGCACGTCAGAAACTGTTGACTTTACTAATTGAACTGGCTCTGAGAACATCGTATTGCGTGCATCATCATTGCGAACATCCGCTATCTTCTCTGCGCCCTCTCCCAATTTCGTAGAAAGTTCTTTCGCACCATCGTCAAGTTTAACAAGTCCGTTCGTTAACTGATCAGCACCATGATTCAGCTCTGTTCCCCCGCTCGCAAGTTGATTTACACCTTCTTGTAATGATGTAAATCCAGTTCCCCATTTCGTAAATCCACTAGCTAAATTTGTAGCACCATCTGCTATCTTTTTCGTTCCAGCAGTAGCTTCATTTAACTTAACTCCGAATGTATTCATACCTTCTTCAACCTTATGCTGACCATCTGCAAGCTTCTGTGCGCCTTGTGTCAATTGTTTCTGACTATTATTTAAAGTGTTTGTTGCTTGAGCTAATCCATTAGAAGTAGCGATAATCTTTTGAAAAGCAGGGTCTTGCTGCACCTCTGGATGACTTTTCACGTACTCTTCTAATTGTTGTTTTACACTATTTGCTGCATTGTCCGCTTTCACTTGCCCGTCAGCAAGTTTCTCACTTCCGTTCACCCATTCATTTGTACCAGCACTTAATTCACTAACCCCTGATTGTAAGTTTTTTTCACCTTGTACTAATAACTCCATACCACTATGAAGGGATTTTGCCCCTTCACTCAGCTCATTCGCTCCATCAGTTAAAGCTGATTGACTAGAAGCAAGTTTTTCACTTCCCTCTTTCACTTTTGATGTCCCGTCACTTAAACGATGAATACCATCTGCAAGCTGATTTGCCCCATTTCTTGCATCTGTCGTTCCTTCATGTAACTTCCCAGCACCATTACTTGCATCACTCAACCCTTGTGCTAAGTCTTGAAACTTTGAAAAGACGCCTTCTGTATAAGATTTCGTAATACTATTTGAAATTTTTGTTTTCATATTTTCAACAGCTGTCGTTCCAATTTGCGCTGCTACAAAGTTTTTACCCGGATTTACTTTGTACTGCAATTGTGCTGGTTCTGGTTTTTCATCCATAAGTGTACTTACCTTTTTAGAGAAATCGGCTGGAATCGTAACAACCATATAGTACTTATCTTCTTTTAGCCCTTCCTCAGCATTTTTTTCTGATACGAAATGAAAAGCCAGTTCCTTATTCTCTTTTAAATTTTTTACAAAATCGTCTCCTGCATGAATTGTTTTCTCATCCATTGCAGCACCCTTATCTAAATTTACAATCGCAACAGGTAATTTATCTAATTTTCCGTATGGATCCCAATATCCAGCTAAAAAGAACCCTGAATAAATTAAAGGAACGATTAACAAAAAAATTAAAGCGATACGCCCATGTTTATGGTGCCACATCGCTTTCCAATCTTTAAATACAAGTTGAATTCCTTTCATGAAACATACTCCTTCTCCGAATTTCACACCATTAGAATGGTTTAACAGATTTACTATACACGTCCATTTCCATACTGTATAATACATCTTTAATTATCAATCCATTCCTTTTGGTCTATAGAAAGGAGAGTCAAAATGGAACTTCTTCAACTAAAATACTTTCAAACAGTTGCACGATTAGAGCATATGACAAAAGCCGCTGAAGAATTGCATATCGCACAGCCTTCGCTCAGCAAAACAATTGCTAGATTAGAAAAGGACTTAGGCGTTCCGTTATTTGACCGCCAAGGGCGACAAATTACATTAAACTCTTTCGGGAAAGTATTTTTAAAACGAGTAGAGCGCATTTTTCATGAATTAAGTGAAGGCGAACGAGAAATTAAAGATTTAGCTGACTTACAACAAAGCTCTATTACGTTGGCTGTTTCTATTCCAAGAATATTACCCGAACTAATTGGTTCTTTTTTACTAGAACATCCTAACGTTCGATTCCAACAATTTCTCGCATCTACTCCTTCTATGAAACGACAACTAGATAATATAGAAATTGACTTTTGCATTTCTTCTGTGCCAATTGAAGGCGAAGAGATTATTTGGGAACCACTTATTACAGAAGAAATTTTCTTAGTCGTCCCTTCAGGGCACCGTTTATCAGAACGTGAAAGTGTATATTTGCATGAAGTAAAAGACGAACCGTTCATTAGTATGAACACTGGTTACGGATTTCGGCACTTAACAGATGAATTTTGTAAAGAAGCTGGCTTCACTCCACATATTGCTTTTGAAGTAGATGAACCAACCGTGATTAGCGACCTGATTAAGCAAGGCCTCGGCATCGCCTTTGTCCCAAGTTTAACTTTATTAAAAAACTCTACTTTAGCATTAAATAAGTTACGTATTATTGAACCAAATTGTGAGCGAACGATTGGGTTAAGCTGGTCAAAAAAACGTTACTTATCGAAAACTGCTCAGAAATTCCGTGAATTCGTAATTGATTACTTCTCCAATATTAGGACTTAAAATGATATTAAACAATAAAAGATGCCATCCCCATAGGGTGGCACCTTTTATTTTTCACTCTTCTCTAATTCTATTTCAGCTAAAAGCGGCAAAACATTATCAAAAATATGCGTATTGTTATTTTCGCCTGTTACATATCCACCGTAGTATCTACTAAATACGTTGTCATTTCGGAATGTGGCCATATGATCATATAATTCCTTTGCGAAATTTGTATCACCTGTTTGTAGTACGTACAAAATCGTTAATCCGTAAGCGGCTGGCGATTCATAATTCACAGTTTGTTTTCCCGTTTCTAAATTGTAACGACCGTATAGCTTTCCATCCTCCTGGAATTTCTTTTTTATAAATTCCAAATAAGCATCTGATGAAAGACCACCTAAACTACGATGATATGCAACGTATGATTGGTCAATCAGATTCACTTCTTTGTCGTACGTAAATGTACCATCTGCTTTATACTCTTTCGGGAATGCCCATCCATGCCTTGGATAATCTGCTAAAAATTGAACGACTTCCTCATATTGCTGAGCAGAAACTTTTCCATACTTTTTCATATAGGAGAATGCATGCGGATTTACATATGACGTTGTTGCAAAATCATTTTGTTTCCTTGCATCTGCATCATAATAATCAACATAATAATTACCTTTCTTATTATAACGAATTACAGCATCACTCAATTGATCTGCCAAGTTTTTATAGCGCTCTTCCTTGTACATTTCATAAGCGCGATATAACTGTTCTATAATACGAAGATCATCAATAAGTGCATTTGTAGCTGACTGCATTTCTCCCTTTTCAGAGATTTTCCATAAAACAATTTGGTTCTTATGTACAAAGTTATTTTGAATAACCTTAACTTGTTCATCGAATAACGCTTGATCGTCTTTATCGAGTGTATATTGCAGCCATAGTCCTGCTGATTCCGATAAAGCTTCACGGCCTTTCGCTTCACCAGTACCTGCTTTTGTATCCTCTAAACGATATGTAGCAAGCGTCCCATTTTCATTCACCATATGTCTTAAAATAAAATGTTCCGTACGGTTTCCTTGCAAAGCTGACCAAAATACAATTCCACCTAAAGCGATTAAGAGAACAACCCCAACCCCTATATATAAACGTTTCCGCAATCCTTTCACCTCACTATTAAGGCTAACCTTAATTTTACCAGAACATACACAAATTTAAAAAAGACAATCTATTAGATTGTCTCCCGTTCCTTTATCATCCCTCACAAGCCTCTTTAGAAGGTCTATATAGCGATTCTACGAGTCGATCATACTCACTACGCGTAATCTCTTTATTATACAGCTTCAATAATAAATCTCTATGCTCTTTTGAAAATGCCATCTTTTTAATGACTTCAGGATACATAAAACATCCTCTCCATTTCACATAAACTTCTTCACTCCAAAAACAGAACTTATGTTCGCATAAAAGATTATAAAATATTCCTCACTAAAAAACAAACAAAATATTAACTTCTTTCTATTTAGAATATTCAAATATTATATTACCATATCCACTTTTTAAATACATATATATTTTTGGTAGTTTTTTTGAATAAATCTTCCAATTCAATCAGAAAATAATGGCAAAAAAGAAGAGGAGTTTACATATGGATACGGTAACATTAGCAAGAGCATTTTTCGGTTCTTCACTAGCATTCCACATTATCTTCGCAACACTTGGTGTCGGACTTTCATTAATGATTTTTATAAGTGAAATACTCTATCACTGGAAGAAAGATTCCGACTACGCCATTATGGCGAAAAGATGGACAAAGGCTTTTGCCATCCTTCTCGGTGTAGCAATTCCAACTGGAACAATCGTTGGTGTGCAAATCTCACTGCTTTGGCCGGGTTTTGCCAAAATTGTTGGGCAGGTTATTTCTGTTCCCTTTCAAATTGAGATTTTCGCCTTCTTTTTAGAGGCTTTGTTCATGTCCATTTATGTATATGCAGCTGACAAACTACCTCCATTCATGAGATTAATCTCGCTATTCTTCGTCATGATTGGTGCCACGGCATCCGCCGTGCTTATTACATCGGCAAATACATGGATGAATACACCCGCGGGCTTTTCAATGGGACCAGATGGATCAGTTTTTAACGTTGATCCGTGGAAAGCTTTCTTTAATCCGAGTTTTGGTACGAGCGCATTCCACGTTGTGATTACAGCCTACGCAACTGGAGCTGCCGTCATTGCCTCTATCGCCGGATTTAAATTATTAAAGAAGAATGTAAGTGAACGTGAAGTGGCATATCATAAAAAAGGACTACTGTTAGGACTCGTCGTGACATTTATTACAGGCGCTACGATGTGGCTTTCGGGACACGAATCGGCAATTGCTTTACATAAGCATTCCCCTGAAAAACTGGCATCTGCTGAAGCTTTATTTGAAACGACATCACATGCACCGTTATCAATTGGCGGCGTTGTAGATCCTAACACACTTGAACTAAACTATGCACTAGAAATTCCGAACATGCTTAGCCTACTAGTAGGACTAGACCCTAACACTGTCGTAAAAGGACTAAAGGAATTTCCACAAGAAACATGGCCACCATTTTACACGCATACACTGTTCAATTTAATGGTTGGCACTGCTGCCTTTACCTTTGCAGTTGCAGCAATTGCCCTCTTATATTGGTACTTTGTTTACCGAAAAAAAGAAACAGAGCTACCGAAGTGGCTTCTTTGGGGAGCTGCCGCATGTGGACCAGTTATGATGCTCGGCATTGAATTTGGGTGGATTTTCAGCTGTAGCGGTCGTCAGCCATGGACCATTTACGGTATGCAACGTACAGTCGATGCTTCTACACGCGCCGATTTTGTCGGTCCTTTATTTATTCTATTCATCATTTTATATATTGGACTCGGTATTTTAACAGTTTTTGTACTACGGACATTCTTTAAGAAACATCCGCTTACAAATGATTTACATCACGAAGGAGGCGATTCTCGTGCATGAGGAAAGTATTGCAATCATCATCTTATGGGCTCTTATTTTCGTATACAGTATATTAGGGTCCATCGATTTTGGAGCAGGTTTTTGGGGGATGGTATACGCAAAACATCCAACGCTAGCTGCCAAGCTTGCCAACCGATACTTATCACCGACTTGGGAAGTAACAAATACATTTCTCGTCTTTGTCGTTGTCGCTTTTCTTGGCTTCTTTCCGAAAGCCGCTTTTACCCTAGCAACGGTAATGTTCGTACCCGTTATGTTAATTCTAGTACTCGTGGCAATTCGCAGTACATTTATGGTATTTGCTTATTCCCTGCCGAAGTACCAACACCTTCTTCGTATTATTTCAGGTATTACAGGACTCTTAATTCCAGCCCTATTAATTACCGTTTTACCTGTTACAGAAGGTGCCTATATTACAATGTCTGAAGGAAAAGAAGTACTCCTATATGGAAAACTTCTTTCTAGTCCTGTTATTTATTGTTATATGCTCTTCGGACTAACTTCGGAACTATTTCTTTCCTCTCTCTTTCTTGCTGATTTTGCGAGAGAACAAGGTTCAGAAGATGCATATAGAATTTATAGAAGAAACGCGATTATCCTTGGTCCTGCAACGCTCGTTACGGCGATTATTGCCCTCGTTGTAATGGATCCGGGAACACACTGGCTTATGCAAGGGCTAATAAAGCAATTCACATGGTTTACAGTTTCTATCGTTTTATTCATTATCGGATACTCTTCTCTTTGGTGGACAAACAAGAAGTATGACACACTAGGATACCCTCGCATTGCCGTTTTAGCAGTCGTCGCTCAATATGCATTTGCAAGTTATGCTTACGGCGTTGCGCATTTACCGTATATTATTTATCCTGATGTAACTGTATTTACAAGCTTTACAACGGTCGAAACATTCTATGCATTGCTTATTCTATATGCAATTGGGATTGCAATTTTATTACCAGGATTTATTTTCTTCTGGAATTTATTCTTGAAGGATCGAACTTTTTTGAAGGAAAAATAATATTGTAGGGCCTGTTCCAAAAGGTATTTTGGGGTGGGCTCCTTTTGTCATGTTTTGTCGATAAGTCGATATAATTTAAAAATCGCTGATATATTTTGAGTTGCGCCGATATATTTCAATAATCGCTGATATATTTTGAGTTGCGCTGATATATCTCCATAATCGCCCATATAAATTTCATTTACTATCTTACTGCCCCATTAATTTCTAGACTCCTCTCACAATAGTTATTTCACTAAGAGAGATACTTGTCCCATAACTTGAAAAACACATATTTATTGCACTCCGTTATACGTCTAGTTCTTCTTATTTTTTGCTGAATATACTACCAATACAAACCTTAAGACAAGCTACATTACTTTAAGGAAAAGTAGAAAGGTAGGTAAAATATGAGCATTGAAATATGGATTACTATTATTGTATTCTTCTTAACAATGATTGTTATCTTTTGGCGACCTCGTGGTTTAAATGAGGCGTGGCCGGCAGCAATTGGCGCTGGCATTATCCTGATTACTGGACTTGTATCAAAACCAGACGTCATGGACATTATTAGTAAAATTGGCGGTGCCTCCATAACAATATTAGCGACCATCGTTATGGCGGTTATATTAGAAAGCTTCGGATTCTTCCACTGGTCCGCAGCAAAACTTGCAAACCTAGCAAAAGGCTCCGGGCGCCGATTATACTGGTATATTCAATTATTATGTTTTCTTATGACTCTTTTATTTAATAACGACGGTAGTATTTTAATTACAACGCCAATTTTAATTCTTCTCCTAAAAAATCTTCAATTAAAACCGCATCAACAAATCCCTTATTTATTAAGCGGTGCTTTAATCGCTACTGCATCTAGTGCACCAATTGGTGTAAGTAATATCGTAAACTTAATCGCATTAAATATCGTGAATATGACTCTTTATATGCATACTGCTATGATGTTTGTACCTGCAACATTAGGACTATTGTTTATGTCATGGCTTATGTATACGGTTTTGAAGAAAAAACTTCCGAAAAAATTGCCTGTTTCTTCATATGATATTGAAGAAATATTCTTCACGAAAAACTTTCATCCGTTAAAAGGAAAAAATTCGGTTGATACGAAACAAAAACGGACAAGGTTCATGCTAAAAGTATTAGGCTTCGTCTTCCTTATGCGCTGTCTTCTATTCGTTGCATCCTTCTTATCCATCCCAATCGAGATTGTTGCCGTACTCGGTTCACTCATTCTTCTCATTTGGAGATGGTACTACTTACGAACGAACCCTGTCGACATTTTGAAAAAGACACCTTGGCACATTTTGATTTTTGCTTTCTCTATGTATGTCATTATTTACGGGCTCCACAACGCAGGATTAACAGCAGCGCTTGTCCAATGGCTTGAACCAGTTGTAAGTCAACATCTGCTTTATGCTAGCTTTGCAATGGGTGGACTCGTTTCTCTCCTCTCCAATGTCTTCAATAATCACCCTGCACTTATGATTGGGACCATTACGTTAACAGAAATGGGATTAGATCCAGTCACATTAAAAACTATCTATCTCGCAAATATCATTGGTAGTGACATCGGTTCACTATTATTACCAATCGGTACGCTAGCTTCTCTCATTTGGATGTATATCCTGAAACAAAACAAAATTAAAGTAAAATGGAAAGACTATTTAAGTGTATCCCTTATCGTTATTCCACTCACAACAGTCGTTACATTATTCCTCTTATTCTACTGGGTACATCTCTTCTTCGCCTTATAAAGTGAAACTTTAATCAGCCCTAACTAATCGGGCTTTTACGGGCAGTTGCCCCCCACCTAACTTCTTTGCTTCCGCTGAATTTTGAGGCGGGGGTCTTACTGCCCACAAATAGCGGAATAAACAACAGAAGCCCGCTTTGCTACCGTCTTAGCAAAGCGGGCTTCTTCTATATTTAAGTTAGGTACTACAGTGTGATCAATCAAGTAAAGAGGTGTAACGTGTTATTGGTATAAATGACTACCTGTTTCTTTAAATTCTTTCGCTTTCTCTTTCATTCCTTTTTCAATTGCTTCTGTCGTTTCTAAATCATTTTCTTTTGCATATTCCCGAATATCATGTGAAATTCTCATACTACAAAACTTCGGTCCACACATGGAACAGAAATGAGCCGTTTTCGCACCTTCTGCTGGCAACGTTTCATCGTGATACTCCATCGCGCGTTCAGGATCTAAAGATAAATTAAATTGATCGCGCCAACGGAATTCAAAACGAGCTTTTGAAAGTGCATCATCACGCTGATGAGCCGTTTTGTGCCCTTTCGCCAGATCAGCTGCATGCGCAGCGATTTTGTACGTAATAACACCTTCGCGTACATCATCTTTATTCGGTAAACCTAAATGTTCTTTCGGCGTTACATAACAAAGCATCGCTGTTCCAAACCAGCCAATCATCGCAGCTCCAATTGCGGATGTAATATGGTCATAACCTGGTGCAATATCTGTCGTTAACGGTCCAAGTGTATAGAATGGTGCGCCCTGGCAAATATCAAGCTCTTTCTCCATATTTTCTTTAATTAAATGCATCGGTACATGCCCAGGCCCTTCAATCATAACTTGCACATCATGTTTCCAAGCAATCTTCGTTAATTCACCAAGTGTTTCAAGCTCAGAGAACTGCGCTTCGTCATTTGCATCTGCAATCGAACCTGGACGTAATCCATCTCCAAGAGAGAACGAAACATCATACTGCTTCATAATTTCACAAATCTCTTCAAAATGAGTGTATAGGAAGTTTTCTTTATGATGGTATAAACACCACTGCGCCATAATTGAACCACCGCGCGAAACGATACCTGTCGTACGCTTTGCAGTAATCGGAATGTAACGAAGTAATACGCCAGCGTGAATCGTAAAGTAATCTACGCCTTGCTCCGCTTGCTCAATTAACGTATCACGATACACTTCCCACGTTAAATCTTCTGCAATTCCGTTTACTTTTTCAAGCGCTTGATAGATCGGTACAGTTCCAACTGGTACAGGCGCATTACGAATAATCCACTCACGCGTCGTATGAATGTTTTTACCTGTAGATAAATCCATAATCGTATCTGCACCCCAGCGAGTAGCCCACGTCATCTTCTCTACTTCTTCTGCAATAGAAGAAGATACAGCAGAGTTTCCGATATTTGCATTCACCTTCACGTGGAAATTACGTCCAATAATCATCGGCTCTGCTTCGGGATGGTTAATATTCGCTGGTAAAATAGCGCGACCTTCCGCAATTTCCTTACGAACAAACTCAGGTTCTACCCCTTCACGAATCGCAACATATTCCATCTCAGACGTAATGATGCCATTACGTGCATAATGCATTTGCGTAACATTTGCACCTTGCTTCGCTCTAAGTGGTTTACGATCCATTTGCGGGAAAACAGGTGTATGTTTCGAAGCCACCTTCACACCGTCATCCTCTGGTTTCACTTCGCGCCCTTCGTATGCTTCTACATCATTACGCTCCAGTATCCAAGAGTGGCGTGGCGTTGGAATCCCCTTTTCCAGCTCCACTTTATACGCGGGATCCGTATAAGGACCGCTCGTATCATATACGCGAATTGGCGGATTCGGAACGCCGTTTGTATCACTTTGTTCAATCTCACGCATCGGCACCTTCATACCTTCTCGTGGTCCATCCACATACACTTTCTTACTTCCTGGTAAACTCGATTTCAATTCAATTTGCTCAGCTGAAACAGACTGTTTCATAACCTTTGTTGCCCCCCTGTACGTGACAAGGACGAGATATGGCCAGCGTATGCCAAAATAAAAAGAGCCAGGTCCATAAAAAAATAAGGACCTGGCTCATAAAGACATCATTATGTAAAGCCGTTAACTTCCCTACGCTGGTACGAGCCAGATCAGGTCCAAAGGGTTAAGAAGTTCACGCGCTTCTCTCTCAGCCTACGCATACGTTAGGCACCCCTAGTTTATCACTGATTTAATTTTCAATACTTTCTCATCATACACGATAATCTGAAAAATGCAAAGTTTATTTCTTTTGTTGTTTATGGAATCATCCACGTTAAATAATATGCCTGTACATACGTCATAATACCAACAATAATTACGAAGAATAAACTATGCTTCACTGTAAACCGGAATAAATCTGATTCTTTTCCAGCAAGTCCAACTGCTGCACAAGCAATGGCAATCGATTGCGGAGAAATCATTTTTCCGGTTACACCGCCCGTTGTATTCGCTGCAACGAGAAGTACTTCAGATACACCGACTTGCTGCGCTGTAATTGCTTGTAAATTTGAAAATAATGCATTCGCTGAAGTATCAGACCCTGTTAAGAATACACCAATCCATCCTAAGAATGGTGAGAAGAACGGGAATAGTCCGCCAGTTCCTGCTAGTGCTAACGCTAGTGTAGAAGATAGCCCAGAATAGTTTGCGATAAATGCAAATCCTAATACGAATCCAATAGATAGAATTGGCATTTTAAGTTCACTTAAAGTTTCTTTAAATGTTACCACTGCATCTTTTACACTCATTTTCAAAATAAACATGGAAATGAGACAAGCAATTAAAATTGCTGTTCCCGTTGCTGATAATACATCAAACTTCAAAATTGCCTCGTAAGGCGTCGCTTTATTTACAATAGGCTCTGCTTTCATTACTAAATTGTGCAAGCCTGGAATTTCAAACTTAAATACAAGGCTTTCTAACGCGCCTCCTGGAGCAAATAATGCTTTAAAGAAACTTTGACTCCAAATGACTACCATAACCGTTAATACGATAAATGGAGACCATGCCTTTACTACTTTTCCTAACGTTAATTTCGGCATCGATGCCGCTGTTGTTGCAGCTACTTCTCTATTTGCTTGCCCTGATTGATAAATTTCTTTTGGTTGCCATACTTTTAAGAACAGCGCTAAACTAACTAAACTTACAAGTGCCGACGTAATATCCGGAAGTTCTGGTCCTAAGAATGTCGCTGTTATGAACTGCGTAATTGCAAATGAGCTACCTGCTACAAGTAAAGCAGGCCACGTTTGTCTTACTCCTTTCAACCCGTCCATTAAAAATACGATAAAGAATGGAACAAATAATGATAAGAACGGTAATTGATGTCCAGCCATTTGTCCAATTTTATGTGGATCAATACCTGTTACTTGTCCAGCAACTGTAATCGGAATACCCATCGCTCCGAACGCTACTGGTGCTGTGTTTGCAATTAAACAAAGACCTGCCGCATATAAAGGATTTAGCCCAAGGCCTGCAAGAAGCGCTGCCGTAATCGCTACTGGTGCACCGAATCCCGCTGCCCCTTCTAAAAATGCTCCGAATGAAAAACCGATTAAAATAACGAGTAAACGATGGTCATTCGTAATGGATAATACAGATGCACGAATCACATCGAATTGACCTGTTTTCACAGATATTTTATATAAAAATACCGACATAATGATAATCCAAGCAATTGGCCATAGTCCGTATAAAAAACCATATCCAGTCGCTGCCATTGCCATCGTGAACGGCATCTTATAAGCGAATAATGCCACTAAAATTGTAAGTACAACTGTAATAAATCCTGCCACATACCCCTTCATGCGGAAAACTGCTAAAGCTAAGAAAAAAAAGATAATCGGAATAAGTGCGACCGCCGCCGAAATCCAAATGTTTCCGAACGGATCATAAACTTGTGTCCATGTGTTCATTGTTCTCTCCCCCTAAAGAATCCCCTTTTAAGTAGAATAACCTCATCAATAGACTATCAGGTCATCATACCTTTAAGTCTAAAAATAAAAAAACGTTTAAGAAAACGTTTTCAATAACTTTCATTTATACTGTACCATAACAATTTCCATTTAAAAAGATTTTTTTGAAAATTTTATTATTTAACGAAAAAATCTTACAAAATCGTCACGTTCTTGTCATGTTCATCGATAGAAAGCTCGCTACCTTTCCTGCATAATAAAGGTATAACAACGGATATTATTTATGAGGTGATATATATGAACGGAAACAAAATATTAGCAGCTTTATCATACTTTAGTGTATTATTTGCCCCTATCTTATTCCCGATTATTGTGTGGATTGTGGGAGACGCGGAAACGAAACCACATGCAAAACGTGCTCTATGGACACACATTATCCCAAGTATTGCTACATTCATTGGCATGATTGTTTTAGGAGTTATGGGTCTTGGATCTGATCAACCGGATGTAACACTGGGCATCGGTACAATGATTGTCTTATGTATTTGCGGAATCATTAGCTTATACTACTTCATTTGGAACATCGTGAAAGGTATTAAAGTACTGAAAGCTTAATTTTAAACAAACGTTTGATTAATAAGAAAAAACCGTCCCAAAATACTTTTTGGGACGGTTTTTTTATCTTCTGCGTTTCTTCTTTTTTCTCATCATTTTCTTACGGCGCGTATTCACTTTATCCGCTATAATGTGAAGCGTGCTTGCCACAACAATTCCCATTACGAACGTTACAATTTCAACCTCATGTTCCTTCGCCATTTCTATTAAATTCCCGTCAAGCGCGATTACATTTAATAGGAATAAAAACGGAGAAAACACAATTAACATGTATGCAATACGAATCACATCACCAAGTATAATTGTGTGTGTAAAGAAGGAGCGATGCGGCATCACCTTCTTATACGGATACCAAAATATACGCAGGAATCCCCATTTATTATACGCATTACTATACGTATCTAAATCCGGTGTTAAAAATGTAGTACCTACTAAAAAGCCAATTGCAAAAGTTAATAAAAAATCAAAATTTGTTAGTCCATACGAAAAGAGCATAAACAAAACAACCGGAAGGGATATTAAGTTTATTTTCGTATGCGTTCTTCCTGACGGCATAATGCACTTCCTCGCTTACGTTCGCCCTGTCACCATGTGACAGTTCTCACCTATTGATCTAATTTTTGATCGATAAAGGATGTGTCTATATCCGAACCAAACCATTCTGTCAACTTCACTCGTGCCTTATCTTTCACATCATCATTAACGTATAACGACGCTTGTAATAGCGCAGCCATTAACGCCCCTAAATCATCCGTATAACCAATTCCAGCAACGAAATCTGGAATCGCATCAATCGGTGCAATAAAATAAGCAAGTGCTCCAATTACAATAATTTTCACTCGCTTTGGAACATCTGGTTTCTGCAAAACGTAAAACAATAATAAACTTGCATAAATGACCGACTGCCCTGCTTGCTTTGCGACATGTTTTACTTTCTTCCAAAATGCTTCAACTGAAAATTTTTGTTTCATGTAAAAGCCTCCCTATTTTTTTAAAAGAAATAAGCTACAATATGTTTTCAGTAAAAGTTCATCAAAATTACACATAATCTATCAATGAACTTTCATTGTAACAAACAAACCGAAAAAGAACAAGTGTTCGTTAATTTTTACATACTTCCCTTCATATAATAGGTTTCTAGATAACCACTTACCCATTGTCATTTCTTATTTCTCAACAAAGAAAATTTTCACTTTCACTTAACATTCTGCTCTACCTTTGTTATATTTTCTAGTTGACGGACATATAAACGAATGTTAAAGTTTTCTCTGGTAGTGACAAATCTCATACAAAAAATGTAAAATGTTATAGTGTTTCTCAGAAATGAATTTTGTTGTATAATACAGAAATGACGTTATGCTTATGAGTAACACAAGAAACTAAAAGGGTATGCATAGTTATAGTCGTATATGGGTGAATATAGAACCTCTAATTATGGCCAAGAAAACTATGTATTTTTTATTTTAGCATTTTTCGCTCCAAAATCGACCAAGCCTGATAGAGAAAGGGTGGAAATGAATGAAAGAAACCTTGAAATCACAATTTCAAAATGTGCGTTTCACTGCATTCGTAGCTTTAGCCTTATGGTTGAAGACATATCTTATTACACGCACAAGCTTTGATTTAAAACTTGAATCTTTCATGCAAGAATTCATTTTATTCCTTAGCCCATTAGCAGCATCATTACTGCTTGTTGGTCTTGCATTATTTGCAAAAGGGAAAAAACGTAACTATATAGCACTTGGAATTAATTTTGTCTTAACAATCGTTCTTGTTGGTAACGTAATGTTCTACGGATTCTACAATGACTTCGTTACTTTACCAGTACTAGGACAAACATCTAACTTCGGAAGTTTAGGTTCTAGTGTAAAAGAATTGTTTAACTACAAAATTATCCTCGCATTTGCTGATATTATCGTATTCTTCATTTTATTGAAGAAGATGAAGAATTTTGCACCGACAGAACGTGTAGCACGCCCAATGCGTTCCCTATACTTCGTGTCAACAATTGCTATTTTCTTCGCAAACTTAGGATTGGCAGAAGCTGAGCGTCCAGAACTATTAACACGTTCATTCGACCGCGTTATGCTTGTTAAAAACTTAGGTTTATATGTACACCAAGTATATGATCTTGGCTTACAAGCAAAATCAAGTTCACAAAAAGCATTTGCTGACGGTAGTAAGTTACAGGAAACAGAGAACTACGTAAAAACAACGCAAAGCAAACCAGATCCAAATATGTTTGGTACTGCAAAAGGGAAGAACGTAATCGTTGTCTCTCTTGAGTCATTACAAACATTCTTAATCGGTGCAACAGTTAACGGACAAGAAGTTACACCATTCTTAAACCAATTTACGAAAGAAAGTTATTACTTTGATAACTTCTTCCATCAAACTGGGCAAGGAAAAACATCTGATGCTGAATTCTTAGTAGATACTTCAATGTATCCACTAGACCGTGGTGCTGTATTCTTCACACACGGTAACAACGAATACACAGCAACTCCAGAAATTTTACGTCAGCAAGGATACTACACTGCAGTATTCCACGCAAACAACGCAACATTCTGGAACCGTAACATTATGTATCCGGCACTTGGTTATGATCGTTACTACAACGAGCTTGACTATAAGATTACGCCAGAAACGAAATTAAACTGGGGATTAAAAGATATCGAGTACTTTGATCAATCTATCGATATGTTAAAACAAGTGAAGCAACCGTTCTATACTCGCTTCCTTACTTTAACAAACCATTACCCATTCACTTATGATGACAATACAAAATTAATTGATGAATACAATTCTGGTGATGGCGTATTTGACCGTTACATGGTAACAGCTCGCTACTTAGATGAAGCAATGAAACACTTTATTGAACGTCTAAAAGCAGAAGGTATTTACGACAACTCAGTTATCGTATTCTACGGTGACCACTACGGTATTTCTGAAAACCATAACCGTGCAATGGCACAGTTCTTAGGAAAAGAAGAAATTACTGCGTTTGACCATATGAACTTACAAAAAACACCAATGTTTATTCACGTTCCAGGTCAAAAAGAAGGTAAAACAATTTCAAAACCAACTGGTGAAATTGACATTAAACCAACTATTCTAAACTTACTTGGTGTAGATTCTACGAATGACGTTCGATTCGGTCATGACGTATTCTCACCTGACAATAAAGGATTCGTTGTTCTTCGTGATGGTAGCTTCGTTACAGATAAGTACATGTACACGAACAGTACATTCTACGACCGTGCTACTGGCGAAGTTGTACAACTACCAAAAGAAGAATCTCAACCACTTATTGATCGTGCCCAAAATGAATTGAGCATGTCTGACAAAATCATTGAGGGTGACTTACTTCGCTTCTCTGAAAGCAACAAGATCAAAACTGGTGAAGTAAAGACAGCTATTAAAGAAGAAAAGAAGAGCGCTGAGTAATCTCAGCCTCTTTTTTTATATTCCTCCATACAATTACTTATATTCATTAACTTTAACATTACATAACCTTTACCAAATATTCATATAAAATTAATGAAGTATCTCTATAATAAAATATGTAAACGAGGTTCTATATATTTCTTATCTCTCATCTGTAATAAGATCCCTTAAAGAAATATGTGAATCGTTTATTTCTACTTTCTTATAATTGTCTTTCAATATGTTTTGTTTCCATACACAAAACATTCAATAAGACGATGTCCCTATGAAAGATAGCTACCCTCCTTGTGCAGCATTCCATAAGAATGTTGCTTTTTTTTATTTAAAAGCAGGATTCTTATTTCTTATTTTCGAATTTGTATATACGAAATGCTGTAAATCACTACCACTTCTCTACCATTTACAAATACATATACGTCATATGTAAAGAATTACTCACATAAAAATTACTGTAGTGATTTTTATTCCAAATGAATGAAAACTTCACTTTACTTATGCACTTACGAAAGGATGGGACGAAAATTGGCATATGAAAGATTTGTACTTTGGAATGATGCAGTTATTGATACAACGAAACAAAAAACGTACATAGACCTTGAGGAAAGAGGCTTGCAGTTTGGGGATGGTGTCTACGAGGTTATTCGTCTATATAAAGGGAACTTTCACTTATTAGATCCGCATATCACAAGATTATATCGCTCCATGGAAGAAATAGAATTAACACTCCCTTTCTCAAAAGCGGAACTGATTACCCTACTTTATAAACTAATCGAAAATAATAATTTCCACGAAGATGGAACGATTTATTTGCAAGTATCTCGTGGTGTACAAGCTCGTACCCATACGTTCTCATATGACGTCCCTCCAACAATCTATGCCTATATTACAAAGAAAGAAAGACCAGCGTTATGGATTGAATATGGTGTACGTGCCATATCAGAACCGGATACGCGCTGGCTACGCTGTGATATTAAATCATTAAACTTATTACCGAATATATTAGCTACTACGAAAGCGGAACGAAAAGGTTGTAAAGAGGCCCTTTTCGTACGAAATGGTACTGTAACTGAGGGCAGCCACTCTAACTTCTTTCTCATTAAAAACGGAACTCTTTACACACATCCAGCTAATCACCTTATTTTAAATGGCATTATTCGTCAATATGTTCTTTCTTTAGCGAAAACCCTTCGTATTCCAGTACAAGAAGAGCTTTTCAGCGTTCGTGATGTTTATCAAGCGGATGAATGCTTTTTTACAGGAACGACGATTGAAATTTTGCCGATGACTCATCTTGATGGAACCGCAATCCGAGATGGTCAAGTTGGCCCTATCACGAAAATGCTGCAACGATCATTTTCTCAGAGTTTGTTACAATCCAATATGTCATCTTCTTAAACACGAATAATTTCTATCCTTTCTACATTCAATATATGTATTTAAATGGAAATCAAGGTATAGATTTATGCCTTGATTTTTTCTTGTAATCTTTTTGTCATATTCAGATTCCCGCATAAGTCTTGACAGTAATCGACATGCTCTTTAGAATTTTTAACAGTTGGTAAATATTTCTTCACTACATTACAGACAGAAAGGAATCGACAAATTATGAAAAAATACCTTGCCGGTCTTGCGGCAGTGTCTGTAGCAGGAGGAGCAGCACCTACACTTGATAGTGTTCAAGCTGCCCCTGAACAAAATACACAAAAAGCTGCTACAACTGTCCAAGCTTCTGCATCAAACAGCTCATCTTATAAGGTTAACGCTGACGTATTACATGTTCGTGCAGGATCAAGTACTTCTCACGACATCATCTCGCGCGTTTATAACGGTCAATCACTAAACGTGATTGGCGAAGAAAATGGTTGGTACAAAATTAACATGAATGGAAAAACAGGCTTTGTTAGTGGTGAATTTGTATCAAAAAATGGTGCAAGCAATTCCAATGTAAGTACAACAGGTGGAAAGAATAAAGTTACTGCTGATGTATTACGTGTACGTACCGCTCCTAACACTTCTAGTTCTGTTTCAGGACGTGTATATGAAGGACAAACATTAAACGTAATTGGTCAAGAAAATGGTTGGGTAAAAATCAATCATAATGGACAAGTTGGCTATGTAAGTGGCGAATTCGTATCTGGTGTTTCTTCTAATGCAGGTTCTTCAAACAACAATACGAATAATAACAACCAAGAATCTGTAAAACCAGCAAGCGGAAACTATACAGTAAATGTATCTTCCCTTCGTGTTCGTACAGGTCCTAGCACTTCTCACACAACTGTAGGTTCTGTTACAAAAGGACAAGTCGTACAAGTTGTTGGCGAAGTTCAAGATTGGTTCAAAATCAATTATGCAGGCCAAACAGCTTACGTAAGCAAAGACTACGTAACAAAAGGCGGTTCTAGCGATAACGCTACACAAGGAAACAACCAAAATAATAACCAAAACAATAATGTAACTGTTCAAACTGGTGGTACTTACGTTGTTAACGCAACATCTCTACGCGTTCGCACAGGCCCTGCTACTTACCATAGCGTAATTGGTGGCGTATTAAATGGTACGACATTAAACGTAATTGGCTCTGAAGGTAGCTGGTTTAAAGTTAACTATCAAGGAAAAACAGGCTACGTTAGTAGCGAATTCATGAAATTCGTTAAAGGTGGCACTACTACTCCTGAGCAACCAAAACAACCTGAACAACCTAATCAAGGTGCAATTGGTGACTACTACATTAATGCTTCTGCCTTAAATGTACGTAGTGGTGAAGGTACAAATTATAGAATCATAGGCGCACTTCCACAAGGACAGAAGGTTCAAGTAATCTCTGAAAACTCTGGATGGAGCAAAATTAACTACAACGGTCAAACTGGTTATATCGGAACACGTTACCTTTCTAAAACACCAGTTGGCGGCGCAGTAGATAATAAGCCTAACAACAATCAAAATAACAATCAAAACAATAACAACAATACAGGTAATAATAGCGGCAACAGTTCTTCTATACTTGCATATGCAAAAGGAATGCAAGGCGTACCATACGTTTGGGGCGGAACTTCTGCTAACGGTGTGGACTGCAGTGGCTACATCTACCACGTATTTAAGAAATTTGGTCATAACATTAGCCGTCAAAGTGTTGCGGGATATTGGGGTAGCCTACCACAAACTTCAAATCCACAACCAGGCGACTTAATTTATTTCCAAAACACTTATAAATCGGGTCCTTCTCACATGGGTATTTACCTTGGGGGCGGATCATTTATCCAAGCTGGAGATAAAGGTGTAGCAATCGCTTCATTAAGCAATTCTTATTGGAGTAAGCACTTCTTAGGTTATACGAAAGCACCTTAAGTTATATTTTTAGAGCCTTCTAGATTACTAGAAGGCTCTTTTTAATGTGTATAACCTATTTCCCTAAAAAAATAATGTATCTATTTTCCTATTTCATACACTATATTCTACAATAATGATCCATAACGTTATCATAATGTATATTTTCACATAAAAAACATAACCTATTTCATGTCTAATCATTTTATATGTGTTTTTTTGAAGAATTTTCTTTTTATTTAAACTTTTCGTTAGACGTTTGACCTCTGATGTCCATTATGATAAGTTACTTAAGATGTTATATTTGCAGAAGTATAGACAACTGTTTTATACATTTTTTTACTATGAGGAAGGAGCATACACTGCATGAATCTTTTATGGGGAATTGGCGGCGTGATTGGAGTATTAGCAATCGCTTTCTTACTATCTTCCAACCGCAAAGCTATTAATTGGCGCACGATTTTAATCGCGCTAGCATTACAAATGTCATTTTCATTTATCGTATTACGATGGGATGCCGGAAAAGCAGGTTTAAAACACGCTGCAGATGGCGTTCAAGGATTAATTAATTTTTCTTACGAGGGAATTAAGTTCGTTGCTGGGGATTTAGTCAACGCAAAAGGACCTTGGGGATTTGTATTCGTTATTCAAGCACTACTTCCAATCGTATTTATTAGTTCATTAGTAGCAATCTTATATCATTTCGGTATTATGCAGAAATTTGTTAGTATCGTTGGTGGCGGGTTAAGTAAACTTCTTGGAACTTCTAAAGCAGAAAGTTTAAACTCAGTAACAACTGTATTTTTAGGACAAACTGAAGCTCCAATCTTAATCAAACCTTACTTAGCACGTTTAACAAATAGTGAATTCTTCGCTATTATGGTAAGCGGTATGACAGCTGTTGCTGGATCAGTTCTTGTCGGCTATGCAGCAATGGGTATTCCGTTAGAACACTTATTAGCAGCAGCAATTATGGCAGCTCCATCAAGTCTATTAATTGCAAAACTAATTATGCCAGAAACAGAAAAAGTAGATAATAACGTTGAACTTTCTACAGAGCGTGAAGATGCAAACGTTATTGATGCAGCAGCACGTGGTGCATCAGAAGGTATGCAACTTGTTATTAACGTAGCAGCAATGTTAATGGCTTTCATCGCATTAATCGCTTTATTAAATGGCCTATTAGGATGGATTGGCTCTTGGTTCGATATTAAACTTAGCCTTGATTTAATCTTCGGTTACTTACTATCACCATTTGCAATTTTAATCGGGGTTTCTCCTGGTGAAGCCGTACAAGCAGCAAGCTTTATCGGTCAAAAACTTGCAATCAACGAATTCGTTGCATACGCAAACTTAGGACCACATATGGCAGAGTTCTCTGCAAAAACAAATCTAATTTTAACATTCGCAATCTGTGGATTCGCAAACTTCTCTTCTATCGCAATTCAATTAGGTGTAACAGGAACATTAGCTCCTACTCGCCGTAAACAAATTGCACAATTAGGGATTAAAGCAGTTATCGCTGGTACACTAGCTAACTTCTTAAACGCAGCAGTTGCAGGTATGATGTTCCTATAAAATAAAACAAGTCCCCTCTTTCTAAAGAGGGGACTTGCTTTATTTTCTCAGTATATATTAAATACTTTATGCTGAAATATAAAAACATTATGATACAATAATTATCAAGTCTGTTTATTTTTTCTTACAAAAGAGGGATACTACTTATTGTTGCCTCTCAAAAAGAATATAGTCATCCGGTCTATTTCTTAATAATTGCGCATACTACAAGTATCCTTGTATGAATTATCTTTAAGGAGGAAAGTTTTGTGAAAGATAACTTCTATAAAGTCCTCTCTATGTGGATTTTACAAATTTTATTTTATTTTACAACTGTACATGTAACGCAATATGAGCATGCTCTCATTTTTACAATTATATATGTAATTGTTAATGTACTATTTCTATTTTTGCCTGATAAAACTGCATTTGTTTTCTTCATATTAGGAACCATTATTTCGGTATTCTACCTGTTCTACCAAGCATGGCTTTACTTATGGAGTACATCAGAACAATGGGAATACATTATTACTCACTTCCTAATGGCAGCAAATTTCTTCATTGTATATATCTCCACTCATCTATTAAAGAAGGTTATTCATGAAAATAAAGAATTAACCGAACGTGTGAGAACGTTAGAACAATACATCGGAGAATCGAAATTATTAACAAGACAAGAATTTGAGAGACGACAAGCATTATTAATCAATGCAATGAATCGTCGTAATGAAACAGGCGTTATGATTTATTTTGATTTCACTTCCTTTAGTAAATATACGAAGGAAAGTGTTATGGACCGTGTAGCTTCCTTATTAGTTGAAACGGTAAGAGCTGACTTCGACCTTGTTGCTGAGTATGATAACAACACATTAGTCACTTTATTACAAAATACAAATGAAGCGGGTGCCGATATTGTAATGAACCGTCTACAGCCTAAAATGGAAAAATGGCTTGCAGATGAGGCTATTCAAGACATCAAGATTAAACGAAAACAAATCGCTACAAAAGGACCGAAGTTATTATGATGACACTCGTTATACTTCTTTTATTCCTTCTATTTTGCGTACTCGTTTTTTGGATCAGCATCACATTTTCAATTAAGTATGTACTTATTTTTACAGCCTTTCTATTCTCTGGCTTACTCGTTTACTATTCTTTCTTAACACTCGCAGGTTTAGTTCACCGAAGTAGGAAACGAAAAGATCGTACGCTAGAACATTACCCAAGCGTCGATATTTTAATACCAGCTCACAATGAAGGCGTCGTTATTAAAGATACTTTAGAGGCGATGGCAAAGATTGAATATCCAGGCAAACTAACTGTTTATTTATTAAACGATAACTCGCAAGATGAGACACCTGAAATTGGTGACGATTTTGACAAAGCTTATGCTCATATTCGTCACATTCGCGTTCCCCCTGGTGAACCAAAAGGAAAATCACGTGTATTAAACTATGGCCTTAGTATTTCAGATGGTGAATACTTCTGTGTTTATGATGCAGATAACCAGCCTGAACCACATGCATTGCGAATGCTTGTAGAACACGCTGAAACAACCGAGGATGCTGTTGGAGCTGTTGGGCATGTTCGTACTGTAAATGAAAAAAGAAACTGGCTAACACGAATGATTTCGTTAGAATTTCAAATCTTCCAGCTCCTTATGCAATCCGGACGCTGGTTACTATTCCAAACAGGTTCACTAACAGGAACAAACATGCTTCTTCGTCGCGCTGCATTAGAAGAGCTTGGCGGCTATGACCCTTATGCAATTGCTGAAGATGCTGAATTAACATTACGAATTACACAAAAAGGTTATCTCCTGCCAATCGTTCCAGAGTCAATTACATGGGAACAAGAACCTGAGCATTTAAAAATCCTTATTAAGCAGCGTACACGTTGGCTTCAAGGGAACTTGTACATTTTAGAAAAAATGTTTTCTTCATTCAGTTTCTTTAAAGGAAAACTGCTCGTCCATTCTTTACAACAAGTTTTAGTGTATGTTGTATTTTGGTTATTCTTAATCATTTCGAACGTTTGGTTTGTAATTGGGTTACTCGGGATATTCCAAATTCAATATAGCATTCCGCTACTATTCATGTGGTATGTCGCATACATTACATATGTTTCTCAATTATTTAGTGCCCAGAGTGTGGAACGAACCTTTACACCAACTAATATTTTTATTAGTGTGATTATGTACTTTACGTACGCACAGCTCTTTACGTACTTATTCATTCGTAGCTTAATTTTATACTTACGTGCAAAGAGCAAGAAACAAGTCATTGGCTGGGATAAAACTGTTCGATTCAAAAAGGATAAATAATAAAAATAAGCACAGAGCGCCGTATGCTCTGTGCTTATTTATTGCCGTATAAAATATATATCAGACAATACCCCTTAGCTGAAAGTAATTTCACGTCCATCCCCCAACGAACGATCGACCTTCATTTATATACGAAAAAGTGATTGCTATTTTTGTAGAACCAATTGCTTCTCTTGTTGCTCTTTACGCGTTTCAGTCTTAGGTTCCGTGCTTTCTTGGACACTACGATGTGCCACACGTTTCAAACAAATATGCTTCCACTTTCTTTCGTAACGTTTCATTATTCTAGATGTCCCCCTTGAATACGCTTTAAAACTATTTGAAATCGCTTACAGGAAATAATATAGCACATATATATAAACGTGACAACACATTTCCGACAATTTTTTGTCAAAAATACGAATAGAATTTGCAAAACATCGAACATTGTCGAAATATATCGATTTTCATTCGTATAAAAGGCATACTACTAATATAGTAAAGTATTTTATTTCCCTTACTTGCAGTTCAAGTTCCTTCTATATAAAAAAGAGCTGATACATAATCAGCTCTTTTTCCTTCTATTATTTATGACGCTTCATACGCCCTTCTTTTTGTAACTCTTTAAATAATGCTGCCATCATAAAGAAAATAACGAAGACGAATGGGAATGCTGCAATGATAGCTGCCGTTTGTAAGGCCTCTAAGCCACCTACATATAATAAAATAGAAGCTAAGGCTGCTAAAACGATACCCCAGATCATTTTAATGCGGTTTGGCGGATTTAAACTACCATGTGTTGTTAACATTCCTAAAACGAATGTCGCTGAATCTGCAGATGTAATAAAGAATGTAGAAATAAGAAGAATAGCTAGAACAGATAAAGCCGATCCAAAGCTTCCCATCTGGTCAAACATAGCGAATAACCCTACTTCTGTTCCCATCTCTTTCACTTTTTCAAAAATATGTGCATCACCGAACAGCTCCATATGAATACCAGTTCCGCCGAAAACAGAGAACCAAAGGGCACCAATTACGGTCGGTACGAGTAACACACCGATAACAAACTCACGAATGGTACGTCCTCGTGAAACACGAGCAATAAATGTACCTACGAATGGTGACCATGCAATCCACCATGCCCAATAGAAAATTGTCCACGATTGAATCCATTGGTTTCCACCTTCATCTAATGGACTTAATCGGAAACTCATGCTTGGTAATTCCTGAATGTAAGCACCAATTGTTGAGGTGAAGTAATTCATAATAAAGTTTGTTGGACCCACAAATAATACAATAATCATAAGTGCAAATGCCAAAATAATATTCGTATTACTTAAATATTTAATTCCTTTATCAAGACCTGTTTGCGCAGATAACATAAATAACACTGTTACGATTGCGATAATAACTAACTGAGTCGTTAATGAATTCGGGATGGATGTTAAATAACTAACACCACCGGCAATTTGTTTTGCACCAAGACCTAATGATGTTGCCACACCAAACACAGTCGCGAAAACAGCTAACACATCAAATAAATGAGCAATACGTCCATGGTCCCCGCCTTTAAATAACGGTCCTACTGTCGCACTAATTGTACTTGCTTTTCCTTTTCTAAAAGTAAAGTAAGCAATACAAAGCGCTACAAATGCATATAGTCCCCAAGGATGTAATCCCCAATGGAAAAATGAAAAACGCAGTGCAAGACGTGCACTTTCCTCAGTTGCACTCTCTCCAAACGGAGGTGCATACAAATGGTTTAATGGTTCCGCAACGCCCCAGAAGACTAAGCCGATACCCATACCAGCACTAAATAACATAGCAAACCATGTCATATAACTATAATCAGGCTCGTCATCATCTTTACCTAAACGAATAGAACCGTATTTCGAAACAATTAAAAAGATAGACACACCTAAAATAATAGAAACAGAAATAATATAGAACCATCCAAACTTACTAACTAATGCAGTTTGAATTGCGGTTGTTACATTTCCTAGGCTACCTTTTCCCATAATAGATTCGGGAATAATCCCCCAAAGTGTAAATGCAATACATAATGTTAATGAAACGATGAATGTTTTTGTCAGTTTCCTCATCAAATCCCCCTTCGTAGGTTTCACTTTTGTAAATAACATAAATTCCGATATGTAAAATCGGATAGAAAACTATGATTTTTGTGGTGTTTTTCTTACTTTCACCTTCACCAATTCGAATTCTTATGGACAGCCTTACCTTCCGTATAACCTTTTTCACTCTGCAAGAGCTATAAGATCGAAATACTGCTGTCAAATTGTGCGAGAAAAATGCGGATGGGAATATATTTCCCCAAAAAAAGGTGTGTTACAGATGTAAAAAAGGGCATTTTTCTTCCTTGCAACCCTTTCTTTTTGTAACAATTATGCGGTTTTTTTGCTAGTATATAGCACGTGTTTATAATTTCACAAATGAAATGTTTATGTTTATATAACTATATTACCCATAAAACGGTAAAATACTCAAGGAATGTAATCGTTTAGTAAACATCATGTAACACTCCTGTAATATTTTTATTTACGTCGAAAACAATATGTTGTATTAAATATTTTGAATATAAGTAGAAACCTACTAATCATATAGAATGAAAAACGCTTTCCTATATTTTTTGTTATATTACAGCATGTTAACGACTTATTACGAATGGTTTGTAATTGTGTGTTTTCCCCAAATCCGAAAAAATCTGTTGCTATAATGAGGACACGAAAACAAACGCAATGGAGGCTATCATGAAAAAATTAATTGGTATAGCAACAGCAGCAGTTTTTGGTCTTGGGATTTTCACATCATCTGCTAATGCAGAAACTGTTGTAACAACAGACGTACTAAATGTACGCGAAAACCCTACTACTGAATCAAAAGTTGTCGGTAAATTACTAAACGGTAATAAAATAGATGTTCAAAATACAGAGAACGGATGGTCAAAAATCACTTTAGATGGTAAAGACGCATTCGTAAGTGCAGAGTTCACTAAAAGCATCTACTACGTAACAGCTAACGTATTAAACGTACGTGCTGAAGCGAACACAAACTCAGAAATTCTTGGGACGCTTAAGAAAGATGATATGATTGAAACAACGAACCAAGTACAAAATGAGTGGTTACAATTCGAATATAACGGAAAAACAGCTTATGTTCACGTTCCTTTCTTAACAGGTACAGCACCTGTTATTGAGAAACAAGAACAACCTGCTCCTGCTAAAGCTGTAGCACCAGCTAAAGCACCTGCAGCACAAGCAAAACAAGCTGCTAAGCCTGCTGTAAAAGCTGCTGAAACTAGCACACCTTCTGGTGGTCGTGAGTTAACAGTTGTAGCTACAGCATATACAGCTCATCCGAGCGAAAACGGTGGCACATATGGCGGCCGTGTATTAACTGCAATGGGTCATGACTTAACAGCGAACCCAAACATGAAAATGATCGCTGTTGATCCGAAAGTAATCCCATTAGGATCTAAAGTATGGGTAGAAGGTTACGGAGAAGCTATCGCTGGAGATACTGGCGGTGCAATTAAAGGTAACCGTATCGACATCCTACTTGGATCAGATAGCGCTGCTCAAAAATGGGGCCGCAAAACTGTTAAAGTGAAAATTTTAAAATAACCAATGACTGCTAAAGCCAGTTCTCTTTGTTGAGAGCTGGCTTTTATTTTTTATATAATACATATAAGGAGGTTATACCCATGAATGTACAAGCGAAAGTAGACTGGATCGGTACACCAAAACCGTATATATATAAAGATGAAGTAACATATGACGCTACTTCTATTGATTTTTCACTCGCTGGCGACGACAATCGCTATAAATTAATTGTGCTCAAGTCTGAAGAAAATACACATTACAAATTTGTCCAATATGGAATCAAACCCGGCTCACAAAAGCCATTCCCTATCGACATTCCATTCGAACAAAACATGTTACCAATCATAGAGCAAATATTACATGATCCGTATGTACAAGCGATATTAAAAGAAACCCGCTTCTAATCGAAAAAAGACTATCTCAATCATGAGATAGTCTTTTGCATTAATGAGTTGGACCAGATACTTCCTCTGATTTCAACGTAGTATTCGCTCCAAGAGAATGGTACAATATCTTTCCATTTCCATTCACAGTAACGATATGATCATTATTAAAGCTTTTGAACTTCACAGAGCCATCACCGTAACGAATATGATACTCTTCATATGTCGTTACTTTATATTTCGTAGCACTTTGACGCTCTACATTACGAATTTCCATTGTTAATAAATCTTCTGTAATTCCTTTTTTGTGTAAATACTGTATATAATCACGGTCTTCCTTGTACGATTTCCCGCTCTTATCATAATTATTTTCAATTAGGCTAAAATCATTTAATGAAATCGCACGCACATTATCATAAAGATGATTTCGTACAAAGTCGCCGACAGCCGAACTTGATGTTTCTTTCGGGAATTTTAAGTAATACGTGCTCTGGTCTCCGATTTTAACACTTTCAGATTTCATCACACCAAAATCAGTAGTTTTCTCTAAATGTACTTCTACTGTTTCATCTGTGGATACAGGACCAAGCTTATAACTTCCATAGCTTAATTTTCCACGTTTTTTTCCATTCACAAATACAGTTGCATCATTTTCATCAGAAGAAATGGTTACATAATTTCCTTCTAATGATAATGTCACATCCACTTTCGCCTCTTTTTCATCTGCCAAGTCCACTTCTTTTTCTGTTTCTAACTCAGTTAGTTCCGTCTTCGCTTTTGCCTTTACAACGTAAGAACCAGGGAAATATGGACCAACTTCTTTTGAAGTTTTATCACTCGATAACTCTGTCTCTTTCTTATCATTCACATATATTTCAGCGCTTTTCGCAGTTGTGCTTACATTCATATAATAAGATTTCATATTAAATTTATATTTCGGATATAAGAACCATTCTTTACCGTCTTCTATAATTTGACCATCTTTAAATGATGCTTTATCACTTGCTAGTTTTTGATCTACTGTCTCTCTTTGTAAATAAGATAGCAGTTCTTTATTATAAGAAGGATTTTCTTTTAAATAACGGATATATCCTTTAATATCGTCAACTTTCACTTTCAAACTCGGATCATCTACTTTTACAAACTCATCAATTGCATTCGCATCTTTCTTTTGGAATGCTTCAATCATAGCATTGACCTGCTTTTCTTTCGAAAACTTGCTTGCTCCAAATTTATACGCACCAAACAATATAGCAAAGATAACAACAAAGCCTATAAGTAACATTATATTTTTCTTACTTTTCACTGGCTTTATTTCTCGTTGTACTTCTGAACGAGAAGAAGTTGCCTGATCAGCAATTACATCTACCTTACTTCCACACTCGGAACAAAAGTTCAAATGATCTGCAACTTGTTTATTACATTTCCCACAAAACTTCAAATGGCTCTCCCCCTTATTTTTTCCCTAACTTCATACCGGCGAATGTTAATGCGTAAGAAAGAAGAAAACTACCTACAATTAAATACAGCGCGCTACTTTGAATAGAAAACAATGGACCGGAAATCCCAGCAAATTCTTTCATCACTTCTTTACTCCCTGAGGCCTCAACATGAATTTTGGCCAATCCATTTACACAAAGCATCATCACAGTATACACCACACTAAACACAGCGATAGTTACGTACATATTTTTCATCGGATATTGAGCCAATTTCATTCCAGCTCTAAATAGTAAAATACATGGTAATAAAATTAATAACCCCCACCAGTGCATATAGGAATTAAAGTCATCAATTTCTTTTACTCGTTGAAGATTAGCTCCGTTAGCAATTTCCAAATCTTTTAATGACGTACCATTTATTGATATTCCTGACGTATAAGATAAATGCAATGGCCCTTTTTCCATTGCGTATCTTCTCATTTCTCTATCCATATCTCCCCATTCAATTGCTGTTGGAGCAAAGTGAGCCATATTCCACATGTATGGTGTTGCTTCTAATGAAATGAATGTTTTATATGTTTTCTCTGGAAAATCAATTGGTCCCACTGACTTTGAACTGCTAAATAAAATTGTAATAAGTATAATACCAAATGTAATAAGCAATCCTTTTAATACAGTTACCACACTATAATAAATAGATGTTGCATATGGAATACTTCGACTTATAGAAGATAATAGACGGTGTGGCCCGGCTTGAATACACATACCAATAAAGGTAAATAATAAACCAAATATAATGCCATACAATAAACTACTAACATGTGAATAACCAATACTGATTGTCATCGTTTTATAGAATTGAGAAATTGTCGTAGAAGAACCTGCAATAAAGCTAACAATACACAAGAAAATTCCATATACGATACCGATGACACTCGATGTTAGTAACTTCTCACGCCAAATAGCAGAAGGGTTGCTTTTCTCTACAAAGAATCCAATTCCACCTAATATAAGTGCCGGAATTGCTAACAAGATGAACAATGGGAAATGAAGGATAAATGACATCGTATACGCTCCGCTCCCACTAACTTCAAGGCCTATTAAATGATACATTAAAATTAATGGTGCTATGCCAATGAAAGATTGATTAACAGTAGTCTCATTCAGCATACCGTCCATCTTTGTGAGCATCGTTCTCACTAGATCGTTAATCGCCGCATCGACAACTAAGCTACCAATCCAACCGGCTATAAACATACATGCAATTGCAAGCCCACCACCAAGTAAACCCTTTTTCAAAGTGCTTCCAGATGGACTTACATGCAATTGTAAACCTTCGTCTGGTAATCTCGTTTTCATTTCTTTTTTTATAATACCTAATAAGGAATCCCCGCATTTCTCACAATATGTAGCGGTCCCTTTACTTTCCACTCCACAAGTTCGGCAATACTTTGAGTCTTTCGGTGCTAACATAACTTCACTTTCTACACTACCTGTACTTGATCCATCATGTGTACAATAATTCGCTACATCCGATTGTTCTAAACCACAAGTTTTACAATACATGTTCCTCACTCCTTACTTTGCTTCATACCACAAACTGGACAGAATGTAGCCTCTGTTGCAATTTGTTCACCACATGAAGTACATGATTCATTTTCATCATTTTTTGATTGAAGGAGTAACTCATTTTCTTTCCCACACTGTCCACAAAACTTATCATTTACTGATAAGGGACCGCCACAGCTACATTGCCCTTTCTGTCCTTGATTCTGTAAATTAGCTATTTGCTTACGCGTATTATAAATAGCTACATCCAGCTCTTGTACTGGTTCTATAATATTTTTTAACACATCTACTCGAACTTCATCATTGCG
The DNA here is from genome assembly GCF_038005585.1 of Bacillus sp. FSL W8-0519. Taxonomy (NCBI): domain Bacteria; kingdom Bacillati; phylum Bacillota; class Bacilli; order Caryophanales; family Bacillaceae; genus Bacillus; species Bacillus sp. FSL W8-0519. The sequence goes on from NZ_JBBOTL010000001.1 coordinate 5,064,839, forward strand.
GAGTTGCATATAGGCCATTTGACCAAGTTCCAGCAAAATTTCCGTTTTCGCCTGTAGTTTCTCTTGCGTAATTTTCTTTAATTGCGCAACCTCTTGAGCTACTTGTAATTTCATCTTCCCTTGCTCGATTCCCTCTTGCAATTTGTTCATACCGCTACCAAACTTCGATTGTAAATCTGACAAAACCTAATCCCTCCATAAATATATAGTAATATACAAAATTAACATTTTATATATTACCATGATTTTCAAGTAATGTAATCTAAATTTCATTTTTTCTGTTTTGAGCATTTTTTGTTTATAATGGTAAAGGAAAGAAATATGTGTACGGAGGAATATTATGCTGCAACACTCAATTACGAAAGATGAAATTATGATGATTGCGAATGAGTTCGTTCAAGGACTAGATCCACAGCAAACAGCTGATCAGGAACATGTCGCTACAGCTCGGCACCTATATCGTAGTGGTGTTGTCTACAACGTTGACTTTGATGGCTATACGCTATCAGGAACTGTAGATGCTGAAGGCAGCGTATATAGCGTCCATATCCCGATTCGTAACGTAGCTGAAAGCTATTGCGATTGCTTCGCACCAACGCAATGTGAGCATATGCTCGCTGTGTTACTATCGGCAGCATCTAGTTTCGGGCAAGTAGGAGATGTATTAACTTTATTCAAAAATAATACGAAACCTTCCCTTCCTCCTATTCGAACTGCAAGACAAGTATTGCAATCATCAGCTTTTGAAGAAACGGATTATAAAAGTTGGCAATCCTATTTTGATAACGAATATGAATCATTTAAAAAAGAACAAGCTCGGCTTACTTATAAACAAATGTATTTTCTTATGAGTATTTTTACGGACTTCTATACGAAACTCGAGCGGAAAGCCCCGCGTATCGTTGTAATACATGAATTGTTCAGGCTACATGCAGCGCTTTATTGCTTTCAAAAATTATTAGAAGAAATTCAGGACTTTGAAGCAAATAAAACGTATTCTTATCATCAGCCTGTTAACGTCGTTCGCCTATTTGTAGATAAAGTGGAATCCATCGTTCGGGACTTACAATCAGAATCGATTCCTTCAGAGTCTAAATCAATTCTGCAAGAAACAGCTCGTCTCGTTCACGAAGTATTTTTCTCCACCGATGCCTATACGCAAGAGAGGTTCTTTATTTATCGTCACATATGGAGTGAACTGTTACACAATAACGAGCAACTACAAGAAGAAGAAAAACGAATCGATACGAAAATGAATCCACTTTCCAAAGCATTAGCATCTTCTCATCTACTCTTTTTAAATGACGAAGATCGATTAGCGATGGACTTACTAAAGAAACAACCTGCTTCTGTTGTAAGTCTGTACTTCTATTGGTTAGAGGAATTATTAAATGCAATGAAATGGGATCGTGCGAAAAACTGGCTTTCCTTTACGTATAAACAAGTGAAGAAAACGATACATGAGCACGAAAATACAATTTTCATAAAAGATATCGTTCGCTTATTCGTCATCATGTATGAAACATATGCAACCCATACAAATGAACAAGCAGGACTCGAAATGATTTTGCAAGAGCTATTACCATATAGTTTCGCAAACTATGAACAATACGTACTGGCGAAAAAGCAGTATCGCACATGGGCAGAACTTCAGCTCTTACACGGTTTTGAAGCAATTGAACTTTTGAAAGAACCGCTGAAAGATATTGAGAAGGAAGCACCAGAAGCAGCCCTTCCTCTTTATCACCTTGCTGCTACCGAAGCTATTGAAGAGCGAAATCGCAAATCATATAGACGTGCAGTTCGTTACTTAAAGAAATTACGTACATTATATAAACGATTAAAGCGTACCGATGAATGGGATGCTTTCATTATTCACATCGCAAACTTACATTCACGTCTGCGTGCACTACAAGAGGAATTACGGAAAGGAAAATTAATCGATGATCAATCAAACTGAAGTAACAATTAGGCTCCAGCACGTTAGTCACGGTTGGTTCCTTTGGGGAGAAGATGATAGCGGTACTCCATTATCCGTAACAAGTTGGAAACGAAATGCATTTACATGGCACTCCACTTCCTTCTACGGCACGTTTCTAAAAGAAGCAAGCTTTGAAGGAAGACAAGGTGTTATGCTAACAAACGCACAAGCATTTGAATACATCGCGAATAAACCGATGAACTCCTTTGCCCGTATTCAAATGAACGGCCCTATTACAGCACTTACGGAAGATGCGAACGAATTGTGGGATGCCTTCACAAGCGGTAGCTTCGTACCTGATATGGAGCTTTGGCCTAAACAACCATCTTGGAAAGTTCAACATACTCCAATCGAAGATGAAACATTGGCATCTCTTTTCTCGGCTGCAGTAAATGAAAGCATATTACAAGATAACCGTTCAAATGACGGATGGGAAGATGCAAAGAGACTTTATGAACATTACGACTTTACGAAAAGACAATTAGACGCAGCACTACATGAAGAAGATTGGCTTCGAAAAATTGGTTACATTGAAGATGACCTTCCCTTTACAATCGGACTACGACTACAAGAGCCGCAAGAAGAATTTGAAATGTGGAAGCTTGAAACAATTGTTACACCAAAGCGCGGGGCACATCGCATATATGTATATGAAAGTATCGATTCTTTACCAAAACGATGGCACGATTATGAAGAACGTATTCTTGAAACACAAGAAAGCTTCAGTAAGCTCGTACCGTGGTTAAAAGAAGGGGATACATTCCGAAGTGAACTCTTTGAAACAGAAGCGTGGAACTTCTTAACAGAAGCAAGTAACGAATTACTCGCCGCAGGTATTACAATCTTATTACCATCGTGGTGGCAAAATTTAAAAGCGACAAAACCAAAATTACGTGTGCAACTGAAGCAAAATGCTACGCAAACGCAATCTTTCTTCGGCATGAATACACTCGTTAATTTTGACTGGCGCATTTCAACGAACGGCATTGATTTATCAGAAAGCGAATTTTTTGAACTCGTTGAACAAAACAAACGGTTATTCAATATAAATGGTCAATGGATGCGACTAGATCCAGCCTTTATTGAAGAAGTACGAAAGCTCATGAATCGTGCTGATAAGTATGGACTTGAAATGAAAGATGTCCTTCAGCAACATTTATCAAACACTGCTGAAACAGAAATTGTAGAAGAAGATAGTCCATTTAACGATATTGAAATTGAACTAGATGGATATTATGAAGAGCTATTCCAAAAACTATTGCACATTGGAGATATTCCGAAAGTAGATGTCCCTTCTTCACTAAACGCAACACTCCGTCCGTATCAACAACATGGCATTGAGTGGTTATTATATTTAAGAAAGCTTGGATTCGGTGCATTATTAGCTGACGACATGGGACTTGGAAAAAGTATTCAAACGATCACTTACTTACTATATATAAAAGAAAACAATCTCCAAACAGGTCCTGCCTTAATCGTGGCACCGACATCTGTTCTTGGAAATTGGCAAAAAGAATTTGAACGTTTCGCACCGAATTTACGTGTTCAGTTACATTATGGAAGTAACCGAGCTAAAGGGGAATCCTTTAAAGATTTCCTTCAATCAGCAGATGTTGTATTAACGTCTTATGCATTAGCTCAGCTTGATGAGGAAGAACTTAGTATGTTATGCTGGGATGCTGTTATTTTGGATGAAGCACAAAATATTAAAAACCCACACACGAAACAGTCTAAAGCAGTGCGAAACTTACAAGCAAATCACAAAATCGCATTAACTGGAACACCGATGGAAAACCGCCTTGCCGAGCTTTGGTCTATTTTCGACTTCATTAATCATGGATATCTTGGCAGCTTAGGACAATTCCAGCGCCGCTTCGTCTCACCGATTGAAAAGGACCGTGACGAAGGAAAAATCCAACAAGTTCAACGTTTTATCTCGCCGTTTTTACTGCGTCGTACGAAGAAAGATCAAACAGTCGCATTAAACTTACCAGATAAACAAGAACAGAAAGCTTACTGTCCACTAACTGGTGAACAAGCTTCCTTATATGAACAACTTGTTCAAGATACATTGCAAAATGTAGAAGGATTAAGCGGAATTGAACGACGTGGATTTATATTACTCATGCTGAACAAACTTAAACAAATTTGTAATCACCCAGCTCTTTATTTAAAAGAAACAGAACCGAAAGACATCATCGAACGTTCCATGAAAACGAGCACGCTCATGGAACTTATTGAAAATATAAAAGATCAAAATGAAAGTTGTTTAATCTTCACGCAATACATCGGTATGGGGAACATGCTAAAAGATGTGTTAGAAAAACATTTCGGTCAGCGCGTCCTCTTCTTAAACGGTAGTGTACCGAAGAAAGAACGTGACAAAATGATCGAACAGTTCCAAAACGGAACGTATGACATCTTCATTTTATCGTTAAAAGCAGGTGGTACAGGGTTAAACTTAACAGCTGCCAACCATGTCATTCACTACGATCGTTGGTGGAATCCAGCGGTAGAAAACCAAGCAACAGATCGTGCATATCGTATTGGTCAAAAGCGTTTCGTTCACGTTCATAAACTGATTACAACGGGGACACTTGAAGAGAAAATCGATGAAATGTTAGAAAGAAAACAGTCATTAAACAACGCCGTCATTACAAGCGATAGTTGGATGACAGAACTATCTACAGATGAGCTAAAAGAATTACTTGGTGTATAAACAAAAGGAGCTAATCTTTTCGAGATTAGCTCCTTTTTCTATTCCAAAACCAATTACTTATTATAATACCTGTTAATCCGCCGCACGTATCCAGTAATGAATCTTGCCACATCGGTGTACGATCGCCCGTAAACCATTGATGAATTTCATCAAATGTTGCATATCCCGCAACGAAAAGGAGAGCGTATATAAAACACCTTTTTCTCGAACAACCTGATCGATGAAAAGCGTAATACGTCAATGAACCGAGCATAAAGAACACCATAAAATGAGCACCTTTACGAAGGAAAAACTCAATAAATCCACCTACACCTTTATTTGCAATACTAACAGGTGTACCACCGCCGTAATCGATAGATACCCATGAAAAATGCTCTTTCACAAACTCCACATTTACATATTGTTCAATATCCGAACGCATATCCTGCTTTTTATACGGTTGTGCCGAGGAATAGAAAATCAGCCCCATCCATAGTAAAACAGGAATCCAAAATAACCATTTACGATTCATTCTTCCGAAACCCCTCTCTTATTCTTTTAAGAGTACCAAAAAAAAGAATAAATTTCACGCCAAAACATGACATTTGCATCCTATTTATATAGTGAAAGGGGGTGATAAACATGGCAGTCGAAACAATCGTAATGGATTTAACTTTACGTCTCGTCTTAAACAATGGATTAGATAAGAATGGAAAAACAGTTTTTAAGAACAAACAATTTAAGCGCGTAAAAGCAAACGCAAACTTAGAGAAAGTACAAACCGTAGCTCGTGCTCTAGCTTCTCTACAAGCATCACCCCTTCACGCTGTACAACTTGTTAGCACATCAGATCTTTCTAACCTTTAAGGTGGCAATGTAATCAGTGGGGATGTCCCCACTGATTACAAGATAAATAAAAAGGAGGAAACAACGTATGCAAGTACTAGAATTAATTTTCGCGAAAGAAGATGGAAAAACAGTTGTCTTTTCTATCGAGAAGCCGATCACACCTATTGATGCACAAGTCGTAAATCAAGTAATGGATACGATCCTTGCCTCATCTGTATTTTCATCAATTAATGAAAATACCCGAAAAAAAGGAGCTCGTCTCGTAGAAAGGACTGTATCTGAAGTTCCTATTACCTTATAGACAAAAAGACGAATCTGCATCATTTTGCAGATTCGTCTTTTTTCTTCGGCATTTCAATTGGAATAAAGATTTTTGAAAAACCGACGCATACATATTTATAATGTTCTCCGCCGATATCAAATTCCGTCTTATATGTTGAGAAGAATATATAATCATCTCGCTTCGTATAATGATCGATTAATAATCCAACTTGTGGCTCAACATATTTTTTCGCCAACTTCTTACCAGCCGATGCTAAATCGCCAAGGAGACCCTCTTCATTTTCCTTTTGAACTTCATCTAGCTTCTTACTTACATCATTACGTTTCATAAACTGCTTTGCTGCCCAATCTGTATATTCACCTTTACTCGGATTACTATTTGCTAAATATACTAGAAGAACAACAACTAGAGCCATAATAATATACCTTTTCTTCATACTATCTCACCGCCTACTCTTTTCTATTTTCATATATATGTACAAGCGATGCAAATTAGAAAGACTATCATCTATTGATTGTAAACGAATAACCAAAGTTTACAATACGAAACAGAATATTAACAATCAATTTACTTAATTAGTATATAATTATATCTAGAATTATCACTATTTATAAAGGGGGAGTCAAATTTATGAATGACGAAAATGCTATTATTATTTCTAATTCAACAATGATGTTAGAACCTTGCAAGCACCCTTCTTATTACACAAAAGTGATCGACAGTAGTGGGAACCATCTTTACTCCTGTCAAACCGCTCTCCAGCTCATAAAAAAATCTTGTTTAACCAATGTTCACTCTACTTATCAAGGCAGACGGAAAGCAGTTCAAACAAACTTTCATTTCAAACAAAATGTCCCGATTCCAATTAATCATCGAGAATATATTTGTGCTTTCCCAACAGAGTCTCCTTCTTCTCCAAACTGTATATGGCTGTTTTATAACCATATAGATGACATAGAGTTTTTCAAAAAAAGTAAAAAAGCTACCATTCATTTTTCAAATGGCACAACTACAACTATACATATCAGTCCCCATAAGTTAAAACAACAATTATTAAAAGCTGGATATGTATTATCACGTATGAACATGCAAGATTCACTAAAATTTAAAAACCTCTTATTACATTTACTACCTTAACAAAATAAGTAGAATGGAAAGCAATATCCCTTGCCTTCCATTCTTATGATACTATTTATCCTCTTAAGCTATTTCGCATTTTCTCAAGCGCTTGCCTATACACCCATCTCACTTGATAATAGGTCATCTCCGTCTCTAAAGCGATTTCCCCCATCGTCTTTCCTACAAAAAAACGTTCAAAAATAATATACTTCTCCTTCTCATCTAATACACTCATAAAATCCTTCACTTTCATTTCAATATTTTCAAAACGAAAGATATCCTCATACTCTCCTACACATACACACTTTTCTTGCACTGTGAATTCTTTTTTCAACCTCTCTAATATATAACCACGTACCGTTACAACTGCATATGCAGGAAAACTCCCTTTCTCCGCATCAAACTTTTCATACGCATGCCAAAGACCGATTAACCCACATTGATAATACTCTTCATAATCTTGATAAATCCCTAACTTCTTTATTTGATTCACAATCATACCTTCATACAACACAACTGCCTCTTTAAAAGTCGCTGGTTTCACACAGTACCCGTTTCTAAAAGGTATACCTTTCTCGTATTCCGCGGTACCTTCACAATATAAAAATAAAGAGGAGAATTCACTGTGAGTAATTTTAAATACTATCGCTGAAATTTAAAATTACACTAGGTTGTATTTGAAATTTCAACGGCGGTATTTGAAGTATGGGTACAAATAAAAAAGGTGACTCTTGGAAGAGCCACCTTTTCTAAAAGAACAAATTATGCATCAAATTTTGGAGCGAGACCACTTAAACTACTAAATCCAGCTGAAAGGATGAAGAAAATAACAATTAAAATGGTTGCTTGTTTTTTACTTAATCCAGCCGTAATATGTAACCCCAATCCCATTACAACTAATCCCCAAATATTAAAAACTTCGAATGATGAAGCAGCCCCATGAGCAACTGTACCTGGCTCGAATAAAGTTGCTAAACTTGTATAAGAAGTTTCAATATCTCCACCAAGAATCATTCTAATGATAAAGTTCACAATTGCACCTAAAATTGAAATCGTATATGTGTAGACATAAATAGATAATAATTTCATGTATGAAGTATCATTACTCATAAACATCATAATCACTTTATAAATAGCTGCCGCAATGAAGAACCAAATCGCAGTACCGAATAGACCACCAACAATACCTGCTCCTATGCCGAAGTAACCAACAACTTTAGCCGCTTCGGCATCAGGTACCTCACCCATTACACCAGGATGGTTTACTACTTGATACATGCCAATCCCTGCAATTACAGCTGTTAATATAATGAAAAGGAAAAATGCCCCCCAAACCGGACTTTTCGTCTTCATTCTCTCAAACTGCTCACCTGGAGAAGTAATCATCCCTAATAATGATGGCTTTTTCGAACCAACATCTTGCGTATTAATATTTGTTTCCATTATAACGCCTCCTTCTTTTATATAACCCGTTCTAACGGGCGGTTCACTTCCTCATATAGAGGCTACGAACCGCCCACTAGAACGGTAGTGTATAGTTCTACTACACTAGTAATTACTCATAACGTAATGCTTCAATTGGATCTAATTTCGCAGCTTTGTTTGCTGGAATTAATCCAAAGATAATACCAAGTGTCATAGAGAACAGTACGCCTCCAACGACAACTTCCCATGAAACGAGTGGTGGCCATTTTGCGAACGTGGAAACGATATATGCTCCGCCATATCCAAGACCAATTCCGATCAAACCACCTAGAAGTGTTAACATAACTGCTTCAATTAAAAACTGTAATAAAATTTTACTACGCGTTGCCCCAAGTGCTTTACGTATCCCAATTTCGCGCGTACGCTCCGTTACAGATACGAGCATAATGTTCATAACGCCAATACCACCAACGACTAATGAAATACCCGCGATACCACCGATAATCATCGTCATAATATTAGTTACCTTAGAAACATTTTCTTGGAATTCTTTTAAGTTTACCAGTTCATATTTACCTGGAATTTCACTTGGCTTACGACTATTTAATACATCAACAGCCTGTTTCCCAGCTGCTTCTAAATCGTCTACATTTTTAGCTTGAATTGCGATGTTTTGAATCTCATCTGTTCCGTATAAAACAGGCCATAACGTAAGAGGGATTAGCGCTTCTTCCATTTCAAATCCCATAAACTCATTATCAGATGTATACACACCAACAATTTGCATTGGCTGCCCCTTCATCTCAATAATTTGTCCAACTGGGTTTACGTCCTTAAATAACGTTTCTTCTGTTTTTGTGCTAATCATCACAACGTTATTTGCATGAGTAATATCTGATTCACTTAAAGTACGTCCCTTTACGACCTTTACTTTATTAACTGCAAAATATTCATTATCAAGACCAATAACATTCAGATTTGCCTTTTTATCATTTACATCAAGCACCTCTGAATTCCGGTTTGTCGTAATAACGTGTGAAACATCTTTCACTTGTTTTACTTCCAAAATATCCTCTTCCGTTAACTTTGGCATTTCAAATCCACCCATAGCAAACTCATCATTAATATCTGGTTGAAATTGAATTGGCATAAGATTATTACCACCAGAACCTGCGAATTTCGACTTCAGCATTGCTTCCCCGCCTTGCCCAATTGCAACGACAGTAATAATAGAACCAACGCCGATAATAATACCTAGCATCGTAAGGGCTGAACGCAGTTTATGAGCTAAAATAGAAGAGAGGGCAATTTTTATACTATCTAGTAAACTCATACCGCACACCTTCTATCTTCTGTAATTTTCCCATCTCGCAGTACAATGCGTCGGGAAGAATACGCTGCTACTTCCTCTTCATGCGTAACCATAACAATTGTTGTACCTTCCGCATTAAGCTTCGTGAAAATATCCATAACTTGCTCACCAGACTTCGTATCAAGTGCACCAGTCGGCTCATCGGCCATAATGAACGTTGGATTATTCGCGATCGCTCTTGCAATTGCGACACGCTGCTTCTGTCCACCTGACAATTCGTTCGGTAAATGATGCACGCGGTCCGCTAATCCAACTTTACCAAGCGCCTCTAAAGCACGCTGGCGACGTTCTGCTTTCTTTATGCCACCATATACGAGCGGAAGCTCAACATTTTCGACTGCTGAAAGACGCGGCAGCAAATTAAAGTGCTGAAACACAAAACCGATATATTCATTACGAATTAAAGCAAGCTTTGACTCGTCTGCTGTTAAGATATTCACATCATTGAGCATATATTCGCCTTCTGTTGGACGATCTAAACAGCCGATAATATTCATAAGCGTTGACTTACCAGAACCAGACGGTCCCATAATTGAAACGAACTCCCCGCCTTGAATTGTTAAACTAATACCATGCAAAATCGGCACTGCCAATTTTCCTTGATAATACGTTTTAGCAATATTATTTAACGTAATCATTTCTCTTTCACTTCCATTCCGTCATACACATCGTCGGAAGGATTTTTAACCACCTTTTGCCCCACTGTTACGCCTTCAGTAATCTCTGTCCAGTCTCCATCAGTAGAACCTTTTTTCACATTCTGTTTGCGAAGCTTCCCTTTATCCTCAACATAAACAAATGCATCATCGTCTTTTTCTACGATACTCTTAGTCGGAACAGCAACCATTTTCTTATTCTCTAAATTTACTTGCAGAGAAACGTGATAACCTGGAGATAAACCATCTTGACTATCAAGACTTGCTTTATATGTATATTGAGACATATTTTGAGTCGCTTCACCCATACCGCCAGCTTGCGCCATCTCTGCACTCGTTGGGAATTCACTTACTTCTGTAATCTTACCTGTCCACTTCTTCTTATTATTTGCTTTCGCAGTTACAGTAAATGTTTGATCCTTTTGAATTTGTGATTTTTGAAGCTCCGTTAACGTACCTTGAATTTGGAATGGATCTTTAGAAGCCACTTGTAAGAAGGCTTTCCCTTGACCACCTAACGCTTGAGATGAACTTTGCGCCGCATCCTTATCTAACTTTTGAACGACACCAGCAAAATTACTATAAATCGTAAGCTCTTTTTGCTTTTTACTTAATTCTTCTTTCTGCAACTTCCCTTTTTCTTTCTCAAGATCAGTTGTCTTTTGTGCTATCTCTAACTCACTTACTTGCTCTTCCATCGGATCTGTTACTTCTTTCCCAGCTCCGCTATCTTTCGCTTTCTTAATTTCTTTCTTCAGCGAATCAATTTTCTTCTTCCCTTGATCATAACGCATATCTGCCATCTTCTGATCAAGCTCAGCTTGCTTCATTTGAAGATTAATCTCTTCATTATCATAAGAGAATAACTTCGCACCTTTCTCTACCTCTTGTCCTTCTTTTACCTCAATATCTTTCACTTTTCCTTTGGCTGGATCCGCATAAAAACTTTCAATATTCCCAGGCTTCACCTGACCAGAAATTAACTTCGTATTATTCAGCTTTCGCTCTGTTACCTTCTCGAAACTTACAGCATCAGCCGATGTTGATGCCCCCTTCTTCTTCCCTTGCATTACAAAAATATTAATTGCTGCTACAATAACAATTAGTGCAATAACCCCGATAATAATCCATTTCTTCTTCTTGTTTGGAGTACGAACCGTATTTGGTACCATATTCTCTCTCCTTTTTATAACTTAATAGTTTAATATAAAATTGTATAAAACTTTCTGAAAATGAATTACATATTATTACATTCTTTTTACAAAGTTTTACACATCCATTTATATTGTAACAAAAATTCCAATGATTAGAAATATGACATTATGTCTTTTAAGATAGATTTAAGGAAAGATTATCTTAATATAAGAAAAGCTATCCAAAATAATAATTGGATAGCTTTTCAAACAAAATATTACGCTGCTTTAGGCGCTTTGCTTTCATGTCCACGTTGAACAATGAACAAGAAGATTGTTGATAAAATAGCACCTGTTAATAGTAAGATGAAGCAACCATCCCAGCCAGAACGATCAACAATAACACCAATTGCTGCGTTTGCTACAAGACTTCCGCCTACGTAACCGAACAGACCACACATACCAACTGTCGTACCTACTGCAAATTTCGGTACTAATTCCATCGCACTTAAACCAATTAAGAATTGTGGTACATAAATTAAACAACCGATAATAGAAACTGCAATACTTACAACAAGTATGCTAGTTGCTTGCCAATATACAAACGTACCAATAACAACTCCGACCATACTAATGATACATAATGGCATACGTTTTCCTTTAAATAATTTATCACTTAAAAGACCAACGATTAATGAACTTGGAATTGCCATACCTTCAAAGATTGCATACGCCGCATGTGCTTCATTTTTTGAGAAACCTTTAACTGTCGTTAAATAAAGTGGAACCCAGTTAATAACGCCGAAACGAATTAAATAAACGAATGCATTTGCAATACATAAGAACCATACAAATTTATTTTTCACTACATACTTCATTAAAATTTCTTTTGGTGACATCTTGTTAGCATGATCTGCTTTTTCAAGATTTTCATAGTCATTACGATACTCATCAATTGGAGGAAGACCTTCTGATTCCGGTGTATCCTTCGCATTAATCCAAACAAGAACTGCAATTACCATTGCGATAATCGCTGGGAAAATAAACACGCCGCCTTGCCAATGGTTTTCACCAAAAATACCTACACCAATTCCGACAAGTGGTGGCACAAGCATTCCACCAACGTTATGTGAAATATTCCAAAGACCTGTTTTCGTACCACGCTCTTTCTTCGAGAACCATTTCGTCATAACGATACTACAAGGAGGTGCACCCATACCTTGTACAATACCATTCACAACAAGTAATGTAACGATCATCCCAAATGAAGATGCAAAACCGAAGCAAATATTTACAAGCCCTGATAAGAATAAACCGACTGCGATAAAGCGTTGGGCGAAAGCTTTATCTGATAAATTCCCCATAAAGAACTTACTAAATCCATAAACAATTGCCATTACTGAACCTAGTAGACCAATTTGAGCTGTACTAAAACCATATTCTTGTACTAAATAAGTACTTGATAACGTAAAGTTACTACGAACTAAATAATAAGCAGCATATCCAACTGAAATTCCGATTAACACACGAATACGTAGTAATCGATATACACGGTCGATCATATCCGCAGGCAATCTTTCAATTGCAGGTGCTGGCTTGAGCCATTTAAACATATTCTTTCGTCTCCTTTTCTCACTTCTGAGAGAGACGTTGTCTGTTCCATATCTCGATTATTCCACTATTTGATATATGTTGGTTCGTTCTTCTAACCGGCTGTCCTTCTATTTCTTTCTCGTTCTTCGCAAACATCGTTGGCACGCCAAACGAAACCTTTTCTAAAATGTGACCAGCTTCTTCTGATAAACAATAATCAATAAATAAATCCGCAATAATACCATTCGGTGCACGCTTTAGTTTCGAAATCGCATTAACAGATAGCCCCGTTTGCTCAGGTACGATACTTACAACTGGAAAGCCTTGTTTTTGAAGCATTCTTTGATCTCCCATGAAATTGATGCCTATCATATATTCACCACTCGCAACAAGCTCTACTGGCATGTAACCATTTACCGTTACTTCACCAACTTGCCCTGCAAAGTTCTTAACATATTCTTTCGCTTTCTCTTCACCTACAGTATCAATAAGTGATTGAAAAAACGTATAAGCTGTTCCTGAAACATTTGGATCTGGCATAACAATCTTTTCCTTATATACTGGATTTAATAAATCTTGCCACCTTGATGGATAAGGAAGTCCGAGCGGGGCTAATTCTTCGTTCCACCGCTCTTTATTAATCGCAATTGCCAGCTTCTCTACTTCATAACCGTACCAATAGCCGTCTTTATCTTTAACAGTTTTTGAAATACGGTTCGCATGCTGGCTCGTAACAGGAATAGATAGGTTTTTTTGCTTCATCATTTGATGCGCGTCTACCGTACCGCCAATAATAATATCCGCTTTCGGATTTCCAGCTTCCTCTTCTACCCTCCGAAGAAGCTCTTCTGTCGAAAGACGAATAAATTCATACGTACAGCCGCGTGGTTTACAAAATGATGAAAGCAACGCTTCCCCAACTTCCTCGCGAGCCGCTACATATGCAACAAGATGACGATCATTCAAAATAGGAAGACCACTTTTATTATATTTAATAGAGGTTGTATCTCGAGAGCAACTAGACATCGCTCCTCCAATTACTAGCAAAAAGAAGAAAAAGGCTATCTTTCTCATGACACATTCTCCTTTACAAATACATTTGCGAGGGAGCTTTTCATATACATGACATTCCCATTATTATCACCGAGATATTGCACAACAAAATACGATGGATACACAGAAATAGTAAGAATGTCTTCACGCTCATTCTTTATACGCTTACCAGTTTTATAAGCGGTAATATAAGCGATCGGTTCATTCTGTGATTGTAATAACTTCTGAATTTCTCCGTAATCTGTAATTTGCTTTGCATACCGAATCGAATCAAGTATGTGCGTAACATTCACCGCACGTTCTACATCACCTTGGCGTACTATGACATCCTGTGCTGACGCAAAAAAATCATGAATACGTTCCGGTGTGTAATACAGGCTTAACAAATACGTTTGCAATGCTGAAATCATTGGATCCGTACCATTCTTTCCGTACATATCAGCCCCGTACTGGAACAAGTCACCTACTGCAAAAGTACGTTTCTGACCATTCAAGTACGTTACTTCTCCAGTAAATACTTGTTCTTGATTCTTAGCTTCACTCGGATTGATTTGAATTCGGTCAAAGAATGAAACAATCGTATGCAAACGAACTTCATCCGTTATAACAATTTCTCCCCACTTTTCATGCCTAACCTTCATTTCAGTAGGCAGGGATTCATTCACTCTTTGTAAAACAGCTTGTTTGTCATTCACAATTGTGATCCGATTATATATTTGCTTCTCCATCACATAAAACAAAATAAGAGAAACAATGATACAAAAGACAAACATAAGAATTTGAAATGATAGCCTTTTCATTTCTGCCTACCTCCAAGATAAAAAAACGTTGTTTCGAAAATACCGCATAATTGTTTCATAAATGTATCATTTAACCGCTTTCAAGTTTTTTATGTCTTCCATCCGTCTCGGAAGTAAGAATGTAATAAATATGGTAGTACCAACCTCTTCACTACTCTCAATCCGCATACTTCCGCCCTGCTTATTCATAATCTCCTGACAAATATACAAACCATACCCATTCCCGTAACTAGAAGAAAGTACCTTCCCTTCTGGCGATTCATTCCACTCTGCCAGCACCCCTTCATCGATACCAATGCCATCATCATGAACAAACACCTTCGCCTCACGCTCATTTACAATGACATTCATACGAATTTGCGTAGCATCGCTATATTTTATCGCATTATCAAGCACATTTAAGAAAATCTGTTTCGTCTTATCGAAATCGGCAACAACATATACATCTGTTAACTCATTGATAACTTCAATCTCAAACTTCTGCAGACGAGGTTTCACGATTGAAACTGCTTCTTCGGCTAACTCCTTTATATTCACAACTGTAGGTGATATTTCAAACGTACTCGTCCCGTACTTTGAAGACTTAAGTAATTCCTCTACAAGTGATAATAAACGCTCACTTTCTACAGCTACATAACGCAAGCTCTCCTGTACATCTTCCTTCGCCTTTAACTTCGGAATTAAATCCACATAGCCAATAATCGCCGTTAGCGGTGTTTTTAGCTCATGCGTAATACGGTCTAAGAAATCTTTCTGCTTCTCTTTCTCTTCCTTCAATTGCTTAATATGTAGTTCAATCCCATCAGCCATCGCATTAAAAGACGCTGAAAGCTGCGCAATTTCCACATATTCATTTAACTCAATCTTACTTTTATAATCACCATTCGCAAGCCGGTGCGCCATTTGTCTTAACTGATCAATCGGCTTATGAAGAGACTTTGCCAAACGAATTGCAAAGAAAATACCTGCAGCTACGAGACAAAGAGACGTCATTAAAAACGTCCAACCAACATTTGTTAAAACTTCCTTCTCACCCGTTAACTCATTTATAAAACGAACACTACCAATGACATCGTTTCCATAATAAACCGGGCTTGAAAACAAAAGAATTGGAGCTGGGTCTCCCTCTTCAAACACATACGATTTCTTTCCCTTCAAGGAACTCTCAATATCAATATTCCGATGAAGAAGCGCTCCCTTTTGCGTATCCGCCACAACATCTCCATTCTTCCCAATCATCTGTACACGGACATCCATGCGCTTCGCTAAATACGAAGCAATTAAAAGTGAATTCGAACCGAGCGTCTCTACCTCTGCTTCCTTCTCTAAATAATTCATCGTATAAATTTGTGCTTCTACACTTAACTTTTCCAAAGAATTTGCTGCGTTATGATACATATTCTTTTCTAACGTAATATAAACAACTGCGTACAAAAGAACGAATATCGGGATTAACAGTCCAACGATTCCAAACACCATATTTCTTTTTAAAGACATACCATCACCACTTAACAATCCAGTTTATAGCCAACGCCATAAATCGTCTTAATATATTCCCCGCTCTTCCCTAGCTTCTTCCGCAATCTTTGCACCATAATATCAACCGCTCTCGTATTTCCGATATACTCAAATCCCCATACTTTCTCAAGTAACTCATCTCTCATAAATACACGCTGCGGATTGGAAACAAACAACTGACATAAATTAAACTCTCGGTACGTTAACTGAATCTCTTGTCCACTCACATGCACTTTTCTTTCCTTAGGACAAATCGTTATCTCTCCCGCCCCAATTACTTCATGGCTTACCGTTACCTCTTTCTTCTTCACGCGGCGCGTCATATTCTTAACCCGAAGAATAAGCTCCGCATAATTAAATGGTTTCGTCACATAATCATCTGCACCAAGCTGCAAGCCAAGTAATTTATCATTCATCTGACTCTTCGCAGTTAACATGAGTACTGGAATATCCCTATCCTTCTCACGAAACAGACGAAGTAATTCATACCCATCTGTATCTGGAAGCATAACATCTAAAATCAATACATCCGGCCCTTCATTCCATTTCTCTAAAGCTTCTCTTCCGTCAGCCGCCGTCAACACTTCATACCCTTCCATCTCAAGCTGCATCCGAATCAAATTACGAATACTCGACTCATCATCCACTACAAGTATTTTCATCATTCTCCTCCTTCCATCCTGTATTATAGTACAGTTTAGTATAGCAAAAATCATACAAAAAAAGAGGGGGTATTGTCGAACATATATTGAACGACAATACCCCCTCTTTCACTTATTATATCTATTTGTCATACCCATTAGGTTTCTTCTGATGCCAATTCCAAGCATGCTCAATGATTGTCTTCACATTTACATACTGAGGATCCCATCCTAACTTCTCTTTCGCTTTCTGAGAAGAAGCAACTAAACGCGCTGGATCCCCCGCACGACGCGGTGCTACCTCAGCAGGAATTTCATGATTTGTAACCTCACGAACTGCATCAACGATTTCTTTTACGCTGAAACCATTACCATTTCCTAAGTTATAGAAATCACTCTCTCCGCCGTTCTGCAAGTCTTTAAGACCTAAGAAGTGAGCTGCTACTAAATCTTCAACATGAATATAATCACGGATACAAGTACCGTCTGGTGTATTATAGTCATCACCAAACATCATAATCTTCTCACGTTGACCTAACGCCACTTGCAATACAAGAGGAATTAAATGCGTCTCTGGACGATGATCTTCTCCAATAATACCATTTGGAGTTGCACCAGCCACATTAAAGTACCTGAAAATCTTATAACGTAAATTAGAAGCTTGGCTATACCAATGAAGCATCTTCTCGATTGCTAACTTCGTCTCTCCATACGTATTCGTTGGATTTGTCATCGTTTCCTCAGTAATAAGGTCTACATCTACCTCACCATACGTCGCCGCAGTAGAAGAGAAAATAAACTTATTTACCTTAAACTCATCCATTACCTCTAATAAACAAAGTGCACCATACACGTTATTATTATAATATTGAAGAGGCTTCTCCATACTAACTCCAACTAAAGAATCAGCTGCGAAATGCATAACCGCCTCAATATTTTCTTGTGTAAACACATCTCTTAAAAATGCTTTATCACGAAGGTCGCCATTATAAAACTTCGCACCTTCCGTAATTGCATCCTCATGACCCGTTTGTAAGTTATCTACTACTACTACAGATAAACCTTCGTCTACTAATTTTTTCACAGCGTGAGAACCGATGTAGCCGGCTCCGCCGCAGATTAGGATTGAACTCATTGTATACCCACTTTCCACATAGCTAAATTTTCAGGCTTAGAACTATTTAATTTATAATATATTATACCATAGACATCTATCCCAATTACCTATAGTGTGTACACTAAAACCTTAATGCTATTTTGTGATATAACCATTTTTATTATTTGATTGCCATCTCCAAGAATCTGCACACATTTCTTCTAATCCATGTTTTGCTTCCCATCCTAATTCACGTTTTGCTTTTGATGCATCTGCAAAACATACCGCCACATCACCAGGACGACGCTCCGTAATTTTATAAGGAACTTTCTTGCCTGAAACCTTTTCAAATGCTTCAACCATCTCAAGCACACTATAACCTGTGCCTGTACCAAGGTTATAAGCATCTACTCCCGTTGTATTCATTACTTTTGCAAGTGCCTTTACATGACCATTTGCTAAGTCTACAACATGGATGTAATCACGGACTCCCGTGCCATCTTTCGTTGGATAGTCATTTCCAAATACACTTAATTCCTTTAGCTTACCTACTGCCACTTGTGTGACATATGGCATTAAGTTATTTGGAATTCCATTTGGATCTTCTCCAATTCTTCCACTCTCATGTGCACCAAATGGATTGAAATAACGAAGTAATGCGATACTCCATTCTCTATCTGCAAATGCTACATCACGCATAATTTGCTCAATCATTAATTTCGTTTGACCATATGGATTTGTTGCACTTAATGGAAACTCCTCTGTAATCGGTGACGTTTCCGGGATACCATATACAGTTGCGGATGAACTAAAAATCATCTTCTTTACATTATGTTTCTGCATTACTTCACAT
Source organism: Bacillus sp. FSL W8-0519 (assembly GCF_038005585.1). NCBI lineage: Bacteria > Bacillati > Bacillota > Bacilli > Caryophanales > Bacillaceae > Bacillus > Bacillus sp. FSL W8-0519. The sequence goes on from NZ_JBBOTL010000001.1 coordinate 5,083,909, forward strand.
AGCACTAAAGTGCTCGTAATGTTGTTATGATAATATGTTAATGGAATTGCTACTGATTCCCCTACAGCTTTAAATCCTGCAAAGTGAATAACTGCTTCGATTGCATTTTCTTCAAAAATCGCGTCAAGTGCTTCTTGATTTAAAACATCTTCTTTATAAAACTTAAATTGTTTTCCTGTTAACTCTTTCACTCGATTGATAGACTCTATTGAGCTATTTGACAAATTATCTACTACAATAATTTCATAATCATTATTCAATAATTCTACGCATGTATGACTACCAATATATCCTGCTCCACCTGTTACAAGTATTACCATAAATATACCTCCAGTTTTATTAAATATTAAGAAAAAAGAAAATCATTTATCTTTTATAAAACAAATGATTTCCTTCTCACAAATTTTATTTAGCTATAAAATAATCCGTCACATATTGAGCCCAAATTTCGTGCCCTTTTGTATTTGGGAAACCGAACTCTTCTTGTAAGTAAGGTAAAATTTCCTTCGTTGATGCATCAGGCCATGCTCCCCAATGATCCACATATGTATAACCATTTTGCGTCGCAAATTGCTTTAACGCCTCAATTGCCTTCGGATAATTCTTCGCACCATACACTGGGTTTGATGGTTGAATCATAATTGTAGCACCCTTCGCACTAGTAGAAAGTGCTTGTACAAATTTTTGCGTGCTTGCTACAGAGTTGCCATTACCAGTTTTACCATTGTCAGTAATAAACGGTGGTTCGAATAAAATCACATCTGGCTTTTCTTTCGCAATCTCTTTATCACGTTTATTCGCAATTAACTCTTCTGTGCTTTCATCCTTATATTCTTTTACCGTCACATTCCATAAACCTTTACCATAAGCACTTTCTAAATTAGCTGTCAGCTTGGCTGCCCAAGCATCTTTTTCAGATGAAGAAGCTTCATCACCAACAATAACAAGGTTTACTGCCTTTTTATCCTCAGCAGCTTTCTTTAACTTCTCTTTCACTTCATCTGGTAAATTCTTCGCATATGCTTCATTAAAAGGTGACTTCGCACCTTGTTTCTTCTCTGATTTCTTCGTTCCACTATCTTTCACTTCAGACTTCGTTTTCGTTACTTCACTCGTCTGTCCCGTCGCATTCGCAATCTTCTTATTCCAATATAATTTACCGCTCACAACCGAAGCGACAAACAATACAAAAATAACTAGGACAAGTACTGCTTTCTTATTCATCGATTCACCTCATCTATTATTCTCACAACATATAATACTAATATAAATTCACGCAAAAATAAACCCAACTCCTACCAAAGGAGTTGGGTTATTACATATTACTTAGTCACTTCAAGATGCGCTCTTAACTTATTCGTAATATCTTGTTTCGCTGCATCTGGGACGTAGTAATACCAAATACCATCAGCGGCTTTGTGACCGTCACCTGGGATTTGAATATCCTCACTATTTTTCAAGCAATCTTTATAATTCTTTTGCATATCAAACATTTGATCTTGCGTTAAGTTTGTCTTCACATTCTTTTGAATTGCTGTTAACACATCACCATAACTTGATAAAGAAGAGAAGCTTGCGCCTTTCTTAATAACAGCTTGCATCACTTGACGTTGACGCATTTGACGTCCGAAGTCACCGCGTGGATCTTCCTTACGCATACGAGTATACGTCAAAGCTTCTTCTCCCGTTAAATGAATACTCCCTTTTTGAAAGTGTATTCCATCCCAAGAGAATTCTAAATCATTATTTACATCCACACCACCAACAGCATCAACAATATCCTTAAAACCATCCATATTAACTTCGATATAAAAATCGATAGGAACATCTAAAAATTTTTCAACAGTTGCAGTAGCCATATCAACCCCACCATACGCATATGCATGGTTAATCTTATCACTTTTACCTTTTCCAACAATTTCTGTATACGTGTCACGAGGGATACTTACTGTCTTTATGGAATTATTTTTAGGGTTTAATGTAATAACCATTAAGGAATCTGAACGCCCTTTATCATTTCCTTGCTGGTCCGCTCCTAATAGTAATATAGAAACAGGTTTAGATTTACTAACTTTCATCATTTCCTGATTGCTAGATTCTTGATCCCGCTTTAGTGGTTTATGAACTTCATCTAGTGTTTTTGAAACTGAAGAATATATATTATATACGTATACACCTCCGCCTATTATTAGTACTCCAATAATACCTAATGTCCAAAACAGGATTTTCTTTCGCATTCTATCTCCTACTCTCTATCTATAAACGCTCTTTATTTATACATCATTACCCCAAGACCCTACCATTATAAATAAAAATATATAATAGCATTATATATTTTTTCTAAAGAAATGAAATAAAGCATTCGTTTCGTCAGAAATAACTACCCTATTTTTTAACACCCTTTTCTAATACTGTTTTAATTACTTGAATGACCCTATTTTGTTCTTCGATGGTCATACTTGATCCTGATGGTAAACATAATCCCTGACTAAATAGCTCTTCCGAAATATTTTCCACTTCGCTATGTCGGTAATATTTCGCCCCTTCGAATACTGGCTGTTTATGCAGTGGCTTCCAAAGTGGTCGTGCCTCAATATTTTCACTTGCCAATGCTTCAATAATATCTAAATAGGTTATACCAGTTAACTTTTCATCTATAAGTAGTGTTGATAACCAACGGTTAGGTACAGCATCTTTAAATTCTGGCATAAATGTGATTCCTGCGATATGCCCTAGAGCCTTTTTATATCGTCCAAAAATTTCACGTCGAGATTTTATACGCTCATTTAATACCTCTAATTGAGCTCGACCAACCCCTGCAACAATATTACTCATACGATAATTATAGCCGATTTGACTATGTTCATAATGTACTGCTGGATCTCGTGCTTGCGTTGATAAAAACCTTGCTTTTTGAATTGCAGCCTCATCATTTGAAACCAACATTCCTCCACCAGAGGTTGTTATGATTTTATTACCATTAAAAGAGAAGATGCCAAACTTTCCAAACGATCCTGTTTGTTTTCCCTTATATGTTGTACCCAAAGATTCTGCAGCGTCTTCAATAACTGGAACATTATACTTATTACAAATCGCCATAATTTCATCCATTTTAGCACTTTGTCCAAATAAATGAACAATAATAACAGCTTTAGGGAGTTTACCATTCAATTCTTCTTCCTTAAACGCCTTCTCTAAGGCAATAGGAGATATATTCCATGTATCTGGCTCTGAATCTATAAATATTGGTTCAGCCCCCTGATATACAATTGGATTTGCACTAGCTGCAAACGTAAAAGAAGAACAAAAGACACTGTCCCCTTGACCAACACCTAATAATTGCAGCGCCAAATGAATTGCAGCTGTACCAGCACTCACAGCCGCAGCGCTACTTACTCCAATATATTCAGAAATTTGTTGCTCAAATCTATCCACATTAGGTCCTAATGGAGCTATCCAATTCTGCTCAAAAGCTTCACGAATATACTTTTGTTCATTTCCGCTCATATGTGGTGGTGATAGATAAATTCGTTTATTAGAAGTCATAATTTTCGTTCTCCTCCTGAGAATAGTTACTTATTTTGCAATAATTTCTTGAACTTTTAAAATATCTTTTAGTTCATACAAAGAGCTAATTCTAACATGAGCTAAATATTCATCTGAAACAGAAACTTTAGAATACTGCCCCCCATCTCTATCAATGTGGACTGTTAACCAACCTAATTTTTTTGGTGTTATAAAATCCTTTGATAAATTATCTGCAACATACACATACTGGTTTGATTCAAATCCAAAACGCTCTTCAATTTTATTGTATGGAACCATACTAGGTTTCCAATTTTCCCTACCATATTCATCTGAATATACAATGGTTTTAAGATATGACTCTAATCCTAGTGCAGCTACTTTATTTTTCTGCACATTGTAATAGCCATCAGTAATTAAACCCGTTTCACACTTTGCATTATAATAATTAATAGCCCATTTTGCATCTTCAAAGAGTTCAATAGTCGGCTTATGATTCCTATATACATCAAGTAAACATTTTACAATGTCATTATTACATTCGGCGTTTAATTCTTCTAAAACTTCATTAAAAATTTTACCTCTTCTACCTGAATCAAATAACTCCATTGCCTTATTATAAAAATTGCTTACACTGTAATTTTGATTTAAATATTGATCAACAGCCTTAAACCCACTCTTTACAAAGTCATATTCTGCATATAAAGTATCATCCATATCAAAGACTACGGCTTTAATCATTTACTCTAGCACCTTCTAAATAAATTGCATCATCATATCGCAACATTAAAAATTGATCTTTCCATCCTATAAATGGCTTTTCAAGTGATTCACCTAATAACATATTAAGAATGAACTTAGGGAAATCTGCACCAGATGCAATTGTTAAAGGATGTCCTCCACCAAATCGAGGATTAATTTCAATAAACTTCACTTCATTATCCTGAGTTAAAAAACATTGTACAGTGATACACCCTACAGCCCCTGGCAGTTTACTTACAACATTATTCGAAGCTTCAATGATTCTTTGATTTTTTTCTGTCATTCCTTTACTGACTTCACCAGCACGTGTTTCAATTCTTAACCTTGGAACTGTACAATAAATTTCTCCATCAAATCCTACTAAAACATCTACTGTATACTCTTCACCTGTAACATATTCTTGTAACATAGGATCTTTAATATAATTCTTGAAAAATTCTAGTTCTCGAGAATTTTTTATAATTGTTACACCTTTACTAGAACTTCCAGACACAGGCTTTAACAATAAAGGATATTGTGTATCCTTATTCATTAATACTTTTTCTATATCAAATGCTTTAGGAGTTGAAATTCCCTTCTCTAAAAAGAATTTTGTTGTATTTTCTTTATCAAAACAAATTTTATTAGTTTCAACAGAAGAAACTAATAATTCAACTCCCACTTCCTCAAATCTCTTTCTATTTTCTGCTAACAAAATTAATTCTGTATCTATTAAAGGTACTAATAACTTAATATTATGTTTGTCGCAAATACTAATTAACTCATCAATATATGTAGCATCTGTAACACGTGGTACTAATTCGTGTATATCCGAGACAAAGGATGCCGGAGCATTCCTCTGTAAATCTGTTGTTATAATTTTCCCATTTACATGCAAACTCTTTAATGTATCTTTAAAATGCTTTACTAATGAAACTCTTCTTCCTACGCTAGTAAATAAAATATTTAATGCATCCATTTATTTCTCATTCCTTTACATTTTTAATTCCTTCAAATTTTGGCATTGTTGCATGCCCCTGCTGACTAATACCTTCTGATTTAAACACCTTTAAAACAGTTAAAAATAAAATTTTAAGGTCTAATAAAAAAGAATAATTATCTACATACCATACATCTAACTCAAATTTTTCTTCCCAAGAAATTGCATTCCTACCATTTACTTGGGCCCAACCAGTTATTCCAGGTTGTACCTCATGTCTTCTTGCTTGTTCCTTCGTATATAGAGGTAAATATTCCATTAATAACGGACGTGGTCCTACTAAACTTATATCGCCTTTTAATACATTTATAAGCTGTGGAAGTTCATCTAGACTTAATTTTCTAAGTATCTTACCAAAACTAGTTAATCTCATTTCATCTGATAAAAGATTCCCCTCCCTATCCCTTGCATCAAGCATTGTCCGAAATTTATACACATAAAAAGGTCTTCCATATAAACCTGGACGTCTTTGTTTAAAAAGAATAGGAGATCCTAGCTTTATTCTTATTAAAATGGCTACTATTATCATAACCATACACAATAACAATAATAAAGTTATAGAAATCACTATATCAAATAACCTTTTCACTCATCATCATACTCCTTACATATATAATTGTTCCACTTAAAATTAAATAAAAACTGTCCACTATACAGTTCTTTATTTAATAACTATTATATTTTATTAATTATTTTACGGTTCTTTATATTTTTTAAAACCGTACGTATCCTACTAAAAATATCTAATATTATTACCCTTTCAAATATAAAATTCCCACTTAAAATAATTACTAACGTCCATATAGATACAACTATTGCTTGTAGTATCCATGCTTTCCAGCTAGAAACATTTATTGGGAATAAAAAGTTGAATACTAAAAATACTATACTTCCCATTATTAAATTCACAGATATCCTTCTTATAGATTTCCATGAAGATTGTTCTAATATTTTTACATTTGAGTAAATAATAAAATCTATAGTGCGATATAAAAACGAACAAATTGATCCCAATAAAACCCCATAAATCCCATAATATTGAACAAATACTAACGATGCTATTACATTAATAATAGCTTCAATAATTGCCCTTTTTCTAGTTTCCTTAAAATGTCCTGCGGCGGATACAATAATATTTTGCGGAATTCGAATCTGATTGGCCAATCCTACACCTACAAATAATATTGCTAAGATTGGATTAATATAATTTGCATCGTTAATACCCTCTGTATACATTTTCATAAACGGGATAACCAAAATCAAACAACATGTATATGCCCAAGTTAAAACCATATAGTATAAGCATTCGAAGCTACTGTACGCTCGCCTTACATTATCTTTATTATTCATTGCAATCGCTTCGCCAAAACCAGCCAACAGTCCTGTAGAAAATACACCTATCATGCTTCCAATAGCTGTAAATATCAGACCATAAACAGAATAAACACTAACCATTTTTAATCCTAAAAAAATGGTAATTATGACAATTGGACTATTAAAAACGATTAAGGATGCAATTTGATGAATAAAGGCATCCCATCTTTTATCTATAGCTTTATAATCTGCCTCAGTGTTAAATTTAACTGCTGGATATTTCCTTTTGAAATATCGTATTATTATAAACATCCTTAAAAAGGAAGCACTAGTGGACCAAATCGTAACAATTATAATATCTTGTTTCCAATACATTAATGCTATTGCAATAACCGCATTCAAAATAGAGATTATCACTTGAGTAATATTGACAATGTATTCTTTTTGATCTGCCGCTAATAATACTGCATATTTATTATAAACTAAAAATTCTAAAACACCGCTTCCGGCCAATACTATAATTAATATAAAAATTGTGAAACTCGGAATTTCACTCTCTGTTACAAACGGATATAGCATAGCAAATATTACAATAATGGCCATGAAAACCAGACCAGATCGATGGTAAAAGCTCCTTGTAGCAGATAAAATTCCATTTATCTTCAATTGATCTTTATTTGCTAAAGGCTTATATAATGCTTGCATTGTAGCAACACCGATTCCAGCCTCCACAAGCTTAAAGTATGCTAAAAATTGTCCTAACGAAGCAATTAATCCATTCATTTCAGAACCATAGGTTTTAATTCTTATAGGAACTAACATAAATCCCAATACTATCGTAATAACTTGTAATAAAATAGCCCCTAAAAAATTATAAAATGCTTTTTGTGTCCGCATAAGATTTATCTCCATTAAAAATTTTAATCTTTAAATATTCATTTTGCCCTTTTAGATACAATTTTTGTAACTAACGAACTTCTCCCAAGTATGCATAATAACATCATGCATTTCATATAAAGCTCACCTTTTTTTGTAAAACCAGCATTTCTTAAATATAAATTATATTCCTTACTCTTTATACAATTTCTCAAGTAATTCCTATAAGAGCTATTTTGCTCAACTAATATTAATTTCTTATTTATTGATCTATGCTCCTCATATTTTACCAGTTCACTTATTACAGCAATAATTTCAATCCAACAGATTACAGAGCATACATTCCCTAAATTTTTATTTATTTTAGCTAAATACTTTTCGAATCTCTCTGTCATATCTACCAATCTCACTAAAATATCTTCTGGGAAAGAACGGCTTAGCGATTTATCTCTGTACATATAATTATAAAATTCATGCGGAATTACATAAATTTTTTCCGCATGACAAATAGCATACAAATTAAAAAACATATCTTCCGCATAATTTTGACCTTCGAAGAATTTTAGTTTATTATTTTCTATTAATTCCCTTTTATATAGCTTATTCCAAGTTGAGTAGGCATGCTGAAATGTAAGATAGGGACCCAAAATGTAGTTTTGCACACCTGATTGACTTAAATTAAATACTGTTTCATTCATTTGTACCTTACTTATTACACTACCGTCTTCAAAAACATTTTTATATCCACAAATTGTTATATCAGCTTGTTTCGCTTTAGCACTATTAACTAAAGTCTCTAGCATTTCACTATCAATCCAATCATCAGAATCAACAAATGATACATATTCACCTTTCGCAGCAGCTAGACCTACATTCCTAGCGGAAGAAATCCCACCATTATTTTTATCAATTACCTGTATTCTCTTATCCATTTCTGCATATCCATGACAAATTGCACCACACTGATCAGTTGATCCATCGTTCACAAGTATAATCTCTATCTCACACAGTGTTTGATTTAATAAAGATTCTATACATTTTCCTAAATATTTCTCAACGTTATATATTGGTACAACTACACTTACTATCGGCCTCAATCATTTTTCCTCCATCAAATTGTATAGTTTATTTATTTCTTTCTCATTTCCTTTATAATTTTTTAGGTTATCAGAAAGCTCCTTGGCTAAAAGCGGATTTCCCAATAATTCTTTAATCCTGGTTACTAATCCATCACTATCTATCGAAGCAATTAAACCTGTTTTATTTTCTATTACTTGCGAAGCCACTGTTTCATAATTAGTTACTACCAACGGTTTCCCTAACGCTTTCGCTTCTTCAATTGCAATAGATTTCCCCTCTGTTCTAGAGGGTTGAACATATATATCTGCAGCCTTTATAAAAGGATATGGATTAGGACTTAATCCTATTAGCATAAAGTTTTCTTGAAGATTTTTATCCTTTATTATCTTTTCTAAATTCCCTCTCTCCTGTCCCTCACCTACAACATACCAACGAATATTATAGCCTTCTTCCACAAGTTTTCCGCAAGATTCTAGCGCCAAATCTATCCCTTTTTCATAAGAGAGTCTGCCGACTGTAACGATGCAGCTTTGTCCAGTTTCATTATCAAGCATTGCTTTTCCCGTACTCATTTCACGAATAATAGAAGGCGATATTATGTTTTCTATAACGACTGTTTTATCGGACATCTCTGCGAACATATTATCTAACACCTTTTTACATTCCTCGGAGATTGTTATCCAATAATCAATATCCTTGTTATACTTTTTCTCAAAACTAACATCCATTCCTAATTTAGATAAATTACAATGATTCCATGCTATCTTAATATTAGCTTTTGTCTTTTCAACAATAAAATATTTGGCCCAAAGGTCCTGATAACTGATAGCAACATCATAATCTTTTTCTAGTTCGTCTATTTGATTTACATAATAGGGCCACACACTTTGCATTGCACTTGCTAAAGTCATACCTAATTTATAATTTATTAAATATTTAATCCTTCTATAGCTCAACTTCCAATAGCCTTTATAAATTAAATTTTTAACTGAATTTTTAACTGGCATAGTTAACTCTTTTAATGGGCTCGATAAAGGTAGTACATTTACCTGTTCAGGGATCATCTCCATAAACATTCCTTTATGAGCAAACAAAAATAAATCAACCTCATATTTTTCGTAATCAATATGCTCAAGCAAACTTAAAAGACTTTTAGAGGCCCCATCACACTGAAGATCATTTGTCACAAATAATATATTTTTTTTCATTCTTTACCCTCAAATCTATTTATCATTCATTCCCTAAAAATTTCTTTTTATTTTTATTTGAATTATAAATTAACATTATTACGCAGTAAGGTATTATGACCATATAAAACTCTGACCTTACAGCAAGCGATAATGATCCCCTAACATTATTAATTAGTATATATAATGTTATTGCAACAAAAGTATTTCCAACTATAAACTTTGCGGTATTTATGGAGTTTGGTGTTAATAGTTTACCAAATAAATATCCTAATATAAGCATGAATAGTAGACCAAACCACCCTAAATTATAATAAGATTCTGCCACTAAAGAAAAGCCAGGACCATAATCCATCTGCAATGCATTCATTAACCAATTTGATAAATCCGCTAAATCAGCGAAACTATACCCTCCCAACAATGTACTTGGTATTATCGCCATAATTGCAGCGAAATAAGATTCGCCTAATCTAAAGGAATATACTTCAGGCATCAAATCCATCACCTTTACAAGCGGAAACATAGAACCGCCTAACTCACCAATTCCTGATGCTATAAGGTTTCCTTCTATTATACTTTTTATATAAAGATCAAAAAATGAGGAGAAACTTCTATCTGCATACAATCTAAATTCTGACATAACAGGGAAGAAACTGAAAATCACTAACCCTATTACTATCAAACTATTAAATTTCCACCCTTTAAAAGGTTTTATTTGTGTGTGCCATAACCATGTAAATGCAACAAGTAATGAGATTGCCGCTCCACGTCCCCCACTTATAAATCCAGTTAAGACAATAAAAATTATAATTACACCTATTAAGATACGAATAATCCTCTTTTCCCGATAGCAAATTAGCAATAAAAATACACCTGGAATAAAGAACATAGACATTGACTGAAGGATATTGGAAACCCCTCCACTACTATTTCCAATTTCATATAAGGAGCTATAACCATTTTGCAAAGAATTTTTCACCGAAGCTATTAAATTACTTAAATACGGATAAAAAGAAATTAAGATTAATACAATTGATGTCCTTTTAACTATTCTCATCAACATATCGTCATTATGTTTATTTTCTACAAAACCTGTAATTTTTTTAGGTTCTTTATACGATAATAATGCTCCTAAATGTAAAAAACCTAAACAAATACATGTGTAAATTTGAGCTTCCAACATTTGATTATTATTGAATTCCAAATATAAGTTGAATCCCTTAAATGGTACTCCAATAGACTTTAAAAAAGCCTGTCCATATAAATATACATAAAAGGATAGTAAAAACATTACATATGGAGTAAATATTCTCCCACAAAGATATTTCCATGAAATAAGACACCATAGAATTAATAAATTCCCAATCCATCCAAATAACTTCATATCCGACTCTAAAACTGTATTAACTTGGGACATTAACATCACCATACCAACTATACTGATGCAACAAACAATTAAGATGTGCAACGCCAATGAATTCCCTTTTTGCTTAAGAATTGAACTTAATTTAAACATCACTATCATCTTCCCTAAATGTGATATACTCTCATTAAATTTTCAATATTGCTCTTGATATCGTATTCTTTTTGCTCAAATGCCAACATGATTTCATCACTATTTTTAAGTTTGTTATTTCTCATTTTTTGTAGTTCATCGATCCATCTGTCCACTCCAACATTTAAATCCATATACTTGATAAGTCCTAATCCCAAATCTGCTTCTATTGTAATTACATTAGAAACCACGCATGGTGTCCCCGCTGCTTGTGCCTCGATAAGAGTCACTGGTAACCCTTCAAAAATAGATGGCATGATAAGTACATCAAATAAATTCATTAAATTAGGAATATCTGCTCTTAATCCTAAGAAAATAATTTGATTTTGTAATCCTTCTTGGTCTACCCTTTTCCTTAATACATTATTAAGTTCTCCATCCCCCACAAATAGCATTCTAAACTCTATACCTTTTTCTTTCATTCTTTTACATATTGAAATGGTAAAATCATGATTTTTGATTTCATTTAATGTACCAACTTGCCCCATTATAAAAGTATTTTCTCTAATCTTATGTTCCCTATATAAATTTTCACTCTCTAAATTTTCCTTATTTAAATAAGGAAATACATCTATTGCATTAGGTAATACCTTACCTCTTTTTTTAAATTTTGATTTACCATATAAGAATTCACCAGCTTCTGTACCACAAGCTATAAATTCAGTAGCATTCAAATTAATTAATTTTCCCATTATGACTTGATATATTTTATGTAAAAGATTCTGCTTCACCGAGGCCTTTGTACTATGAGAATGAGCAATCCTTTTTTTTATACCAGCTAATCTGGCAGCTAATAAAACTAACCCAATATTATATAAAGTATGTGCATGTACTATATCAAACGGTCCTTCTTTTTTTAGTAACCTTACTAAATTACTTATGAATTGAAGTACACCTATTTTTTCTGGAGAAGGTATATAAAATATCCTTCCTCCTAATTTTTTTATTTCTTTGTCATAATATCCCTCTTCCTCATCGAAGGAAACGAAATCAAATTGTACATATTTATCATCAATATTCCGATAAATATTCATTATCATCGCTTCTGCACCACCACTACGCATTTTTCCCGCTACCTGTAATACTCTTATAGGTTTCAAACTGCCTTTCACCTCATCTAATTAAAATAAAACACAAGCAAATTGATAAACTGATAATTTGCTTGTGTTTTTATATTTAGTGTTCAACTGCATATAATGATTTAGTGCTGCGAATTCCATTTATTTTTTAAATAATGCATACAAGTGGCTGGAATTAAACCTATTATTAAAGGCTTTAGTACATAAAGTAACCCTATAGGCATCAACTTTAAAGTTTTAAAACCTTTGTATCGAACAATTGCTTCATCGATCCTATAACGGTATTTACGCTTGTTGTATGCTTCTCTATCCTCACGATAGTAAAATAAGCACTCTGATAAATTATATCCTCTCATCCCAGCTGCATACATTCGCATAAACAAATCATAATCCTCTGTTCGAAGGGTTTCCCTAGAAACCTTATAGCCTTCGCACTTCACTAAATCTGCCTTCCTCATCATTACTGTAGGGTGTAAAAAAGGGGTACCAAATAGAAAATCTCTATTTTCCACTCTGCCTTCCTTACCTCTAACACTCCATATTTTTTTATCATCAAATACGTTTGCCCTACTCCCGACTATACTGTACTCTAGATTACTCTCAAGGAATTCCACTTGTTTTTCAAAACGATTAACTTCAGAATAATCATCAGCATCCTGCCTAGCTATATACTCTCCATTAGAGACATTGATACAATTATTCAACGTTGCAGCCAGTCCCATATTTTTTTCATTTTTTATAAGCACAATTCTTGAATCTTGAGTAGCTAACTTACAAAGAATGTCCCACGTATTATCTGTAGAACCATCGTCACAAATAATAAACTCCCAATTAGAATATGTTTGATTTATGATTGAATTTACTGCTAATGATAACATTTCTTCATCAGGGGTATTATATACTCCCATAATTATAGATACTTTTGGCATTATTTTACCTCTCATAGTTAATTTTATAAGTAACTATTATAAATTTTACTTAGTTCTTTTTCGATTACTGGAATACTATAGTTTTTAACTTTTTCAAAACTAGCATGCCCCATTTCGTCTCTATCCTTTGGTGAAGAAATCAAATGAAGCATAGCACTTGATACACTATTAACTGAGTTAGGTTGTATCAAAAAACCATTAATTCCATCCTCGACAAGTTCTCTATGTCCTCTATTATCAATGGCTATAACAGGTAACGCACACGCCATGCTCTCCATAATATTTACTGGTAACCCTTCTCTTAAACTAGAGGCAACGGCCACATCACAAATAGGTAAAAGATCAGCGATATCTTCTCTATATCCAAGGAATTTCACTTGTTCCATTACTCCTATTTCTTTTGCTAAGGATTTATATTCTTCCATGAGCGGTCCTCTGCCCGCCAATAATAACCTAGCATTAGGGGCTATATGCTTAATTTCAGCTAAAGCCTGGATTAGGATTTTCTGATTTTTATTTTTATTAATCTCCGCTGCATAAAACATTAAAAAATCACTTTCACTGTAGCCAAATTTTTCTCTTATAGCATTCTTCTTTATTTCATCTATAGGCTTAAAACGGTCCATGTTTACACCTACACCATGAACATGTTCAATTCTCTTTGCTCCAAACTTACATTTAATTGCAAGTTCATAATCTTCCTCATTAATTGTTATTAAACAATCCGTGCTATTAGAAAGTATTTTCTCAAGAGGATAATATAAACACCAATTTAATATTGGGGCTCCCTTATAAAAATGAAATCCATGAGCAGTGTAAATTACTTTGGTGCCTACTTTTCTTGCATCCTTTGCAGCCAAACGTGCCATTACTCCACCTACAGGAGTATGACAATGAATAATATCATAATTATTTTCTTCTATAATCTTCTTAAGTTTTTTATACGCAGATATATTCTTAAAATCAAAAGGTGATCGTTTTATCTGGATGTCATATTTTTTATCAGTATAAGCTAATTCTATGTTCCCACCCGCTGCTACATGGACCTCCCATTGTTGATCTTGAAACCATTTCATATATGGCAAGTGGAATGCTTTAAAATGAGAATCTACCGTCGCGCAAAATAATACTTTTTTTTTCATCTCTATCCCCTATTAAAGTCATTTTCAAATAAAAACATATTTAATTTTATCAATTATTTTACAAATATCTTATCACTATTATTGTTAACTATTGACAATAACTTCTCTCTAATTTTATGTTGATCCATACTTGGAAATTCATCTAAAAATTCCTGTAAATTATTTTGATTTATTCTCACAGCTTTACCTACATGAATTTTTGGGAAAACTTGTTCTCTATGAACCTCGTTTTCATTTAAGAGCTCTTCAAATAATTTTTCGCCTGGTCTCATTCCAGTAAATTCAATTCCGATTTCTTCAACACTATAGCCTGAAAGTTGAATAAGATTTCTAGCCAAATCAACGATTTTAACAGGCTCTCCCATATCTAGAACAAAGATTTCTCCACCTTTTGCTAAAGCTCCTGCTTGAATCACCAATCGTGAAGCTTCAGGGATTGTCATAAAATAACGAACCATCTCAGGATGCGTTACTGTGACTGGTCCACCCTTTTGAATTTGTTTTTTAAATAGAGGAATTACACTCCCTCTACTTCCCAGCACGTTTCCAAATCTCACTGCAACAAATCGAGTATCACTTTCAGTAGCCATTTGCTGAACAAGCATTTCCGCAACACGCTTTGTTGCCCCCATTACACTTGTTGGATTAACAGCTTTATCCGTCGATACCATAACAAATGTATTAATACCAAATGTAGCTGCTGCTTCAGCCACATTTTTTGTACCCATAATATTATTTTTCACAGCCTCTTCTGGATTCCTCTCCATAAGAGGTACATGTTTATGTGCTGCTGCATGATAAATAACATATGGCTTATGTTGTTGGATCACCTCAAAAATTTTGTTTCTATCTTGTACATCTGCAATTTCAGTCACTATTTCAATAGAATCCCTGTATAGAGACCTTAATTCCATTTCAATCGCATAAATACTGTTTTCTCCATGACCCAATAACACAATTTCTCGTGGTTTAAATTTCATCACTTGACGACAAATTTCCGATCCAATTGATCCTCCTGCTCCAGTGACTAAAATCTTTTTACCTGTAATTTCTCCACCTATTCCTGCATCATCTAACTTCACAGGTTCTCTTCCTAATAAGTCTTCCACCTGCACATCACGAAACTCGTTAATAGAAACCTTCCCATCAAGAATATCTTCTAACATTGGTACGATTTGTGTTTTCATTTTTGTTTCCTTACACTTTTCAAAAATTGCATTTATTTCTTTACGACTAAGGGAAGGTATAGCAATAATAATATGCTCAATTTTGTACTGATCTACTATTTGTTTTATCTCTTTAGATGTTCCAACAATTGGAACACCATACATTTCTAATTTTTGTTTTTTCGGATCATCATCTGCAAAGGCCACTATCTCTAAATGTGCATCATGATTTATTTGAAGTTGACGAACAACCATTGTTCCTGCCGATCCTGCACCAATTACTAGCGTACGAACTTTACTGTTTTTCGGTGATATATACATGTCTTGGTAGATTCGCCACACAAAACGCGAGCCTCCAATGAATAACATATGTAGCATCCATGTAATTGCCAAAATGCGAACATAAATATCTTGATTAATAATTTCTTGAACGATACCAGTAACAAGAATTGATAACGTAACTGCTTTAAAAATATTTTTCAATTCCCCTATACTAGCATACTCCCAAACCTTTTTGTATAAATTATAAATTGCTGCAAAAATATGATGACTGCAGAGCAAGGCAATTGAACTAATCATAAGTGTAGTGGGAATATTATCTAGAGAATTGGGATGAATAAACCAATAACTTAAGTAGACCGAAGTCAATACAATAATAGAATCTAATAATACTAAAAACGCGAGCCTTCTTGGATAACTCAAAGCACATGTTCCTTTCCTATATATAATAATATCTTAATTAAATAACTCTAATTCATTCTGACAATAGCTTTCGCATGTATCTTATAACATCTTCTTTCAATTTTGAATCTTGAAGTGCCATTTCAATCGTCGTCTTAATAAAGCCAAACTTCTCCCCAACATCATAACGAGTACCTTCAAAATCATAAGCAAATACACGTTGAATTTCATTTAAACGTTGAATCGCATCTGTTAACTGAATTTCTCCACCAGCACCTGTTTGTTGGTCTTCAAGAAACATAAAGATTTCTGGTGTTAATACGTAGCGCCCCATAATTGCTAAATTCGATGGTGCTGTACCTTCTGCTGGCTTTTCAACAAATTGACGTACTTGATAACGACGATCGTTTTGTTCAACTGGATCGATAATACCGTAACGATGTGTTTCATTTTCAGGCACCGTTTGTACACCTATAACAGATGATTGTGTTCCTTCGTATTGATCCATTAATTGACGTAAGCATGGTGTTTCAGCTTGTACAATATCGTCACCAAGTAATACTGCAAATGGCTCATTTCCAATAAATTTGCGAGCACACCATACTGCATGGCCTAGGCCCTTTGGTTCTTTTTGTCTTATGTAATGAATGTTAATTCTTGAAGAAGCTTGTACTTTTTCAAGCATTTCGTACTTTCCTTTTTCTAAAAGGGTTTGTTCTAATTCGAAAGAATGATCAAAATGATCTTCAATCGCACGTTTCCCTTTTCCAGTCACAATAATAATATCTTCAATTCCTGATTCTATCGCTTCTTCTATTATGTATTGAATTGTTGGTTTATCAACAATAGGTAACATTTCTTTCGGCATCGCTTTCGTTGCTGGTAAAAATCTCGTCCCAAGACCAGCTGCTGGTATAATTGCTTTTCTCACTTTTTTCAATTGTAACCCTCCGCATTTAATTATTTATATGTAACAATAATAAAAACCCTACCTATAGAGTCATATTTATAACTCCATAGGTAGAGTTTCTGTTAAAAATAAATTATGGGCATCTAACCCATCCTCACGTCATACTCCCGACGACAAGCGTCTAAGGTAGGTTCGAAAATAAATTTTCTACCCACAGCACGACCGAGTGCCCCCGTTGATAACGGTTAGGAGACATCACCAATTCTTTATTTAAAAAATACCGAACAATTTTTTACGACGAATTTGTTCTGGATCTTCTTTGTAAATTGCCTTCCCGCTAATGATTAAATACGGATTCTCTCTTAAATCATTCATAACAGTTGCACCGAATTCTTTCTCTATCAGTTCATAGCTTTCTGCTAGATGAAATCCTCTTGTTGTTGTGTTATGTGCATCTGATGCGATCATATGGGTTAAATTATGTTCCACAAGCTGCAATGAAAATTTTTTGATTTTTTTACCAAACTTACCTAGTAAACTACCTGCCGTCACTTGTGTTAAAGCTCCCTTATTTACGAGGTTATATAACTTATCTGGCCGCTCAATTAACTCGGCATTACGTTCGGGATGAACGATAATTGGGATCATTCCTTTTACACGTAGTTCATACAATAGTTGTTCTGTATAACGAGGTACATGATTAGATGGAAATTCAATGAATATGTATTTGTTTGTTTCATTTAAAGTAACGATTTTACCAGCTTCATAGTCTTCTAATAAATCACCGTATAACCTGACCTCTTGCCCCGGTAAAATGGTAAGTGGAATATTATGTTGTTGTAATTCATCATTTAATTGCTTCACTTGATGAATAATAGAAGTACGCTCATTTACATATTTTCCATTTTGATGATGTGGTGTTGCGACAATTGTATGTATTCCTTCTGCCACAGCTTGCTGTGCCATTGCTAAGCTATCAGTTACTGTTTGTGCACCGTCATCGATACCAGATAAAATGTGGCAATGTAAATCAATCATTTGTTTTGTCCTCCCTCGCTTATAGTAATCTTTTTTCCCTTGAATATGAGATATTCCTCATATTCAAGGGAAAAAAGGAGATATGTTCTTCCCATATCTCACTCTTTTCATTACTTTGCACCGTAGTAATAATATAAGCCATGTTCTCGTTCACGATCGTTCAGAACAACACCTAACAATTTACCTTTTGCAGATTCCAATAATCCTTTTGCTTTTAGCGCCGTTTCCTTTTCTGTTGCTTCACTACGTACGACAAGAATAGATGCATCACATACATTTGCCATAATTTGCGCATCCGTAACAGCTAAAATCGGTGGTAAATCGAAAATAACTAAATCGTACGTACTGTATGCTTGTGCAAGAAGCTCCTGCATTGATTTTGAGCCTAACAATTCTGCTGGATTTGGCGGGATTGGCCCACACGCTAAAAAGTGTAAATTCTCTACAGATGTAGTTTGTACACATTTTTCTAAACGTTCACTATGTGTTAATACGTTCGTCAATCCGAAAATATTATCAACTTGGAACATTTGATGCATCGCCGGTTTACGCATATCTGCATCAATTAATAATACTTTCTTACCTTGTTGAGCAAATACAACTGCCATATTCGCTGTCGTCGTTGTTTTCCCTTCACTCGGGTTTGCAGACGTTACCATTAATGAATGTAAATTTGTATCAACAGACGCAAACTCAACATTCGTTCGAATATTACGATATTGTTCGGAAATCGGTGATTTCGGTTGTTGATGAGCAATTAATTGACGACGTTGACGATGATTCTTTTTCTTTTTAAATAAATTAAGAGCCAATTGTTTGTCCCCTCACTTTTCTTGATGATGGAGCGTGCGATTTCACACTTGGTGTTTCTTCATCCATGCGAGCAACAATACCTAACACTGGTAAACCAAGTAAGTTTTCTACATCTTCTTCTTTTTTCACTGTGTTATCTAAGTATTCTAGTAAGAATGCAAGACCAACTGCAGCCATTAAGCCAACAACGAAAGCAATTGCCACATTTAACATTGGACGTGGTTTAATCGGAGATTGATTTTCTGCAACTTCTGCTTTAGATAGTACTGTTACGTTATCCACGTTCATAATTTTTGCAACTTCACCTTTAAATACATCTGCAGTAGCATTTGCAATATCACGAGCTAATTTTGGATCTTTGTCCTCAGCTGTTACAGAGATTACCTGTGAATCTTTTTCATTCGCAACATTAATCTTTCCTGTTAACGCTTGCGCTGTCATATTTAAATTTAATTTTTCATTTACTTGATCTAAGATTACTGGGCTTTTAATAATAACCTTATATGTATTCGTTAATTGAATATTCGTTTGAATCTCACCAGCTTGGAACATTGCACCCTCTTGTTTCTTCTGGTTAACAAGAATTTGCGTCGAAGATTGATAGATTGGTGTCATAAAGAAGAAGCTAATGATAGCACTTACAATAGCTGCACCAAAGGCGATTACGAGGATCATTGCTAAACGTTTTTTTAAAATATGAAATAACTCTTTCAAACTAATTGTTTCTTCCATAAGTTCCTCCAACTTTCTAAAATTTGCACATAAGAAAAATTATAACATATAAATCTTACATTTTTTATTTTGATTGATTTCGTTCGACATTTATTCACATCAAGCACATATAATCTTACAAAATAATCTTAAATCTGACAACACATTCCAACAAATTTCCAAAATTTCCATTATATCACGATTTTTGTATAATACAATAATCGATTTTAAAATAATTCAAAAAAGCCGATAAAAACACTTATCGGCTACAAAATTTATTATATCATACATTATTTTCTAATAATATCCATATCGTTCCTTTTCTTCCCTCTTATCGTTTAAAACGACACCTAGTAGTTTACCAGATGCCTTGTCTAATATTTGCTTCGCTTTTACCATTTTATCTTTTTCTGTTTTTTCACTGCGCACGACAAGTATAACTCCATCGCATTTGTTCGCAAGTATTTGCGCATCTGTAACCGCCAGAACTGGCGGTGTGTCTATTAAAATAATATCAAACATGTTATATGCTTCTAGTAATACCTCGTCCATTACTCGATTTCCTAACAGTTCCGTTGGGTTTGGTGGTATTGGACCTGATGCCATTAAGTATACATTCTCTATATCTGTTTTTTGAATGCATTGCATTAATTTTACTTGCCCTAATAATACGTTCGTTAATCCATTAGAATGATGAATTGCAAATAAGTTTTGTATCGTCGGCTTACGTAGGTCAGCTCCGATTACTAAAACTTTCTTTCCTTGTTGACCGAAAACAGCTGCTAAGTTTGCAGTTGTCGTCGTCTTTCCGTCACCCGGATCCGGTGAAGTGACAATAAGAGAACGCATATGATGATCTACAGATGTAAATTCAATATTTGTACGAATATTGCGGTATTGTTCTGCAATACGCGATTTAGGCTCTTTATGTGTAATTAATTGTTTTAATGGTTTTCTTTTTTTTCTCCCGAACATGTCCTAGTCTCCTTTTTTAAACGCGACTCCTTCTCCCTATCTCTATATGTTCGATACACACGCCCAATTCATTCACGATCGATATATTACACTTTTTTTCTACTTATTTCCACTGGTAAATCCGCCCACCATCTCCCATATCTTACCATAATTCATACCATTCTATTTTCTCCTATATAAAGACCGTGATAATGTGACAATAGCTTCATTTCTTTTATGCCTTTATCATTTATCTCAAAAGCAAGATAAACGATAAAGTAATTATATGGTAATTCAAATTAGTTGTAAACAAATTTTCTGACTAGTTTGTATTTTAATATTTTAAACAAAAAATATATAAATAAAAAAATCCTTCTGTAATATACAGAAAGATTTTTTTATTTATATCTATTCTTTTTTATCACCAATCGCAAATGTAATTTCAGCTTCACAAGCAATTTCACCATCTACTGTTGCGATTGCTTTTCCTTTTCCGATTGGACCACGTACACGTGTCATTTCAACTTCTAGGCGAAGTTGATCACCTGGACGTACTTGTTTTTTGAAACGACAATTGTCGATACCTGCGAAGAAAGCAAGTCTTCCGCGGTTTTCTTCTTTCTTTAATACAGCAACTGCTCCAACTTGTGCCAATGCTTCTACAATAAGTACACCAGGCATAACTGCGTAGTCAGGGAAGTGCCCGTTAAAGAATTCTTCGTTTGCGGATACATTTTTAATTCCAACCGCTCTTTTCCCTTCATCTACTTCTAATATTTTATCAACAAGTAAAAATGGATAGCGGTGAGGAATGATTTCTTTAATTTGTTCTATATTTAGCATATAACAATCGCCCCTTTTGTAATATTGGTCTTACCACTTGGACATATTGTCTATTATCCCATTTTGTTTATTATTTGTCATTATAAAGTGAAACTTTAATCAGTGGGAGATTCACCCCCACTGATTATTAGTTGAACCAATCGGGCTTTTACGGGCAGTTGATCTCCCACCTAACTCCCTTGTATTCTCCAAATTTAGAGGTGGGAATCTTACTGCCCGTTAATGCGGGGTAAAGTGAAACTTTACTTCCTATTTATAAAAAAATGCATACACTCTATTCTCTTAAAATAGTTGCATATCCTTGCAACTGACACGGAGGTAAAAAAGAGTGTATGCCCAGATTAGGGAAAGGCAATATGTATTAACACATGATTTGCCTTAATGTCGTATTCGACTCATTATATTATAAACGTTTTCAAATACGGAAATATTAAATTTAACCATATATATGAATATTTTACCTATATTCTTCGTTTTTCTTTATTTTTCTTCTATTTTCTCAAAAAATCGAAATAAAAAAATAAAAATACAAAAAAAGAACTAAGGTTTACACCTTAGTTCCTTTCACTTTATCGTAAAGCACGCTTTGGTAATCTATCGATATTCTCTAACATAATACCTGTACCAACCGCAACGCAGTGCATTGGGTTTTCAGCAATTAATACTGGTACTTTTAGTTCTTCTGCTAGGAGCATGTCAATGCCGTGTAGTAAAGCTCCACCGCCTGTTAGAATGACACCGCGGTCGATGATGTCCGCTGATAATTCTGGTGGTGTGCGCTCTAGTACGCCTTTTGCAGCTTGTACAATAACAGCTGCATTTTCTTTTAATGCTTCTGTAATTTCTTCTGAGCATACTGTAATTGTGCGTGGTAAACCTGTTACCATGTCACGTCCGCGAATTTCAAGTTCTTCGCTACGTGCACCTGGGAATACTGTACCAACTTTAATTTTAATATCTTCTGAAGTACGTTCCCCGATTAATAGCTTATACTTACGTTTAATGTAGTTTAAGATCTCCATATCAAACTTATCGCCAGCCATTTTGATAGAGGAAGAGGTAACAATATCACCCATAGATAGTACAGCGATATCCGTTGTACCTCCACCAATATCAACAACCATGTTACCGCTTGGTTGGAAGATTTCCATACCAGCACCAACTGCGGCTACTTTTGGTTCTTCTTCTAAAAATACTGTTTTACCACCTGAACGTTCAGCAGCCTCACGAATTGCTTTTTGTTCTACTGATGTGATATTTGTTGGACAACAAATTAAAATGCGAGGTTTTGAAAAGAAGCTCTTTACGTCCAATTTGTTAATGAAATACTTTAACATTGCTTCTGTAATTTCGAAATCTGCGATTACACCATCTTTTAGTGGACGAATGGCTACAATATTACCAGGCGTACGTCCCACCATACTTCTTGCTTCTTCACCTACTGCTAATACTTTACCTGTGTTACGATCAATAGCAACAACAGATGGCTCATTTAATACAATACCCTTACCTTTAACATGGATTAATACGTTAGCCGTACCTAGGTCAATTCCGATATCTCGCGCAAACATTCCCGTTTTTTCCTCCTCGATATTCAAAATCAGGTTACACCCGAATTCTTTTACACCTAATTTCTGATTTTATCATAAATTTAACAGAAACGTAATATTCGCAAAAAGAATTCTTCTGAAAAATATTACCGAATTGAAACGGAATGTTTGCGATCGCATACTTATTGACGTACCGGCTTTTCTACATCTTCTTTTCTATACTTTTGCTTTGTTGCTTCTCCGCCTCTTAAATGACGAATAGACTTATGATAATCAAGAATTTCTTTCACTTCATTTGCGAGCTCTGGATTAATTTCTGGTAGACGTTCCGTTAAGTCTTTATGGACTGTACTCTTTGATACCCCAAATTCCTTTGCAATGACACGCACTGTCTTTCTTGTCTCCACGATATACTTACCAATCTTGATAGTTCTCTCTTTGATGTAATCGTGCACACCACTCGCCTCCCTAAATTGGATGTGAGAAGGGTGAAATGAGCCTCGCTGCATACGACTTAGAAGTAAGTGTGAGTGCTGTTTGTAAGCGTTAAACATTCTTGGATTTATAATGAAATGATTCACGATTTCTCACCTCAAACACTCTCTTTGCTTTGGTTTATACCATTGTATTGCCCGCACTACTGATATATGCTACATGTTCACTATTTTTGCGGACTAAGTTAAGAAAAATTACGTTTTTTTGTGAGAAATACGTTAACAGTGACTATTTTGGCGAAAAAAATGACCCCTTGTATACAAGGGGTCATTCTTCTCGCTCTAACTCTTCTTCTAACAATTGATGGTGGGGAACCTCTTTCTTACCGGCAATGTAATAATATAAAGTAAATAAAACAAACAATAAAATAATAGCAGTCGACAGAACAAACAAAAATGACACAGTATCCCCTCCTTTTTGTAATATATATTCGAGAATCTCGTCATTTTTCCTTGTTATTGTAACTTTTTTCTCGAAATTGAGTATTTTTATATGGAAATAAAAAAATCAGCTCTCCTAGTGAGAACTGATTTTTTCACTTTCTTATTCTTGTGAAGAAGAACTGTTAGATGATTCTGTAGAACCATTTGTTGATTTTTCTTCTTTCTTCGGTTCTTCTTTTTTGTCACTAGTTGAACCGCTAGTTGATTTCTCTTCTTTTTGAGACTTGTCTTCTGTTTTACTTTCTGGTTTCGTGCTCGTTGACTTTTCTTCTTTTTGAGATTTGTCATCAGCTTTTTTACCAGAAGCGTTCGTTGCCTTTGCAGCACCTGCATCAGCTTTAATTTCTGCTACCGACTTATTTAAGTAGCGCTCAGGGTTCACAGCCACATTGTCTTTACGTACTTCAAAGTGAACGTGAGAACCTGCTTCTTTATTCATGGCACTTAGACCGGATTTTCCTAATACTTCACCTTGTACAACTCGTGCACCTTTTTCTACTTTTACACTGCCTAAGCTTTGATAAGAAGCTGCTACACCATTTCCGCTATCAACTGTTACAACATAACCAAGAAGTGAATCTTTTTCAGCTTTCGTTACTGTACCACTTAAAGCAGCTGTAACATTGAATTCTTTTCCATTCTTCGCAGCAATGTCAATTCCTTTGTTCGGGGAATATGTGTTGTTATAAAAGACAAGTGCTTTTTCTTGTTCCGCCTCAGTTGCTGCATCTTCATAGAACTTCTTCTGTACAACTACTTCCGCATTAGCAGGAGCTGGCATTTTCACTACTTCTGAAGACTTCGTTACTGGTACTGCTGGATCTTCCGTTTGTGTATACGGCGTTGCTTGATCTTGGTTCGGAGTCTTCTTCGGATTAGCTCCTTGGAACCATAGCGCAACCATTAAAATTACCGCTGCACAAGCAATGTATAGTGCCGGAAATACCCATCTTTTTTGAAATAAATGTACTACCTTTTGCGACTTTTTATTATTTCTTCCTCGCATTCCATCATCACCTCAGCAATCATTTTGAACAATATTCACGTATCCTATACAACGTATAACTAATTACTTTTCGACAAAATTTGTAAAAATATGTATAGGAATTACAAAATTTCCGAGGAAATGATAGAAAAAAGAAAAAACTGAGCGTTTCAGCTCAGTTTTTAGTCCATTTGTTTCTTTTTGTAAATTACAATACAAAGAATAATTGAAAGCACACACCAAATTATAATATTGATTAAATCACCACTAACAGTTGAAAATCCTTTTCCAGCTAGCAATTTCGGCATTGCATCTGCAAGATGTTTCGTTGGGAGAAAATCGATTGCTTTTTTTACAAAATCACTTTTAATAAATTGCCCGAACATTGGAGCTAAAAGAAAAACAAATAGAATCGGCATACCTACTACTGATGTTGACGCCGTTGTTTTAGCCATTAATCCAATCGCCGTACCTAACATAAGGAAGAAAAATATACTAACAAGTAAAAATAGAGTGATTAAAACCATATTCCCCTTCATTACACCTAAAATAGCAAAGTTACTAATACAAATTACAAATGTAATAAGAGCTGTTAATGCACTTTTCCCTAATAATACTTCTAACGATGATGCTGGTGATAACATCATCACACGTAGTGTGTGCTTTTCTTTTTCTTCCGCAATTAAAGCCGCTTGAACAAAGCTTCCTACCATTGTTAAGGCCATTAAAGTTACCATATTAGCGATTTGTTCTTTCGGTCCATCCATCTGTTGATAAACAAAAGAAAATACAAGTGGCAGTGCTGCCATTACGAGTACAGATGCATTTGCTTTAATATCCTGTACCTCTTTCCGAAAAATAGCTGAAAATCGTCTCATTGAAAATGTCATTATAATCCCCTCCCAGTAACTTCAATAAAGATATCGCCTAGCGTTGGTTCGTGTGAATGAATCGATAGTAACTCGCCTTTTTTCATCCATTCTGAAATGCGTTTTGCACCTAATTCGTCTTTTTGCACGACTTCTTTTTGCTTATCTTTTAATACGACCTGTATTTGATCTTTCGCGTACTGCAAGCGAAGATTTTCTGGTGTATCAAGCGCTACAATTTCTCCGCTACATAGAAAGGCAATGCGGTTACAAAGCGTCTCTGCTTCTTCCATATTGTGCGTCGTTAAAAAAATTGTCGTTCCTTCTTTATTTAAATCTTTTAAGATTTTATGAATGTTTTGTACGTTAACTGGATCGAGTGCAGATGTTGGTTCGTCTAAGAAGAGAATATCTGGTTTATGAAGTATTGCTCTAGCTAATGTGACGCGCTGCTTCATTCCTTTTGATAATTTCTTTACTAATGTTTTTTTATCATCTAATAGATTCACTTGCGCTAGCACTTCATCGATTCGTTCTTTTTTACAATCGTATAAGTCACAAAATAATAGTAAGTTATCATAAATACTAAGTCTTTCATATAAGCCACTGTTGTCTGTTAAAATACCAATTCGTTTGTAATCGATACTACTTGGCCCTGTAATATCTTTTCCTAGTACTCTTACCGTTCCAACACTATGAAATAATTGAGAAGTTAAAATTTTTACTGTTGTTGTTTTTCCAGATCCACTCGGTCCGAGGAATCCGAAAATCTCTCCTTGCTTCACCTCAATATTTACATTTCGAAGTGCCGTTTTTTCATTGAAGCTTTTCATTACATCTTTCATTTCAATTGCCAATGTCATCTCGTCATCCCCTTTGTTTTTTTCTTTTATAGATGAAAGTCGCTTTAGCGCTTTTCGTTTGTTTGTTTCGCTTTTCTTGACTCCATCATATGAAAATCAAAGGGTTTACGCAGTAAAATACCGGTAAAAGGAGTATTTTTACCAGTGAATGAATCGTATTTTGAGCTTATTGGAGTACTTCTTATAGCCCAATTACACCTTTCAACTCATCCATTCGTCCTTTCGAAAGCGGAATTGAACTTTTTCTTTCGTCGTCTAAAATTAAGCTGAAACTGTTACGAGTCCAAGTAATTACTTCTCGTACTCTTTGTAAATTCACAAGGTAAGAGCGATGACATCTAAAGAAACCAAAACCTGTTAATCTTACTTCTAGTTCACTTAATGTTAATGCGCATACGAAATCCCCTTCACGAACATGAATATGTGTCACTCCGTTTTGCGTTTCAATGAAATGGATTTCCATTGGGTCTAATAAAATGATTTTATCGTTTACTTTCGCTGGTATTCTTTCTAACTTCATTTGCGGAATCATTTGAACGACTTTCTCTTCATCGACCTCTTCTGCTTCCTCTTGTTCGATTTCTACTTTTTTCACACCATCATTGTTTAATATGTATACATCTTCTGTTAACGAAAGGGCGTCCGATAAAAACGATGATGTAATAAAAATTGCCTTTCCTTGCTCTTTCATTTTCATAATTGCTTTTCGAATCATAATCGTACTCTCTGTATCTACATTTTGCTCCGGCTCTTCCAAAATAACTAAATCCGGATTATGAATCATAACTCGTCCAATATGAAGACGACGTTTCTCTGAAAATGATAATTTTTCTATTTTAACGTTTAACTTATCTAAGAGACCGACATATTGTACTACTTCTTCCGTACTCATATTTGATTCATAAAGCCCTATTAAGAACTTGAAGTATTCCTTTACCTTCAAACGATCATATGCCTCATCTTTCAAAAAACAAAAACCGATGCGGGAATAATTTTTCTTTCCAATCGCTTCGCCTTCAAATAGTACATTACCAGTTGAAGCTTCTTCTGCACCAATAATAATGCGGTGCAATACTTTAGCTGTATGGTTATTACATTGCAAAACAACACATTGCCCCTTCTCAACCTTTAGTTCAACTGCCGGTAACTGGTTCGTCTTACCTAACTGTTTCAACTCCAGTAACGCCATTTTGTCTCCCCCAAATACTTTTTATCTTATTATACCAAACAATTAATGGAAAATTATGATATTTTAAACAAAAAGCAGGTGCCAGGAGACCCTGACACCTACTTCTTCACCATCAACTTACCTTCATAATCGTTCATCGTCTTTATTTCAACGCCTTTGTAGTAATGAGCGACGATATCTGTATATTTCTTGCCTTCTGCTGCCATGCCGTTCGCGCCGTATTGGCTCATGCCAACGCCGTGACCGAAGCCCTTCGTCGTAACAACGATTTTATCTCCCTCTTGTTTCCACGTGAAATCAGAGGAGCGTAAATCTAATTTGTCACGCACATCTCTTCCGGTTAATGTTTTCCCTTGAAATGCTACATCTTTTACACGTTTTCCTTCCGTACGCCCTTTAATGTCGCCAACTTTTCCGTCTGCTAACACTTTCACACCGAGACGTTTTTGAAAGTCAGCTACGGTAAAGGTTTGCTCACTCGTAAATTTCGGAGAAGCTTGATCCCACGGACTATCTACACTCTTTAAGTACGGATAATCATTTCCCCAATAATCGGCTGCATTTTCTGTCCGGCCATTACTCGTTGAGAAGAAGGATGCTGAGATTGGCTTTCCGTCATACGTTAAAACTTGTCCTGCGGTTTTCGAAACAGCTTCTTCGATTTTCTTCAAATTATTTTCGTAGTTATTGCCCCATTGTTTTTTCAATTCTTCTTTGCTTTTGTACACTTGATCTTTCACCGTATCTGTCACGTCCGCATTGTTTTTCTTACCTCCGCTTAGCATACGCTGCACGACAAATGTTCTCGCTGCTAATGCCTGCGCCTTTAGCGCCTCTATTTCAAAACTGGCATTCATCTCAGAAGCTACTACACCGGTCACATACTCCTCCATAGGTAATGACTCTACCTTTTTCTGTTTCTCGCGATATACAGCAACTTGAACCGCTGTATCCACTTTCCCTGGAGCTGGTATACTTTCTATCGCTGGAGGAGTTTTAGAAGCTGCTTTTTCCTCTACTTTTGCTTTCGCAAACGGAATCACAAGAGCAGCAGGTACAATGATAACGAGCGCTATGAGAAGCGCTACTGTAATAAAAAGTGGCTTTGAAAATTTCATCTTATTTCCCCCAATATGAAAAAGCTTTACTCCATTCATTCTTATGGAACAACTCTTTCTTTTAGAACATACTTAAGGGGAACCATATAAAACAAAAATTTTCTAAATATTTTTACTGGTACGTGCATAAGTATAGAATTTCTTGACTATAACAGTAATAAGCCCAAAAAATAGCCTCTATGTCAAAAGACATAGAGACTATTTCAATTAAGCGTGAAGATCAGAAACTTCTTGTTCTTTCACTTCTTCTACTTTTTCGTTTACACGTTCAATAGTTGCACCTAATGCAGCTAATTTCTTATGGAAGTTTACATAGCCACGGTCAAGATGTTTTAACTCAGTTACACGAGTGTAACCTTCTGATACTAAACCAGCTAAGATTAATGCAGCTGCAGCACGTAAATCAGTTGCTGCTACTTCAGCACCTTGTAAGCTGTTTGGACCGTTCATAATAACAGAACGACCTTCGATTTTAATATCAGCATTCATACGACGGAATTCTTCAACGTGCATAAAGCGGTTTTCAAATACCGTTTCTGTAATCATACTTGTTCCATCAGCTTGTAGTAATAATGCCATCATTTGTGATTGCATGTCTGTTGGGAAACCTGGGTGAGGCATAGTTTTAATATCAACCGCTTTTAACTTATCTGGGCCGATAACACGTACACCTTCATTTTCCTCAATAATTTTAACACCCATTTCTTCCATCTTCGCTGTAATTGAGCGTAAATGTTCAGGCACAGCATTTTCAATTAAGATGTCTCCACCAGTAATTGCCGCTGCAACCATGAATGTTCCCGCTTCAATACGGTCAGGAATAATAGAGTGGTTTGCACCATATAATTTATCAACGCCTTCGATACGAATCGTTCCAGTTCCAGCTCCGCGTACTTTCGCTCCCATCGCATTTAAGAAGTTAGCTAAGTCAACGATTTCTGGTTCTTTCGCTGCGTTTTCAAGGATTGTTGTCCCTTTTGCTAATGTAGCTGCAGACATAATGTTTTCTGTCGCGCCCACGCTTGGGAAGTCTAAATAAATTTTAGCTCCTTTTAGTTCTCCCTCAACGTATGCCTCAACAAAACCGTTACCAACCTGTACTTTTGCTCCCATTGCTTCGAAGCCTTTTAAATGTTGGTCAATTGGACGTGAACCAATTGCACATCCACCAGGAAGTGCAATACGAGCACGACCGTTACGTGCTAATAAAGGTCCCATTACTTGAACAGATGCACGCATTTTACGTACATATTCAAATGGTGCTTCAATGTTTAGCTCTTTAGAAGCATCGATTGTTACTTTGTTATTTTCAAATACGACTTCAGCATTTAAATGACGTAATACCTCATTAATTGTGTATACATCAGACAAAACTGGTACTTCAGATAGTACATTCTTTCCATCACTCGCTAATAGGGCTGCAGCGATTATAGGTAATACAGCATTTTTTGCGCCCTCAACACGCACTGTGCCGTTTAACCGCTTTCCGCCACGGACGATGATCTTTTCCAAATTATTCCCCTCCGTGTCCTTTTTTCAGTATCTATTCACTCAATACTCAGAAGTTATGATCGGTGTGCCAACCACAATTGTATCTTTGTTGTCTGTAGAACGTATTGCTATTTGCACATTTATTTTCTCTCTATTTGTTGAAAGAGCGTCATCCCACTTTTTATTGTATGCGGAGACTGACACAAATGCTCTTTCTTCTATCTGTTCGATCGCTCTTGCTGAAAGATCTTTCAAAACCTGATTGGTTTTATTTTGCAAAACACCTTCAATCTTATCATTCAGTACACCTTGAACACAAGTGTAAATTATAGGTTTTTCACTAAAAATTTTATTCGTTTTCTGAATATACTTCGGGTCCCATTTTGCCCCGCTTACTTCAAAGATAATGAAAGTGTTTTCTTTAGTATTTTCCTTACTCCAAGTTACTACTACTCGTTCTTCATAGGAAGAAAATTTTTTATAGGATGTAGCTTTATATCCATCTGGAGATTGCTCTAATTCCCACTTTTGAATATTCGCCTTATCCTTCACATCGTTTAACAACTTTTGAAACGTATGTATATTAGAAATTGTTTTTGTTTCTCGTGCTAACCATGACCATTTCTCTACTTTAGCATCATTTTTCTCTACAGCTGCGATCATGTTCTCCATCTTCTGTTCATCGCTTATCGGTTTCATCTCTCTATATCCAACCAAAAATAAAACAACACTAAGTGCAACAATAAGAATGGCTTTAAGCTTCAATTTCATCCCCTCCTATCCCCATTGTTAACGGAGATTTGAGGTTCTATACACTTACTTTACTAAATACGTTAAACTCTTTGAATAGCCTAAATAATCAAGGAAAAAGTTACTTACAGATGTCCCAATTGCAATTGTAATTAAGATGAGTAATACTCTCGTCTGCATCACCTTTCCAGGCTTCATTAAACGCTCAATGTGAATACCTTGTAAGGCCCACCACGTAATGGTAATAAACAATAAATGCGAAACGATGGCAATCAGTGCTTGTTGCCCTAAAAGATGTGCCAAAAAACCGACCCCTTTTTACCTAGCTACTACTTACGAAATCTTATAAAAACGATACCATAATAAGTAGAAGCCACACTTTTTCAAATACAAATAAGCATCTTACATGTTACATCGTAATTTTTCTCTTTAAAAGCGTATACTTATATGCATTTTCAATTGTAATTCACACAAAATAAAAAGCGCAGAGTAACGACTCCACACCTTTTATTTTCACTATTGTACCACGTTCCCTAAGAAGAAGAAATCTTTCATTAATGGAAAATATTCATAAAAGAAATTGTATCCAATCATCGGCATAATCCCTAGTATTACAATCGAAATTGCGCAAAGACTCATCACAACCTTTATATTGAGTGGCAACCGAATTTTCTCTTCTACTTCTCCCGTACGGAAAAACATTTGCTGTAAGATACGGAAATAATATACGAATGAAATGACTGTCGTCCCCATCATAATAGAAGCTAGTACGTAATGAGCTGGCTCTACATGAAGGGCCCCTAAAAAGATGTTAATTTTCCCAATGAAACCAGCTGTTCCTGGTATCCCCGCTAGCGATAAAATAAAAATCGTCATCACGATTGCTGTAAATGGCGACCTTTTATATAATCCGGTGAAAATGGTCATATTTTCTTTGTCGCTTTGTAAGATTAAGGCGTGGATAATTGCAAACGCGCCTATATTCATAAGCATATACGCAAGCATGTAAAACCACATGCTATCCATTGTAAATGGCGATAATGCTACAAGCGGTACGAGTAAATATCCTGCATGCGCGATTCCTGAATAAGCAAATAAGCGTTTTACGTTATATTGCTTTAATGCGACTACATTTCCAATAATCATCGTAATACTAGCTAGCACAGCGATGTATATGCTCATACGTCCGTATAAAGATTGCATGTCTCCTTGCACCGATACACTTGCAAAAACCATGAGGAATAGACGCATAATGAGTAAGAACCCAGCAATTTTAGAAATCGTTCCAAGAAAAGCAGTAACAGGTGTAGCCGCTCCCTCATACACATCAGGCGCCCACATATGAAACGGCACTGTCGCAATTTTGAATGAGAGCCCAACGAGTAAGAGTAGGAATGCGAGAGCTAGCAATAACTGAATACCACCAGCCAGTTCCCCGGCAAATACTTTTTGCATATCCACGATATTAGTTGACCCTGTAATGCCGTATAAGTAACTCATTCCAAAGAGTGTAATTGCCGTTCCAATTCCTCCATTAATGACATATTTCATTGCTGCCTCATTTGAT
Source organism: Bacillus sp. FSL W8-0519 (assembly GCF_038005585.1). Classification (NCBI taxonomy): domain Bacteria; kingdom Bacillati; phylum Bacillota; class Bacilli; order Caryophanales; family Bacillaceae; genus Bacillus; species Bacillus sp. FSL W8-0519. Next base: position 5,116,773 of record NZ_JBBOTL010000001.1, read on the forward strand.
GCACGGTTCTTTTTTCGTATCCCAACTAAAATATAAGAAGAAAGTGAAAGCAATTCTAGGCTGACGAAAAGTGTAATGAAGTCGACACTAGAAGCCATAAACATAGCCCCAAGAAGCGCCATTAAAAATAAGTAATAATATTCTCCCTTATCTTCAATTGGATTTTTCTTATCATTGCTCATTGCGGTGCATAAGATGAGAGCCGCTCCGCCTAATAACAACGTTTTAAATCCTTTTGAAAACCCATCTAACACAAACGAGCCATTTAAAATATCTCCCGCTGGTTCACCGTATAGCATAATTAATGATACGATCGCTAATACGATAGCTGCGATTGCACCAAGCGCTACATACCTATGGTTCAGCTTAAAAAACAAATCACATATGGAAAGAAGGATGGCAGCCCCGAGAATGATGAATTCTGGCACCATGAGATGCCATGATAAGCTAAGTAACGTATTCATATCCACCCTACTTCACCCCCAATGTTTTCAATGTATTTTGAAGCGGATCCCCTAGTATTTCTGGCATTACTCCAATTGCAATAATGCAGAAGATAAGTAGTAAAATCGGGACATACTCCCATCCGTGTATATCAGCTTTCGCTTCCCACTCTTTCTTACCAAATGTTACTTGAAGGGTTGCTCTTAATACGTATACAGCAGTTAAAATGATGCCAAGTACTCCGGCCGCAGCAATAACTGGCTCCCCTTGGAATAAACCGAGAAAGGCAAGAAACTCGCTAACAAATCCAGACATTCCCGGCAATCCAAGCGATGCCATTCCTCCCGCTAAGAAGAAACCGCTAAGTACTGGTACACTTTTTGCAAGTCCGCCAAGCGCTGTAATATTTGATGTTCCAAAACGCTGTTCTATAACACCAAGTAAGAAAAAGAGTAAGGCTGCAATTAAACCGTGCGAAACAACTTGGAATAAAGCGCCTTGTGTACCTGGTGCATTTAACGCCCCAAGGCCCATTAATACAATACCCATATGCGAAATACTAGAATAAGCAAGCACCTTCCGAAAGTCTGTTTGAATGAGCGCTAAGAAGGCTCCGTACAATAAATTGATAACTCCTAAAATCGCAATGAGCGTTGCAAACTCGCGAAAGTATTCCGGAAATAGTCCCTGTCCGAAGCGGATTATACCGTATGCTCCAATCTTCAGTAAAACACCTGCATGAAGCATAACGACAGCCGGATGTGCTTCAATATGTACATTGACCATCCAGCGATGTAACGGGAAAACGGGTAGTTTAATCGCAAAAGCGATCATTATACTAAGAAACAAGCCGAACTGTAAGCTATTTGGGACAGCCATTCCTCCGCCAGCACCTACACTCGTTAATATTTCTTTAAGCTCTGTAATATTGGTTGTACCTGTTTTCGCAAATAAAACCGAGAAAACGATAAGCAAAATAGCGGAGCCAATACCGTTATATATTAAATAACTATAAGCAGCCTTTTCACTCGACAATTTCCCCCACTTCCCAATTAATAAAAACATCGGTGGCAATGTAATTTCAAAGAAGATAAAGAACAACATTAAATTTTGAGCAGCGAAGACACCGAGCATCCCTATTTCTAACATGAGTAACAGCATATAAAATGCTTTCAAATTCCTTTTAATCGTAAATGCCGCAATTGCTGCAAGCATCGCTAGAAGGGCCGTCAGTACCATCATAACGAGCGATAAACCATCAATACCAAGTTCGTAATAAATGGAAAACCACCTTTTATCCACCGCTGCAAAATCCCCAAATGTAATCCATTTCACTTTTTCATCAAATAGAGACAAACTCTTTCCAGAAGCATATGTACAAGCGAGGACGATAGCCATTCCGAATGGAAGCACCGTTCCAAATAAACCGAGCGCTCGCACTGTACGTGATTCTTTTTTCGGTGTTAATGTAAGTAAGAGAATTCCTAAAAGCGGGGAAAAAATGAAGAACGTTAATAACAAATCATTCATCGTAAATCCCCTCCCGTATAGAGCAAAATAATGAAGAGTACTGCAAGTGAAACAGCTGTTACAGTCCCGTACACTTGTACATTTCCGTTTTGGAGTCTAGAGCCAATTGCACTTATCCCTTTCACTAAACTCCCTATTAAAACGGCAATTCCTTCGACTACATACACTTCAAATAGGCGAAGCACATGAGCGATTCCTTTCGTAATAGGAAGCACCGTCATATTGTATAGTTCATCCACATAATATTTTTCTTTCAAAAGTTTATAAAGAGGCGAGTCCTCGCCACCAGCCCAATCTCTAGCAATAGATTTCTTGCCATATATGAAATATGCAAGAGCAATCCCTGTCAAAGAAACGAGCGTCGCAACAATCATAATCCAAACTGGTCCGTGTGCCTCTCGCACTTTAAATGCTACATCTTTCGTAAGCCAATCCCCGAGAAACGTTCCAAACCACGGTGTATTTATATAGCCTGCCACGACTGCAAGAACGCCAAGGACAATCATCGGATACGTCATGATGCGGGGCGATTCATGCACATCTTCCTTCGTCTTCGCTTCCCCAGTAAAGACAAGAAAGTATAGGCGGAACATGTAGAACGCTGTTAGGAATGCTGCAATTATCGCTAAGACGAATAAAACATAATTGCCGTTCATCCAAGCTGCCGCTAAAATTTCATCTTTACTAAAGAAACCGGAAAGGAGTGGCACACCACTAATTGCAAGAGTACCGATTAAAAATAAGGCACCTGTTACTTTCATCTTCTTCTGTAAACCGCCCATTTTATTAATGTTTTGCGTATGCACGGCATGAATGACACTCCCTGCCGCCAAAAATAGCAACGCTTTAAAAAAAGCGTGTGTCGTTAAATGGAACACACCAGCTACATAACCGGCAGATCCTAATGCAAGCATCATATACCCGAGCTGGCTAACTGTAGAATAAGCAAGTACTCTCTTTATATCCGTTTGTACAAGACCGATGGAAGCTGCAAAGATTGCAGTAAAGGCGCCAACAATTGCTACCGTCTGCATCGCCACCGCACTTGCTGAAAATAGCGGAAACATCGTTGCCACTAAATATACGCCAGCTGCGACCATTGTCGCCGCATGAATAAGTGCCGAAACAGGCGTCGGCCCTTCCATCGCATCCGGTAACCACGTATGAAGCGGGAACTGACCTGATTTCCCCATCGCCCCGATAAAAATTAATATCGCCGTTATTGTAATCATTGTCGGAGTCAGATCACCCGTATGAATCGCTCTAAAAATTGCGTCATATTCAAAACTACCTGCATGCCAGAAAATTAAGATCATCCCAATAAATAAACCGACATCGCCAATACGTGTCATAATAAAAGCTTTTTTCGCAGCAACCTTCGCTTCTTCTTTAAAGAAATAAAAACCGATGAGTAAAAACGAACCAAGGCCGACTAACTCCCAAAATATATAAAGCTGTAATAAATTCGGTGATATAACAAGCCCGAGCATCGCAAATGTAAAGAGTCCTAAATAGGCATAAAAGGTTGGTAATCTTTCCTCACCTTTCATATAACCTTTCGAATACACGTGTACAAGTAAACTCACAAGTGTAACGATAAACAACATTAAAGCCCCTAATGCTGTCACTTCAAAGCCAAATGATATATCAATATCTCCAGCTCTAAGCCATACCCACTTATGCTTCACTGGTACTGTCGTAAATCTTTCTATTAATACAAGTACCGCACATATAAAGGAGAGAAAGACGAAGAAAATACTAAGTACACTGCTTCCTTCTCTAATTTTCTTCCCGAATATAATTAATAACAAAAACGAAACAAGCGGGAAAAGCGGTATGAGCCATGCATAATCGATCATTGTTTCCTTCCCCCTTTTCGGTCACAATGTTATCCTTTGAGCGTATCCATTTCATCTACATGAACTGTCGTACGATTACGATATAAAGCAATTAAAATGGCGAGTCCTACCGCCGCCTCCGCTGCTGCTACAGCCATCGTAAACAGAGAGAAAATTTGCCCTGTTACATTTGGGAACAAACCTAATTTACTAAACGCTACTAAGTTTAAATTGGCTGCGTTCAGCATTAATTCAATACAAACTAATACAATCACTGTATTTCGCTTCGTTAAAGCTCCAAACAAACCGATGCAAAATAAAATAATCGCAAGCGTTAAATACGCAGAAGCAGGAACGCTACTCATTGGAATCCTCCTCTTTCTCATCCTTCTTCGCAAGAATAATTGCGCCAACAAGTGCTACAAGTAAAATAACTGAGGTTAGCTCAAATGGAATAATATATTTTGAATAGAGAAGTGTACCGATTTGAAGTGTGTTTTTTTCATGGAGAGGTAAACTTCCTTGTGTGCTTTCATTTGCAAAATCAATATTGTTAACAGCGAAATACATAACAGCCCCAAATGCTACAACCGCAAAGAAGATAATCCATTTTCGAAGAGTAAAACGCGATTCATTTTCTGCGTTATGTTTCGTTAACATAATGCCAAAAATCATAATAATTGTGATCGCACCCGAGTAAAGTAAAATTTGTGCAACCCCGATAAATTCAGCTGATAAAAGAAAGTACAAACCTGCAATGCTGAGAAATGTTAGAACGAGAGCTAGCATCATATGCATGACCTTCGTTAAATTCAACATAAGAACGCCGCCGATAATTGCAGACAAGGATAGTATAAAGAATGCTATAAACTCGCCATTCATGCTTTATTCTCCTTCCTGACGTTTTCGTCGTTTTCATCAAGCCACTGCAAATTTTTAAATAAGTCATCCCGTGAATATTCCGCGAGTTCAAAGTTATTTGTCATAACAATCGCTTCTGTCGGACAAACTTCTGTACATAAATCACAAAGAATACAAATTTCAAAATTAATATCGTACGTGTCAATAATTTTTCCTTTTTTCGTAGGATCCGGATGTTTTTTCCCCGTTAACTGAATACAGTCTGTCGGACAAATGTTGGAGCACTGGTTACAAACGATACACTTTTCTGGATAAAACTTTTGAATTCCTCGAAAACGATCTGGCAATGGCAACGGTTGATTCGGATAATCATACGTCACCTTCTTCTTACTCAAATTGCTTAATGTATATTTTAATCCTTTAAATAGCCCTTTCATCTCTTACTGGCACCCCCTTCATAGATTAGAAGAATAACTCCTTAATCAATGCCGTTAAGAAAATATTTGCAAGTGCAATTGGCAATAATACTTTCCAGCCAAACTCCATTAACTGATCACCTCTTATACGCGGAAACGTAACGCGGAACCAAATTAATAGAAAAACTACACTGCTAAACTTTAAAGCAAACCATACGGCACCTGGGATAAATCCAAGGAACATAACTGGATTCCATCCGCCTAAAAAGAGCACTGTAATTAAAGATGCCATCCCGAAGAAATATACGTACTCTGAAAGCATAAAGAACGCCCAGCGAAACCCTGAGTATTCCGTATGATATCCAGAAACAAGCTCCGACTCAGCTTCTGGTAAATCAAACGGCGTCCTATTTAACTCTGCTACTGCTGCGATTAAAAATACGATGAAACCGATTGGTTGCACGAAAATGTACCAAACATTTTCCTGCGCTGCTACGATTTCATTTAAATTTAAGCTACCAGCTAACAAAACGATACCAATTACACTCATTACGAGCGGAATTTCATAAGAAATCATTTGCGCCGCTGCACGCATCCCTCCTAAAAGGGAATATTTATTATTCGATGCCCATCCTCCGGTTACGACGCCAATCGTCGTAATGCCAGAAACAGCAATGTAATACAGTAAGCCTACGCCAATATCCGCGAACTGAAATTTATCAGTAAATGGGATAACTGCAAGAACCATAAATGCTGGTGCAAATGCAATGACAGGTGCTAATATAAACAGCGGTTTATCTGCCGCCTTCGGAATACTATCTTCTTTCAATAATAGTTTTAAAACATCGGCTACCGTTTGCAGCAGACCAAACCGGCCCCCGACTTGGTTTGGTCCAATCCGCCCTTGCATAAAACCCATCACTTTCCGTTCTGCCAAAATACCATATGTAACGAAGCCAAGGACTGCAAATAATAGGAGCACCGCTAATCCGAAAAAAATGAAGAAATTCGTCCAGCTAGAAGGTGATTGTAAGAGCGTTTCAATCATTAGCCATCAACCTCCCCAAGTACAATATCCACTCCACCTAAAATCGTAATTAAATTGGCGATGTTTTCACCTTTCAATAACTTCGGTAAAATTTGCAAATTGTAAAAAGACGGCCTGCGAAACTTCAAGCGGTACGGCTCTTTCTTTCCGTCACTAGCAATATAGCAACCAATCTCTCCTCGCGGCGACTCTATACGGACGAATGCTTCCCCTTTAGGAGCCTTAATAATTTTCGGTACTTTCGCAAGTACTGCTCCTTCTTTCGGGAACTGCTGGACTGCTTGCTCGACAATTTTTAACGACTCCTCAATTTCCTTCATGCGGCAAACGTAGCGATCCCAAGCATCCCCCACGCTCCCAACAGGAATATCGAAATCAAAACGGTCGTAAATGGAGTACGGTTCATCCTTGCGAAGATCCCAGTTTACTCCGGTACACCGCAAATTCGCTCCGCTTAAAGAATACGAAATCGCTTCCTCCGCGCTATATATACCAACGCCTTTTACACGATTTAAGAAAATCTCATTGCCACTAACAAGATCATGATAACCTGCCAATTGTTCTCTCATATACGGAACAAATTCTTCCACTTTTTCAATCCAACCATCCGGTGCATCCCACTTTACACCGCCAACTCTCATATAGTTAAAAGTAAGCCGAGCACCGCATAATTCGTTTAATAAATTAATAATCATCTCTCGTTCACGAAACGCGTACAAAAACGGGCTAACCGCTCCTATATCAAGAAGATTTGTCCCCCACCAAACGAGGTGGCTCGCAATCCTTCCAAGCTCCATTGCAAGTACTCGCAAGTATTCGGCACGCTCCGGGATTTCAAGCCCCATCATCGTCTCTACAGCATGGCAAATGACGTAATTATTCGTCATAGCCGATAAATAATCCATCCGATCTGTATAAGGGATAATTTGCGTATACTGTAAGCTCTCTGCAATCTTTTCGGTCCCGCGATGCAAATATCCAATAACCGGTGTAGCTTCTTTAATAATTTCCCCGTCAATTTTAATAACGAGCCTGAACACACCGTGCGTACTCGGATGCTGAGGACCTACATTCAAAAGCATTTCTTCCGTACGGATCATTTAGCTACACCTCCACATCATACGGTTCATAATCTTTCCTAAGCGGGTGCCCTACCCAATCATCAGGCATTAAAATACGTGATAAATTCGGATGCCCCTTAAATACGATACCAAGCAAATCATACGCTTCCCGCTCTGGCCAATCTGCCCCTTTCCAAAGCGCTGTCACCGATTCCACTTGCGGTGCTTCCCTATCCAACTTCACCTTCACCGCTACTGACTGTTTCTTTCCATATGAAAATAAATGAACATACACTTCCATATGTGTCATAAAATCCGTCGCATGTAGCTCTGACATATAATCAAATGCAAGTCCCTCATGGAATCGCAGTAACTCCATTACTTCATAATATTTTGAGGGCTCCACTACAAGAGTTGGTACATCTTTGGAAAGTTTATTAATGTAGCAATCTACTAAAGCATCCTCTCCTACTTTTCCCTTAATAACTTCAACATACTGATTTAAATACGGTTGATTCACAGATGGCTCTTCCTGCTTCGTCTCTTCTTCCTTCTTACCTTCAGCACCCTTCATCTTCGCCCTTGCAGCCGCTGCCGCTTTTGCCTTCGCTGCTGCAATTGCCTTCGCCTTTTCATCCCCCGAATCCCCATTACCTTGCGATGCTTTCTGCTTCGCTAACGCCGCTGCTTTTGCCTTTGCGGCGGCGACTGCCTTCGCTTTCGCCTTGGCCTTTTCTTCTTCCGTCACTTCTTCTGTTCCTTCTCTTTTTTGCTTCGCTAACGCCGCTGCTTTCGCTTTTGCGGCTGCTGCTGCCTTCGCCTTTGCTTTGGCCTTTTCTTCTTCTGTTCCTTCTTCTGTTCCTTCTCTTTTTTGTTTCGCTAACGCCGCTGCTTTCGCTTTTGCGGCTGCTGCTGCCTTCGCCTTTGCTTTGGCCTTTTCTTCTTCCGTCACTTCTTCTGTTCCTTCTCTTTTTTGCTTCGCTAACGCCGCCGCTTTCGCTTTTGCCGCCGCTGCTGCCTTCGCCTTTGCTTTGGCCTTTTCCTCTTCCGTCACTTCTTCTGTTCCTTCTCTTTTTTGTTTCGCTAACGCCGCTGCTTTTGCTTTGGCCTTTTCTTCTTCCGTCACTTCTTCTGTTCCTTCTCTTTTTTGTTTCGCTAACGCCGCTGCTTTTGCTTTTGCAGCCGCTGCTGCACGTCGTTTTGCTTCTTCTATAGTCATATCGTCATTTTTTGGTAGCGCTTTCTCTTTTTCGCGATTTTCTTCCTCAAGTTTACTTATTTCCACACCATGTTTCGCAACAAGACGCTTTCTCGCCTCTTCTTTCGCACGCCTAGCCGCTTCTCTTTTTAAATCCTCTAAGTCTTTGTTAGGATCACTCATTTATTCGTCACCTGCTTTCCAGTCTTTGCTTCGTAACGAATTTTTTCTTTTAATTTATTAATTCCATAAATTAAAGCTGCAGGATTTGGTGGGCAACCAGGGATATACACGTCAACTGGCACAATTTGATCTACACCTTTCACAACAGCGTACGAATTTACATATGGACCACCTGCTGTCGCACAAGATCCCATTGCAATAACCCATTTCGGTTCAGGCATTTGGTCATATAAGCGCCGAACAATAGGAGCCATCTTCTTCGTTACCGTTCCCGACACAATCATAACGTCCGATTGCCTTGGTGAAGTCCGAAAAAATGACCCAAATCGATCTAAATCATAATGTGATGAACCTACTCCCATCATTTCAATTGCACAGCATGCCAGTCCGAATGTCATCGGCCATAAAGAATTACTTCTCGCCCATCCTTTCAACTGTTCCAATGTAGAAAAAAAGATATTTCGTTCTAATTCCGCTCGCTCATTTGGATGTAATTCCTCAAAATTTATAACCATTGTAACACCTTCTTTTTCCAAGCATACGCTAATCCAACTAGCAACATTACAACAAAGATGAGCATTTCAATCAGTGCAAATAAACCGAGGTTGTCATATGCAACAGCCCATGGATATAAAAATAAAGTTTCTACATCAAAGATGACAAACAATAAAGCAAAAATATAATAACGAGCATGAAACCGAATATTCGCATCATGAAAAGGCTCAATCCCGCTCTCATACGTCGTCGCTTTCGCTGCACTTGGTTTATTTGGGCGCAGCATCCTTCCTAATGTAAGAGCCACTACCGGCAGCAATATACCTAATAGCAAGAAAATCAAAACGATCATATAACTATTTTCATATACACTTGCCATTGTGAAACCCTCCCCCCTAAATTAAGAACAAGTTCACTTAGTAAACAATATGTCCTAGTTGCAGTAATTATTATTTTTAAATTTTTCTAAATAATGCAACTATTTTAATCATTATAGCAAACTTCAAATTCCTATGTCGATATGTTGGGGACAGAAACGAGAATTATTAAAATCTGTTTTTATAACTTGCTATACTTGCGCAAAATAAGTATATAGGTTATATATGTTTTTTAAGAAACTATAAAAAATACAAAAGAGGAATTTATATGTATATACCGTGGGTGAGATAGATGAAAAAACAAACACATGTAAGTATTCTTATAAGCATTACATTGCTATCTATAGTAATTCATTACGTGGCAATGCCTTTTCTATATGAATACTCATTTCCCTTTCAAATATTAATTGGAATGAGTACTTTATTCATTGATATTATCGCTTGTAGTTATATACTTTATTTTTCAAATATGAAAGAAGGGTTACCTCGTTTATTTTGGACGATATTATGCGTTGGAACTCTCTCTTATTTCATCGGGGATATCGTCGTTGCCTATCAACGTTTAATTTTAAAGGACTACTATACATTCGTTGATCCGTCCGACTTTTTTTATTTACTTTTTTTAATTAGCTTTGCATTCGCCTTTCTATATGAAATCATTTATAACCGAGATTTATTAGAAAAGCTTTTTATGATATGTGATATTTGTATTATTGTTACAGCACAATTCACTTTAAGTTACTACTTACTTATTGAAAGAACCATTCACATTTCTTCAACATCCTATATCGACATATTTGTTCAACTTACTTATCCAATGACCGATTTACTCTTTTTCCTCATAGGAATTAATCTGTTATTCAAGCCTTTATCTTTATTATCCAAAAAGGTTGGCGCACTTCTTGGCAGTGCTTTACTTTTATATGCTACTACAGATGCGATTTATGCTTATATCAAATACTTCATACCCGAGTATTCTATGTTTACAGTTACTCCTCTTTATCAAGTAACTTTAGTACTAGTAGCAATCGCATGTATTATCCATACAAAAGAACCTGAAAAACAAGAACAAGTGCTATTAACACCTAAATTTGGGGAAGCGATCAGATTATCATTACCTTATATTTCTGTCGTAATGCTTATTGTTTTCATATTAGTCGAATATGTTTTCGCGCCTATTGTAGTAATTGGGCTTATGATAACTTTCTCCTTCGTTCTCATACGCCATAGTTTAGTTCGAAAACAAAATAAAATATTATTATTAGCCCAAATGCAATTCAACTCAGAACTCGAAAAACAAATTGAACTGCGTACAGAAGATTTAGTAGAACAAAAAAATGAACTGTATCATAACCAACAAATGTTTAAATCTTTATACGAGCATCATCCAGATCCAATCTTCACATTAGATTTATACGGTAATTTTCTTAACGTGAATAACGCTGGTACGACTTTACTCGGTTATCAAACGAATGAATTATTAAATCAGCCTTACTATTCACTTACGTATGAAGAAGATTTGGAAGAAATCATTAATGCCTTTCATCGCGTAAAAAAGGGGAAATCTATTTCTTTAGAAATACGGGCATATCATAAAAATAGAGATATTTACTACTTGCATGTGACAGCTGTTCCTATCTTTTTAAAGGATCATATTTCCGGAGTTTATTTAATGATTAAAGATATTACGGAAAGCAAACAACAACAAGAACAAATTAATTTTTTAGCATATCATGATACACTAACAGAGCTTGCAAATCGACGTGCATTTCATCAATATGTAGAACAAGCAATTGCGCGATCCAAAATATCAAAAATGCCTTTTGCTGTTATGTTTCTTGACCTAGATCGCTTTAAAGTTATTAACGATACCCTCGGTCATAGGGTAGGAGACCTTCTATTAATTGCAGTAGCAAAAAGACTCGAAAGTATAGCGACACCAAATATGAAGCTTGCCCGATTAGCTGGAGATGAGTTCACAATCCTTATCGAAAATTATAAAAAGAGGCCAGACGTAAAAAAAATAGCTGATACAATTGTAGCAGCTATGAACGAACCATTCGAAATTGAAAATCAACATTTACAAATCTCACCGAGCATCGGGATTGCAATATATCCTGAAGCAGGTGAAGATCCGTTATCCATTTTACAACATGCTGATATGGCCATGTACGAAGCAAAAAATAAAGGAAAAAATGGTAGCTCTCTGTACACGAAAGAATTGTATAAAAAAACGGAACGAAAAGCCCGAATTGAAAAAGATTTACCACTCGCTTTAGTAAACGAAGAATTTTATCTCGTCTATCAACCACAAATTGATATTACGACGAAAAAGATTATTGGTGCTGAAGCATTACTACGCTGGAAACACCCACTCCTTGGTGACATTCCGCCATGTGAGTTCATTCCAATTGTAGAGGAGACTCCTCAAGTCATTCCACTTGGTCATTGGGTATTAAATGAATCTTGTCGTCAGCTAAAAATATGGCATACTTTTGGCTACAAAGATTTAAAAATAAGTGTTAACTTATCAGCTAAAGAGTTCCAGCAAAATAATTTAATCGAGAACATTTTACAAATAATAACAGACGTTAAAGTCGATCCAAAAGATGTAACACTTGAATTAACAGAACGAATTGCAATGATCGATGAAAAGGAAACGTTATCCAAGCTAAAACAATTAAAGGAATATGGTATTCAAACGTCCATTGATGACTTCGGCACCGGCTATTCTTCTCTCGCTTATTTATCTATTTTCCCTATCGATACATTAAAAGTACCGAGAGAATTTACACAACTAGCTGATCATCGACCTGAAGAGAGAGCCATCGTGTCCACTATCCTTTCCCTTGCAAATACGTTAAACCTATCTGTCGTTGCTGAAGGAATTGAAACAGAAAAACAACTTAAGTTTCTACAAAAGAACAACTGTAAATATATGCAAGGTTACTATTTCAGTAAACCACTTACTAGTCATCAATTTATAAAATTTCTACAAAAAACACCTAGTATGAACCAATAACTCATACTAGGTGTTTTTATCATGCTATTTGCGGACTACAAAGCTATTCATCGACGCAGAGTGTCCGACTCACTTTATAATGTCGGAATTTTTTTTTCGTAATATTCCTCTGCAATCTCTTCATAAAAAGCTGCTGACGTCGTATAAAAATATGGAATTAGCCATAAGAATCCAATCCCGAGTGTAATACAACTTAATATAAACCAACCAATAAAACTCAAACATAAAATGAAATACTCCATCTTATGTCCATCCATCATACGACGGCTTTCTGTAATCGCTTGATTTATAGAATACTCCGGGTGATCATTTATAATAAAGTACGTCATCGCATAAGAAAATGATTTAATAATGCCTGGGATAATGAACAGTAACGTCCATAAGAAAAGATAAAAATTTACTAATAAATATAATAAAAATGACTTTAAAAATCTCTTTCCCTCTGAAAACCAAATGAACACATTACCGATACTAGCTTGCTTTTCACGAAGGATATTTAAAGCAAGATAATATCCACCTAAAGTTAAAGGCCCAGTAACAAAAAATGTAAGGATATTTATTGAAATTGAATTTTTCGTTTCTTTCCAATCAAAAATTGAAGAAAATCCCCACTCAATACTAAAACTAAAAATCATGATTAGAATTGAAATAAGTAATGTCGCCCCGACAGCTAATCCCCATTTCCCTTCTAATGAATCTAATGCTTCTCCTTTTAAATCACCAATCATACGTAACCTCCTATACACAATAACTCTATTAGTATAGCATGTTCCTACTACAATTCATCTTTTGAAATATAGCGGTAAAAATGCGCTGTCGTTGTACTCACGTACGGACTAAGCCATAGAAAACCTATTCCAAGTGTAAAAATCGCTAAAATAGCCCACCCTATAAAGCTTAGCCATAAAAGAAATAGGTCTAATTTATGCCCCTTCATCAGATTCTTACTTTCTTTCATTGCTTGCGAAACACTGTATTCCGGTTTTTCAACCATCACATAATATGTCATCGAATATGAAAAATACAAAATAGCCATTACAATAAACGAAATAGCTAATAAAATAAAGAAAACAATTATAAATGATGGATTTGCATTCTCATCAAGAAAACCTAATAGCCCAAATACAATCGTTCCTAACATCGGAACCCATATACCTGTATATAACAAAATTGCAAGCATAGCCCACATTGTTTTCATCATTCTTTTAAAGCCACGAAATCCTTCAAATAAATAATCCACTCTAGCATCTTCTCGTTTGCTTATTTGTAGAAACAAATTCGTATGACCATATGTGGTAATGCCATAAGCCGCATAACTTAAAATTATCATAAGGCAGTAAAAAACCCCAAACGTAATAGCAGCTCCAATTGCCATTGTTTCTTCTTCAATTGAACCAGTTAAAATAGATGCTAAAATAAATATTATAACTCCTGGAATTAATACTATAAGCATTACAGCCATTGAAACGACGTAACTTACAATATGATATAAAATCGTTGATCCAACACCTAGTCCCCATTTTCCTTTTAAAGAGTGCAATGCTTCTCGCTTCATTTCACCGATCATTTATTCATCCCCTTTATAAATTGTTGTACATTCTCTACTTATACGAGCACCAATATAATTATACCATTTTTGTAAAATTATCCATTAACTACATAAAAAAATCCGTAAAGGCTTTGCCTTTACGGATTTTTTTATTTCATATCGGAAACGTTTAAACGGTTCACAGCGCGTTGTAATGCCATTTCTGCACGTTTAAAGTCAACATGTGCTTGTTTATCTTGCAGACGTTGCTCAGCACGACGCTTCGCTTCATTTGCACGATGGATATCGATATGGTTTGCTTCTTCAGCAGATGATGATAATACAGTTACTTTATCTGGACGAACTTCGATAAAGCCACCACTTACCGCTACATAATCAGTGTGTCCACCATTTTTCAGACGAACTGCACTAATTTTTAATGGTGCAACAGTTGGAATGTGACCTGGTAAAATCCCCATTTCCCCACTCTCTGCTTTTACACTTACCATTTCTACTTCTTTTTCGTAAACCGGTCCATCAGGAGTTACAATACTGACTGGAAATGTCTTCATACTTCGTCCCTCCTAAGGCCTTACGCCATCATTTTCTTCGCGTTTTCAATAACTTCTTCAATGCCACCAACTAAGCGGAATGCATCTTCTGGAAGGTCATCATATTTTCCTTCTAGAATTTCTTTGAAACCACGAACTGTGTCTTTTACAGGTACGTAAGAACCTTTTTGACCTGTAAACTGCTCCGCTACGTGGAAGTTTTGAGATAAGAAGAATTGAATACGACGAGCACGATGTACAACTAACTTATCTTCTTCAGATAACTCATCCATACCTAAGATAGCAATGATATCTTGAAGCTCTTTGTAACGTTGTAAAGTTTGCTGTACTTGACGAGCCACTTCATAATGCTCTTCTCCTACGATTTCTGGAGAAAGTGCACGAGATGTAGATGCTAATGGATCTACGGCTGGGTAAATACCCATTTGTGTTAAACGACGCTCTAAGTTTGTTGTTGCATCTAAGTGAGCGAACGTTGTAGCTGGTGCTGGGTCAGTATAGTCATCGGCTGGTACATATACCGCTTGGATAGACGTGATAGACCCTTTATTTGTAGATGTAATACGCTCTTGTAATTGACCCATTTCTGTTGCAAGTGTTGGTTGGTAACCTACCGCAGATGGCATACGGCCAAGAAGGGCAGATACTTCAGAACCTGCTTGCGTGAAACGGAAGATATTATCGATGAACAGAAGTACGTCTTGTCCTTGCTCATCACGGAAATATTCAGCCATTGTTAAGCCTGTTAATGCAACACGTTGACGTGCTCCAGGTGGCTCGTTCATTTGTCCGAATACCATCGCAGTTTTCTTAATTACGCCAGAATCGCTCATTTCGTGGTATAAGTCATTACCCTCACGAGTACGCTCACCTACACCAGCGAATACAGAGATACCACCGTGCTCTTGTGCGATGTTGTTGATTAACTCCTGAATTAATACTGTTTTACCTACACCGGCACCACCGAATAGACCGATCTTACCACCCTTAATGTAAGGAGCAAGTAAGTCTACTACTTTAATACCAGTTTCAAGAATTTCTACTTTAGTAGATAATTCTTCGAATGCAGGTGCTTGACGGTGAATTGGATCACGGCGTACATCCGAAGGAACCTCACCATCTAAGTCAATAGCATCACCTAATACGTTAAATACGCGACCAAGTGTTGCATCACCAACTGGTACAGAGATTGCTTTACCAGTATCTTCTACTTCTGTGCCACGAACAAGTCCATCTGTGGAAGACATCGCAACTGTACGAACTGTATCATCACCTAAATGAAGTGCAACTTCAAATGTTAAGTTAAGTTCACCGTTTTCGTTGCTCTGTTTTACCGTAAGGGCGTTGTAGATTTCTGGTAGCTTTCCGCCATCAAACTTAACGTCTACAACCGGACCCATGATTTGCGTAACGCGCCCTTTATTCATCGGGTTCCCTCCTAGCTTTCTTTTAATTAGCTAACTTTCTACGAGCAGCTAGCTTTTCATTTTTTATTAGTTTATAGCTTACGCGACTCTTTTGACAGAGCCGCCTACGCTTTTTATTGAATCTAGCTCCAGCGGTTAGAATGTTCGGTGGCTTCGCTTTTTCCTGCGAGGCACAAATCGCCTCTACGTCAAAAGCTCCATCCCCCTCTCATTCTGAACGAACCGCCTACGCTTTTTATTACTATTCTAACGCTGCTGCTCCACCAACGATTTCCGTAATTTCTTGCGTAATCGCTGCCTGACGCGCACGGTTGAATGAAAGTGTAAGTGAATCGATAACTTCCATTGCGTTGTCTGTAGCACTCTTCATTGCTGTCATACGCGCTGCGTGCTCACTTGCTTTACCGTCTAGTAATGCACCGTACACTAAGCTTTCTGCGTATTGTGGCAATAGTACTTTTAAAATTTCTTCTTCAGAAGGTTCGAATTCATAAGCTGTCGTCGGTTTATCAGACGCCACATCAGTAAGCGGTAAAATTTTATTTTCCGTTACTTCTTGTGAAATTTTACTTACGTAATGGTTGTAGTAAATATACAGCTCATCATAAGCACCATCTGCGAACATCGCAATTGCTCGAGAAGCAAGGTCTTTAATATCAGTAAATGATGGGTGGTCAGATAATCCAACTACTTCATCAATGATGTTAAAGCCGCGACGTTTTAAATAATCACGTCCTAGTCGTCCAAGCACAATAATTGAATATTGGTTTGAATCCATATTATGACGTTCACGAATTACGTTACTTACTGTACGTAATACGTTACTGTTATAACCACCTGCTAGTCCGCGATCAGATGTAATAACGATGTATCCTGTACGCTTTACAGGACGCGCATTTAGCATTGGATGATTAATTCCTTTACTTCCTTGCGCAATGCTCGCTACTACTTCTTGAATCTTTTCCATATACGGAACGAAAGATTTAGCATTTTGCTCTGCACGGTTTAACTTAGATGCAGATACCATCTCCATCGCTTTCGTAATTTGACTCGTTTTCTTTGTCGAGTTAATCTTCGCTTTTATATCGCGTAAAGATGCCACAGGTTTTCACCACCTTTTTTCCGGAAGTTGGCACGATTAGTAAGAATCCTCTTCCTAATCTACGTTGCAAGATATTCTTGCTCATGATTGAAGGAAAAGAATAGGTGCACCTACTCTTTTCCTTTACATAACCGTCAGCAATCTCAGAAATTGAGATGCCTTTATATATTATCTAGCTCCGCCTCTTAGCCGATGGGGCTAAACAGTCGGCTTCACTTTTTATTATTCAGAAGCTACGAATACTTTTTTAAATCCGTTAATTGCTGCTGCAAATTTGTCGTCATCCGCAAGTTTCTTAGTTGTGCGGATTTCTTCTAATAAGTCAGTCGCATTAGAATCTAACCAAGCATGGAATTCTTCTTCGAAACGAGTGATATCTACTACTGGGATATCATCTAGGAATCCACGTGTTAAAGCGTAAAGAATGATAACTTGTTTCTCTACACGTAACGGTTTGTGTAATCCTTGTTTTAATACCTCAACAGTACGAGCACCACGGTTTAGTTTCGCTTGAGTTGCTTTATCTAGGTCAGAACCGAACTGAGCGAACGCTTCTAACTCACGGTAAGATGCAAGGTCAAGACGAAGTGTACCTGATACTTTACTCATTGCTTTAATCTGAGCAGATCCACCTACACGAGATACAGAAGTACCCGCATCGATCGCTGGACGTACGCCAGAGAAGAATAGGTCAGATTGTAAGAAGATTTGTCCATCCGTAATTGAGATTACGTTTGTTGGGATGTAAGCTGATACGTCCCCTGCTTGTGTTTCGATGAAAGGTAGTGCAGTTAAAGAACCGCCGCCTTTTGCATCACTTAATTTTGCTGCACGCTCTAATAAGCGAGAATGTAAGTAGAATACATCCCCTGGGTAAGCTTCACGACCTGGAGGACGACGTAATAGTAATGACAGCTCACGGTAAGCTGCTGCTTGTTTTGATAAGTCATCATATACTACTAATACGTGTTTACCATTGTACATGAACTCTTCACCCATTGTTACACCAGCGTAAGGAGCTAGGTATAATAATGGAGCTGGTTGAGAAGCAGATGCAGTTACAACGATTGTGTACTCTAATGCACCATGCTTACGTAGTGTTTCTACTACGTTACGTACAGTTGATTCTTTTTGTCCGATAGCTACGTAAATACAAATCATATCTTCATCTTTTTGGTTAATGATTGTATCTAGTGCAACTGCTGTTTTACCTGTTTGACGGTCACCGATGATTAACTCACGTTGACCACGGCCAATTGGTACAAGAGCGTCAATCGCTTTAATACCTGTTTGAAGTGGCTCATGAACAGATTTACGATCCATTACACCTGGTGCTGGACTTTCGATTGGACGAGTGTTTGTTGTATTGATTGGGCCTAAACCATCAACTGGTTGACCTAATGGGTTTACAACACGACCAATTAGTTCTTTTCCTACTGGTACTTGCATGATGCGACCAGTACGACGAACTTCGTCACCTTCACGGATTTCTGTGTAAGGTCCTAAAATGATAATACCTACGTTGTTTTCCTCTAAATTTTGTGCTAGTCCCATAACGCCGTTAGAGAACTCTACAAGTTCACCAGCCATAACGTTATCAAGACCATGAGCACGCGCGATACCGTCACCAACTTGGATAACTGTACCAACATCACTAACTTCGATTTCAGACTGATAGTTCTCGATTTGTTGCTTTATCAGTGCGCTAATTTCTTCAGCTCTGATGCTCATGTGCTTCACCCCTATCTATTCTTCATTAATTCACGCTGAATACGTGCTAATTTTCCTTGTAAACTTCCGTCATAAATGCGATTTCCAATACGTACTTTAATGCCGCCTAGTAAATCTTCATCTACAACATTTTTTACGCGAATTGCATCTTTTCCTGTTCTCTTTGCAAATGCTTCTGCAATGTTAAGCTTCTCTTCTTCCGATAGAAGACGAGTAGAATATACAGTTGCGTCCGCTACGTTACGTTCTTCATTAGCAAGAACAACATATTCATCTGCAATTTCAGGTAAGATATCAATGCGCTTGTTATCAATTAAAATATATAACGTATTTAAAATAGATTCAGAAACAGACCCGAATACGTTTGCAAGAAACGTTTTCTTTTGTTCCTTTGAAATGTTCGGTTGCGTTAAAAAGCTATGTAGTTCTCCGTTCTTTACATAAACGTTTTGTACAAGGCGTAATTCCTCTTCAAACATTTCTAATACGTGTTTTTCTTTAGCAATTTTAAAAAGAGCGACAGCATAACGTTTTGCTACAATCCCATTGCTCATCGCGCTTCTCCTACTTCTTTAATATAATCGCGAATTAACTTCACTTGATCTTCTTCTTTTAATTCTTTTTCAATTACTTTAGAAGCAATTTGAACAGATAAAGAAGCAACTTGTTCTTGTAAAGCAGCAATCGCTTGCTCTTTTTCGCGTTGAATTTCTTGTACAGCAGATGCTTTAATTGATTCTGCTTCTTCTTTCGCAGCAGCAACAATAGCATCTTTTTGATCTACAGCTTGTTTTTTCGCTCTTTCGATTAACTCTTGTGCTTCAACACGTGATTGTTTTAACATTTCACGTTGTTCTTCTACTAACTTCTTCGCTTCAGCGTTACTTCTTTCTGCAGCGTCGATTTCATTAGTAACATGCTCTTCACGTTCTTTCATAATCCCCATTAAAGGACCCCACGCGAATTTGCGTAGCATTACTAATAGAAGTAAGAAAATGAACAATGTATAAGCAATCGTTCCAAATGGAATGGCAGCCCCTAATAATAAAGTTGGCACAAGGATTCACTCCCTTCAAAATATCTAAATTGATCATATGAAAAAAAAAGACATACGTTTCGTTCATAAAGCAATGGCGAAGAAAGTTCGGAAAAACACTCTTCGCCATCTATGTAAGGGGAGTCTCCCTTATTTGTTCATTACGATGAATGCAATAACTACACCGATGATTGGAAGTGCCTCAACTAAAGCAACCCCGATGAACATAATTGTTTGAAGTGCGCCTTTTAATTCTGGTTGACGAGCAACACCTTCGATTGTACGTGATACGATAAGACCGTTACCAATACCTGCACCTAATGCTGATAAACCAATTGCAATTGCAGCTGCGATTACACCTAAACTCATTTAATTTGTCCTCCTTTGTATTATAAAAAAATAAATTTTTTCTTACTTAAATTATATTAATGGTCATGACTTACTTTATGAGCCATATAAACCATCGTTAACATAACGAAAATAAATGCTTGGATTGATCCAACGAATACACTGAATCCCATCCATGCTAACATCGGCACAAGTGCACCTAATGCTCCAAGGAATGATGCTCCGCCCAGCTTAGCAAGTAATCCTAATAAGATCTCACCTGCATAAATGTTACCAAATAAACGAAGACCTAACGTTAATGTGTTAGCAAACTCCTCAATAACCTTTAATGGGAATAAGAATTTCATAGGTTGGAAATAACCTTTTACGTATTCTTTCGTACCCTTCATCTTAATTCCATAATAATGGGTGAGGGTAACTACCATCACGGCTAATGTTAATGTAACTGCTGGATCAGACGTTGGTGATCTCCACCATGCAATATGTTCGCCAGCTTCAGTTGCTGAATACATGAATGGTAAACCAAGGAAGTTCGATACGATGATAAACATGATAAGCGTAACGCCAAGCGTTAAGAAACGTCCACCTGTTTTCCAGTCCATCGTACTATTGATAATCCCTTTCACGAAGTCAAACACCCATTCCATGAAGTTTTGCATTCCTGTTGGGCGAAGAGCTAAGCTGCGAGTTCCGATAACAGCGATTAAGAAAACAATAACTGCTGCTACAGTAACCATCATAACTGATGACAAATCGAACGTTAAACCTAGAAATTCAACTAATTTACCGTGTTCCACTAGTAATTCACCTCTCTTCCCTGCTCTTATACTCTAAATAAAGAAAATCTATGATCATGACAAGGTATCCTGTCAGCAATCCTACACCTAAGCCCCACATCGCAATTAACTCTTGATATTTGGCTGCAAATAAAATTAATAACCCAATCGTGGCGAATCTTGAATATGTACTTACCGCTGTCGCCTTAAACTTCACGTTTTCTCCATTTGTCACGCGATCCAACAGCTTGTCTGTCCTACGTGCAATGATGCGCAAACTAAGAAAACTGAAAATCGTTCCGATAATCAGTCCAAGAAATACATCCTTGTAAGAGGTGAATCCCCATCCTAGCACTAGAAGCGCAAGCAAGTAGTACATATATTTCTTTTGTCTTTGGACAAGTCCATGTACGTCTATCATCATTGCTCTCCCGAATAGTAATGTCGAATGAGTCGAATCATTGCGTATACCCCTGTTCCTAATCCGAGTAATAACCCTATAATAAGAAACAATGGAAACGTTCCAACCTTATTATCAATCCACTGCCCACCAAAGATCCCAACAAGAATAGAACCGACTAACTGAGCAAGAATACCTGACATTAAAGCATAAGCTTTTATATGGCTGCGATCGTTTTTTTGCAAGGATTCATCCCTCCAATATGTAGCCCTCATTCACGATGTGTTAATAATAACTCATTTTTTTGCATAAATCCTATACAAAATAAAAAGTTTACATTTTCGTCACGGAATAGATGTATTTTTGTCACTGAAAGCCCTACCATCTATCCCCGTTGTTAGCATACAATAGGGTATTAACAGTGTCAACGAGAAATCGTAAAAAATCAAAAAATTTGAGTATTAGTCATTTCCTCCCAAAAATGAAAACGTTCCCCTTCTAAATACTGGTTAGAGATATGAAATTTCTAACAGTTTTCTCTTTATAATAGAAGGAAATGTTCACAAGTTTGTCACTATTATATTTTTACGATATAACGCTTTCCTTCCATAATATAGTGCTCTTTAGACGTAAGACTTCTATATTATATGTGATGTGTATGCAACTTATGTTGTATATACTATGTATATTTATCCTCTCCCCTCCCCTACTTGCTTACATCAAAAAAAGACGAGCTGAGGAATCCCCCTGCTCGTCAGTTGTCTTACTTCGTTCCGAATAAACGGTCACCAGCATCACCAAGACCTGGTACTACATATCCGTGGTCATTTAATTTCTCATCTAATGCTGCTACATAAATATCAACATCAGGATGTTCTTCTTGTACTACTTTTACTCCTTCTGGAGCTGCAACGATACACATTAATTTAATTTGTTTTGCGCCGCGCTTTTTCAGAGAGTTAATTGCTTCAGCTGCAGAACCACCTGTTGCTAGCATCGGATCTAGTACGATAAAGTCACGCTCTTCTACATCCGTTGGAAGTTTCACATAGTATTCTACCGGTTGCAATGTTTTAGGGTCGCGGTATAAGCCAACGTGTCCTACTTTTGCTGCTGGAATTAATTTCAGAATTCCATCAACCATTCCTAAACCTGCACGTAAAATCGGAATTAAACCAAGTTTTTTACCAGCGATCACTTTTGTTGTCGCTTTGCTTACAGGAGTCTCAATTTCAATGTCTTTAAGTGGAAGGTCGCGAGTAATTTCAAAAGCCATTAAGCTTGCTACTTCGTCCACTAATTCACGAAAATCTTTCGTACCTGTATTCTTGTCGCGAATATATGTAATCTTATGTTGAATTAACGGGTGATCAAATACATACAGTTTTCCCATGTGAATCTCTCCTTTAGATGATATTCATGCGTTTGCACGCTTTTTTACACTATTTACGATTGTAAAGAAAACGCTACTAATATTCAAGGGCAAATTTGGAAAAGTCATGATTTCCGATGAATCTATCTAGTATCTTTACCAATTATGGGAGCTGTATCCTTCATTATATCGCCAAAATTTATTCATCATTTGTATACATACTTAAAGAACAATATATGTCCACAAAAAAAACTGCCAAAACAATTATGTCTCAGCAGTCTTCTTCAATCTATTATAGATTTGGATACATTGGGAATTTGCTCGTTAACGCTTCTACACGCTTACGTGCTTCTTCTAATGCAGCTTCATTGTCATGATTTTTTAATGTGTAAGCAATAAGTGACGCAATTTCATCCATTTCTTCTAAACCGAAACCACGAGATGTTACAGCTGCTGTACCGATACGTACACCACTTGTTACAAATGGGCTTGCTGTTTCAAATGGAATTGTATTTTTGTTCACTGTAATACCAACTTCGTCTAATACGTGCTCTGCTACTTTACCTGTGATTTCTAGGTTACGAACATCAATTAGGATTAAGTGATTGTCTGTTCCACCAGAAACAAGTGTAAGTCCTTCTTTTTGAAGACCTTCAGCTAAGCGGTTCGCATTGTTAATGATATTTTGTGCATATGTTTTAAAATCATCTTGAAGTGCCTCACCAAACGCAACAGCTTTTGCAGCGATTACGTGCATAAGTGGACCACCTTGAATACCAGGGAAGATTGATTTATCAATTTGTTTTGCAAATTGCTCTTCACATAAAATCATACCACCACGTGGACCACGTAATGTTTTATGTGTTGTTGTTGTAACGAAATGTGCATGTGGCACTGGATTTGGATGTAAACCAGCCGCTACTAAACCAGCGATATGTGCCATATCAACCATTAAGTATGCGCCCACTTCATCTGCAATCTCACGGAATCGTTTGAAATCGATAACACGAGGGTATGCACTTGCACCTGCAACGATTAATTTTGGTTTATGTTCTTTCGCTTTTGCTAATACATCATCGTAATTAATACGGTGAGATTCAGCATCCACGCCATATTCTACGAAATTATATTGTACTCCACTGAAGTTAACAGGGCTTCCGTGTGTTAAGTGACCACCATGAGATAAATTCATACCAAGTACTGTATCGCCTTGCTCTAAAATCGTGAAGTATACTGCCATGTTCGCTTGTGCACCAGAATGCGGTTGAACATTTACGTGCTCTGCGCCGAAAATTTCTTTTACGCGATCACGTGCGATATCTTCTACTACGTCTACATGTTCACAACCACCATAGTAACGTTTCCCAGGATATCCTTCAGCATACTTATTCGTTAAAACAGAACCTTGCGCCTCCATTACTGCTTCACTTACGAAGTTTTCCGAAGCAATTAACTCAATCTTCGAACGCTGTCTCCCTAGTTCTGCCTCAATTGCAGCAAATACCTTTTCATCTTGACGTTTTAAATGATCCACCAAAATCCCCCTTTTCTGAACGAATTACATCGATTCCCAACAGTTTTTTCTTATTTATTCAGAAAAAACGAAAATTCAGGTTGTAATTCTTTCGAACCTTCATGTTTTCAACTACATTCTAACATGACTTTCTATATCATAAAAGAAAAAAAAGACCGAAAATCGGTCTTTTCTTTCTTCTATAATAAAGTCAGACAACATACCTTATTCATAACTTTAACGGCAAGTGATAGTCTCTTCCTTCGCCGCATAAACAGCACGTGCTCCACCAATTAGCTTTCCACGTGTTGTTGCCATCGTTACATGTGCACTTCCAATTTCCTTCACACTAGTACGAACCGGAACAGCTACGTGCTTTAAATGCATACCGATAAATGTATCACCAATATCCATTCCCGCATCTGCTTTAATAAACTCAATTACTACCGGATCTTTCAAATTGTGATAAGCATATGTTGCTAATGCACCACCTGCTGATCTAACAGGCGTAACTGTTACAATTTCAAATTGATATTTCATCGCCAACTCTTTCTCAACTACTAAAGCACGGTTTAAATGCTCACAACATTGAAACGCCAACTCAATACCTGTTTGTTCTTGAAATTGTTTTAACTCAGAAAAAATCGCCTCTGCTACTTCCATCGTTCCTGATGTCCCAATTCTTTCTCCTAGCACTTCGCTCGTACTACACCCCACTACAAAAATTTGACCACTTTGTAATGAAGCTTGTTCTTGGAAATCAGAAAGCGAAATTTGTAGCTGTTCTCTTACCTTTACGATTTCTGTCATTACGCCTCTTCCTTTCACAGGTTGGTTCACCAAATTATATTTCCTACTGCTTCTAGTTAGAATCTATTACTTTGCTTCGTATGTTTTAATTTTTCCTACGCGGTTTTCGTGACGGCCGCCTTCAAATTCAGTTGTTAACCAAATTTTTGCGATGTCGCGTGCTAGACCAGCACCAATTACACGCTCGCCCATTGCTAACATGTTTGTATCGTTATGCTCTCTCGTTGCTCTCGCACTGAAAGTATCATGAACTAACGCACAACGAATACCATTTACTTTGTTTGCAGCAATTGACATACCGATGCCTGTCCCACAAACTAAAATACCACGATCTACTTCGCCATTTGCTACCATTTCCGCTGCTGGAAACGCAAAATCAGGGTAATCAACAGAACCAGCTTCACATTCACAACCTAAATCAATATATTCAATATTTAACTCTTCTAATAAACTTACAAGTTCTTTACGGATATTCATACCGCCGTGATCAGATGCTACTACTACTTTCATTTTTACCCCTCCAAAGTTTCAATCCATTATCTTCATTCTCACTTAATCCTTTAATGGGACGAAGTGATCTCCAATATCGTATTATACACGAAACATCAACCTTCTGAATGTTTTTTCAGTAAAGTTTGTACAAGTTTTTCCATCTCTTCTAATGTTTCTTTATAAATAGAGAGAGATCCGCCGAACGGATCTGAAATATCCTTACTCATCCCCTCAGTTACTCCATATAATGTATCTACTTTCCCTTCAACACTCGGATAATGCCCAAGGATAAGTTCCTTATGGTTTTCCGTCATTGTTACTACAATATCTGCCCAATCAATTAAGGCTTCGTTTACCTGCTGCGAAGCATGATCGATTGCAATTCCCTTTTCAGCTAAAGCTTCCTTTGCATGTACCGACGCATCACTTCCAGGATAGGCGAAAACACCAGCAGATTGCACTTCAAACTTACCTTCTCCATAATGGCGCAGTAACGCCTCAGCCATCGGACTACGGCATGTATTTCCAGTGCAAACAAATAATACTCGTTTCATCTAAACCCACCCCTTTTCTCTATTTCCTTCCTTTTATCATAGCGTACATTACAATAGAACAAAAGAAATGTGAATATACGAAAGGCGCATTTCTCTTATATTTTTTCTAAGAAAAATGCGCCTTATCCACATATATGTGAAACCCTATTTCCAAGTGCCCAAAGTATTTTACCATATATAAGGAACAGACTACAAAACAAAATAAGGAATCCATTTCATACGAAACGGATTCCTTTCATGTGATAATTATTTCATTGTAACTTTCATTACTTCTGTTGAACCTTTTGTAGCAGTTACACCTACAGTTGTCTTAATAGACTCAGCTGCATCTGTGTTTGTAATAACGATTGGAGTAATTGTGCTTTTCGCTTTTTCACGAATTAATTCTAAGTCGAATGAGATTAATTTATCTCCAGCTTTTACAGCTTGTCCTTCAGAAACGTGAGCTTCAAAACCTTCGCCTTCCATTTTTACAGTTTCTAATCCAACGTGGATTAAAATTTCTGTACCGTTTTTCGCTTTAATTCCAATTGCATGTTTTGTGTGGAATAATTGTACGATTTCGCCATCAACTGGAGATACAACTACACCTTCAGTAGGATCGATTGCAACACCGTCACCCATCATACGACCAGCGAATACTGGATCTGGTACTTCTTCAATATTTTTCACCGCTCCAGTTAATGGAGCTACAATTGTTTCTTCATTTGTTTTTGAACCAAGACCGAATAATTTTTTAAACATAGGATAGTCCTCCTTATAATTTACCTAAAAGTTTATAGGGCAATCTCTATTAAAGATCAGAATAAACGTAAGACTTCATACTTCGAATATTATACTGTAAAAACGCTTTCGAAATAAATTACGTCATTACTACTAGACTCTTATTGTAGCGTCTCACAAAATTCCAGTCAATTCTGATTGTCTGAATAACAATAAGAAGTTAACTTCTACTTATATTTTCTCTTTTTTTACCTAACTTGTCTAGAGGTCTTTACTACATTTTATTTTTTGTTGTTAATTTGTAAAATTTTTTTCAAACTTTTTTCGAAATCCACTTGACTAAAGTAAGTAACTATTTTATTATTACTTACGTAAGGTAAGTTAATAACTTTTAGGAGGTTTTCAAAAATGATGGATTTCGGTCTTCTTATTATTCGTCTTATTATAGGTATTACATTCATGGGTCATGGTGCTCAAAAATTATTTGGTTGGTTCGGCGGTTACGGTTTAAAAGGAACAGGTGGCTGGATGGAATCAATCGGTTTACGCCCTGGTGTATTTATGGCATTTATGGCTGGTGCAACTGAACTATTAGGTGGTTTCTTATTCGCATCAGGTATTTTCACTGCAATCGGTTCATTATTTATTGTTGGAACAATGTTAATGGCGATCTTCACTGTTCATGGAAAAAACGGTTACTGGGTAACTCAAAATGGATATGAATATAACTTAATGTTAATCGCTGTTGCTATCGGTGTAGCTTTAATCGGTCCTGGCGCATACGTTTTACTATAATTTTTATCTTGAATTCGAGATTATTTAGGTGGAACTTACTTCATTGTGGTTGAAGTAAGTTCTTTTTATGTAATAAAAATATTATTTTCAGCAGGAGTTTTCCACTAACATCTTGTAAACAAACAATAAGTCGTCATATTTAGAAAGGGGATTTCAATCATGTTATCCATTAATCCAAATGAACAATCGGAAAAAGAGAATTACAAATTACTTACAGGAAGTATTATTCCACGCCCTGTCGCATTCGTTACTTCTGTAACAAAAGACGGCGTATTAAATGGAGCACCATATAGTTATTTCAATATTGTTGCTGCTAATCCGCCACTTATCTCAGTTTCTGTACAACGAAAAGCTGGAGAAAGAAAAGACACTTCTCGAAACGCAATTGAAAAAGGAGAATTTGTTGTACATATCTCTGATGAATCATATGTAGCGGCAATTAACGAAACAGCAGCAAATCTCCCTCCAAATGAAAGTGAAATTGAATTAGCAAAATTAACACCAATTGAAAGTGATGTCATCTCCGTTCCAGGTGTAAAAGAAGCAAATATTCGAATGGAATGCGTACTAGAACGCGCAATCCCCCTTGGCGGAACAGAAGACTCACCAGCTTGCGATTTACTAATCGGACGCGTCGTTCGCTTCCACGTCGCAGAACACCTATACGAAAAAGGACGCATTCATGCCGAAGGACTAAAACCAGTAAGCCGCCTAGCAGGACACAACTACGCAAAACTAGGAGAACAATTTGAATTAGTGAGGCCAATCTAAAAGCGGAAGCGGCTCACTCAGAATCGCAGGCTATTTGGAACTCTCTCGCATGAAGCGCTTTTTGCTTCATGCGAGAGAGCGAAATGACCGGAGATTCTAGCCGCTGGAGCTGGATAACAACTAAAAGCGGAAGCGGCTCGTTCAGAATGGGAGGAGGATGGTGCTTCTGACGTAGAGGCGCCTTTTGCCTCGCAGGAAGACGCGAAGCCACCGACCATTCTAGCCGCTGGAGCTGGATAACAACTAAAAGCGAAAACAGCTCGTTCAGAATAGAAGTAACAATAATATAAAAGGGTGTACCAAATTAATTTGGTACACCCTTTTCATAGAAGAAGAAAAATAATTTTTCATTATTGGTCATCGACCTCTTTTCCCATTATTGGTCATCGGTAAAAAGTAACAGTGTGATTGGTTATTGGATGATTGGTTGTCCTTTGGCCATCACAAATCTCATTTTTACAAAAGTGGTCTTCTTCTATGCCTTGAAGCGGAGTCTCACCACTTCAAGGTTTAAAAGTATTTTTCACCATCAAAGTCTAGTTCAATGGCGTAGTTTTTCACATTAATTAAGTTAGATAACCTATTAGCTTGTCTCTCTAACTCTAAACCTTTTACACGATATACTTCAGGATCAAACATGGCTACTTTTACAAGCGACGATGTTTCACCGTACGAATATACATGTTCTTCTTTCTTACTCACGCCAAACTCTTTACACTTTCGAGCTTTTGCACGTAACTGCGTTGCAAGTTCTATCGCTTCAACAATCGTTATATTCTCTCCGTTGAAATTCACTTCATTTCGGATATTTGCTTCATACATTAATTTATCTAAAAGACGAAAATCAGCGCGAACTTCATCTAGCTCCTGTTCAACTTGTACCAATGTACGCGTCTGTTTTGGAAGTGTATCACCTTTTTCAATTTCAACAAATCCAATTTGGTTCATCTCTTCTTCTAATTCATGTATTCTTTTCGATAATACACTTTTTAATTTTACAGCTTCTGCCAAAGAAATGTTAGACATAGTATCCCCCTTATATCTCTTCTTTCTGCTCCTCTAAAGTAGGTACTTTCTCTTTTTTCGGTTTCCCAAGCTTAATGACTAAGAAATATAGGGAAAGCAATGTAATAAGAAAAACAATTATAAATGGATACGGAGAATAAAAGGCACGCGCTGCCTCCGTTTTCCCCGCAACAAACTTCAATGACTCAATATCTAAAAACTCAGCAAACATTTGTACACCGAGCATACTAAACCAAAAAACAAAAAAACTAATAATAATACCAAAAACTTGCTTCAATCTCGTCATCCATCTCATCCTTTCTATATGTTTAATTTTTTAGCGCAATCAGTATAGTACAAACAAAACTATGCACAGAAAGGAACTATCTTACCATTCGCGAATTAATTTAATCCAACCTAAAATTGAAATTTGTAAAATAATACCCCAAATAACAAGTAGTCGTAACCATCTCGGAAAAAAAGTTACAAATCGAATATACCATTCCAATAATTTGTTCATAACGCCCTCCCCCTAAAATTATATAGGAAAAAGGAGATATAATCCAAATCCAACCAAAATGATACCACCTACTATCTCACCATATGTACCGAGCATACCTTTCGCATGCCTACCAATGAATAAACCAGTCCACGCTAATAACATACTAATAAATCCAAAGAGTAATATCGTAATAACTGTCTGTGCTCCGTAAATACCAAGACTAAGCCCTACTGAAAAACTATCTATACTAACACCAAATGCAAATACGAATAAACTAATTCCAATAGGGGCTGTTCTAGTCTCTTCATTCTCTAAAATAGAGGAATACACAATATAAAATCCTAGTCCTATTAATAAAATAGCACCTGCAAAATGTGCAATGTCTCCATACTGCTCTGATAAAAAACGACCTAATACCATCCCAATAAATGGCATGATAATATGAAATATCCCTATCGTCACACCGATATACAGGATCTGTCTTATCTTTAAGGCCATCATTCCCATACCAAGACTCACCGAAAATGCATCCATCCCTAAGGCGAACGCCATAATTATTAAAGGTATTAGCTGTTCAAACGTCATTCATGTCCCTCCTCGGACGTGCTACTTCACAATATGCTTATCCGAGGAGAAATATTCTGTTTGCTAATCGTACCTTATCATTCAGTAATAATTTGATGTCCTGCCGCTTTTGTTAAACGATTCATAATGGCATTCCCTATTCCTTCATTCGGGAATGATTCACTAAAAATAACATCCACTTCACTTGCATCAAATGTTCTAAGTACATCATATAATTTAGTCGCAACGCTAGCTAAATCACTTCGAACACCACAAGATAATACAACATCCGCGCTATATACATGCTGATACTCTTCTGTCGTTAATACACCGACTTTGAATCCTTCTTCCTTTTTCTTATCCACAATAAGCTGAATAAATTCACGTGAACCTTCAACAATACTTAGCGGCGCTTTCGGTGCATAATGTGTATATTTCATTCCAGGTGATTTCGGTTTTTCCTTCTCATCCTTTAGAGCCGGATCTAAAGAAACCGTGCCAATCACCGCTTCCAATTGTTCTTTCGTAATTCCACCTGGGCGTAATATCGTTGGAACAGCGCTCGTACAATCAATTACAGTCGATTCAACACCGACTCCTGTTGCACCACCATCTACAATACCTGCGATTTTCTCATTTAAATCTTCATATACGTGAGATGCTAACGTCGGACTTGGACGACCTGAACGATTTGCACTAGGTGCTGCAACAGGTACATTTGCCTCTTCAATAAGAGCAAGAGCTACCGGATGATCAGGCATTCTTACTCCAACCGTATTAAGTCCTGCCGTTACCTTCTCTGAAATCCCTTCTTTTCTAGGTAAAATAATTGTTAAAGGGCCCGGCCAAAAATGCTCCATTAACTGTTCTGCAACTGGCGGAATTTCCTTCACAATACCATCTAACTGCGATTTTGTACCGATGTGGACAATAAGTGGATTATCACTCGGTCTTCCTTTCGCTTCAAAAATTTTCGCAATCGCTTCATCATTCATCGCGTTTGCACCTAGTCCATATACCGTTTCTGTAGGGAAGGCAATCGCCTCATTTTCCCTTAATAATTTTGCTGCTTCTTGTAACTGTGGATAATATTTTTTTCTTTCCACAACATTATCCACAACCCACATATTTGTATGCATTTTTTCCCACGTCCTTTTCTACCCTGAAATACTTGTCTATTTTTAGTTTACTATGAGATTTATCCAAAAGACAAACAAGGTTTATCCACAAAATGTGGATAAACCTAATTAATCCGTGGATAACTTTGTGAATAGCTGACAATTTAGTATTATTGCATTTGGCTCTTTTATATTTTTACAAAAGTGTTCTAACTGTCGAATTCCCTCTGGTACGTTCTCTTTCTCTATCGTAACAAAGTCAAAAAACTGAAAGATCGTTATAGATTGTGGATGATTTGTTAGTAAGTACAATTGTCGAATATTTTTTTCTTTCATATACTGCAAAAACATTTCAAAAAAATATAAGAAAGTCTGTTTATCCACATTAGGTGTGAATAAACAAGAACGAATAAGTGCGTTTTCTTCACTTTGTTCATATCCAATGACTGCCCGTATTTCTTCCGCCTCTTCCAAAATCATAAACTGTGCGTACAACTCATTTATTTTATCATCTTTTTTATTAGCTTGTCCGAAAAAAGAATGCAATCTTTCCACATCTGCTTTCGTCGCAAAATATACCTTCTTCATAATAAATCCCTCCTCTTTTTTATATATGAGAAGGGATTTACGAATAGTACTATTTAGAGAATAAAGATGTAAAAGCTTCTACAATAAATAACTTAACTTCCGGCTTTTCTTCTTCCTCTTCTACTTTTACATACTCATTTCGCTTTTCTTGTTTTTGTTCCACAGGTTTCTCCACTTTTTCCACAGTTTTTGTTTCCTCTTTACTTGCAGGTTGTTCTTCTACTTTCGTTTCATTTTTTACTACTTTTTTTTCAGAAGCTGTTACTTTTTTTGCGACTTCCTGCTTTACAACTTTCTTTTCTTTCACCTCATCCCCTTTTTTCTCTTCTGCATTTACTACTTCTTCATCATCTATTTGTTTCACTTGCTCCTCTTCAGGAGATTCAGCCTTCACAACATGTTCTTCTTTCCTTACAGCTGTACCACTTGAAAAATCTAAGAAACACATTGGTGGAAATAGTACACACCACCAGTTTGCCCCTTCACCTTCCCCAATTGTAATTAAGACTGCTTCATATTCCCCTGCCGGATAAATAAAATTCCCATATACCTTTGTAGGAAACTTTACATTTTTACTGAATTTCACTTGAAATGAATCTTTACTTCCTTCTTTTTTCAACGTATTTGCTACTGTTTTTTCGATTTCTGGAATATGACTTTGAATGACCTTGCGTGCCTCTTCAAATGAAGTTAAATCAGCTACCCATCCATCAATTTGTGCTTTTACTTCATCACGCACTTTGCGCTTTAACGCCTGGTCTTTATCTGAATCACTATTTGCTAAAATCCGTAATCGAACGGCCTCTTTCGGAATAACTGAAGGCCCTTTCGCATCAGCTTTCATATATCCAAACTGCACAAGTAACTGTGCACCAATTAATAATAGAAGAAGATAAGCAATAACTTGTTTTTTCATTTCCTCCACCGTCCCTTCTACAAACAGTGTGGACAGACTTTCATCTTTCTAAACTATTAAATTCAAAATCTATATGAATTTTTCCACAAAAAAAATAGAGTAAGGTGTAAACCTTACTCCATCTCCGCAAATACCATACGATCTTTTCCATTAATATCAAAAACAACCTCAACATGAGCATGTGGAAATACTTGTTGTAACAGCCCTTTCACGTCCTCACCTTGCCCTACTCCAATTTCAAATGCGACAATTGCTTTCTTCTGCAACACATTCGGCAACTCTTCCATAAAGCGGCGATAGAAATCTAATCCGTCTTCACCACCAACAAGCGCTCTCTTTGGCTCATGCTCTTTCACCACTGGAGAAAGACCACGCCAATCTTCTTCCGGTATATATGGAGGATTTGAAACAACAACATCTAACTTTTGACCCGTTTCATAAAATGGTGATAATAAATCACCATGATAGAACGTTACTTCTGCGCCCAAAGTTTTCGCATTTTCTTTTGCAACTTCAATCGACTCCTGCGCAATATCTACCGTATACACATGAAGATTTTTATTTTCTAAAGCAAGTGTAATCGAAATTGCTCCGCTACCTGTACCAATATCTGCTACATGTATTTTCTCATCACCAAAATGACGCTCGATTCTTTCTAACACTCCTACTATAAGCTCTTCTGTTTCTGGTCTTGGTATTAATACTTCTTCATTCACAAAGAACGATCTTCCATAAAACATTTCATGACCAATCATATATTGAATAGGAATACCTTCTACATGCTTGTGGATAAACTCTGTAAAACTTTTTTCTTGTTCCGCAGTTATTTCTTCACGCATGTTCATCAATAATCCTGTTCTATTCGTCTTTAATACATGACAAAGGACAATTTCTCCCGCATTTTCATCTCGTCCATTCTCCTGTAAAAAAGAAGAAGCCCATTTCAGGGCTTCATAGACACGCATTACTCAGCTGCCTCCATCCTTTGAGCCTGATCTTCCATTACTAAGGCATTGATGAAATCATCTAACTTACCTTGTAAGATTTGATCTAACTTTTGAATCGTTAAACCGATTCGATGGTCTGTAACACGGTTTTGCGGGAAGTTATACGTACGAATACGCTCTGAACGATCACCCGTACCAACAGCTTGTTTACGGTTTTGATCATACTCAGCTTGTGCTTCTTGTCTAAACTTATCATAAACACGTGCGCGTAATACTTTCATCGCTTTTTCTTTATTCTTAATTTGTGATTTCTCATCCTGACATGATACAACTACACCAGTCGGTAAATGCGTTAAACGTACCGCTGACATCGTTGTATTAACGCTCTGTCCACCAGGTCCACTAGAAGCGAATGTATCAACACGAACATCTTTCTCATGAATATCAATTTCTACTTCTTCTGCCTCTGGTAATACAGCTACAGTTGCTGTAGATGTATGGATACGTCCACCAGATTCCGTTTCAGGAACACGTTGTACACGGTGAGCGCCATTCTCGAATTTCAGCTTCGCGAAAGCACCTTTACCGTTAATCATAAAGATAATCTCTTTATATCCACCTAACTCTGTATAGCTAGCCTCGATAATCTCCGTTTTCCAACCTTGCACCTCAGCATAACGGCTATACATACGATATAAGTCACCAGCAAATAAAGCGGCCTCGTCGCCACCAGCAGCTCCACGAACCTCAACGATAACGTTCTTATCATCGTTAGGGTCTTTTGGTACAAGTAAAATTTTCAGACGCTCTGATAATGTTTTTTCTTGTGATTCTAACTCAGAAACCTCTTCTTTTACCATTTCACGCATTTCTGCGTCTAACTTATCTTCTAACATTGCTTTCGCATCTTTTAATTGCTCACGAACATCCTTATACTCACGATACACCTCTACCGTTTCCTGTATATCAGACTGTTCCTTTGAATATTCACGAAGCTTATTTGAATCACTAATAATTGCTGGGTCGCTTAGCAATTCATTTAACTTCTCATAACGATTTTCTACAGCTTGCAAACGATCTAACACATCATTCACCTCTACATCCTAGTATCTAATACAAATAGTATATGGTACTTACTCAAAAAAACGCAAATTATATTTAAAAGCGTAAGCGGCTTGCTCAGAATCGCAGGCCATTGGAACTCTCGACCTTGAAGCGCTTTTTGCTTCAAGCGAGAGAGTGAAATGGCCGGAGATTCTAGCCGCTGGAGCTAGATATTACAGCTTAAAGCGCAAGTGGCTCACACCACTCACACTCTCTATTCTGAAAAAAACCCGCCTTGCGCAGCGAGTTTTACTTATCTTTGTTTGTAGGAACTGCATGACAATGACGACAGCGTGGTTCATACGATTCTGAAGCACCAACTAAAATAATCGGATCATCAAATGCCGCTGGTTCTCCATCAATTAATCGTTGTGTACGACTTGCCGGAGATCCACATGCAGAACATACTGCTTGTAGTTTTGTTACATGTTCAGCAATCGCCATCAGCTGAGGAACTTGTCCAAATGGTAGACCACGGAAATCTTGGTCTAAACCAGCTACAATGACACGATAGCCACGATTTGCCAATACTTGCACCACTTCCACAATGTCCCCATCAAAGAATTGCACCTCATCGATTGCAATTACATCCATTTCTTCAGTGATATGTTCAAATATATCTTTTGAAGCTGAAACAGGAACTGCTTTTACCTTTAATCCGTTATGTGATACAACGTCTTCTTCACTATAGCGATTATCAATACATGGTTTAAATACAATTGCATGTTGTTTCGCAAATTGCGTACGACGCACACGGCGGATAAGCTCTTCTGATTTACCAGAAAACATACTACCGCAAATCACTTCAATCCAACCGTTCTGATTTATTAAGTACATGAAGCTCTCCTTTCATCTACTTTTTAATTAAAAGTAGGGTAAAGGTATAATATTTTCGCAAAAAAAACAGACAAGCGAATAGATACACTTGCCTGTTTTATGTTTTTATTACTTAAGACCGTATTTCTTATTGAAGCGGTCAACGCGTCCGTCTGCAGTAGCAAACTTCTGACGTCCAGTGTAGAATGGGTGAGAATCAGAACTGATCTCAACTTTTAGTAATGGATAAGTGTTACCATCTTCCCACTCAACAGTTTCGTTAGATCCTCTAGTAGATCCGCTTAAGAATTTGAAGCCTGTGTTTGTGTCCATGAATACAACTTTCTTGTAATCTGGGTGAATTCCTGCTTTCATTCTTTTCATCTCCTTCCGCCCTGAATCATTTTCGAAACAGAGTTTTTCATCTTCAGCTGCATACACAACTATATTGATGAAACACATATGATGAAATTATAACAAGGCTAACTTCATTTTGCAACTACCTGTTTTTGTCTTTTTAATTTTAAAAGCAGAAGCGGCTCGTTCAGAATGGGAGGGGGATGGAGCTTCTGACGTAGAGGCGCTTTTTGCCTCGTAGGAAGACGCGAAGCCACCGACCATTCTAGCCGCTGAAGCTGGATATTATCTTTAAAGTGGAGGGGGCTCGCTCAGCTCTGACCAGCTAAGGTTCTTTCGCCCTAAAGGTGCTTTTTACCTTTCGGGCGGAAGGTTCTTAGATGCGAAGAGCTAGCCACCGGAACTGGATATCATTTAAAAGCAGAAGCGGCTCGCTCAGAATCGCAGGCTATTTGGAACTCTCGACCTTGAAGCGCTTTTTGCTTCGAGCGAGAGAGTGAAATGACCGGAGATTCTAGCCGCTGAAGCTGGATATTATCTTAAAATGGAGGCCGCTCATCTCTCTTTAAGATCACCTAAAAAACATAAAAAACTCGCTTACCATAAAATAAGCGAGTCCCAATCTTTTCCCTTTACTTCGTTGTTACATATCTTTTCGAATCTGCAACAATGTTTTGTAAAAATTCTTCATTTGTCTTTGTTTGACGAAGTTTACGTAAGAAACCTTCAACAAAGTCTGGTGTATCACGCATTGTTTTACGAATACCCCATAGTTTGTCTAAATGTTCTTTCGGAATTAATAGATCCTCTTTACGTGTACCAGAACGGCGAATATCAATTGCCGGGAAGATACGACGCTCAGCTAATGAACGATCTAAATGAAGTTCCATATTTCCAGTTCCTTTAAATTCTTCGTAAATTACATCGTCCATACGAGATCCTGTATCAACAAGAGCTGTTGCTAAAATTGTTAAGCTACCGCCTTCTTCGATATTACGTGCAGCTCCAAAGAAACGCTTCGGTCTATGGAAGGCAGCTGGGTCGATACCACCCGATAATGTTCTACCACTTGGCGGAATAACAAGGTTGTAAGCTCGCGCTAAACGGGTAATACTATCCATTAAAATGATAACATCTTTTTTGTGCTCTACAAGACGCATTGCACGTTCTAACACAAGTTCTGCTACTTTAATATGATTTTCTGGTACTTCATCAAAAGTAGAGCTTACAACATCTCCTTTAACAGAACGTTCAATATCTGTTACTTCCTCTGGACGCTCATCAATTAAAAGGACAATTAATTCAGCTTCCGGATGATTTGTTGTAACACTGTGTGCGATTTCTTTTAATAGACTAGTTTTACCAGCCTTTGGAGGCGCGACAATTAAACCACGTTGTCCAAATCCAACTGGTGCAATTAAATCCATGATGCGTGTCGGTAACTTTTTCGGTTCCGTTTCCAATTTCATTTGGCGATCTGGGTATAATGGTGTTAATGCAGGGAAATGCACACGCTCTTTTGCTGACTCTGGATCATCTCCGTTTACAGCTTCAACTTGTAATAACCCAAAGTAGCGTTCATTTTCTTTCGGAGGTCGTACTTTACCAGAAACCTTATCTCCATTACGTAAATCGAAACGACGGATTTGCGAAGCTGAGATATAAATATCTTCTGAGCTTGGAGAGTAGTTGATAGGACGTAGGAATCCAAATCCTTCTGATTGAATAATTTCTAATACGCCTTCCATGAAGAAGAAACCTTCTTTTTCTGCTCGAGCTTTTAAAATGGCGAAGATTAACTCTTTTTTCGTTAATTTGCTATAATACGAAATTTTAAATTCTTTCGCAAGCTCGTATAACTCTTTTAATTTCATGTTTTCTAATGCTGCAATTGACAAATTCATTCAGACACCACACTTTAACGTTATTCTCTTTTCACATGGGTAAAGGGAAAAAATACGGAAGGCAAATAATTAATAATGAAAGGCAATAAGTTCAAGTAGGGTAATATTCACTATTGTAACCCTTTTATCTAGTTTTAATCAATACGTTGAAACACAAATACAAGAAGCGAAGACAAGAAAATTTGTCTTCGCTTTTTATTTAATCCAGCTTCAGCAGCTAGAATGGTCGGTGGCTTCACTTCTTCCTACGAGGCACAAAACGCCTCTTCGTCAGGAGTTCCAATGCCTTCCCCTTCTGAGCAAGCCACCTCCGCTTTTTACTTAATAACCAAGTTCGGTTTTTTATTTAAGCTGTGACGTCCGTCTACGAAGCGTACTGTGCCTGATTTTGCGCGCATAACAAGGGATTGTGTTGTTCCTACGCTACCTTTAAATTGAACGCCGCGTAGTAGTTCTCCGTCTGTTACGCCTGTTGCTGCGAAGATTGCATCGTCACCTTTTACTAAGTCCTCCATGCGAAGGATGCGGTTGATGTCTTCTATGCCCATCTTTTTGCAACGCGCCAATTCAGCTTCGTTTTGTGGTAATAATTTCCCGTGAATTTCTCCACCTAAACATTTTAATGCAACTGCTGCTAACACACCCTCAGGCGCGCCACCAGAGCCGAATAAAATATCTACACCTGTACGATCAAATGCGGTGTTGATTGCACCAGCTACGTCTCCATCATTAATCAATTTAATGCGAGCACCAGCTTTACGAATTTCTTCAATAATTGCTTGATGACGTGGACGGTTTAAAACTGTCGCTACAACATCTTCAATATCTTTGTTTTTCGCTTTCGCAACTGCACGTAAGTTATCGATAATAGGCGCATCAATATCGACCGCCCCAACTGCTTCTGGGCCAACCGCGATTTTATCCATGTACATGTCAGGAGCATGTAACAAATTACCATGATCTGCAATTGCAATAACAGCAAGAGCATTCCATCCACCAGCTGCTACAATGTTTGTCCCTTCTAAAGGATCAACTGCAACGTCTACACGCGGACCATATCCTGTACCTAATTTTTCTCCGATATATAGCATTGGTGCTTCATCCATTTCACCTTCACCAATTACAACTGTACCTTTCATCGGAATTGTATCAAATACATCACGCATAGCTGATGTTGCTGCACCGTCTGCCTCATCCTTTTTCCCGCGTCCCATCCAACGCGCTGATGATAAAGCTGCAGCCTCTGTTACACGTACTAACTCCATAGATAAACTTCTTTCCACGATAATCCCTCTCCTTTAAGTCTTTATATTTCTGCCGTATTTTGTGAACCGTGTTTTTCTATAAAGTGTACTTCCGCAAGTAGTGATGCTTCGCTTCCCCCTCGCGGAAGTATCACTTATGCGTTCTTCATTTCTTCAATTTCTTGCTTTGTCATTTGTTCTCGCCAAATGTTTGCACCAAGCCCTTTAAGCTTGTCTACTATATTTTCATAGCCACGATCAATATGCTCAAGTCCGGTTACTTCTGTAATTCCATCCGCCATCAATCCTGCAATAACAAGAGCTGCTCCAGCTCGCAAATCACTCGCTTTCACTTTTGCACCTTGTAATAAAACAGGACCAGTTACGATAGCTGACCGACCTTCTACTTTAATTTGCGCATTCATGCGACGTAATTCATCAATATGTTTAAAACGTGCGCCATAAATCGTATCCGTTACAACACCCGTTCCATGCGCCTTTGTTAAAAGTGTTGTAAATGGCTGTTGTAAATCTGTTGGGAAACCTGGATATACAAGCGTTTTTATATCAACTACTTTTAATCTTCTATCACCGTTCACTGTAATCTGGTCATCATTCGTTTCAACTTGGACACCAGCTTCTCTTAATTTTGCAGTAACTGACTCCAAATGCTGAGGAATAACATTATCAACTGTTACTTCTCCTCCTGACGCAGCACCTAAAATCATATACGTACCCGCTTCAATACGATCTGGAATGATCGTATGATGACAACCGTGCAATGAATCCACACCATCAATTCGGATTACATCTGTACCAGCACCTTTAATGCGTGCTCCCATGCTAGTTAACAATGTAGCTACATCAATAATCTCTGGTTCTTTCGCTGCGTTTTCAATAACAGTTCTACCTTTCGCTCGTACAGCTGCTAGCATAATATTAATCGTAGCTCCTACACTAACAACATCTAAATAAATACGTGCCCCTCGTAGTTCATCTGCTCTTAAATAGATAGCACCTTGTTCATTCGTAACATGTGCACCTAACGCTTCAAATCCTTTAATGTGCTGATCAATCGGCCTCGGTCCTAAGTGACATCCACCTGGAAGCCCAATAACAGCTTTTTTAAAACGGCCAAGCATCGCACCCATTAAATAATAAGAAGCACGCAATTTTTTCACTTTTCCATTTGGTAAAGGCATTGCAACCATGTTAGAAGGATCGACTACCATCTCTTCCTCCTGTCCATACGTTACTCTTCCTCCAATTTCCTCTAGTAAGTCTCCTAACATTTTCACGTCCGAAATATTAGGGACACCACCAATAGTTACTGGAGTATCTGCTAAAATTGTCGCTGGAATTAGTGCAACGGCGCTGTTCTTTGCACCACTCACACGAATTGTTCCATTTAAAGCTCTTCCGCCTTCAATTAGCAATTTTTCCATATTGAGCTCCCTTCTTGTGAATGTATTTACTTTCTATATTTTTATAGAAAGCTCCCCCTTAAGAATCTCAATCACTCTTTCCACCCTAACACTCAATAAATAGGAAACCATCATCTTCATTTCTCCTGTAATACAAAAAGATAAAGATTAACTATTTATCGAATTTACTTTATCAATTTAGATACATTATCACATTTATTAATA
Source organism: Bacillus sp. FSL W8-0519 (assembly GCF_038005585.1). NCBI lineage: Bacteria > Bacillati > Bacillota > Bacilli > Caryophanales > Bacillaceae > Bacillus > Bacillus sp. FSL W8-0519. The sequence continues at coordinate 5,157,910 of NZ_JBBOTL010000001.1, forward strand.
GGACTATGCACATTATTTTCTATTTCAAAAACAAAATGATAAAATCTTTAGACTTGTTCACGCTTTCATTATACAACGAAAGGAAACCGTCTAAAAGAGTAGACGGTTTCCAAAACGGAATTTTATTCTTACGCTTTACCGTTAGAACCGAATTCGCGAATTTTACCAATAACAGTTGCTTTGATAGCGTCGCGGCCAGGTCCGATAAATTTACGAGGATCGTAAACTTCTTGGTCTTTGTTTAATACTTCACGAACAGCTTTTGTAAACTCAATTTGGTTCTCAGTGTTTACGTTGATTTTTGAAGTACCTAAAGAGATAGCTTTTTCGATATCAGCAGTTGGGATACCAGTACCACCGTGTAATACTAAAGGTACGCCAGTGAAGTCACGAACTTGTTCCATTTCAGCGAATCCTAAGTTAGGCTCACCTTTGTAAGGACCGTGTACAGAACCTAAAGCTGGAGCTAGGCAATCGATACCTGTTGCTTCAACAAGGTGCTTACACTCAGCTGGGTCAGCGTAAATTACGCCTTCAGCGATTACGTCGTCTTCTTGTCCGCCAACTGTTCCAAGCTCAGCTTCAACAGATACGTTACGAGCGTGTGCGTATTCTACTACTTTTTTAGTAGTTTCTACGTTTTCTTCGAATGGGTGGTGAGAAGCGTCGATCATTACAGATGTGAAACCTGCATCGATTGCTTCTTTACATTTTTCGAAGCTTGAACCATGGTCAAGGTGAATCGCTACAGGAACAGTGATGTTCATTTCTTCGATTAAAGCTTTAACCATAGCTACAACTGTTTTGAAACCAGTCATATGACGAGCTGCACCCTCAGATACACCTAGGATTACAGGAGATTTTTCTTCTTCCGCAGCAGCTAAGATAGCTTGAGTCCACTCTAAGTTGTTCATGTTGAATTGACCAACTGCGTATTTTCCTTCTAGTGCTTTGTTTAGCATTTCTTTCATAGAAACTAAAGGCATGGTGAATCCTCCTAAAAAACGTTTTTTGTATCCGATAAGTTCTTATCGCTGGTAGTATGACCAGAATAAGGTAAAATATGTATATCTACATACCGGACTTTTTTCTACACTCAATAGGATAACAACTTGTACTCAAAAACTCAACCGTATTCACCTGCACAATAGTCCATGTAAACGCTTTTTTCCATATTTTTTATAAAAAATTCATTTTTAAGCCTCTACAGCGAGTTCATTTCTCACCGCTTGACGAATTTCATCAATATCAAATGGTTTAGCAAAATGCATTAAAGCACCTAAATCTTTTGCTTCTTGGATCATATCAAGCTCTCCATAAGCAGTCATTAAAATCACTTTAATACTCTCATCAATTTCTTTTACATGCTTTAAAATCTCTATACCATCCATACCTGGAATTTTCATATCTAACACAACTAAATCTGGATTATCTTTTTTCACGATATCTAAAGCTTGAAATCCATTCGCTGCTTGGAATGTCTGATAACCTTCTTTTTGGAACACTTCATGTAATAACACACGAATGCCATATTGATCATCAACGATTAAAATTTTCCCTTCCATAACTCCCAACCTTTCTGTGTAAGTACAAGATTTAAAGCTTCTTATATCTTAACGATTAATTTTCGCTATTCTTTACCAAATTCCTTCCTATTTCTTTCTTATTTTACCGTTTCCTATTTTGTTATGCCACCTTCGATTTCACCTTTCTAAAAAAATAAACTATAATGAAAGCCGGTAAACACGTACGAAGGGAGTAACATTATGTTAAAAATTTTTTCAACCCAATTAAGCGGTTATTTCTCCAGAGTTTCTCAAAAAGAGGAAATGAATATAGAAGATAGCGCCCGTCTACTTGCTCAAGCATTAGTTGGCGAAGGTTTCATTTATTTACATGGTACAAATGAAATGGAGGGCGTTGTTGCTGAAGCACTATTCGGTGCTGAACCAATGAAGCAAGCAAAACGATTTTTTGAAAATGGTAAAGAAGTAGAAGTAACTTCTGCAGATCGTGTGCTTCTTATTAGCCGTTTTTCAACAGATGAAGAAGTTGTAGCAATAGCAAAAAAACTGCAAGCAGATGGACACTCTATTGTCGGCATCTCTGCTATTCAAGAAGGCAATGAATCACTAGAACAATATACAGATGTACATATTGATACAAAACTGTTAAAAGGGCTTATTCCAGACGATGAAGGTAATCGCTACGGATTCCCAAGCTTAATGATAGCTTTATTTGCATATCACGGAATCAAATTTACAATCGATGAAATGTTAAATGAATATTAAAAAAAGCGCCCTATTTCAGGCGCTTTTTTATTACTTGCTCTCTTTATTCGTAATAGAAGCTTTTACGAAGTCATGGAACAATGGCTGTGGACGGTTTGGACGAGAAACAAGTTCTGGGTGGAACTGTGCTGCCACGAACCAAGGGTGATCTTTTAATTCAATGATTTCAACTAGACGGCCATCTGGGCTTGTACCAGAGAATACAAATCCTTCTTTTTCCATATCCGGACGGAATTGATTGTTGAACTCATAACGATGACGATGACGCTCATATACAACCGGCTCATTGTAAGCATTGTATGCATTTGTTTCTTCAGCAAGCTTACATGGATATAGACCAAGACGAAGTGTACCACCTAAGTCTTCTACATCTTTTTGTTCTGGTAATAAGTCGATGATTGCATAAGGTGTGTCAGGATTGATTTCAGAAGAGTTAGCTCCTTCTAATCCTAATACGTTACGTGCGAATTCGATTGATGCAAGTTGCATACCTAAGCAAATTCCTAGGAATGGAACTTTGTTTTCACGAGCATATTGAATTGCAACGATTTTACCTTCTACACCACGATCACCGAAGCCACCTGGTACAAGGATACCATCTGTGTCTCCTACTAATTCTTGTACGTTCTCTGCTGTTACGTGCTCAGCATTTACCCATTTCACTTCTACATCTGTGTCGAAAGAGTAACCCGCATGACGAAGTGCTTCTACAACAGAAATGTATGCATCTTGAAGCTCTACGTATTTACCAACAAGAGCGATTTTTGTTTTCTTAGAAAGGTTACGCACTTTTTCAACTAGCGCAGTCCACTCTGTCATATCTGCAGCTGGATTGTCTAATTTTAAGTGATCGCAAACGATTTGGTCCATATTTTGCTCTTGAAGAGATAATGGAACTGCATATAAAGTATCTGCATCGCGTGCTTCAATAACTGCTTTTGTATCAATGTCACAGAATAATGCAAGCTTGTCTTTCATATCTTGAGAAACAGGCATTTCTGTACGAACAACGATAATATTTGGTTGAATACCTAAACTGCGAAGCTCTTTAACGCTATGTTGCGTTGGTTTTGTTTTCATTTCACCCGCTGCTTTTAAGTACGGGATTAACGTACAGTGAATGTACATTACATTGTCACGACCGATGTCGCTCTTAATTTGACGGATTGCTTCTAAGAATGGTAGAGACTCGATGTCACCAACAGTTCCACCGATTTCTGTAATAACAACGTCCGCGTTTGTTTCGCGACCAGAACGGTATACGCGCTCTTTAATTTCGTTAGTAATGTGAGGAATAACTTGAACTGTTCCTCCTAGGTATTCACCACGACGCTCTTTTTGAAGAACTGAAGAGTAAATTTTACCTGTTGTTACGTTGCTGTATTTGTTTAAGTTGATGTCGATGAAACGCTCATAGTGACCAAGGTCTAAGTCAGTTTCTGCACCATCATCTGTTACGAATACCTCACCGTGTTGGTATGGGCTCATAGTCCCTGGGTCTACGTTAATGTATGGATCAAACTTTTGAATTGTTACGTTTAAACCACGATTTTTTAAAAGTCTTCCAAGAGATGCTGCTGTAATACCTTTACCTAAAGACGATACTACACCGCCTGTTACAAAAATATACTTAGTCATGAAAAAGCTCCCTTCTATTTTGCTGTTATATAATCACCGTTGCAAAGCGCAACGTATGTAGATAACACTGTATCCATCTTATTGTTAGACTCTTTTTATTTTCTAAACAAAAAACAAAAAAGAAAATTGCTCCCCTCATCACATAAAGTAATAAGTAGGGAGCAATTTTCTTTTATATTTACACTTTAAAAGTATTATCGTCCTTTTTTAAAGAGCCCAAAAATGATTCTACATGGACGATAATGAAAAGTCAAGAACTACAGTTCTTCCTCTTCTTCTTCTTCAGTTTCATCATACTCAAGTTCTTCTTCAGCGAAGTCATCTTCATCGTCCTCTAAATCATCAAGATCATCGTCGTCTCCGTCTTCGTCTTCAAGAACCTTGTCCAAATCTTCTACATCATCATCTTCGTCTTCATTTCCGTCTACATCATCAAAGTCATCTTCATCTTCTTCAATGTAGTCGTCAAAACCGTCTTCTTCAACTTTACGTTTCTTCTTCGGTTTTGGTTGAGGCAAGATTTCTTCATCAATTTGCTCATATGGGTACCAGCTACGTAATCCCCAACGATTTTCTCCTAAATTAATGAAACGTCCATCGATGTTTAAGTCTGTATAAAATTGTGCGATCTTCGCATTAACTTGCTCTTGAGATAGTCCCAGCACTTGAGCGATTTCTTGAACCAACTCGTTGAATGTCGTTGCTTGTTTTTTATCCCCTAAAACGCTATGTACAACTTCAATCATTGAACATTCTTTTAGCTCTTCTGGTGAATATTGCTTAAAATCCACTTATGCGGCACTTCCTTTCATCAAATATAACCTTATATATAACGGCCTGCTTAAAAAAATCCATACTATTCATTATAAACAAAAGTCGCACAAATATGCTACAAAAAAAACGGGAAACTTTTATAGGGTAGTAAAATTATAATTTGTGCATTCCTTATTTCGGAAGCATATGGGCCCCTTGTAATACATACCTAATTTGCATGTCTGTATATTCCTCGAGCGTATATAGCTTTTGCAACGCCCAACGTCGAAATCCCCACATCTGTCCTTGTATAAAAATATTATGCGCAAGAAGCTGTATTTCTTTTTTATTTAATGTAAATGTTCCGTTTTCCGTACACTGTTCTAAAATATTCTCAAACATTCCTACCATTTGAAACTCCTTTTCTAATACGTACGGGAGTGATTCTTTCGGTAAAAAGCGTACCTCTTGATACATTATTAATACTTCTTCCTGCAATTCGTCCATCACTTTAAAATAATTCGTTATTGCTATCTTTAAACTTTCTACACTTCCTTTTTCCGTACAAACTACTTCCTCTAATCTTTCTTTTACATGTTCATAAATACTATCACAAACTAAATACAAAACATCATCTTTTGTACGAATGTATTCATAAAGCGTTCCAATACTAAATCCAGCTGCCTTTGCAATCTCTCTCGTTGTTGTACGCGGAAATCCTTTTTGTTTAAACAGTTGTACTGCACCTTTAATCATTTGTTCACGCCTTAACGCAACTAATTTTTCATCTTTCACTGATGCATGCACATTATGTTTAACCATCCCCTTCACCTCTCTATTATTTTTTGGAAGGAAAAAGCGTAGGAAAATACCTACGCCTTTGATCCTACTTCGTTAACATACGAGAAATTACGAGCCTTTGAATCTCTTGTGTTCCTTCATATATCTGTGTAATCTTTGCATCTCGCATGTATCGCTCTACTGGATAATCTTTCGTATAACCGTAACCACCAAATACTTGTACCGCTTCCGTCGTCACCTTCATCGCTGCATCACCTGCAAATACTTTTGACATCGCTGACTCTTTCCCATACGGAAGCCCTTCCGATTCCAGCCAAGCTGCTTGATATGTTAGAAGACGCGCCGCCTCCACATCCGTTGCCATATCTGCAAGTTTAAAGCCAATCCCTTGCTGCGCCGCAATCGGCTTCCCAAACTGATGACGCTCTCTTGCATATTCTACGGAAGCATCTAAAGCCCCTTGTGCAATACCGACCGCTTGCGCCGCAATACCGTTACGGCCACCATCTAATGTTTGCATCGCTATCTTAAACCCTTGTCCTTCTTCCCCTAGTAAATTCTCTACAGGAATACGGCAATCTTCGAACATAATTTCAGTTGTTGGTGAAGAGCGAATCCCTAATTTACTCTCCTTCTTCCCAACTGAAAATCCTGGTGTATCACTTTCCACTATAAATGCACTCGTGCCACGCTGCTTCGATTCAGGATCAGTTAATGCGAAAACAACATAAATATCAGCAATACCACCATTAGTGATAAATATTTTTGATCCATTTAATACATAATGGTCTCCATCTCTTTTGGCGATCGTCTTCATTCCACCAGCATCCGATCCAGACCCTGGCTCCGTTAAGCCGTACGCACCAATTTTCTTTCCTTCAGCCATCGGTCGTAAAAATGTTTGCTTTTGCTCTTCTGTTCCAAATTTAAAAATTGGCCAACCAGCAAGCGAAGTATGTGCAGACAATGTTACACCTGTAGAAGCACATACACGCGATAATTCTTCAATAGCAATTACATATGCTAAGTAATCGCTTCCAATTCCGCCGTATTCTTCAGGCCACGGAATACCAGTTAAACCAAGCTCGGCCATTTGATCAAATATTGCACGATCAAATCTCTCTTCTTCATCACGCTCAGCTGCCGTCGGTGCTACTTCATTCTTAGCAAAGTCTCGAACCATTTTTCTTATCATTTCATGTTCTTCTGATAGTTTAAAATGCATGCCCGTCTCCCCCTTGTGCTTTTATAAAGCTCGGCTAATAACAAGTTTCTGTATTTCGCTCGTTCCTTCATATATTTGCGTGATTTTCGCATCACGGAAAAATCTTTCTACTGGATAGTCCTTCGTATAACCGTATCCCCCAAATACTTGCACCGCTTCAATCGCAACTTCAACAGCTGTTTTAGAAGCGAATAATTTCGCAATAGATGCTTCCTTACCACATGGTAATCCTTGCGCTCTTAGCGATGCCGCCCTATATACGAGTAATCGCGCCGCTTCTACACTAGTTGCCATATCTGCAAGTTTGAAGCCAATCCCTTGCTGCGCCGCAATTGGCTTTCCGAATTGCTCACGTTCTTTCGCATAATCAATCGCACATTCAAGCGCCGCTTCAGCAATCCCTAATGCTTGCGCCCCAATCCCAATTCTTCCAACATCTAAATTCGCCATTGCTACCTTAAATCCTTGTCCTTCTTCACCAAGTAAATTCTCAGCCGGTACCTTCATATCCTCGAACGTAAGTTGTACAGTGCGAGAACCGAGCAGTCCCATTTTATGCTCATCTTTACCGATAATTAAGCCTGGTGTATCTTTCTCTACTATGAATGCAGAAATCCCACTCTTTCCTGCCTCTGGATTTGTAGAAGCGAATACAATATATGTACTTGCTTCACCACCATTTGTAATGAACACCTTCGATCCATTAATAATGTAATGATCGCCTTTCTTCACAGCTCTTGATTTCAAACTTCCTGCATCCGATCCTGCATTTGGTTCTGTTAATGCAAATGCACCTAAATATTCACCAGTCGCAAGTTTAGAAACGTATTTCTCTTTCTGTTCTTCTGTTCCGAAATATAAAATCGGGTTCATTCCAACTGACGTATGTACAGCTAAAATTACACCAACCGTTGCGCTTACCTTTGAAATTTCTTCAATTGCTAAAATGTAAGAAATAAAATCCATTTCTGCCCCGCCGTATTTTGCAGGCGCTGGAATTCCCATTAATCCAAGCTCACCCATCTTCTGCAAAATCTCTTTTGGAAACACCCCTTGTTCCATACTAGGAACAAAGGGAGCAATTTCCTTCTGTGCAAAATCTCGAACCATTTTTCTCATCATTTGTTGCTCTTCATTAAAACGAAAGTTCATATACTCCGCCTCCATTTGCTATAAATCCTTTTAATAATTTGGTAAGACCACTATTTTGTAACAAAGGGGGATTTATTCGTAAACGTAGAAACCACGACCTGTTTTACGTCCTAACCATCCTGCATTTACGTACTTACGCAGTAATGGACATGGGCGGTATTTACTATCACCTAAACCTTCATGCAACACTTCCATAATATATAAACACGTGTCTAAACCGATAAAATCAGCGAGCGTTAAAGGACCCATCGGGTGATTCATACCAAGTTTCATTACTTCATCAATCGCTTCTTTCGTCGCTACACCTTCATATAACGTATAAATTGCTTCGTTAATCATCGGCAATAAAATACGATTTGATACAAATCCTGGGAAATCATTTACTTCAACTGGTACTTTGCCAATTTTCTTCGTAATATCTTCAATTGTTTTGTATACCGCATCATCTGTAGCCAAACCACGAATAATTTCAACAAGTTTCATAACCGGAACCGGATTCATAAAGTGCATACCGATTACTTTTTCCGGACGTTTCGTTACCGCGGCAATTTCTGTAATTGGCAAAGATGACGTATTTGTCGCTAAAATTGCGTGTTCTGGAGCAATTTCATCTAAATTCGCAAAGATTTTCTTTTTAATATCCATTTTCTCGACAGCTGCTTCGATAATAAGATCCGCTTCCTTCACACAATCTAAATCAAGCGTTACTGCAAGACGGTTTAATGTCGCTTCCTTTTCTTCTTCCTTCATGCGCCCCTTTTCTACTTGGCGTGCTAAGTTTTTCGTAATAATAGCCAATCCTCTATCTAATTGCTCCTGTTTTAAATCTTGTACCTTCACATCGTATCCTGCCATTGCACATACTTGCGCAATTCCTGATCCCATTTGTCCTGCACCAATTACAACAATTTTTTGTACACCCATTTCTTCTTCCCCCTTAATTTTTAATAAACTATATATCTTCTAATCTTAATTAGTGAACTTCAATCATCACTGCATCGCCTTGACCGCCACCACTACAAATCGAAGCAATTCCAATTCCACCGCCGCGTTGCTTAAGTGCATGGATTAGTGTAACGATAATGCGCGCTCCGCTTGCTCCAATCGGATGTCCCATCGCTACTGCGCCGCCATTTACATTCAATTTTTCTGGGTCAATTCCTGCGATTTCTGTACTTGCAATTGCTACTGCTGCAAATGCTTCATTAATCTCGAATAAATCGATGTCTTCAATTGTCTTGCCTGTTTTTTCAAGCAATGCGTTAATCGCATAACCTGGCGTTCTCGGGAAATCTTTAGACTCCACTGCAATTGCTGTATGTGCCAAAATTGTCGCTAACGGCTTTCTTCCTTCTTGCTTCGCTCTGTCTTCGCTCATTAATACAAGTGCAGCACCACCATCGTTTAAGCCTGGTGCATTACCAGCTGTCACTGTCGCTGTTTTATCAAATACAGGTTTTAATTTTGCTAACTTTTCAATTGTTGTATCCGCGCGTGGCGCCTCATCCTTTGCAACGACAATAGGATCGCCTTTTCTGTGCGGAATCGTTACTGGCACGATTTCCTCTTCAAAACGTCCTTCATTATGTGCTGAAACCGCACGCTGGTGGCTACGATATGCCCATTCATCTTGCGCTTCGCGAGAAATTCCATCTTCCTTCGCAACTTCTCCGCCATAAACACCCATGTGTATACCTGAAAATGCGCATGTTAAACCGTCAGCAACGTTTAAATCAACGACTTCGTTGTTGCCCATTCTATATCCCCATCTTGCTCCTCGTAAAATGTAAGGACTGTTACTCATCGACTCCATACCACCAGCTACAATCAATGATTGATCGCCAGTACGAATAATTTGATCCGCTAACGTAACCGCACGAAGCCCCGATGCACAAACTTTATTCACTGTTTCCGTCTGCACTTCCCAAGGGATTCCAGCAGCCCTCGCCGCTTGGCGCGATGGAATTTGCCCCTGCCCACCTTGAATAACCGTTCCGAATATAACTTCCTCAACATCACTAGCAGAAACATTTGCTCTTTCAAGCGCCGCTTTAATTGCAATCCCTCCAAGTTCTGTTGCTTTTACATCTTTTAAAGATCCTCCAAATTTTCCAACTGGTGTTCTTGCAGCACTTAAAATAACTGTTTTACTCATGTTTCTTTCCCCCATTTCATTTTTTAACACTGAGCGCTCGCTCGGTATCCCTACGTTGAGAAGAGGTGCAATCATTGCACCTCTTTCTAAAGTTGTATGCATTCCTACAAACTAGATTGCTTCTTTCTTCTGTCCAATCACTGAGCGTTCTAAAATCTCTGTTACATCGAGAGTTTGAACTTTCTCTTCAACTTCTTTCGCTTTCGTCCCATCACTAATCATCGTTAAGCAATACGGACATCCTGTACCGATAATGGATGGCTGTACAGCTAATGCTTGTTCTGTACGAGCAACGTTAATGCGTGAACCTGTTGTTTCCTCCATCCACATTAAGCCACCACCTGCTCCACAGCACATTCCCGTTTCACGGTTACGTGCCATTTCTACAAGATTCACACCAGGAATTGCTTTCAAAATGTCACGCGGGGCTTCGTATACTTCGTTGTATCTTCCTAAGTAGCAGGAATCATGGTACGTAACTGTTTCCTCAATAGCGTGAACCGGTTTTAAGCGTCCTTCTTTCACCCACTGAGCTAACAGTTCTGTATGATGATAGACTTCTGCTTGCAAGCCAAAGTCCGGATACTCATTTTTAAATGTGTTATAAGCATGAGGGTCAATCGTAACGATTTTCTTCACTCCTGCTTTTTCAAATTCCTCGATATTTTTTGTCGCCATCTCTTGGAAGACAAATTCATTTCCAAGGCGGCGCGGTGTATCTCCAGAGTTCTTTTCCTTATTACCGAGTATCGCAAATGAAATGCCTGCTTCGTTCATCAACTTCGCAAACGATATCGCAATCTTCTGACTACGATTATCATATGATCCCATTGAACCAACCCAGAATAAATATTCGAACTCCTCACCAGCTTTCGATTTTTCTTTTACAGTTGGAACCGTTACTTCATCATCACCTTGGCGCCAAGTTTCACGCTCTTTACGGTTTAGACCCCACGGATTCCCCTGACGCTCGATATTTGTCATCGCACGCTGTGCTTCCGCATCCATCTTTCCTTCTGTTAAAACGAGATAGCGGCGTAAATCAATAATTTTATCAACGTGCTCATTCATAACCGGACACTGATCCTCACAGTTACGACACGTTGTACAAGCCCAAATCTCTTCTTCTGTAATAACATCTCCGATTAAACTCGGATCGTAAGCGAGTGTTGCAGCCGCTGATTCTTGTTGCCCTTTTCCAGCTGCCATCATCGCTAACTGATTTCCTTGTGTATTATTAAAAGCAACTACTGGAACCCACGGTGCTTTTGATGTCACTGCAGCTCCTTTATCAGTTAAATGATCGCGAAGTTTTAAAATTAAATCCATCGGCGATAACATTTTACCTGTTCCTGTTGCCGGACACATATTTGTACAACGACCACACTCTACGCAAGCGTATAAGTCAATAAGCTGATTTTGTCTAAAATCTTCGATTTTACCAACACCAAATGTTTCTTGTGTTTCATCTTCAAAGTCAATCTTTTCAAGTTTCCCTGGATTTGAAAGACGGCCGAAGAAAACGTTAGCTGGTCCCGCAATTAAATGCGCGTGTTTCGATTGTGGAACATAAACTAAAAATGTTAACAAAATTAGTAAATGCACCCACCAAGAGAAATAGAACACAGAAATGGCTACGGTTTCATTTATCCCTGAGAAAACGTAAGCGATTGCAGAAGCGATTGGCTCACTCCATGAAAGCTCCTCGCCATGCCATATAATTCCCATCCCATTACCGAGTAGCACAGAAATCATTAAGCCACCGATAAAGATAAGAACAAGGCCTGATTTGAAATTACGTTTTAAACGAACTAGCTTCTCAACATAACGTCGATGAAAAGCCCAAAAGACTGCAATTAAAATAACAAGTGTGACAATTTCCTGGAAGAATGTAAATGCAGGGTATAGTGGTCCAAGTGGAAGATGTGATCCTGGTGCGAGTCCTTTCCAAACGAAGTCAATTGCTCCAAATTGGACAAGAATAAATCCGTAAAAGAACATAACGTGAATAATGCCGCTCTTTTTATCTTTCAGCAGCTTTTTCTGACCGAAAACATTGACCTTAAGGAGATCCCAACGCTCTTTAAAACGACGGTCAAACTCAATCTTTTTTCCTAACTGTATGTAGGCCATCCTCGTTCGTATAAGATACACAAACAAATATCCCGCATAAGCAATAACAGCAATGGCAGCCAGCCAATTCATGATCAGTAAGCTATTCATTTTTATGCTACCCCTCTCTTTGTAAGCCCTCTTTCTTTTTTAGAATCTTCAAAAACATATAATTTTCTGAATTTTATCCCCTACCTTCATTATATAATGAGTGAGCATTCAGTCAACAGTTTTTTGTTATACAACAACATATTTTTTAATAAAGCTGTTTATTTCGGTGAAACTATAAAGTGAAACTTTAATCATTAGAAGTTATTTACTCCCTACTAATTATTAGCCCACAAATAACCGAATAAAATGAATGTTTGATTTATAAAAAACAAATGGTGAAAAGACCGTGAAGGAGGGAATTTACTCATGTTCTTCTTATCTCTCTTATTAATAGGTATTGCTCTCTGGATTGTAATTGATCTTTCTTATGGGAGAATTGTTCATTTAAGGCGTGTACGTTCTCGTTCTTTCCCTTTACGTCAAAGTGATTTTCACCTTTATACATACGGAAAAGATTTGTATGACGCTCTATTTACTGATATAAAACAGGCGAAACACCATGTGCACGTTTTGTTTTTCATTGTAAAAAACGATACAATCAGCCGGGAATTTTTAAAGTTACTTATTGATAAGGCAAAGGAAGGAATTGAAGTAAGACTTCTACTCGATCGATTGGGGGGCCATCATTTATCAAACGAGGCCGTTCGCTCCCTACAAAAACATGGTGTCTCTTTTTCATTTTGTCACAAAGTAAAGTTTCCTTTTCCTTTCTTTTCTGCAAATCAAAGAAACCATAGAAAAATTACAGTTATCGACGGGAAAATTGGTTACATTGGGGGATTTAATATTGGTGAAGAGTATTTGGGACATAATGAGCGGTTAGGATTATGGAGGGACTATCATTTACGTCTTACAGGCGAAGGAGTACAAGATTTACAAAAGCAATTTTTACATGACTGGTTTGATGATACAAACCAAAATTTATTGGACGCTTCTCTTTATTTTCCGAAACAGCAACCCGGTACTATCGAACATCAATTTATTCCAACTGATGGTGCCTATTTACAACATACTTTTTTACATTTAATTGAAGGTGCAAAAAAAGAACTCTTTATCGGTACACCCTATTTCATTCCTGGAAGAAAAATTATGAACGCATTATTAGAAGCACGAAAACGCGGGGTTCAAATCACGATTCTCGTTCCAGAAAAAGCGGATCACCCCCTTGTTCGAGAAGCAAAATTCCCATATTGCCGAAAGTTAATACAAGCTGGCTGTAATATTTACGCATTTCAACAAGGTTTTTTTCACGCTAAAGTTATTATAGTTGATGACTATATCTGTGATATCGGAACTGCAAACTTTGATATGAGAAGTTTATATATTAACCATGAAATCAACTGCCTTTTATATGATGAACATTTTATACAAACAGTAAAAAATAAATTCCACGAAGATCTAGAAAATGCGTCATTACTTTCCTTGAAAGATGTTAGTCCGAATTCTCTCATTAATAGAGGCAAAGAATGGATAGGAACAATACTTGCTTTCTTCCTATAGGAAAGATAATGCATAAAGGAGATGTATTCATTATGATTATGCGTTTCGGATATGTCTCACATGCAATGGCACTCTGGGACTGTTCTCCGGCTAAAACGATGACATTTACAAGCTTTCAAAAGCTTAGTAAACAAGAACGAGAAGATAAATTATACGATGTTACGCGACAGAATCTTGAGCATACAATACGTATTCTTCATTACAATATAGCGCATGAAATTCCATTATATCGCTTATCTTCTTCCATCGTCCCACTTGCAACACATCCCGAAGTCGAGTTTGATTACATCGGATTGTTCACACCGCTTTGGCGTACAATTGGGGCATTAATTAAAGAACATAATTTACGAGTAAGTTTTCATCCGAATCAATTTACACTATTTACAAGCGACAAACCACACATTACGACTAACGCTATTACAGATATGACCTATCATTATAAAGTATTAGATGCAATAGGCATTGCAGATTCTTCTTATATTAACATCCATGTAGGTGGTGCCTACGGAAATAAAGAAAAAGCGGTTGAACGTTTCCATGACAACATAAAAAAACTTCCTGCACATATAAAGAGGCAAATGACACTTGAAAATGATGATAAAACATATACAACTGCTGAAACTTTATCTATTTGCCAAAAAGAAAAGATCCCATTCGTATTTGATTATCACCATCACATGGCAAATCTTTGCGAAGAACCGTTAGAAGAGTTACTTCCTGCAATTTTTGAAACTTGGTCACATACAAATATCGTTCCTAAAGTTCACATTTCCTCTCCTAAATCAAAAAAAGAATTTAGGGCTCACGCGGAATATATTGATTTAGAGTTTATTAAACCTTTCTTACACGTTGCAAAAAAAATCAATCATAATTTCGATATTATGATTGAAAGTAAACAGAAAGATTTAGCGATGCTGCAATTCATACATGAATTATCCTCTATAAGAGGGGTAAAAAGAATAAGTAGCTCAACATTACAATGGTAAATTGTAATGTTGAGCTATTTTTTTCAAAAAAAGTAATTTTTTTAGTAAAAAACACCCTATTTTATATGCTATGATTGGAATTAGCATTTTCCACCTGTGATTCAACTTTATTGAAACGGAGTCATAATATGATTAATCAAAAAAAATACGTACACTTTGTCACGATGTACATAATTATATTTTCTCTTTGGATATTTCTTATCCCTAAGGACTTAAATATAAAAGAAATTGGAATTCTCTTCTTATTTTTTTTCGCTACACTCTTTTCTTGCTATTGCCTATATAAAGCAATTAAGAAAATGAAGCGCGGTGACAAATTATTTTGGGTTTTAGTACTATGCACTTGCCTATGTGGATTGACAATGGAGATAACTCTATTTCTTCATTCACTTTCTATATATGACCAAGTCATATTCTCGTATAAGGCATTGCCCTTTTTTATCGTACAATATATTTTGCTCTTTTCTGGCTTTGCTATAAAGTTCATAAAGCATTACTCTATTAGAGGACTAGCTCAATTTTCATTCGATAGCATCTTTATCGTTATTATGAATATTTATTTTACCTTAACTTTTATTTTGGACATTTCAAGCTTTCGTATGTTAACAACAGATACCTGGGTTTTAATTGGATATTTTATTGCACAATCATTAGTAATCTACGCCGTAATTAGTCTATATAGAAGAGAAGAATATTCTTCTAGCAGAATTTCATTAATTATTGGCTTTACTATTATACTCGTGTACGGATATATACACCTGTTTCAATTAAACGCAGGGATAAAACCTTCTTCTGAAGTCTCTTACTTAATACATACTGCTTCGATTTTATTAATTGGTTTGTCATCCATACTATATATTTTAGATAAACCAATACAGCATGAAACGAAAACAAAATATTATCGGTTTGATTATGTGCGCTTTATATTACCTTATTTTAGTATAATCATTACTTTTTCTTTTATTATCTTTCAACCTTGGGATGATAAGTTCATGTTGATCGGTCTAGTATTATCTCTTATCTTATTATTCTTACGACAACTTTATATGTGGAAAGATAATCAGGCACTAATCGATACATACGAGCAGTTGACTACACAACTAGAAGATAAAGTAGAAGAAGGTGCATCTGCTTTATCAAAAAGTGAACAACGTTATAAATCTTTATTCGAAGATCACCCGGATGCTGTTTTCTCTTTAAATATGTATGGTATTTTCCAGCAGTCTAATACAGCTTGCGAAAGCTTATTTACTGCCTACTATTGTGAAGTAGAAAGCTATTCCCTTTTACACTTTATTGACTCAAAAGACCATGATTTACTAAAGAAAGCTTTACAACTAACGAAAGAAGGTAGACCACAAACTTTAGAAGTTCGCACAAAGGAAAAAGAAGGTTACTACTATTACCTTCACATTACACTCATCCCTACTTTCATAAACAAGGAAGTTGTCGGGATGTTTGGCATAGCACGTGATATTACAACTTTATATGAAAAACAAAAACAAGTAGAACATTTAGCCTTTCATGATGCACTTACCGGATTACCAAATCGCCGTAAGTTTGAAAAAGATTTAAAAAACATTTTAAATACCGCTCAGGCTAGCGCAAATGATGTTGCCGTCATATTTCTTGATTTAGATCGATTCAAAAAAATTAACGATAGACTCGGTCATGACGTCGGAGACTTGTTATTAATTGAAGTAGCAAAACGATTACGCAGTTGCCTACGTTCAAAAGATGTCGTTGCTCGCCAAGGCGGAGATGAGTTTACAATTCTATTACCAGATATGTACTCAGAAAAAAGTGCGGCCTTTATAGCTGAACAGATTTTAAATATTTTAAACAAACCATTCTTCATTAAAGATGAAGAACTGTCTATTACACCAAGTATCGGAATTGCAATGTACCCTGATTGTGGAACTGATGTAACAGCATTAATGAAAAATGCTGATATGGCTATGTATCGCGCGAAAGCAAATGGAAAAAACCGATTTGTTTTCTTCTCAAAAGAAATGAGTATCGCTCAAAATGAGAGTAACTTCTTAGAAGGAGAACTTTCAAAAGCATTACAACAAAATGAATTTTTCCTTGAATACCAGCCACAAGTAAGCACAAAAACAAAACAAGTTATTGGTTTTGAAGCATTAATTCGTTGGAAACATCCAAAGCTCGGTATCGTATCCCCAGCCCAATTTATCCCTCTAGCAGAGGAAACTGGATTCATTATTGAACTTGGAAATTGGATTTTACGTACTGCTTGCTTAGAAGCGAAAAGATGGCATAATCAAGGTTTCTCTCACTTAAAAGTCGGTGTAAATTTATCTGTAGTTCAATTTAATCATGCAGATTTAATCCCAACTATTTCAAAAGTTTTAGAAGAAACAGAGTTACAACCAGAAGCACTAGATATCGAAATTACAGAAAGTATCGCCATTAACCAAAATCAATCTGTAGTTGCAAAACTAGAACAACTTCAAAATCTCGGTATTCAAATTTCAATTGATGACTTTGGAACTGGTTATAGTTCTTTAGCTTATTTAACAAAATATCCAATTAACACATTAAAAATTGCTCGAGAATTTATTTGCGGAATTACAACTAGTCCTTTAGAGGAAGCGATTATTTCTTCCATTATTACACTATCAAAAGAACTAAATTTAGAAGTTATCGCAGAAGGTGTAGAAACCGAAGAACAATGGAAGTTTTTATATGAGCAAAACTGTGACCACATTCAAGGATTCTTTATTAGCAAGCCCGTTTCTAGTAAAGACGTTTGGAGGTTACTCCACAAAAAAACAACCGTCTAAGTAAGACGGTTGTTTTTTTAATATTCAAAAGGTAGGTCCGAAGCTAATTGTACCTCTTGATCATTATGAGAAATTACTTGGCTTTTCTCTAAAGCTGTATCTGTTAATGAAATACCCCATGCCATTGCTAACGTTAATAAACTACCAATAAGTAATTTTTTCATATTCCATCACCCACATTTTTTCTTTTAATATATCATGAAAGTTTATCCATGCCGTATGCAATTATGCATATCCATTTTTTAGGTTTATTCATTCATTGATTTTATTTACGATTGCCTCTTTATATGCATGCATTTCTAATATATCAAAAAAGAAACTTGCTTTCTTATATGTATCTTCAATCTCTGCCTCATCATACTCCAACCTTTCTAGACATTCACCTCTTTGATAGTACAGCTGCCCAATTAATGCCATACTATTAATTCGGCAAGATATTTCAATCGCCTTATTCACTTGATATAAGGCTTGTTCATATTGATTATCTAAGTATAGTGCTTTTGCATGATTATATCTTACCTTCACGTCGAATTCTTCATTATCATGCAATGACTCTAATTGTTTCAATATACCTTCAAATAACTCAATACTCTTCTTAAAATAGCCATTTTCAGCATAAATATTTGCGATTGCATTTTCTATATAGAGGTTTTGGTATACATCTATTCCAGCTAGTTGTTGGTTTAACAATTTTTTCAATTCTAAAATACAATATTCGTAATCAATTTTCTTCAACATGTAAGCTGCTACATGATATTGCCATTGAAGAAACTGCTGGAATTCGGGATGATATTCTTCCTTTTTCAGCTCATTCCATACTCTATTATAAATCTCTTTATATTTTTTTTGCTTACATAGCGTAATGACTTGATCTTTAAACTGCTTTTTTCTCTCAATATCTGAATAAATGAGTACCTCATAAAAATGAATAATGGGAACTTGTAACTTTGCTGCAATACCTTGCAATATATCCATACTTGGGTATACTGCGCCTGATTCAATTCGGCTCACTTCCGATTGATGACATATGTTCTCGGATAACTGTTTTTGTGTTAATCCCCGCATTACCCTAATTTTCTTAATTTCACTTCCTAATTTTTCTGCGTGCATACTTACTCACCATCCCATTATAACAATATAATTTGTTAAGTTGTCATACCACTACAATAATGTGAGTTCGACAATTTTTGACATGAAATAATGCATAATATATATAAAATTCGGCAAATTCTTCATACAATTCGTCTCACATATAATAATAGATTAGTAGTTTTATAAATAAATTATAGAAGATTCGTCCGTGCCTTCGTTACATTCGGTCTTCTTTTTCCTTTATTAGCAGTAGCAGAAGTTATTCACACCCAAGAATTAGACAGAAATGAAGTAAAATTTGAAATTACTTAGCCTAATTTAACGCTTAAAAAATTACACAACCTCAAAATGATACGAAAAAAACATACTGAAAAAGTATTTAAAAGGTGAGATAAATGAGGCAGAAGCTCAACAAAAGTGAATGACAACTAAAATGAATATCGATTCCCAACCTACAAATAAAGCAACAAAAGAAAATCAAACCGAAGCTCGCCTTGCACAAACATATAAAAACTATAAAGTATATGGCCAAGATCTCATTGTAAAAGTAGATAAAAATGGAGTAATCACAACTATTAGTGGTAAAGTTGTCCAAAACTTAGATCAACAACCTAATCTTACTATAACAAATTTTTTGTCGAAAAATGAAGTAAAATCTAAATTACACGATATACTTCAAATCCTGAGCGATGCGACTGTGACGAAACTCTCTATTGAAATACTTGTTTATAAGAAAAAAGAAGTTTACCATTCATAGGTAAACTTCTTTTCATATCCATCCCTTTTCTTCCGCAATTGTAATTGCCTCAATTCTATTTTTCGCATCAAGCTTCGTTAATACTTCAGAAATATAATTACGTACTGTACCTGGCGAAAGATAAAGTGCCTTTGCGATTTCATTTGCCGTCTTTCCCTCTTTCGCAAGTAGCAATACTTCTTTTTCACGATCTGATAACGGATTTTGCTCCTGCCATAAGCCGAACATTAAATCTTGAGAAATCTCTCGTTTACCTTTCATTACGTTGCGAATCGATGCAGCTAAATCCTCGCTTGGGCTATCTTTTAATAAATATCCGTGCACACCAGCTTTCATTGCTCGTTCAAAATATCCAGGACGCGCAAATGTCGTTAAAATCATTACCTTGCACGCTGAATTTTCTTTCTTTAACGTTTCCGCAACATCTAATCCACTTTGAATTGGCATTTCAATATCCATAATGCTTACATCAGGCTTTAACGATTCAATTAGTTTTAGCGCCTCTTCCCCGTTTGCAGCCTGCCCAATTACTTCAATATCATCTTCTAGATCGAGTAGGGCTCCTAACGCACCACGAAGCATTCGCTGATCTTCTGCAATAATAATTCGAATCATGCCTTCACCTCATCTTTTCCTGTTCTAATAACAACTGGAACTTTTACTGTTAATAGTGTTCCTGGATTAATCGTACCCAGTTCAACAAATCCATCAATAAGAGCGATTCGCTCCTTCATACCACGAATACCATTCCCATCGTGATTTTGATCCGCTAAACCAATTCCGTTATCTTCTACTGTCAAAATCAATTCACCTTGTAATTCTCGTACAGAAACTATGCACCGCGTCGCCTTACTATGCTTTACAACATTCGTAACAGCTTCACGTAAACACATTCCTAAAATATTTTGTTCAATGGGTGATAGCGAACTTGCACTCGTTTCTTGTTTGATCTCTAATTCAATATTAGCAGCTTGTAAGATCGCTTTTATTTGCTCAAGCTCTTCTTCTACCGTAATCATGCGCATATCAGAAATTAATTCCCTTAGCTGTTTTAAAGCAGTTCGGGATGTTTGTGTAATCTCCTTCGCTTCCGTACTTGCGCGCTCTGGATTTTTGACGATTAGCTTTTCAACAAGCTGACTTTTCAACGTAATAAGAGATAGCGTATGCCCGAGCGTGTCATGAAGATCCCTTGCAATACGCTGCCTCTCTTCACGTTTTACTAAGTCCTTAATTTGCTCATTCGCTTCGTTTAATTGATTTCTTAACATCTTTTTCTGGTTAAAATTGCGCATACCAAATGGTGTAAGAAGCATTAAAATAAACATCGGAACGATATTTACTAAACTTGTCGGTGTTAGTTGATTCATATTTATAAATACAAATATTCCAAGCATTACAACTAACAAACATAGTAATATCCGAAATACTTTCTTACTTGGTGCAAACCCCATTGCACTTGCTGTGAAAAAGCCAAAGAATATCATGAAGGGATTATAAAATAAAGCAAATAAAAGCGTAAGTATCATTTGAATACAAGCCCACAAAATGAACGTCTTCTGAACAAAATAAAGTTGACGGTATGTGATCATGAAAACTATCAACATACCGCTTCCTATTACAAGCTTCCATCCCGATACTTGTGTTAAATTATAAATTGGAAATAACAAATAAACGAGCCACATATACGGAAAGACTCCCATATGTTTCGGAAAAATCTCAATCCTCTTCTTCTCTGTCATTTATACCGCTTCCTGTCTTTTTCTTATATATATTGATACTACAACAAATATAAGGAAATAACCTCCTAGTACCGCGATATTTTCCCATCCAATTGATTTTCCAGCTACAATGTCCCACGCACCACTTCCGAAATGATATGTCGGTGTCCATTCACCAATTGTTCTCAATATTTTTGGAAATACTTCAATCGGCATCCATAGCCCACCAATTACAGCTAAGCTCATATTTAAAATATTCGCTAAGCCAGCAGCTGCATCAGCCTTCTTAATAGAACCTATTACTGTTCCTAATGCTAAAAATGGTGTTACCCCTAACAATAACCATAATCCAGCACCAATCCACTGCCCTACCGTTAACTCCACATGATTAATTAATATCCCTGCAATAAAGATAACTAATATTGAAAAAGCATTTACTACTGTTTGAGCAATGATCTTTGCTGTTAAATATGCACCTTCTGGAAGTGGCGTAATTTTTAAAAGATGTGTCCATCCCTGCCCTTTTTCTTGAGAAATTCTTACACCGAAACTAAACAACGCAGTCCCTACAATACTGAAAGTTGCCATTGAAATTAAATAATGCGCCTTCCATGCATCACCGTTTTGCGGTACTTGAATAACGTTTGTGAAAATGTAATAAAACATAACTGGCATTAATAATGAGAAAAAGATAAATAATTTATTACGGAATGTACGTAAAATTTCTATTTTGCATTGCATCCATAGTGCTTTCATGCTATTTCTCCCTTCTGATTTGCGACAAACTGTTCAAATGCTTCATCAAGCCTTCCACGTTCAACGGAAACGTCTGTTACAGGTAAATTCTTTTTATAAATTGCTTGTAAAGTTGCATCGGTATCCTCAGTTGTTAAGATGAAACGCCCTTCATTTGACTGTACTTCTGTTACATTCGGCAACTCCTTTAGTACACTCTTAGGAATTTTTTCTTTCGAATAAAACGAAATCGTTTTTCGAGAAATCGTTGCTTTCATCTCATCTGGTGTACCGTCTGCGATAATCTTTCCATTCGCAAACAGTAAAATACGATTTGCCAATACATCTGCTTCTTCTAAATAGTGCGTCGTTAAAATAATTGTTTTCCCTTCACTTGCTAACTTTCGAATCGTTTCCCAAAACGTTCTTCGAGACGTAATATCCATTCCAACTGTCGGCTCATCTAAAAATAACAAGTCTGGATTTCCTGCAAGTGCGAGTGCAAAGTTTAACCTTCTCTTTTGACCTCCTGATAATTTCTCACATCTTTGCTTTCGCTCCGATTCTAAATTTGATAACTGTAGTAACGTTTCTTTCGCTACCGGATTCGTATAATAGCTACGGAATAACTCAATTGCTTCTTCCACTGTAATGCTATCAATGACACTTACTTCTTGTAACATCGCACCGAGGCTATTACGAACATCTCTATGCTTTGGACTCTTTCCGAATATAGAAACCGTTCCTTCCGTTGGATCCTTTAATCCAAGCATCATCGACATCGTCGTCGTTTTCCCTGCACCATTCGGTCCAAGCAATGCTACGATTTCTCCTTTATTCACATGAAATGAAACGTTATTTACTGCTTTTTTATGTTTAAATGTTTTAGAAACACTATTTACTTCAATAATCTTTTCCATCTCTCCACCCCCGCTGTTTCTTATATTTACATTGTATTCCTTGGAAAACTTAGGAAACAGTATGATGCGTCATGACATCGATATGACAATTGTCATGTATTCTTTATGAGAGGAATCAATCCACCATACTGCAAGCGAGTAGCAGGACGAAAATAAACATGATACAATCGGGTAAGATATATATTCGAGGAAGGACAGTGGTTTTCATGATTATTCGTAATGAACAAGATTTAGAAGGCTTACGAAAAATCGGCCGCATCGTTGCGCTTGCACGTGAAGAAATGAAAAAAGAAGCGAAGCCAGGTATGACAACGAAAGAGCTTGATTTGATTGGCAAAAAAGTATTAGATGAGCATGGTGCTATTTCTGCGCCTGAAAAAGAATATGATTTCCCTGGCGTAACTTGCATCAGTGTAAATGAAGAAGTTGCTCACGGTATTCCAGGTGATCGTGTATTAAAAGAAGGCGACCTTGTAAATGTCGACGTATCTGCAGCACTTGATGGTTATTATGCAGATACAGGTATTTCATTTGTACTTGGAGAAGATGAAGCAAAAGAAAAGCTTTGCCAAGCAGCTGTTGATGCCTTTTGGGCAGCAATGAAAAAGGTGAAAGCTGGTTCAAAACAAAACCAAATTGGTCGTGCCGTTTCAAACTTTGCACATAAAAATGGATACAATGTTATTCAAAATTTAACTGGTCACGGTATTGGTCTTAGCTTACATGAAGCACCAAACCACATTTTAAGCTATTTTGATCCAATGGATAATGCGCTTCTAAAAGACGGTCTTGTTATCGCTGTAGAGCCATTCATTTCTATGAAAGCTGATCACATTATCGAACGTGGCGATGATGGTTGGACATTCGTTACACCTGATAAAAGCCTTGTTGCACAATGTGAACATACAGTTGTCGTAACACGCGGCGAACCGATTATTTTAACAGAAGTATAAAAAAGAACCGCTTCTTAGTAGGAAGCGGTTCTTTTTTAGGCTGTAGAAAAGATTTTCTCCACAGCCTGAAAAAGGACGATACATAAAGTATCGTCCTTTTAACGGGGTGAGGCTGTCCAAAAGTACGGAAAACCTTTGAACAGCCTCGTATTTTCATATGGATGCCTTACATATATCACTGATAATAAGTATGAAATGCGGAAACATATTTATCATCACATGATTCAAACATGAGAAAAGAAACCCTACAGTGGATTCTTTTCTCTACATAATCTAAAGTTTGGGTACACTAGATTCATGCAATGTAGGAGCTTTCCAAGCAGAAAGCGAACCTTCATTTAAAATGATAGCATACATGTCTCCATCAAAAATATGCAAATATGCATACACTATTTTTTATTTCTCAATGTCAGAATATTGAAAATTAATAAGGGTAAAGGTAAAATGAAGTCGTTATCCGTCTTCTTTTGTCAGTCAGAGAGAATAGAAGAATAGGAGAGGAAAAAATGAAAAAATCTTTGAAACAAAAAATAGTAAGCTCTTTGCTTGCTGTATCACTCGCTGTTAGCATAGCTCCAGTCGGACAAGCCAAAGCTGATTCCACGTCAGAAATCACACAAACTTCACCTATCACAAAACAAGTTGATGCAAGCCGCGCTATCGAACACATCCGTTTCTTATCCGAAACAATTGGTCCTCGCCCTGGTGGAACAAAATCAGAAGAATGGGCTTCTCGCTACGTTGGTATGCAGCTTAAATCAATAGGCTATGAGGTAGAATATCAACCATTTCAAGTACCCGATCAATACGTTGGATTTATAGAATCACCATTATCCACAAAGCGTAATTGGCAAGCTGGTGCTGCTCCTAACGCACTAATTTCTACAGAAGCTGTTACAGCCCCTCTTATCTTTGTTCAAGGTGGAACAAAATTAGAGGATATCCCAAATGAAGTAAACGGAAAAATTGTTCTATTTGAAAGAGGAACAACAGTTGCTGACTATAATAAACAAGTTGAAAATGCTGTTAGTAAAGGAGCAAAAGGAGTTCTTTTATACAGTTTAATTGGCGGACGCGGAAATTATGGACAAACCTTCAATCCTCGCCTAACGAAAAAGCAATCTATCCCTGTCTTTGGTCTTGCTTATGCGCAAGGAAATGCATTTAAAGAAGAAATCGCTAAAAAAGGAACAACAATTCTTTCCCTAAAAGCGAGACATGAATCTAATTTAACATCATTAAACGTCATCGCTAAAAAGAAACCAAAAAACAGTATAGGTAATGAAAAAGCTGTCGTTGTAAGTTCACACTACGATAGTGTCGTTGGAGCACCTGGAGCAAATGATAATGCTTCTGGTACAGGATTAGTATTAGAATTAGCTCGTGCTTTTCAAAATGTAGAAACTGATAAAGAAATTCGTTTTATTGCTTTCGGTTCTGAAGAGACTGGCTTACTTGGCTCCGATTATTACGTTAATAGTTTATCCCAAAAAGAACGCGATCGAATTTTAGGTGTCTTTAACGCAGACATGGTCGCAACAAATTACGATAAAGCAAAGAATTTATATGCTATGACGCCTAACGGTTCTCCAAACCTTGTAACAGATGCAGCCTTGCAAGCAGGTAAACAGTTAAATAATGACCTTGTACTGCAAGGAAAATTCGGCTCTAGTGATCACGTACCATTTGCTGAAGTTGGGATTCCTGCCGCTCTATTTATTTGGATGGGTGTCGATAGTTGGAATCCATTAATCTATCATATCGAAAAGGTATATCACACACCTCAAGATAACGTATTAGAAAACATTTCGCTAGAACGTATGAAAATGGCATTAGAGGTCATTGGTACTGGTGTCTATAACAGCCTTCATTCCACCGTAAAAACAGGACAAAAAGCCGCTTAATACTATTTTCAAGCCACCGATTAATCGGTGGCTGTTTATTGAGAAAAAAATAAATATGCATAAAAGCATATTTATTACATGGTATTATGCTGTATAATTTAAATCGTAATATATAAATAAAATACATAAACTTTATAGCATTACGTAGAATAAAAATTGTAATAATATTGATTACACCTAATGAGAATATTTTTCAATTACAAAAAGGTTGCTCTTGCAGTTTTGTCAACTTGAACTGCAGAAACTAATGCTTTCATTCCTAAAATAAACATGGCAGCAGCTATTCAAGAACAAAACTTTACAAAATGCTATTTCTAAATTAGCCATAAAAATGGCTATGCATTTATCCAAAACTTAATGAAACATGGCATTGAGCTTAAATTACATGAGATACCCTGCTCTAAGTTTATGGTCCAATTATAATAGGCTTCTTAAAAACGGTCTTGTTATCGCTTTAGAGCCGCTGATTGGGTCCACCTTAAAATTGTTCTCTTTTTTCTATAAAAAAACCCTTCAGGCTGCATTCTTCCCTTCACTTTATCGTGAAGTGTTTTTGAATACTTACCTAAAGGGAGCAATATCAATAGTAATTTTTTAACTTGTCAGCTACTTAGATTACAGTGTAATTAATAATCTAAAGCTTTTTTATTATTTAATTCGCTGACGAGTGAGTAGGATTCCGCCTAAAAGGAACAATACCATACCTCCAAGAATTGAACTCATTTCTGCTGATGTTCCTCCTGTGTTAGGAAGTAAGGTTTGCTTATCATTTTCTGTAGTAGGTGGAACTTTTGAATCGCTATTGTTATTTGTGTTTGTACTTGGATCTTTTGGATCTTTTGGATCTGTACTTGGATCTTTCGGATCTGTACTTGGATCTTTTGGATCTGTACTTGGATCTTTCGGATCTGTACTTGGATCTTTCGGATCTGTACTTGGATCTTTCGGATCTGTACTTGGATCTTTCGGATCTGTACTTGGATCTTTTGGATCGTCCTTGATTTTTGTATTTGTGATGTCATAACCATTTACTTCGGACTTGTATCCCGCTACTGGTTGTTCTTTCACTTCATACTTATATGCTACTCCATTTGCATCGTATACTCGTAGTTTTTCGAACGTGTACTTCCATTTTGTTGCCACACTTACTTCTTTCGTGTCAATAACTTTTCCATTTTGTAATAAGTCTACTTTGATGGATAGCGGACGATCTATTGCATTGTTATCATCCCAGACTTTCTTACCACTTACTTCTGTTTTGTCTGTATTTTTGTATGTGTTCGTAATTGTCGTTCCGTCTACTTTTGTCTCGTAGCCGTCTACTTTCACTTCACTTACTGTGTACTTGATTTCATTGCCTTTTTCATCATACTTCGGTAGATCTTTGAAGTCGAAACTCCAGTTACCATCCTTATCAGCCTTCACTTCTTTTGTTTGGAACTCAGTTCCATTTTGAAGTAACTTTACTGTGATGCTTCCTGGACGTGTGTTGAACTTGTTGTTGTAGTCTTCCCAGACTTTCTTACCATTTACTTCTGTTTTGTCTGTATTTTTGTATGTGTTCGTAATTGTCGTTCCGTCTACTTTTGTCTCGTAGCCGTCTACTTTCACTTCACTTACTGTATATTGGATTTCGTTTCCTTCTCCATCATACTTCGGTAAATCTTTGAAGCTGAAGTTCCAGTTGCCTTTTTCATCAGCTTTCACTGTCTTGTCTTGTACTACTTTATCACCTTGAAGCAATTGTACTGTGATACTTTCTGGACGTGTGTTGAACTTATTGTTGTAGTCTTCCCAGACTTTCTTACCACTTACTTCTGTTTTGTCTGTATTTTTGTATGTGTTCGTAATTGTCGTTCCGTCTACTTTTGTCTCGTAGCCGTCTACTTTCACTTCACTTACTGTGTACTTGATTTCATTGCCTTTTTCATCATACTTCGGTAGATCTTTGAAGTCGAAACTCCAGTTACCATCCTTATCAGCCTTCACTTCTTTTGTTTGGAACTCAGTTCCATTTTGAAGTAACTTTACTGTGATGCTTCCTGGACGTGTGTTGAACTTGTTGTTGTAGTCTTCCCAGACTTTCTTACCATTTACTTCTGTTTTGTCTGTATTTTTGTATGTGTTCGTAATTGTCGTTCCGTCTACTTTTGTCTCGTAGCCGTCTACTTTCACTTCACTTACTGTATATTGGATTTCGTTTCCTTCTCCATCATACTTCGGTAAATCTTTGAAGCTGAAGTTCCAGTTGCCTTCTTTATCTGCTTTTACTTCTTCTGTTTTAAATTCTGTTCCATTTTGAAGCAGTTGTACTTTGATGCTTCCTGGACGTGTGTTGAACTTATTGTTGTAGTCTTCCCAGACTTTCTTACCATTTACTTCTGTTTTGTCTGTATTTTTGTATGTGTTCGTAATTGTCGTTCCGTCTACTTTTGTCTCGTAGCCGTCTACTTTCACTTCACTTACTGTATATTGGATTTCGTTTCCTTCTCCATCATACTTCGGTAAATCTTTGAAGCTGAAGTTCCAGTTGCCTTCTTTATCTGCTTTTACTTCTTCTGTTTTAAATTCTGTTCCATTTTGAAGCAGTTGTACTTTGATGCTTCCTGGACGTGTGTTGAACTTATTGTTGTAGTCTTCCCAGACTTTCTTACCACTTACTTCGGTTTTGTCTGTATTTTTGTATGTGTTCGTAATTGTCGTTCCGTCTACTTTTGTCTCGTAGCCGTCTACTTTCACTTCACTTACTGTGTACTTGATTTCATTGCCTTTTTCATCATACTTCGGTAGATCTTTGAAGTCGAAACTCCAGTTACCATCCTTATCAGCCTTCACTTCTTTTGTTTGGAACTCAGTTCCATTTTGAAGTAACTTTACTGTGATGCTTCCTGGACGTGTGTTGAACTTGTTGTTGTAGTCTTCCCAGACTTTCTTACCATTTACTTCTGTTTTGTCTGTATTTTTGTATGTGTTCGTAATTGTCGTTCCGTCTACTTTTGTCTCGTAGCCGTCTACTTTCACTTCACTTACTGTATATTGGATTTCGTTTCCTTCTCCATCATACTTCGGTAAATCTTTGAAGCTGAAGTTCCAGTTGCCTTCTTTATCTGCTTTTACTTCTTCTGTTTTAAATTCTGTTCCATTTTGAAGCAGTTGTACTTTGATGCTTCCTGGACGTGTGTTGAACTTATTGTTGTAGTCTTCCCAGACTTTCTTACCATTTACTTCTGTTTTGTCTGTATTTTTGTATGTGTTCGTAATTGTCGTTCCGTCTACTTTTGTCTCGTAGCCGTCTACTTTCACTTCACTTACTGTATATTGGATTTCGTTTCCTTCTCCATCATACTTCGGTAAATCTTTGAAGCTGAAGTTCCAGTTGCCTTCTTTATCTGCTTTTACTTCTTCTGTTTTAAATTCTGTTCCATTTTGAAGCAGTTGTACTTTGATGCTTCCTGGACGTGTGTTGAACTTATTGTTGTAGTCTTCCCAGACTTTCTTACCACTTACTTCGGTTTTGTCTGTATTTTTGTATGTGTTCGTAATTGTCGTTCCGTCTACTTTTGTCTCGTAGCCGTCTACTTTCACTTCACTTACTGTGTACTTGATTTCATTTCCTTGTCCATCATACTTCGGTAGATCTTTGAAGCTGAAGTTCCAGTTGCCTTTTTCATCAGCTTTCACTGTCTTGTCTTGTACTACTTTATCACCTTGAAGCAATTGTACTGTGATACTTTCTGGACGTGTGTTGAACTTATTGTTGTAGTCTTCCCAGACTTTCTTACCACTTACTTCGGTTTTGTCTGTATTTTTGTATGTGTTCGTAATTGTCGTTCCGTCTACTTTTGTCTCGTAGCCGTCTACTTTCACTTCACTTACTGTGTACTTGATTTCATTTCCTTGTCCATCATACTTCGGTAGATCTTTGAAGCTGAAGTTCCAGTTGCCTTTTTCATCAGCTTTCACTGTCTTGTCTTGTACTACTTTATCACCTTGAAGCAATTGTACTGTGATACTTTCTGGACGTGTGTTGAACTTATTGTTGTAGTCTTCCCAGACTTTCTTACCACTTACTTCGGTTTTGTCTGTATTTTTGTATGTGTTCGTAATTGTCGTTCCGTCTACTTTTGTCTCGTAGCCGTCTACTTTCACTTCACTTACTGTGTACTTGATTTCATTTCCTTGTCCATCATACTTCGGTAGATCTTTGAAGCTGAAGTTCCAGTTGCCTTTTTCATCAGCTTTCACTGTCTTGTCTTGTACTACTTTGTCACCTTGAAGCAATTGTACTGTGATACTTTCTGGACGTGTGTTGAACTTATTGTTGTAGTCTTCCCAGACTTTCTTACCACTTACTTCGGTTTTGTCTGTATTTTTGTATGTGTTCGTAATTGTCGTTCCGTCTACTTTTGTCTCGTAGCCGTCTACTTTCACTTCACTTACTGTGTACTTGATTTCATTTCCTTGTCCATCATACTTCGGTAGATCTTTGAAGCTGAAGTTCCAGTTGCCTTTTTCATCAGCTTTCACTGTCTTGTCTTGTACTACTTTATCACCTTGAAGCAATTGTACTGTGATACTTTCTGGACGTGTGTTGAACTTATTGTTGTAGTCTTCCCAGACTTTCTTACCACTTACTTCGGTTTTGTCTGTATTTTTGTATGTGTTCGTAATTGTCGTTCCGTCTACTTTTGTCTCGTAGCCGTCTACTTTCACTTCACTTACTGTGTACTTGATTTCATTTCCTTGTCCATCATACTTCGGTAGATCTTTGAAGCTGAAGTTCCAGTTGCCTTTTTCATCAGCTTTCACTGTCTTGTCTTGTACTACTTTGTCACCTTGAAGCAATTGTACTGTGATACTTTCTGGACGTGTGTTGAACTTATTGTTGTAGTCTTCCCAGACTTTCTTACCACTTACTTCGGTTTTGTCTGTATTTTTGTATGTGTTCGTAATTGTCGTTCCGTCTACTTTTGTCTCGTAGCCGTCTACTTTCACTTCACTTACTGTGTACTTGATTTCATTTCCTTGTCCATCATACTTCGGTAGATCTTTGAAGCTGAAGTTCCAGTTGCCTTTTTCATCAGCTTTCACTGTCTTGTCTTGTACTACTTTGTCACCTTGAAGCAATTGTACTGTGATACTTTCTGGACGTGTGTTGAACTTATTGTTGTAGTCTTCCCAGACTTTCTTACCACTTACTTCGGTTTTGTCTGTATTTTTGTATGTGTTCGTAATTGTCGTTCCGTCTACTTTTGTCTCGTAGCCGTCTACTTTCACTTCACTTACTGTGTACTTGATTTCATTTCCTTGTCCATCATACTTCGGTAGATCTTTGAAGCTGAAGTTCCAGTTGCCTTTTTCATCAGCTTTCACTGTCTTGTCTTGTACTACTTTATCACCTTGAAGCAATTGTACTGTGATACTTTCTGGACGTGTGTTGAACTTATTGTTGTAGTCTTCCCATTTCTTTGTTCCCGAAATGTTTGTCGTTTGTACTACTTTTGTATTTGTAATGTCATAACCTTCTACTTTGGATTCATATCCTAGTACCGGTTGTTCTTCCACTTTATACTCGTATGCTGCTCCATTTTTATCGAACACTGCTAACTCTTTGAATTCATACTTCCAATCTTTTTCTGCTGTTACTTCTTTCGTATCTACTACTTCACCATTTTGTAGTAAGTCTACTTTGATTGTCGTTGGTCGATCTGTTGCGTTATTATCATTCCACTTTTTAGTTCCTGAAACTGATGTAGTCTTATTACCTTCAGCGCCGCCTCCGGATATTATATTTTCAACTGTGCGACTATCCGAATCGGAAATTTGTTCCCCGTCTTTAACTTGGTATTTAATCGTATACTTATTCTCAAGTTCCTTTTGGCCCTTTCCGCTCTCAGTTATGTTAGCTTTATAGCCAATTGTAACTGTGTTACCACTTGCTTTAGCCTTATCAATCTCAACGTCAAAAGAGGTTTCGTCACTATTAAAATGAATCTTTCCATAACCTTCAGCTATGAACTTTTCTAATGATAAAGTTTTACGGTCTTCGTGCTTACCATTATCATAATCAAAATAGAAGCTATCCTTATTAAGCGTTTGGCCTCCCTGTAAGGTATCAGTCAAATTAATATTATTACTTAAGACTTCTTTGTTATAATTTACAATTAAATACCAGTTCACTTCATTAGTGTTTCCTGGTCGGATCTCACCGGCTTTGTAGGAAAAGGGACCATTTCCAGGATCTGTACCACCACTGCTCGGACCAGTAACCGTGACAGATTGCTTATCTAAAATTGTACCTAAATTTGTTTCAACTTTTTGCTCTTTATCTTCTTCCATATAAGTGGATTGAACTGTAAAATAAAAATGTCCCTTAATATTAGTCTCTGTTTCTACCTTTTCATTAAATGTACATACCACAGTACCTGCATTTATTTCACAAGTACCATAAGTAATTTTATTAGGATTTAACAACTGAATCGTATCCCTAAATCCTTCTAATTCTGGAGGTAGTGTTAACGTTAGTGTGTCTCCAGGCTTTATCTTATTTCCAGGTTTCTCACTAAAATTCACTGTTATTCCCATTCGTTCAAAGTAATTTAATTTTTCTTTATTGAACGTAAAGCTATCTACAATCCCTGTGGTATTTAATTCTTGTGCATTAGCCACTATAGGCAAAAGACTCTGACCTATAGTAAATATAAAAATCATTATAATCGAAAAAATCGAAGTAATTCTCTTCAAATACATACTCTATGTTAGCCTCCCCATAATTTAAAATATAAATAGTTTCTGGTACAAACATGTTATGTCGAAAATTCTATTATCCAACCATTTTACCTACGTATTTTTGATAGTTATTATGATTTCTCTTCCCCCTTCACTACTACTTAACAACTTGAAACTTGATTTTTTATAAGTGTATCTAACATTTTCAACACGCCTACAATTATGTACTTTTGACCTATATTTTTTAATAGGAACATAGATAAACCTTAATAAGGAAGTTTAAATAATAAATACATATAGACGACAGATACTGGAATACATTTAAAATCAGAAAAAAATGATTTAAAACGCATTCCAGACGAAACTCATGACAACCAGTCTTCTTTTTGTGCCTTAGGAATTATAAAATGATTATTCTACGTGTAAAAGATTTTAGTGCGGGCAAATATAGACTAACTACTTCACAGCAAATATGCATCCTATCAACTTCCATACTTATCGTTCTGAAAAAAGAACGAAAATTACGGATTATAGTCGCATTCAGCATACCAGCAAAAAAGCTTATAAATGTGGAACGAGTTATAAAATACTCATATTTTACAGAATATCATTAGAAGATAAGCTTTCTGCCATCATAAGTACGGCTGATAATGTCCATGTATTAAAACATTTGATATTTAGTTAAATACCGAAATAAGTTGATGCAAAAAACATTTTAATATCAGCGTTATATAATTAAAATATTACGGACGAAGTATTGTTTGTCTATGAAGATAAAAGAAATATTCTCCAAATCTGAATAAAGTGGAACAAGTTTGGGGGTAAATAAAAACGATTGTGATTTTCAACTGATTTCATGTAAATTTTGCAGAAATACGGGAATCAGTCTTTTCATTTTTGGAGTATATAACTGGGTGTCAGGAAAAAGGGTTTCTCCTGATAGATCTGATTCTAGATCTATGTCAAAAAATTAAAATAAACCTACATATTATCTATCCGCTAGGAACTTTTAATTTCTTTACGAATAATAAAATATTTATATGTACTTATATACATTTATGTATTAATATATATATATAAGTGGTGTTGAATCAAAAATAAGAGGTGTATATCTCCTCATTATTTTTATCTAATCTAAAAAACAAGTTGATTAGCACCAAATCCCTAACTCTTTAAATAAATAAGAAGTTTTGAGGATTACCTACTCAGTTGTTAGGTAGTTATAAATGTAAGTACACTTACCTTAATTGTAATAACATTATTTAAAGCAATTACAACATTTCCTATTAGCATTTCATTAATAAATAGTACAGATATGCTTTTTTTCGTAATTCCCCCAAAAAACAACAAATTTTTTCCATAGTCTATTATTCTAGAATTGTTACCAAAAATCAATAGTTAATTGTTGTTCCCCCATTTTTACTTCATTATTATAAGGCACCTTTAGGTTAACCGATTATCCTATTTTACATATCATATTTTGGCTAAGATTGACCACCCTCATAGAATTCTCCTTAATTTATAAAACATTATATATGTATGTTTTTCAGAAAAGCCTACCTTTCTTTTAAAAGTAATAACATCTATATCCTCATTAAAAATATGCAAATAATTCACTTTTCTATTTCTCAATATAAATTAATTAAAATAAAAAAACATATAATTAAGTCTTTATCTATCTTGTGTTGTCAGTCCAAAAGAAAAAATAATTAGTTATATTAAAAATAACTCACTTTAAAGTGGTGACATTTTATTGAGAAAATACATATATGCATAAAAGCATATTTCCTCCTACTCATTATCGTATACAATATTAACTGTAACAAAAATGATTACAACAATTAAGGAGGCTTTTCTACTATGAAAAAAATAATTTTAGCCGGTGCATTAACTTTAGCAGGAATTACTGGTGCTACCGCGTTTATTCCTGAAACAAAGGCCGCTGCCGCTACTCAAGAACAAAGCTTTACAAAATTTTATTCTTTGCAAACTGGAAGTAGTTCTGAACAAGAACCTGTTTTCCTTCAAAAGGGACAAGAGTTAACAATTCAACCTAACAGCAAAACCCCTAGTTATAGTGTTTATGACTCAAATCATAACCTTATTGGACGTTATTCTGATGGCTACGGTCGAATTTTCACTGCAAAAGCAGATGGGAATATGTACGTTCAATTTCATGCACCTTATGTTTACTATAGTCCTGTTAGCTTTTCGGTTACGTATACAATCCGATAAAATAAAGGGCCCTTCCCAAGGGCCTTTATTTTGTTTCCCAATTCACTTTTACAAAACCATCTTTCACCATTAAACCACTTATACTAAATACATACTTTTCATTCGCTTTCAATGTAGCTTTAAAAGTACCTTTTTTTGATTCACAGATTTCTTTTAACTCCCTTATACCTTCTCCTTCTCCTTTCCTTTCATACAAGCTAAAGCATAAATTCCCACGTTTTGCATCCGTCTCATAAGAAAATGTTACTTCTGTATCTTTTGCATACTCAAATTCAATTTCCTTCCCAGCAATATCCCATGATGAAAATTTTGCCTCGTAACTTGTTTCCCCTTGCTTCTCATTTTCTAAATATATATCTCCTGCTCTCCACGCATCATCTAACGTTTGTGCAAAAGTAAAACCACTAAGTAATACAAACATTGTACTTGCCAATATCGCAACTAATGTTACCTTCTGTTTTTTAACAAAATTCATCTTATATTCTCCTTCAACTTTCTTTTTACTTCTTCTTACCATATATAATAAAAATCCAATAAAGAATGGCAATATAACCGCTAAAACACTCCACCCTTTACTCATTTGGTGTGCTTTCGCATCTGTATATACCCATGATGCAACACATATTAACAGTGCTATAAAAGCTAAAAGCATTGTCACTCCAGCTACTTCAAATATTACAAACGGGTTAGCGAACTCTATCATGTAATTTATACTCCTTCTTTAAAAACGAATGTATTACAACATATATCGGAATGTATAGGTGCATCATAATAACTATCGTTATAATGACAGATATTTTATGCTCCAAATGACTAACAAACTGCTCTAGGGTGACTGTTAATACAATCATCCAAATAGCATGAATGAAAACAACCCATCTCTTCTCTAATTTCCGAGCATTTCGCATGCCCTGCTTCGTATTATTTATTAGCTCTTCGCTAGGAATCATCTCTTCCGCTAAACTACTTTTTATCTTTTGATCAAATTTGTCTTCCTTCATAAACGAACCCCTCCAAATGTTCTCGCATTTGCTTCTTCGCATAATTAAGGCGGTATTTCACCGTACCAATTGGTATATTTAATATTTCACTCATTTCTTTGTAAGAATATTGTTCATAGTAGTAGAGTACGAGCACTGTTTTATATTTTTCGTTTAATAACTGTATAACTTCTCGTATCATTTCTGCTTCGACTTTTTGAATAAATTCTTCTGATATATTCACATCATCTGCATGCTCAATTTCTCCGCCATCTTCTTTATGAAATAAATCCAATACACGATCTTTCCATCTTTTCTTTTTACGATAAAAATCATAAAACGTACGAATACAAATCGTAGTAATCCACTTTTTATAATTTTCCACGTAAGAAAGTTGGTGCCGCGATGAAAAAACTTTTATCCATGTCTCTTGAAAAATATCTTCCGCATCTTCTTTCGTTTTCGCTAACTTATAGCATAAGGAATATATTTGCTGCTTATATATGTCAATCAATTCTTCTACCTTTTCTTCCATCATAAACCTCCTGTCATTTATATAAGACGACGCAAATTCTCCTTTTGTTTGATAAAATTTTATTTTTTTATTATTTCCATACAAAAAGGCAATCACAACATCTTGTGATTGCCTTTTACTGAAAGCTAAAAATCGGCTCCGCTTTTCTCTATTGTCCAGCTCCAGCGGCTAGAATACTCGGTGGCTTCGCGCCTTCCTCCGAGGCAAAGTACGCCTCTCTGTCAGGAGCTCCATCCCCCTCCTATTCTGAACGAGCCGCTTCCGCTTTTCTTTATGTCTAGCTCTGCCTCCTAGCCCCTTCCGTCTAAGAACCTTCCCCACGAGAAGATAAAATGCATCTTCTGTGGGAAAGAACCTTAGCCTTCGGGACTAAACAGTCGGCTCCGCTTTTCTTAATTACATTTTTTCTGGCGCAGATACTCCTACGATTGCTAATGCGTTTTGAAGTGTAGTGCGTACTGCTTTCATTAACTCGTAGCGAGCTTTACTTAATTCTAAGTTATCTTGGTTTAATACTTTTTCTGCATTGTAGAAGCTGTGTAATGTTGCTGCTAATTCAAATGCATAGTTTGTAATACGGTGTGGTAAACGTTTTTGTGCTGCATCCGCAACTACTGCCGGGAATTCACCAAGTTTTTTCAGTAACTCTACTTCTTTCTCAGAAGTAACAAGTTTGTAGTTCACGTCTCCGCCTGTAGCTAATCCTAATTCTTCACCTTGACGAAGGATACTGCATACGCGAGCGTGAGCGTATTGTGCATAGTATACTGGGTTTTCGTTAGATTTTGATACAGCTAAGTCCATATCGAAGTCTAAATGAGAATCACCGCTACGCATTGCGAAGAAGTAACGCATTGCGTCCACACCTACTTCTTCCATAAGCTCACGAAGTGTAACTGCTTTACCTGTACGCTTACTCATTTTCATTTTTTCACCATTTTGATACAGTTGTACCATTTGGATGATTTCTACTTCAAGTGTTTCTTTATCGTAACCTAGCGCTTGAATAGCAGCTTTCATACGTGGAATGTAACCGTGGTGGTCAGCACCCCAAATGTTGATTAACTTATCGAAACCACGCTCTAATTTATCACGGTGATACGCGATATCTGGCGTTAAGTACGTGTAAGAACCGTCGTTTTTAATTAATACACGGTTTTTATCATCACCGTAAGTCATTGAGCGGAACCAAGTTGCACCGTCTTCTTCAAAAATCTCGTCACGCTCTTTTAATACAGCAAGAGCTTGATCGATTTTTCCGTTTTTGTATAATGATGTTTCTGAGAACCATACATCAAATTTAACACGGAAACTTTCTAAGTCTTTTTGAAGTTTTGCTAACTCATATTTTAAACCGTACTCACGATAGAATTCATAGCTTTCTTTTTCATCAGCTTTCGCATAACGATCGCCAAACTCTTCTGCTAAACGTTTACCAATTGCAATGATGTCCGCACCATGATATCCGTCTTCTGGCATTTCTTTCTCTAAGCCTAAAGCTTGCATGTAACGAGCTTCAACAGAAAGAGCTAAGTTATGGATTTGGTTACCAGCATCATTAATGTAGTACTCACGAGATACATCATATCCTGCTTTTGCTAATAAGTTACATAACGTGTCACCTACTGCTGCACCACGTGCATGTCCTAAGTGAAGGTCACCTGTTGGATTCGCAGATACGAACTCAACTTGTACTTTTTCACCTTTACCAGTATTCGTTTCACCGTAAGCTTCACCAGCATTAACGATCGTTGGGATTAAGTCTGTTAAGTAGCTATTATCCATGTAGAAGTTAATGAAACCAGGACCTGCGATTTCAATCTTTTCAATAGAAGCTTTTGCTTTATCGAAGTTTGCAACTAATTCTTCTGCAATCATACGAGGTGCTTTTTTCGCAACACGTGCAAGTTGCATTGCCATATTTGTAGAGAAGTCACCATTTGTTTTATCTTTTGGAGATTCTAATACTACATTTGGAATCTGTTCTTCTGTCGCTAATTCTGCCTTTAATACAGCAGCTTGAATTTCTTCTTTAATCAATCCTTTTACTTGTTCTAAAGAATTCATTATTTTGCCTCCTTCAAATTAATCGTAATTGTATATCTGCCAGCTTCTTGTTCACTTAGAAGCAATGCGTACGTTAAGAAGAGTTGTCCTTTTTTCTTTTCATCCGACCATTTAAAAAGAACGTTATCAGTCTTTGTTTGCAATGCAAACGTACCAAGTTCACTCGTATACGTACCAGTTGTCCATTCACCTTTCACATGCGTCTGACGCATCGAAACAGCACCTGAACGCATAATGAGAACTTGTTCATCTTGAATTTTAATAATTGTTTTCACTTCGCCTTGTTCGTTCGGCTCTTGGAATGTTACATATGTACCTTGACCTTTTACATAGTATTGACCATTTGCTTCAAAAGCAACGGTTTCCTTCCTCGCCCCTTCACGGATTTCTGTTACGAAATGAACGTGTACCGGCAAGCCTGCAAGTTGTTTCTCCACGTCTTGCACACCTTTCAAATGTTATAGATATTAAATACTACTTATAATAAATCACTTTTCCTATCATATCAAAAAAAACCTCTGTCTGTCTGCTGAAAAATCAGGAAAACTCCATTTCAAAATATAATTCACTTTCACTTTATTTCATATGATAAAATATTTCTTAAATCTAAATATTCTTTCTTTTAAAGAGGTGAATGAAGTGCTACCAACAAAATTGAAAAAAGGTGATGAAATTAGAGTGATTTCACCATCTTGTAGTTTAAGTATTGTCTCAACTGAAAACAGGAAGCTTGCTGTAAAAAGGTTAACCGAAATGGGCTTTCACGTTACATTTTCAACATATGCTGATGAGATAGACAGATTTGCTTCCTCTTCTATTTCTTCACGCGTTCAAGACCTTCACGAAGCATTTAGAGACCCGAATGTAAAAGCCATTTTGACGACACTTGGCGGATACAATTCTAATGGCTTATTAAAACATCTCGATTACGATTTAATTCGAGAAAACCCGAAATTTTTCTGTGGCTATTCGGATATCACTGCACTAAATAATGCAATTTACACTAAAACAGGACTTGTTACATATTCAGGCCCCCATTTCTCTTCATTTGGAATGGAGAAAGGGCTCGAGTATACAACAGATTACTTTTTAAAATGCGTAACTTCTAATGAGCCGATTGAAGTCCTACCATCTGAAACATGGAGTGATGATTCTTGGTACATTGATCAGGAAAATCGAGAGTTTATTAAGAATGAAGGATACGTTTCGATTCACGAAGGAGAAGCTACGGGAGATATTATCGGTGGTAATATGAGCACATTGAACTTACTGCAAGGTACACCATATATGCCAGACTTAAAGGATAAAATTTTATTTCTTGAAGAGGATAGTTTAACTGGGGGAGCTACTCTTAAAACTTTTGATCGATATTTACATTCTCTTATGCAGCAGCAAGATTTTGAACATGTAAAAGGCATCGTTATAGGAAAGATGCAAAAAGGCGCAGAATGTACGATAGAAGACGTGCAAGAAATGATTGCTTCAAAGCCTGAGCTTGCACATATCCCTATCATTGCAAACGCAAGTTTCGGTCATACAACCCCGATTTTCACTTTCCCAATTGGCGGACGTGCAACAATCATTTCTAACAAAGAAAAAACATCTATCACTATTTTAACGCACTAAAAAAGGAGCGAATGGGTCGCTCCTTTTATCGTTTTTCTATTTTCTCCAACGCTTTTTGCGGAATTGATTCTTTCGGGATTTCAGCCCATCCTTTT
This sequence comes from Bacillus sp. FSL W8-0519, assembly GCF_038005585.1. NCBI lineage: Bacteria > Bacillati > Bacillota > Bacilli > Caryophanales > Bacillaceae > Bacillus > Bacillus sp. FSL W8-0519. Next base: position 5,197,790 of record NZ_JBBOTL010000001.1, read on the forward strand.
CCTTGCATACCTTTTGCATAAATTTTTATAAATGCCCCCGTATGCAATTCACGGTTCATCATTCTTTTAATAACCTGTAACTTTCCGTCTTCTGTATACCCTTTAAAAGTATACAAGTATTCTCCGTCTTTTTTCTCACCTTTATCTATAACCGCATAATAATCTTGTATTTCTTTATTTGAAAAGAAGTTGTCTACAAAAGCATGTACACCTTCTGTTTTTGTGTTCAAATAATACGCTGTTCCACCTAGAATGATGGCGAATACAACTAAAACTTTAATTACCAATTTCATACATGCGCCTCCTGTTTGCACTTCTTTTTCCCTAGTCATATATCTATACTTGTATTATACGAAAAATGGCATACTATACTCTATCTAAAAGTCTTACACTTTCCTTACATTATTGTAAGGCATTTTCACCTTATAGCAATTTCCCAAGAAAAAATTTTTCCGTTTCATACACTTTTATATTATTATTGAATGATACAAATTTTTATTACAAAAATCAAAGGAGACAGTTTTCAAATGGCTATCTTGCAAGGTTTAGCACTATTACTTGTTGTACTTTGTCTATTTACACTTTTTAGTTACCGTGCTCCTTACGGCATGAAAGCAATGGGTGCTTTAGCTAATGCAGCAATCGCAAGTTTTCTTATTGAAGCATTTCATCGTTATATAGGTGGAGAAATGTTTCATAATGACTTTTTACAATCAGTAGGAGAAGCTTCCGGTAGTATGAGCGGTGTCGCAGCAGCGATTTTAGTCGCATTAGCAATCGGTGTTTCCCCCGTATATGCTGTTTTAATCGGTATCGCTACTAGTGGATTTGGTATTTTACCAGGATTTTTCGCTGGATACGTTTGTGCCTTCGTCGTAAAATTTCTCGAAAAGAAATTACCGGCTGGTGTAGAGTTTTTAGCAATTTTATTTATCGCTGCACCAATCTCACGCGGAATGGCAATGCTTATGGATCCGCTCGTTAACGCAACACTTGGTAAAATTGGTTCTATGATTTCAGTTGCAACTACAGAAAGCCCTATTATCATGGGTATTATGCTTGGTGGATTAATAACAGTTATTTCTACCTCTCCACTGAGTTCTATGGCACTCACTGCAATGCTTGGATTAACAGGTTTACCAATGGCAATTGGTAGTCTTGCCGTAGCAGCCTCAGCCCCAATGAACTTTATTTTCTTTAAACGACTAAAGATTTGTTCAAAGAAAGACACAATTGCTGTAGCAATCGAGCCTTTAACACAAGCCGATGTTGTTTCAGCAAATCCAATTCCAATTTATGCGACAAACTTCGTTGGCGGTGCACTTGCTGGTATTATTACATCTCTGTTCCAGCTCGTTAATAATGCACCAGGAACAGCATCACCAATCCCAGGACTTCTTGTTTTATTCGGATTTAATGACGTTGTAAAAGTAACAATTGCTGCTATATTATGTGGAATCGTTACCACGATTGTTGGATACATCGGATCAATTGTGTTCCGTAAATATCCAATTCGCTCTGCTGATGACATTCGCGGCATTACTTCGGAAGAGAAGGTTGCATAAGAAAAAGAGCTATTCCCGTTGTTTGGGAATAGCTCTTTTTTGTGTGTTGCGTGATAGTAAATACAATTATATCAGCGGTTTTTCAATTATATCGGCGCAACTCGAATTATATCGGCGATTTTTTAAATATATCAGCGTAACTCGAATTATATCAGCGGTTTTTTAAATATATCGACTTACCGACACATAACGACAAAATAAGAGCCCCCTAATCATATAGAGGGCTCTTATTTTATCCAGCTACAGCGGATTCCGCTTTTATTTCACCCAACCGAGCAGCATTTCCCGCACGAATTTGCTTGCTGCGACTGGTGTTTGATCACTATGGTCGTAGACAGGAGCTACTTCTACTAAGTCTGCTCCAACTACATTTATATTTGAATTTGCAATTGCTACGATGGAATCTAATAATTCTTTAGATGTGATACCACCAGCTTCTAACGTTCCTGTTCCTGGAGCGTGAGCTGGGTCTAATACATCAATGTCGATTGTGACATAGACTGGGCGTCCTGCAAGTTTCGGTAATACTTCTTTTAACGGTTCTAATACGTCAAATTTATATAAGTTCATACCTACTTCTTTCGCCCATTCAAATTCTTCCTTCATTCCAGAACGAATTCCGAAAGAATATACGTTTTCCGGACCAATTAAATCACACACTTTACGAATTGGTGTAGAGTGGGATAAAGGCTCCCCTTCATACGATTCACGTAAATCAGTATGAGCATCCATATGGATGATTGCTAAATCCGGATATTTTTTTGCCATTGCCTTAAAAATTGGCCAAGACACTAAGTGCTCACCGCCGAGACCTAGTGGAAACTTATCGGCATCTAAAAGTTTTGATACATATTCTTCAATCATGTCTAAGCTGCGCTGTGCATTTCCGAATGGTAATGGGATATCACCCGCATCAAAATATTTTACCTCTTCTAGTTCACGATCTAAATACGGACTATATTCTTCAAGACCGATTGATACTTCACGAATACGTGCAGGGCCAAAACGAGATCCCGGACGGTAACTTACTGTCCAATCCATAGGCATCCCATAAATAACTACCTTCGACTCTTCAAAACTTGGATGACTTTTAATAAATACTTTACCTGAATAAGCTTCATCAAAACGCATATTCTTTTCCTCCTTATGTGGAACTTAAGGTATCCCAACCTTTCATTATTTCTCAAATTTGGAGCGAGTTGCTCCTCTTTCTCGATTTACCGGGTCTTCTATTTCATACAAAGAAGACAATTTTCTTTACAGAAGTGTAAATAGCTAGCATGTTCAAGTCTTCTGGACAAACACCTTAAATGAGCTATTTACACTTTATTTGTTCCGTGCGATTCTCTTACTTAATTAAATCGCCAACAAATTTCGGTAATGCGAATGCTGCATTGTGTAATTCTTTTGTGTAGTATTTCGTTTCGATTTCGTGGAAACGCTCTTCACTTACTTCTAATGGATCATGTTTTTTAGATCCGATTGTGAACGTCCAAAGACCGCTTGGGTAAGTTGGAATGTTCGCTGTGTATAAACGAGTAATTGGGAAAATCTCTTTTACATCTTTAAACACAGTTGTAATTAGTTCTGGCGTAAACCAAGGGTTGTCCGTTTGTGCAACGAAAATACCATCTTCTTTTAACGCTTTTGAAATTCCAGCGTAGAAGCCTTTTGTAAATAGGTTTACTGCTGGTCCTACTGGCTCAGTAGAATCTACCATAATTACGTCATATTCATTTTCGCTTTCTGCGATATGTAGGAAACCGTCTCCTACTTTTACTTCTACACGCTCATTATCTAATGCACCTGCAATTGATGGTAAGTACTGTTTAGAGTACTCAATTACTTTTCCATCGATTTCAACAAGAGTTGCTTTCTTTACGCTTGGGTGTTTTAACACTTCACGAATAACACCGCCATCGCCGCCACCTACAACTAATACGTTTTCAGGGTTTGGATGTGTAAATAAAGGTACGTGCGCTACCATTTCATGATAAACGAACTCATCTTTTTCTGTTGTCATAACCATGCCATCTAAAATAAGCATGTTTCCGAACTCTTCCGTTTCGACCATATCAAGTTTTTGGAATTCTGTTTGCTCCGTATGTAATGTGCGGTTAATACGCGCCGTAATCCCAAAATGTTTTGTTTGTTTTTCAGTGAACCATAGTTCCATCGTACAATCACGCCTTTCAATGCAAATTTATAATAGGGACATCATTAATGTCCCCTAACAAAAATAAAACAAAACATCCAAAATGTATAGTTAAAAGTACAAAAATACCGAAAATATATTTTAGTCAGAGCGTTCTAACATATACATATAAAGAAAACCCTTTCTTAAGAAAGGGCTTTTCTCTCTACTTCTACCTGTTTTCGAATCGGAATTAAAATCATTACACAACCAACTAATACAACAATCCCACCTACTAAAAATGGACTTTGCGGTGAAACAGCGTGGCCGATAATCCCTGATAAAATGGGAGCAATTGCGCCACCTAACCAACGAACGAAGTTATAAACACCAGATGTAACAGATCTTTCATAAGGTGAAATATCCATTACATAACTTGTAAATAATGCATTATTTAATCCTGATGCTAATCCTGATAGAACAATTAATACAATTTGTAACCACATAATTTTCACGAAGAATAGTGCAATTAAGAATAGCGCAAATACGAGTAAACTGCCTTTCAACAATGTTTTCGGCTCATATTTCCCTTCTAGCTTATGTGCTAAAATTGCAGAACCGTAAGCTAACGCGAGTCCCCATCCACAAAATACAAAACCTAATTGAATAGCAGATAAATGCATAATAAGTGGTGAATATGCTAACACAACGAAAAATCCGTAGTAGTATAACATTCCTGAAATGGCGCCTTGCATAAACGGCTTATACTTCACCAGGTTAAGTAATTCTCCTACGCCTGCCGCTTTACGCTTCACTTTTCGCTCTGGTTCTTTCACAAAGAAGAAAACTAAAATAAATGCTAAGAAAATTAAAATACTCGTCGCAAAAAATGGGTAACGCCAAGAATGTCCACCTAATATCCCGCCTAATAATGGTCCACCTGCCATTCCTAAACCGATAGCTGCTTCATATAACCCTACTGCTTCATGAACTTCTTTACTTAATGCAATCAATAAAGTCATCGCCGTTGCGAAGAACATCGCATTCCCTAATCCCCATCCAGCGCGGAAAAGAGATAACTGAGCAATCGTTTGCGATATACCGCATATAAACGCAAATACAGTCACGATGGCAAGACCGATTGTCATCATTCGTTTATCACCAAATCTCGATGCAAATATTCCAGCTGGTAACATCATAATTGCCATCGTTAAAATATATGCTGTAAATAACATCTCTACTTGCCAATGCGATGCACCAATCTTTTCAGCAATAATTGGCAAAATTGGATCGACTACCCCTATACCTGAAAAGGCAAGGAAAGTAGCCAACACTGTAATCAATCTCCCTAGTTTTTGTTTGCTCTCCATTTTGATTACTCTCCTTTTGTATTCTCTAAAAATGTCACTGCACGATGTAAGCTGTCTTCAAGTTCTCCCTTTACACGCTGCATTTTCTCCATTTTCTCGTCTAGCGTTTGCACTTGTTTTTCAAGCATCTCTTTAATTTCTTGAATCACTTCACGATCACGGGGATTCTCACTATTTCTTCTTTGCTCCATTCTTTCTTTTAACGATAAAAAATGTTGCATTTCTTGAAGCGTAATCCCTAACACTTCTTTCGCTTCCACAATTCTTTTAATTCTAGCGATATCTTCGTCTGTATACAGGCGAATGTTCCCCTCACTACGTTCTGGGGGATGAATTAAACCAATTTCCTCATAATAACGAAGTGTACGTTTTGTTAAACCAACTTGCTTTGTAACTTCATCAATCTTATACATGTTTATTCCTCCCTTCACTCGATTATTACATTTTACGTTAACGTTAACTTTTGTGCAACTGTTAGACTTTTGTAAATGTTTGTCATATTAAATTGTATTTTTTCAAAAGCAGTTTCATAATGAAAGAAAAGAAATGATAAGGAGAATTTCACATGAGTAAACCACTTATTTTCGCTCATCGCGGCGTAAAAGGAACACATCCAGAAAATACGATGATTGCCTTCCAAGAAGCTGAACGCATCGGCGCCCATGGAATTGAGCTTGATGTCCACCTATCAAAAGATGGTGAACTTGTCGTAATTCACGATGAAACAGTCGATCGTACAACGAATGATGTAGGTCTTGTCTCTGAAAAAACGGTAAAAGAGTTACAAGCTTTAGATGCCGGCAGCCATAAAGATCCTTCTTTCCATGAAGCAAAAATCCCAACGTTACGCGAAGTATTCATTTGGTTATCTACAACAAAGTTACAGCTCAACATTGAGTTAAAGACAGATGTCATTCACTATCCAAACATTGAAGAAAAAGTTGTTGCTCTCGTTCGAGAATATCATCTTTCTAATCAAATTGTATTCTCTTCATTTAATCACGACTCTGTTTCATTATTAGCAGAAATAGCTCCTGAAATCCCAAGAGCAATTTTATATGACACACCTCTTGCTGATCCTATCGCTGAAGCGAAAACTAGAGAAGCAACTGGTTTACATCCAAACTTTCAACTACTAACAAAGGAATTTGTTCAACTAGCGCAAAAACAAGGGTACGTTTTCCGCCCTTATACAATTAACGAATACAAAGATTTGCAAACTATGATTGATTATGGCGTAGATGTCATTATTACCGATTGGCCAGCACGTGCATTTGAGCTCCTTTCTTAATTGAAGGAGCTCTTTATTTTCGAAATTTCATTGTTTAAAATAATCGAAAACCCTCAATACTAATACAATAATGTTTGTATGAATGAGGGGCTGAAAAAGATGGATCAAACTATGAATCCAAAACTTAAAAAATATAAACGTCTTTTCTTCACCGTAATGTTTTCTTCTGTTCTTTTTTTCGTTTTCTCCTTTTTTGTTATTATTATAGTTGCAAAAATTATGGGACCTCCTCCTGTTGCTGTCCCGCAAACAAGTGTCTTTTACGCTAATGATGACACTGTTATAGGACAAAGTAATCAGGTACAAAAACGCTACAATGTATCTCTCAATGAAATTTCTCCTTATGTAAAAGAGGCAACACTATCTATCGAAGATCAACGATTCTACAAACATCATGGCTTTGATATGAAGCGTATTGCTGGTGCCATTGTTGCTGATTTAAAAGCGATGGCAAAAGTCCAAGGTGCTAGTACGATTACACAACAGTATGCCCGTAACCTATACTTAGATCATGATAAAACGTGGAAACGTAAACTATTAGAAGCAATGTACACAATCCGTCTTGAAGTGAATTATAATAAAAATCATATTTTAGAAGGATATTTAAATACAATTTATTACGGGCATGGTGCTTATGGAATCGAAGCTGCGTCCCGTCTATATTTTGATAAAACAGCAAAAGAATTAACATTAGCGGAAGCTAGTATGCTCGCGGGTATACCAAAAGGACCTAGTGTCTACTCTCCCTTTTTAAAAAAAGATCGTGCGAAAGAACGACAATCTCTTATATTAGATGAAATGGTAGAACAAGGCTATATTACGAAGAAACAAGCAGCTTCAGCAAAGAAAGAATCACTAACTTTCGCTTCATTAGATACGAAAAAAGTCGCAGAGGTTGCGCCTTATTTCCAAGATGCTGTACAAGCTTCTCTTCTTCGCGATGTCGGATTAGATGAGCAAGCCTTACAAAAAGGCGGCTTGCGTATTTATACAACGCTAGACCCAAAATTACAATCAGTTGCAGAACAAGCTGTAAAAGACCACATACCTGACACGACAAACATACAAACTGCGCTCGTCTCTATGAATCCAAAAACAGGTGAAGTAGCTGCCCTTGTTGGTGGAACTGATTATAATACAAGTCAATTTAACAGGGCTACACAGGCCGCTCGCCAGCCTGGATCTACATTTAAGCCATTTCTATATTATGCGGCATTAGAACGAGGATTCACCCCTGCTACGCGCTTAAAAAGCGAATACACCGTGTTCACTTTAGGTGACGGTGTTTCAAAGTATAAACCGAAAAACTATAAAGACTATTATGCAGACGATTTTGTAACAATGGCGCAAGCTCTTGCGGTCTCTGATAACGTATATGCCGTGAAGACTAATTTATTTTTAGGCGAAGACATTCTTACAAAGACAGCGAAGCAATTCGGCATTAAAAGTGCATTAAAAGATGTCCCTTCCCTCGCGCTCGGTACATCTCCTGTAAAACCAATTGAAATGGTTAACGCTTATAGCATGTTCGCAAACGGGGGAAAAGAAGTAAAACCTATTTTCATTCGCCGCATTATGGATCATGAAGGAAATATTTTATACGATGCTCATTTGGAGAGTAAACAAGTTCTTGATAAGAGCAAAGCATTTGTGATGGAAGAAATGATGACAGGCATGTTTAATAAAAAACTAAGCAGTTATGCTGCTGTAACTGGTCAATCAATGTTATCTAAACTATCAAGAACCTATGCCGGAAAATCTGGTTCTACCGAAACAGATAGTTGGATGATTGGGTTTACCCCGCAACTCGTAACTGGCGTATGGGTTGGATATGATCAACCTAAATCAATTTCAAACGTAGCAGAACAAGGCTATGCGAAAAGAATATGGACTGATACGATGGAGAAAGGCTTAGATGGACAGCCTAAAAAAGAGTTTAAACAACCAAGTGACGTCGTTGCAGTCGATATTAACCCTGAAAACGGGAAAATCGCTACAAAAAATTGTCCAATTTCAGTGAAAATGTATTTTGCAAAAGGTACAGAACCAACTGAATATTGTATGGATCACGTTGATGATAAAGAGGAATTTGAAAAGACAACTGAAGAAAAGAAAAAAACAAGTTGGTGGAAAAAATATCTTCCTTGGTAAAAAAAAATAGCTGACGGACATCCGTCAGCTATTTTTTATTCACTTAATAAAGCACGGCGCAATTCTTCGCTAGACTCGTTCCAAATCGCTTCATTATGTTCTTTTAAGAATGTACCAAGTACTTTTTTAGATGATTCGTCCATATGTTCAACCATAATGTGACGCTTCAATGATTTATCCATTTTGTTTACGTGCTCTGGAAGTGACTTATATCCGCGGCGAATTTCACGGTCAACTGTCATTTCACAAGCTGTTACACCTGCGTAATACGCACCTGTTGCTGTTCTTTCAATCGTTACCCATACAAGCCAGTATGGTTTTCCGTTTGGAACTTCATCTTTATTTGTTAAAAACTTAATACCTTTTTCTACTGTACTACGTGCATGCATCGCACCGATATCAACAAATGCTGTTTTCTCTAGTACATCGACAAATACAGGTGAAATGTTTTCTAGACTTAATGCCCCAACGCCAAAACCACCATGTCCATCTGTTGAATCATTTTTCACGATATTAAAACCGATTTTTTTCTTTTTCTCTGTCATATGTAAATTCCTCCTCACTTAATGATTATAAAAGGCCAAAGATAGGCGCAATAATACTGTTTAAAAATGCAAATACGTATGGAATGACAACATTAAAAATAGGTTGGATTGTGTAATTGCTAAGCGGTGTAATAACTAGAATTAATAAAGCAATTGCCCCGTATTTTTCGTACTGTGTCATTTTCGCACGAATATTTGTTGGTGCTAAATCCTCCACTACGCGATATCCATCAAGTGGCGGGATTGGTAATAAGTTAAAGACAAGTAAAACGATATTCAACATAATAAAAATCTGGAAAAATTGAGCTAGCGTATCTGCTACTGCAAATGGAATTGAGTCTAATACACCAAATGTTAATAAGCTATACCAAATAATTAAACCGATTGCGCTTAAAATTAAGTTACTAATCGGTCCTGCAATTGAAACTAATATACCTGCAAGACGAGGTCTTTTAAAGTTATATGGGTTAACAGGAACTGGTCTCGCCCAACCAAAACCAAGAATTAATACAGCAATCATCCCGATAGGATCTAAATGTGCCATCGGCGATAAAGTTAAGCGCCCTTGTCTCTTTGCTGTATCGTCTCCAAATTTATATGCTACATATGCATGCGCAAATTCATGCACTGATAATGCGATAATAATGGCCATTGCTACCAAAGGAATTTGGTGCAACGGGTATCTAAATAACTGATCCATGCTTCATCTCCTCTTCCATATGTCAAAAAAGAAATTATTTGTTTTTTGATTGTTCTTCCACATAATCCGCTATAATAAGAGTGTAACTTACATAAAAGGAGCGATTATATATGCCATACGTAACAGTGAAAATGCTAGAAGGACGCACAGAGGAACAAAAGAAAGCTCTTGCTGAGAAAGTAACAGCAGCAGTAAGCGAAACAACTGGTGCTCCTGAAGAAAACATCGTTGTTTTCATCGAAGAAATGTCTAAAAACCATTATGCAGTTGGCGGAAAACGCTTAAGCGACAAATAATTTCAAGTTCTTTCATAAGAAGCAGCTTTTAGCTGCTTCTTATTTTTTGCCTTCGAGTAACTCGATGATTCTCTCTTTATATTTTCCTTTTCTTCCATCTTCATAGATTAAATCATGCGGGTAGAATAGCTTTTGATCCCTTCTCTTCTTACCAGTAATCGCCTCAACAATATCCGATTCACGTGAAAGCTCTCTAAGTTCTCCATTTGGCATAAGAAGTAAGATTGGTAGACGTTCTTCTTCTTCACCAGCACGGTAAAAGTCGTACGGTAAGTCTGATGTTGAATCAACTACTAAATAGTATTCTGGATCGAGTCCAATCTTTTTAAATAAGCTACTTAATTCCATCCAATTATCTAAACCGTGCTTATCTGTAAACTCTACATATTTAAATAGGTTTCGATTCATAAAACGACGGCATAAATCACTTAAAATTGGATCCTCTTCGTCTTGCCATACTTGGAAGTAATAATACATAACGTTCTCGTCTAACTTTAAATAATCCTCTACTGTTACTTCTTCTTCAAATAAAGAATAGAAATGAACCGGATGATTCTTAAATGTATAGTACTTCTCGTGCAATGATTTTGCACGGTGTAAAATCTTCGTTAAAATAACTTCAGCACTGCGTGTTACTGGATGGAAATATACTTGCCAGTACATTTGATAACGACTCATAATATAATGTTCAACAGCATGCATACCACTATTTTTAATAACTACTTGATTTCCGTACGGACGCATAACGCGCAGTATACGTTCCATATCAAAGTTTCCATACTTTACGCCAGTGAAATACGCATCTCTTAATAAATAGTCCATGCGATCTGCATCAATTTGACTGGAAATCATGCTAATCGCTAATTTATTAGTAGATGTTTTCGCAATTACATCGGCTACCTTTTGTGGGAAATCTTTATCCACACGACTTAATACACGATTAATTTCTGTATCTCCAACGATAATCTTTTGCGTAAATTTCTCATGGTCTAATGAAAATACTTTTTCAAACGAATGAGAAAACGGACCGTGACCGACATCATGAAGCAATGCCGCACATAAGCATAACAATCTATCTTCAGCATTCCAATTCGGTCTGCCATCAAACACATCATCAATCATACGACGAATAATTTCATATACACCTAACGAATGAGTAAAGCGACTATGCTCTGCACCGTGAAATGTAAAAAATGTCGTTCCAAGCTGCTTAATACGGCGCAAGCGTTGAAATTCTTTCGTTCCGATTAAATCCCAAATAACACGATCGCGCACGTGCACATATTTATGTACCGGGTCTTTAAACACTTTTGTTTCGCTGAGTTTGTCGTTTAAATATACCACTTTCCGACATCCCCCTTTCTTTACTGCATTCTTACTATATATTATAAACGAAATAGGAAACAGAAAGAAATGAAAGACTATATTAATTGCCCTTATATAAAGAAAAAATCACTTTTACCGGGGTAAAAGTGATCTCTTTTTATATATTATTTCCCTAAAACGAACTCAGCAACTTCATCTAAGATCATTTCTTTACCTAGTGGGAAGTAACCTTTGTTTAATTCTTCGTTTTTAATTGTAAATACGTGGTTGTTTTTAACAGCGTTCATATTTTTCCAAATTGATTCTTCTTGGAATTCTTTTAGGCGCTGAGAACCGTCACCAGTCGTAAATACGAATAAGTAATCTGGGTTGTAATCGATTAAAGCTTCTTTTTGTACTTGTACTAACGGTTTATCAGTTGGTGTACCTTTAACTGCTGGTAATTTTAAATCATTAAAGATTACACTACCGTAACCGTAGTCACCGTATACACGGAAAGCATTTGGATATGCAGCCATTTTCATGAATTTAGCATCGCCAGTTTTCGCAACGATTTTGTCATGTAATTTGCTTGCTTTTTCGTCATACTGTTTGAACCATTCTTTTGTTTCTTTCTCTTTACCGAAGATTTGACCTACTTCTTCGAATTTTGGACGCCATTGGTCTAATGGAGTTTTTAACATAACTGTTGGTGCAATTTTAGATAATTGATCATAAATCTTTTCTTGACGATTATTTACAAGAATTAAGTCTGGTTTTGCAGCAGCTACTGCTTCGATGTTAATTTTATCTCCCCAAGCAGAACCAACTGGTTTTACGTCTTTTAATTTCTTTTCAATATGTGCATCAATTTTTTCTTGAGATGTATTAGCAGTAATAATTGGTTTCATACCAAAGATTAATAATTCTTCTGTTGAACCACTAAGGTCAGCAATTTTCTTGGGATTTGCAGGGATTTTAATTTCCCCTTTTGCATGTTGTACAGTGCGCTCTTCAGTCTTCGCATCCTTCGCATCTGCTTTCTTCTCTTCTTTGTTAGAACAAGCTGCAAATAGTACAGAAGTAACGACTAGTACCATTGCTAATAACGCCATTTTAAAATTCTTCATGTTCCCACTCCTTCTAGCTGTATTTCTCTTATAAGTTACAGTGAACTATAAGAAACAAGGTTAACAATTAATAAATATATATTGATTAATTGTTGCTTATGCCCCCGTTCTAACGGGTGTTCAACTTCCTATTTACTAATAAGAAGCTCAACGTCCATTAGAAGCCCCCCCTCTTTACGAGGGGGATTCTACTTATGCTTTTTTACGCAATTGATTACTAATCATCGCTAAATCATACGTTAAACAAATTGGCTTACAGTTTACTGGACATGGAACAATTTGAGCTTCAATCTCAAATACATTACGAAGTGTTTCACTCGTCATCACTTCATCTGGCGTTCCTTGTTTCATTAACTTACCAGCTTTTAATGCAATCATATGATCTGAGAAACGAGAAGCATGGTTTAAGTCATGGATAACCATAACAATCGTTCTACCTTCTTCTTCATTTAACTTTTTCAATAAGTTTAATACTTCTAATTGATGGGCCATATCTAAGTACGTTGTCGGTTCATCTAATACGAGTAATTCTGTCCCTTGTGCAAGAGCCATCGCAATCCATACGCGTTGACGTTGCCCACCTGATAATGCCTCTGCTGGACGATTTGCGAATTCTGTCATTCCCGTCACTTCAAGTGCCCAATGAATGTAGCGATAATCCTCTTCTTTCAACGTTCCAAATCCTTTTTGATGAGGAAAGCGTCCATATGAAACGAGTTCAAATACAGTAAGGCCAGTTGGTACTTCTGCAGTCTGTGGTAAAATTGCCATTTTCTTTGCGATTTCTTTCGTTGGTTGTTTCTCGATTGCTTTTCCGTCAAGATAAACAGTACCTTTTTTTGCTTTCAAAATACGAGAAGCCGTTTTTAATAATGTGGACTTTCCACAACCATTTGGTCCAATAATTGTTGTAATTTTCCCTTCCGGAATTTCAACTGTTAATCCATCAATAATTAACCCTTCATTATAGCCAACAGATACCGCATCAACTGCTAAAGTTGCCATACAAAAAGCCTCCCTTTACTTTGTCCTCATAAGTAAGTATATAAAATACGGTGCACCAATTACAGAAATAACAAGACCGACCGGTATTTCTGAAGTTGGTAACACACTTCTTGAAATTACGTCTGCGAATAAAAGTAAAAACGTTCCTATTAGTGCAGCTGTAGGCAGCATAATTTGATGTTTCCCACCAACAAGGCGCCTCGCTAAATGGGGAGCCATTAAACCGATAAAACCAATTCCTCCGGCAACAGCGACAGATGCACCTGCTAAACAAACTGCAATAAATAATAATTTACGTCTTTCCTTTTCTACGTTTACACCAAGACCAACTGCTGTAGAGTCGCCTAGGTTCATTACATTTAGTATGTGTGCTTTACTAATAGCTAGTGGCAAGAAAATAACCATCCATGGAAGGACACTTAGCACGAACTTCCAATCTGTGCCCCAAAGACTTCCTGCTAACCAAATCGTAGCAAAGCGGAAATCGTTAGATGTCATCTTCATAGAAAAAATTAAACTAACAGCACCAAACCCGGCTGCAACAGCGATACCCACAAGTATCAATCGAGTAGATGAAACGCCGTCTTTCCATGCTAGTAAATAAATAATAACAGCTGCTAATATCGCTCCAACTAGTGCGAAGAACGGAAGAATGAATACAGATAAAAATGTACCAGTTCCTACTTTCCCGAAGAAAAAGTAGACAAAGATAACAACTGTTAATCCCGCTCCAGCGTTAATACCGATAATACCTGGATCAGCAAGTGGATTTCGTGATAACCCTTGCAAGATCGCACCTGACATAGCTAAAGCAGATCCAACTAATATAGCAATGACCATACGCGGCATACGGAATTCAAATAAAATAACAGACTGATCTTCAGCCCCGAGTCCAACCAATGACTTTAATACGTCCATTGGCGGTATTTTAAATGTCCCTGTATTTAAACTCACTAAAAATACAGTAACGATTAATCCTACTAAAATTGTTAAAACCGAAACGTTCTTTTTTGTTAAGACACTTGTCCTCACATTTTTCCTCTCCCTTCGTTACGTGCTAAGTAGAGGAAGAATGGAACCCCAATTAGCGCTGTAATTGCTCCAATTGGCGTTTCAAACGGCGGATTAATAACGCGAGATAACATATCTGCACATTCAATTAACAGCCCGCCTAAGACCGCAGAACATGGAATAACCCATCTATAGTCTGAGCCTACAAGGAAACGAGTCATATGTGGGATGACAAGACCAACAAATCCAACCGATCCTGCCATAGAAACTGCCGAACCTGTTAACACAAGAACAAGTACTGTCCCGATAAATTTAATTAATGTCGTATTTTGACCAAGTCCAATCGCAATTTCTTCACCGAAGCTTAAAATTGTAATATACCTCGACATCATAATTGCAATGAAGAGACAAACTAGACCAATCGGTACTAACATATTAATACTTTCCCATTTCACTCCAGCAACTCCGCCTGCATTCCACATACTTACCTCTTGGGCAAGATTGAAATATAGCGCAATTCCAGATGAAATGGCCCCTAATAAAGCACTAATCGCGGCACCCGCTAAAGCTAATTTCACAGGCGTTAATCCACCTGGTGAAGAAGATCCAATTCCATATACAATGCTCGCTCCAAACGCAGCACCAATAAAAGATGCGATAACGAACATTAAATAAGGTGAATTAGGGAAGAATGCATACATAATTGCAATTCCAAATACAGCCCCATCTGTAATCCCCATTAACGATGGGGATGCAAGTGGATTTCGCGTCATACCTTGCATAATTGCTCCTGATACCGCTAAAAAGGCACCTGCTACTACGCCCCCTATTGCTCTAGGCATGCGAAGTTCTTGAATTACATTATGATGCGTAATAGAACCGTCAAACTGAAATACAGCTTGCCATACAGTCTTTAAACTAATATCTGCAGCACCAAACGAAATAGACAGTGCCATGCTTAAAGCTAACAAAATTGTACCTGCTACTAAAATAATAGAGGCAATGAGCGGCCTGCTCTTAATCTCTTTAACATTCACATCTTGCTGTTCTATACTCCTTGCGCTCGCTTCCATCCCTCAACCATCCTAACCAACAACATATGTTTAATTTAATGAAATGAAATTTATTCTCAAATAGCAATAAAAAAATTAAATGAATCGGCCCTTTTCTGATAATGATTCTCAGAATCAGACACCTTCTATTCTACCTATCGCTTCAAAAGACTGTCAACCATTATTTTGAAATACAAATTCATATAGGCCGAGACCTTAATAAATAGATAATGCCTATCTATCATGAACTATTATCATCACCAGTTAAGCTTTCTCAGAATAGATTCTTCCTCTTATGGGCATAAAAAAAGAAGAGTAATCTGTTCACTCTTCTTTTCCTTACTTATTTAACTTTGCTTCAATTTTTACAATTAATTCGTCTTCTGTTGGCGCTGCAACTGGACGATTATTTACAAATGCGAATGATTTTTTACGGCCAGGGCCACAGTAAGACTGACATCCAACTTCAATCGTTGCACATGAATCTACTTTTTTTAGCTTTGGAATCAGCGTTTTAACGTTCGTTGCCTGACAATCATCACACACACGAAATTCGTTTCCCATTATATAACACTTCCTCTATTTTAAACTTTTCTCAAGTACATTTAAAAATAAACACTAAATGGTATTTTACCGCTCTTTGAAGCTCGTTGCAAGTTTCCTTTCGACGCTCTTTCCACATATAATGCTACATATGTATATGTTTTCCTACAGCAGCTTCCGTCATTCTTGGCAAAATTTATCCCGCTTTAATGGGCAGTAAGATCCCCACCTTAAAATTCAGCGAAAGCAAAGAAGTTAGGTAGGGGATGAAGAACCTCCCACTGATGAAAGTTTCACTTTATACCTCTCATCGAAATCTACCATATTTTTAAAAGCTTTGTATAAAAGCTCATTTTTTTGCCCATTATAAAAATAGGAAGTTCATAAAAAGAAAGGGAGTTGAATCTATGAAAGTAAGACAAGATGCTTGGACGGATGAGGATGATTTATTACTTGCTGAAACTGTACTTCGTCACGTTCGAGAAGGAAGTACCCAATTAAATGCATTTGAAGAAGTAGGAGACAGATTAAATCGTACATCGGCTGCCTGTGGTTTCCGTTGGAATGCTGTTGTTCGCTATAGCTATGAACAAGCTCTTCAACTAGCAAAAAAACATCGTAAAGATAAAATGCGTGCTGCAAGTGGTGAACAAGCGAAAAAACGTTTACTTTATACACCACCAGCTTCAGATTCGATAACTAATTATGAAGAGTTCGTACAAGAGGAATCAATTGTACAATATAAAGAAGCTACTCCATATCAAGAAACTACCGTTCCTACTGCAAAAGGCTCTATGACAATGCAAGATGTTATTTATTTTTTACAAACAGTCGGATCTTCAAATATAAAAGTGACAGCTCTTGAAAACGAGAATACGAGATTGAAACAAGAAATTAAATCACAAATCCTTCGAAATGAAGAACTAGAAAAGAAACTGGAAAAATTAGAAAAACAATCTCATACTGTACAAGAAGATTACGAAACACTTATGAACATTATGAACCGCGCTCGTAAGTTGGCAGTCATGGATGAAGAAGAACGTTCTCAAACATCTTTCCGAATGGATCGAAACGGTAATTTAGAAAAAATTGCAGAGTAAAAAGGATGCATTACATGCATCCTTTTTGTTATTTCACTTCAACCATATGTGCTTCTTCTACTTTAGAATCCCTCTTTATATCTGGAAAAATCTTTTCCTTTGGATTCTCTTTAAAGGATGCTAAACCAATTGTTTTTACCGGTTCACTTATTTTTGCATATTCTGCATCACTAACAACTGCATACATATCTGTATATTTACGCGCATCACCAATTACTACATTGCCTTCGTACTTCATTTTCTTTCCATCAATTACTACATCTTTTTGTTCCTCTTTAGCAAATACAATTCCAGCTTCATCAGAAATAGCCGGCAATGCTTTAATAGGTTCTACATCTTCTTTCACTACTTTTTTCAGCATGTTTTCCTTTACCATCTTCTCAGCCATTGTTTTATTCATGATTAAAACCTTTTTCTCATTAACAGTACCTAGTTTAGCTTCAAATTTATTTTGAGATTCAATTTTATCTTTATATTGATCCATTGTTTGTTGAACGCCTGTTTCATCTCCGTACATAACAACACCCGTTGCTTGTGGTGCAATCATATCCATAATAGAACAGCCACTAAATACAGCAGCTGACATAATCGCTACGATTCCTAATTTAACATTTTTCATTTGTATGCCTCCTAAAATCAATAATTACATCTCTTAGTTTAGCCATCTTAGATCATTTAACCAATTCACTTTCCTTACAACAACCTTACAATTCAGTAAGGTTTTCTCTTAAAAACTACTTTCATTATTTTTTGCTATAATAGAGATTGTCATTTTAAAGATAAGGGGTTAGTTATATGAGCAATTCCCGTTCCATTTTATCTCAGCCAGAGTGGCGTATTGTAGATCAGTCTAGTTTAGGACCAACATTCCATGCACTTCAATCATTCGCAATGGATGATACATTATGCACAAGCATTGGAAAGGGCGAATCAGCTGCAACAATGCGCTCTTGGGTTCATCACAATACAATTGTTCTTGGCATTCAAGATTCACGCCTACCACACTTAGAAGAAGGTATTTCCTTTTTAAAAGAAAACGACTTCAATGTTATCGTTCGTAATTCTGGCGGGCTTGCAGTCGTACTTGATGAAGGTGTGTTAAACGTATCACTTTTATTCCAAGAGACGGAAAAAGGTATCGATATTGATCTTGGATACGATACAATGTGGCATTTAATTCAGGAAATGTTAAAGGATTACGATGTTACAATTGAGGCAAAAGAAATCGTTGGTTCTTACTGCCCTGGTAGCTACGATTTAAGTATTCGCGACCAAAAATTTGCTGGTATTTCACAGCGCCGTATTCGCGGTGGTGTCGCTGTCCAAATTTATCTCTGTGCTACAGGAAGTGGCTCTGAACGTGCCGCACTTGTTCGTGATTTCTACAACCTAGCCATTCAAGGAGAAGAAACACGCTTTACTTATCCTGAAATTGTACCGAGTACGATGGCTTCACTTTCAGAATTACTTGGCGAAACCATTACAGTACAAGATTTAATGATGCGCCTTTTAAAAACATTGCAGCAATTCGCTCCAAAGTTAACACCATCTCAATTAACAATAGATGAAATACCTTTATATGAGACGAATTTACAACGTATTATTGATCGTAACAATAAAGCACTTGGCTTAGAAAAATAAAGACCGTCGCTATTTTAGCGACGGTCTTTATTTCAATTCGTTATAGAATTAAAGTGCTTGAGCTGCTGTAATTAAAGCTAACTTGTACACTTCTTCTTCGTTACATCCACGAGATAGGTCGTTTACAGGCATGTTTAAACCTTGTAAGATTGGTCCTACTGCTTCGAAGTTACCTAAACGTTGAGCGATTTTGTAGCCGATATTACCAGCTTCTAAGCTTGGGAATACGAATACGTTAGCATCACCTTTAATTGTAGAACCTGGAGCTTTTTTCTCAGCTACAGATGGTACGAATGCAGCATCGAATTGGAATTCTCCATCTAGAGCTAATTCTGGAGCCATTTCTTTTGCAATGCGAGTTGCTTCTACAACTTTTTCTGTTTCTGGAGATTTCGCAGAACCTTTTGTAGAGAAGCTTAACATAGCAACGCGTGGATCAATGCCGAATAGTTCAGCAGTTTTCGCACTTTCGATACCAATTTCAGCTAAATCTTGGCTATTTGGTGCAATGTTAATTGCACAATCAGCGAATACATATTTCTCTTCTTCACGTACCATGATGAATACGCCAGAAGTTTTTGTAACGCCTGGTTTTGTTTTAATGATTTGAAGTGCTGGACGAACTGTATCAGCTGTAGAGTGAGCTGCACCACTTACTAAACCGTGTGCTTTGCCCATGTATACAAGCATTGTACCGAAGTAGTTTTCGTCTTTAAGGATTTTGCGAGCGTCTTCTTCAGTTGCTTTACCTTTACGGCGTTCAACGAAAGATGCTACCATTGCATCCATTTCTTCGTATGTAGCTGGATCGTAAATATCAACGCCTGCTAATGTTAAATTCATGCTAGCAGCTTTTGCGCTAATTTCTTCTTTATTACCAACTAAGATTGGTTTTACTAACTCTTCTTTTGCTAAACGCTCTGCAGCGCCTAAAATTCTTTCATCAGTTCCTTCAGGAAGTACGATAGAAATGCCTTTTCCTTGAACTTTTTCTTTTACTGTTGTAAATAAGTTGCTCACGAATAAACCCTCCTACATATGTTAAAAAACTCTATCTTTAAGAATACTTCTTTTCCTCTATATTTTAAACTTATAGCTCCCAAAAAATAGATAAAATAAAAATGATTATATTTTCATAAAATTCAGCCGTTAAATTCACCTTGCTTAAACACTTAAATGTGACAATTTTATGCGCCAAGGTTTTATATAGATGATTTTAAAACTATATATGCTATAGTTAACGTGTAAAACTATCATTAACTGAGGTGAATAGAATGAGTGAAGCAACAACAACGTTAGATGGCTGGTATTGTTTACATGATTTACGTTCTATTGATTGGGCTGCATGGAAAACATTATCTAGCGACGAACGCGGACAAGCTGTGTCTGAATTTTTAAATGTCGTTGAAAAATGGAACGACGTAGCTGCTGCGAAAAAGGGCAGTCACGCAATGTATACAGTTGTTGGCCAAAAAGCTGATATTATGCTTATGATTTTACGTCCAACAATGGAAGAGTTAAATGAAATTGAAACAGAATTGAATAAAACAACTTTAGCTGAATATATGGTTCCTGCATACTCTTACGTATCTGTTGTTGAACTAAGCAACTACCTTCCAGCTGATGAAGATCCATACCAAAATCCACAAATCTTAGCTCGCTTATATCCTGAGTTACCGAAAGCAAATCATATTTGCTTCTATCCAATGGACAAGCGTCGCCAAGGTGATGACAACTGGTACATGCTTCCAATGGAGGAACGTAAGAAAATGATGTACAGTCATAGTAAAATTGGTCGCCAGTATGCAGGTAAAGTACGCCAAGTTATTTCAGGATCTGTTGGATTCGACGATTTTGAGTGGGGCGTAACATTATTCGCTGACGATGTTCTTCAATTTAAAAAGCTTATATATGAAATGCGCTTCGATGAAGTAAGTGCTCGTTATGGTGAATTCGGAACATTTTTCGTCGGAAACATTTTACCAGACGAAAAGGTAGAGAAATTTTTACACATATAAATCGTGAAAAAGGAACGAAATTCGTTCCTTTTTTTATTCCCCTCTATATTTCTCCTCAAAAAACTTCTTTTTTTCGCAAATTTGAACAAAAATCGACAAATCCTTTTAAATACCTTACAAAATTGTAACCTTTCTATATCCAAATTTATGCTAAAATGGTACGAGCTATATGCTAATAACGATGCGAAGGTGATAATGTATATGAAGAAAATCTTTTCTATTTTACTAGTGTTTCTATTGTCAATTTCTTCCTTAGGAGTAACAACATCCCATGCGGAAGAAAAAATACACATTGAGGCATCTGCTGCACTTCTATTTGATGCAGATACAGGAAAAATACTGCATGAACAAAATCCAGATGAATTACTAGCTATCGCTAGTATGTCAAAATTAATTGTTGTTTATGCCGTGTTAGAAGCAATTAAAGAAGGAAAAATCACTTGGGATACAAAGGTAAATATTTCTGATTACGCTTATGAAGTTTCACGTAATAATGAATTCTCTAACGTGCCGTTCGAAAAAGGACGTCAATATACTGTAAGAGAACTATATCATTCTATCGTTATCTTCTCTGCAAACGGATCTAGTATTGCCTTAGCAGAACTTCTTGCAGGAAGTGAGAAAAACTTCTTAAATCTTGCAAATGAACATGCAAAAAAACTAGGGTTAAAGAAATATAAATTTGTAAACGCTACTGGTTTAAATAACGCTGACTTAAAAGGAAAACATCCTGAGGGTACTGATCCAAATGCAGAAAACTCTATGTCAGCTCGCGATATGGGTATACTTTCAAAAGCAATGATTACAAAGTATCCAGAAATGCTAGAGGATACAAAACAAAGATTTAGAAACTTCCCAGATAATCATCCGAAACCAATTCGTATGGAAAACTGGAACTGGATGTTACCAGGAGCTGCTTTCGCTTATGAAGGTGCTGATGGTTTAAAAACCGGAAGTTCTGATACAGCTGGATACGGATTTACTATTACTGCTAAACGCGGTGATGTACGTCTTATTTCGGTTATTATTAAAACAAAATCAATGGACGAGCGCTTCACAGAATCTCGTGAGTTAATCGAATACGGGTTTAATAACTTCGAAAAACAAAAACTAATGGTCGATAAAAACAATACACTCTCTGTAGTACAAGGGAAAGAGGATCAAGTAACTGTTGCACCGGAAAAAGAAATAACCGTAATTGCAAAAAAAGGTAGCAAAGACCCTTATAAAATTGGAACTGAAGTAGATAAATCTCTTGCTGAAGATGGTCATTTAATTGCTCCTATTAAGAAAGATGCAAAAGTAGGATCGATTACTTTAGAATCAACCGATAAATATGGTTTCTTAGACGGTAGTAAAAGTATGAAAGTTACTGCAAAAACGACAGAAGAAGTTGAAAAAGCAAATTGGTTTGTATTAACAATGCGCTCTATCGGTGATTTCTTCTCAAACTTATGGTCTAAAGTTTTTTAATAAAAAAGCTGGCTCACGCTAGCTTTTTTTATTTTCCACTCTCCATGTAAAACTTTGTTTGGTTGTCATATCTGAGTCCTTTTTCTCATACGTATGAACTAGTAATTGTTACACACTTCATCTAGACATAAACCTCTTTCCACAAGGTATTCCAAAAAGAGAGGTGACACATAATGGGCGTTATCGCGTATAACGAAGAAGATGTAAAGTTATTAGCTAGACTGATGCGTGCTGAAGCTGAAGGTGAAGGACAACAGGGGATGTTAATGGTCGGAAACGTTGGAGTAAATCGTGTCCGCGGGAATTGTTTAGACTTTAAAAATATTCGTAATTTACGTCAAATGGTGTATCAAAATCCTGGTGGTTTTGAGGCAACTCAAAAAGGTTATTTTTATCAACGTGCAAGGGAACAAGATATCGCATTAGCAAGGCGAACGATTCAAGGACAACGTTTTTGGCCTGCAAATTTTGCCTTATGGTTTTTTAGGCCTGAAGGTGCATGTCCACCAACTTGGTATAATCAGCAAAACTCTGGTCGCTTCAAAAAGCACTGCTTCTTCCAGCCAAATGCTGGGGATTGCCCTAGCATATATTAAGGAATGAAAACAAGGAGGGATTTTTGAATGGCACAGCAACAAAATCCGTATTACGGAACAGGTTTCTATCAACCATCTGGAACTTACGTACAACCGCAACAAATGACCCCACAGCAACAGCAACAGCAACAGCAGCAAGCAATGCAACAACAAGTTGCGCAAGCTCAATATGCTGTTTCTCAAGGCATGTTACCTCTAGAACAGTCATATATTGAAAATATTCTTCGCTTGAACAAGGGCAAGCAAGCCACAGTTGTAATGACTTATGAGCGTGGTAGTTCACTCGGTACACAATCCTATACGGGTATTATCGAAGCGGCTGGTCGTGATCACATCGTAATTAGTGAGCCACAATCAGGGAAACGTTATTTATTATTAATGATTTACTTAGATTATGTAGAATTCCCAGAAGAAATTACGTATTTGCCTAGTCAACAAGCAACTTATGCTCCAAGACCATAAAAAAAGCTGGCGTATGCCAGCTTTTGTTTTTTATAATCCTTTTACAACTGCAGTTCCAACTAAGATCCATGCCACAATAAACGCTACACCACCAAGAGGTGTAATTGGACCAAAGAACTTAATACCTGTTGTACTTAATGCATACAGACTACCCGAGAACATAATGATCCCAGCTACCATAAGCCAACCAGCAGTAGTTAAGAGTGATGATTGAATTTTATCCATCAATAAAGCAACTACAAATAGTCCACCTGCATGAAACATTTGATATGTAACACCTGTTTTCCAAACCTCTAACATTTTTGCAGAAACTTTATTTTCTAAACCGTGTGCTCCGAAAGCCCCTAACGCAACAGATAGCCCCGCTGCAATACAACCTAGTAAAAAGAAAATTTTCATCTTAATTCCCCTTTTTTACTTTTATCATAAGCAATTTTTTCATATAAGCCAAACGATTTATCCTCTAAAAATCAAATAAAGAATTACCGTTTGCATCACTTTCTTTTATATATACTGGCTCATTAGAAACCGGTGCAATTGGTTGCATCGTGATTGGTTGTGATCCAATTATTTGTGATTGAACTTGTGGCTCTCTATACGTAGAAGATTCAACTTGCTCATCTAATAATAAATCACATAAAGCACGCACAACTAATACATGTTCTTTTGATTTTTGTCCTTCACTACTTTTTGCCTTTGCAATTTCATTCGCCATTTTATTTAAAATCTTATCGCTTGATATTTGCATCCCTTATCACCTCGTACTTTGTAGTTCTTTCTCAAATTGTCCCAGCTTCTCTACTGAACCAAATACTATTATCATATCATGTTCTTGCAACTTTTCCTGCCCCGTTGGATTATGTATAACATTCCCATTTCTCAAAATCGCTAAAATTGTTACATCAAATTGATTTCTAACATCACTCTCTAATAATGATTTATTAGCTAAAATAGAGCCCTTACCTACTGCAATTTCTTCAATTACAAATGACTGCTCCACGCCATACAGTACTGTATCAATATAATGAACTGTTAACGGATTCGCAATACCTTTTGCAATATGAATCCCTGCCATACTAGATGGATTAATCACCTTATTTGCACCAGCCCTCTTTAATTTGTCTTCGGTTTCTGGTTTTTCTGCTCTTGCCACAATTTTAATTGCATCGTTTAATCCTCTTGCAGTTAACGTAATAAATACATTTTCAGCGTCATTTGCTACGATAGCAACTAAACCAGCTGCCTTTGAAATCCCAGCATGTTGTAACACTTTGTCTTCTGTTGCATCTCCATGTACATATAAAAGCTTTTCCTTCTCTAATATGCTTTCATCTTTATCCACGACGACAAATGGGATCTTCTTTTCTTGCAATTCATGTACAACTTGTAGCCCTACTCTACCGCAACCACATACGATAATATGATTTTGTAACTGTGCTATTTGTTTATCCATCTTCTTCCTCCGTACTGCATGAAATAAATTCCCTTCAATAATCATAGCTGCCACTACACCAATTGCATACGTAACAATACCGACTCCAACCGGTATGATAAGGAGCGCAAAAACTTTTCCTGCATGTGTTACAGGAATGGCGTCTCCGTATCCCACCGTTAATACGGTAATCATCGTCATCCAAAATGCTTGAAATAAGCTAATCTCTTCAATTGTCATAAATCCTAATGTTCCTAGAATTACAACAAAAGTCATACATATAACTGCTATCCATAATTGCTTACGTGCATTCATATCATGTTTCAACTCTTTTCTCTATCTACAATCTTTGCCAGTGGAAATGAAATACATATATACTAGATACGGAATCTATGAAAGAGGTTGATATAATGAAAACATTTCTTTCCGCCTTACAATGGGCACTATTTATTTTAGCTGGGAGTCTTATTGTACCAATTAGCGTCGCAACTAGTTATGGTCTTGATGGCGCTGAAGCTATCGCATTCGTACAAAGAACATTATTTGTTCTAGGCTTTGCTGGTCTCTTACAAGCTATATTTGGGCATAAACTTCCTATTCAAGAAGGTCCTGCTGGCCTTTGGTGGGGAATTTTCTCCCTATATGCAAGTTTAGGTGTCGTATTATTTGGATCAAACAATGAGACACTTAAAGTTCTTCAATATGCTTTCTTATTAAGCGGTATCATTTGTATTATTCTTAGCGTTTTTGGACTTATTGATAAACTCGTTCGCTATTTTACACCGACAGTCATTGGAACGTACTTATTTCTTCTTGTTGCACAACTTAGTGGTTCCTTCTTAAAAGGAATGTTTGGCCTGGATGGAAAACATACAGAAGTACAACCTAATGTATTTATTCTTTCACTCATTGTTATTTTACTATCCTTTTTCATCATGAAGCTACCTATTATCGGACAATATTCTGTTCTTTTCAGTATCGTTTGCGGCTGGATATTATTCGCATGCTTTGGATTATCCAATCCAATAACACCAGTGACAGACATAATCCGTTTTCCATCCTTATTTGTTTTCGGAATGCCTCGTGTTGAATGGAACATGGTAATTACGGTCATTTTCGTTACACTCTTACTTCTAACAAATATGTTAGCAAGTATTCGCGTTGTACAAAAGGTTGTCTCTAAATATGAAGAAAATGCTGCATCAGATCGTTTTAAACAGGCCGGTATTATAACAGGAATCAATCAATTACTAGGCGGCCTGTTTTCGGCTATCGGACCTGTCGCTATTTCTGGATCAGCAGGTTTTATTGCAACGACTAATATTTATAAACGCCTCCCATTTATATTAGGGTCAAGCTTTATTATTGTCGTTAGTATATTCCCAAAGATCACTTCATTCTTTGCGGCAATCCCAGTTGCAGTTGGTTATGCTGCCATTTATCCTGTATTTGCAAGCATGATCGGTCTCGCCTTTCGAGAATACGAAACAGTACAGGATAAAGAACGATTATTTAAAGTAGCAGGTCTGTCAATCTTCACAGGAATTGGGGTTATGTTCGTTCCAGCAGGAGCATATTCCACGCTTCCACCATTTCTAGCTTCATTCCTAAGTAATGGTCTCGTTCTTGGGGCTGTAATGGCAATCTTACTAGAAATACTATTTTCTCGTTCGACAATAAAACAAGTATCGTAAATTGGAAAACTTCCATTATTGCACTCTACCTTTAGAGTTGTTACGATAAAATAAACATTTAATCATTGGGGTTTTGTCCATCCCCAATGATTATTAATTAATATGATGAGAAAAACACTCATAAAAATGAATCTACTTCTTTTTAAAGAGGTTCGATGTCTTACTATTATTTCTTACATCTCCATGAACATATATTTGATTTAAATAAAGAAGGGAATTTTCAATATGACTTATAAAATGATTGTTTTAGATTTAGATGATACTTTATTACGTGACGACCATACTATTTCACCTCGTACGAAAGAAGCTCTAATGACTGCACAAGAACAAGGTGTAAAAGTTGTACTTGCTTCTGGACGTCCAACGTTTGGTATGCGCAATGTAGCGAAAGAACTTCGTTTAGAAGAATACGGCAGTTTCATTCTATCTTTTAATGGCGCAAAAATTATTAACTGTAAAACAAACGAAGAAATCTTTAGTAGTACGCTTTCTCCTGAAATCGTTCACAACTTATTTGAAATTAGTAAAACTGAAGATGTATGGATTCATACTTATATTGGCGATGATATCGTAACGGAAGAAAATAATCCTTATACTGAAATTGAGGGCGATATTACTGGTATGCCTATCGTTGTAGTAGATGACTTTAAAGCTGCTGTTAAAGAGCCTGTAGTAAAAGTATTAATGAATAAAGAAGCTGAACGCCTTGTTGAAGTAGAAAAGAAATTACAAAAACAACTAGAAGGACAATTAAGCGTTATGCGTTCTAAACCATTCTTCTTAGAATTTACTGAAGCCGGTGTTACAAAAGGAACGAGCTTAAACCAATTAATCCAAAAACTTGGCATTAAGCGCGAAGAAGTTATCGCAATGGGCGATAGCTATAACGATCAGGCGATGATTGAATTCGCCGGTCTTGGTGTCGCAATGGGCAATGCACCTGATGATATTAAGGAAATTGCAAATTATGTAACAGATACAAATATGAATGACGGTGTAGCAAAGGTTGTAGAGAAGTTCGTACTAAAAAAAGAAGCACTTGTTTAATATTTCCACTCATAAAACCTATTTGAAGTCAAACACTTCAAATAGGTTTTTATTTAAATTACCATGCTTTTGTGACTATATTTTGAACTTTGCACTATTCTCGTAGTGTAAACTTTCTTTTTGTATATAATGAAACAAAATAGACTATTTTATTTTAAAAAAGAATACAAATTTACTATAAACAAGCATACGTTAAGGGAGGCTATTTTACATGTTATCTACACCAATCGGACGATTAAGAGCAATTGGACTTATTGAGGGGATTTCTTTTCTACTACTATTATTTGTAGCAATGCCATTAAAATATTTCGCAGGATTTGCAACAGCTGTTAAAATTACAGGCATGGCTCACGGTGTTTTATTTATTTTATTTATCTTCGCAGTAATTCAAGTAACAATCGTACACCGTAAATCAATTTTATGGGCACTTGGGGCATTCGTTTCATCAGTTATCCCATTTGGCACGTTTGTACTAGATGCAAAATTAAAGAACGAGCAACAATAATGAAAAGGTAGTTAACGACTGTTAACTACCTTTTCTATTTATAAATTTGGAATTTCCCAATCAATTTCTCTCTCGCCCATATTAGCTAAAATCGTATTTACTTTAGAGTATGGCTTACTCCCAAAGAAACCTCGTCTTGCTGATAGTGGGCTTGGATGTACAGATTCGATAATATGATGATTTGAATTTGTAATTAACTTCTTCTTCGCCTGTGCATGGCGTCCCCACAATATGAAAATAACTGGCTTTTCACGTTCATTCAACAGCTCAATTACACGATCAGTGAAATGCTCCCATCCTTTTCCCTTATGAGAATTTGCTTCGCCTTGTCGAACTGTTAATACAGTATTTAGTAGTAATACTCCTTGCTCTGCCCATTTCACTAAATAACCGTTATTCGGAATGTCATACCCATATTCATCTCGAAGCTCTTTATACATATTTAACAATGACGGTGGCGTTTTAACACCAGGTTGTACAGAAAAGCTTAAACCATGCGCTTGATTCGGCCCATGATATGGGTCTTGTCCTAAAATAACGACCTTTGTATTTTCATAACTTGTATACTCTAGAGCGTTAAAAATATCTTCTTTCTTTGGGTAAACAACATGTGTACTGTACTCTTCTTTCAAAAAATCAGCTAGCTTACGATAATATTCTTTCTCAAATTCTGGTGCCAATAGTGGCTCCCAATCATTCTTTAAAACATTTTCCATACTGTCACTTCCCGTCCAATTAATTCACCATATCCTGCTTTGTAAATACTACAAATGAAATGATAAGAGACACAACTCCCCAAACAGTTAAGTTCATCAAAGAAAACCCCATCGATAAACCTTGTAATGCAGGTAGTTTCCCTGATAGATAATCTGTTAATGATAAATTCACACTAAAAATATATTTCGCACCTTCCCAAGATGTTGCGAACGAGCTTAAAATACCGCCTGCAATTAATGCAGCTAGCATAACGCCCATACCAGCTGGTGTATTACGAATTAAAACAGAGACCATAAATGATATAGTTCCAACAACGATAGCAACAAACCAAGCTAATCCATACGCCATCAAGATATATTGCCATTGCGGAATAAGATGTACAAAATTCGTATTTAACGTTTCCTTATCAATAACAAATCCAGTTAACACAGGTAAATTCCATCCCGAGTATCCAAATACAAGCCCTGATAATATGTATGCAAACACACCTACAAGGAGCAGTATGAGCGAAATGAAAAATAACATCGTTACGTATTTACTAAGGAGTATTTTCCAGCGCCTAATCGGCCGCGTAAGTAACATCTTCATCGTTCCATCACTTCGTTCTCCTGAAACAATATCAATGGCGACAATCATTACGAGAAGTGGAATAAATAATGTAATTCCTTGCTCAATAAACGCCCTTACAAAAGTTGGTGCGCCCGGTGCCATCGGGTTAATATCATGATCTAAATAATATTGTTGCTGCTCAACTCTTACCTTTAACCAATCACGCCATTCTTCTGGCAACCTAGAATTGTTCAACCGGTTCTGGGAATCAACAATTTGCTGTTGCAATGAAACCTTCCAATCAGTTGTACCGAGTCTTTTTTGTGTCGTTTCTATTTCACGATACTGCGCATACACAAAAAGCGGGATCAAGATTGCTAAAATAAGCATAACAACAAAAATACGCTTCTTACGATAAATCTTCTCCGATTCGTTTAAAACTAGATTCGCAAATTCACGCATGCTGCTCACCCCTTGTGAGTTCAATAAATAAATCTTCTAGCGTAAATACAAGTTCCTTAACACTATGTACATCTATCCCGTTTTCTACAAAATGTTTATTCCAATTACTTATAGATGCGATATTCATGCGGCATAGTAATCGATCACCTTCTATACTCACTTCTCTTACTTCCTCAGCATCTTCTAGCATATCTTTTGCCTTCCCAATCGGCGTAACAATCCATTCTACGCGGTCACTTGCTGTTTTAATTAATTCTTCAACTTTGGCAACTGTTATCATCTTTCCTTTATGAATAATAGCAACGCGATCGCATATCATTTGCACCTCACTTAGCAAGTGACTTGAAATAAACACGCTCATATTTTCTTCTTTTACAAGCTTATGTATAAATTCCCTAAGTTCTCTAATCCCTGCTGGATCTAAACCATTCGTTGGCTCATCTAATATGAGCAATTTTGGATTCCCAAGGAGCGCCTGCGCAATTCCAAGCCGTTGTTTCATACCAAGTGAGTACGTTTTTACCTTGTCATGAATTCTTTCATCTAAATGAACCATTTCAGCAATTTCAATAATACGTTCATCTGATATATCACCTAACATACGAGCAAATTGCTTTAAATTTTCCCATCCCGTTAAATATGTATACAACTCTGGGTTTTCAACGATACTCCCAATTTGACGCATCGCTTCTCTAAAATTTTCCTTAATCGAATAACCACCGATAGAAATCGTACCTTCTGTCGCCTTAATCAATCCAACTAACATTCGAATGGTAGTCGTCTTTCCAGCACCATTTGGTCCTAAGAACCCGAACACTTCTCCTTGCTTTACATCAAAGGAAATATTCTCTACAAGAGTCTTCTTTCCAATTACCTTCTTCAAGTCTCGTACGGAAAGTATCGTCGTCATTTTACCCCTCCTTGTTCTAGTTTTAATTTACTTACAACATTTTGAACTAAACGTTCTGCCATATACGTATAACCTACTTCGTTCGGATGAAAATGATCAGAGTATAATAAATCTTTCCCACGGTTTTGGAATAAATCAAATGTCGGTGTAATATACACATTTTTATCGTTTAGCGCTAACTTCTCTAAAGATGCATTCCAGTCCACAACAATGTTTGAAGACCCTTTTAAATCTTCTACATCTTCAAAAGGATTGTATAAGCCAAGCCAAAAAATCGGACTATCTGTATTTAATTTACGAATTTCTTCTATAATTTTCTTTGCTTCATTTTGAAATGTTTCTGTGTCAGGACGATACGTCTCTAAATCTATTTTCCCAAGCGATTCCCAGCCTGGGAACAAATCATTCCCACCAATGGTTAACACGATTACATCTGCTTGTTTAATTGAATATTGAGCGCCATTACTTTCAATTTGTTTTAATAAATCGGGCATTTTTGCACCACTAACTGCTAAATTTGTTAATGCAATTTTTTGCTTATAATCTTTTTGTAAATCCTCTTTCATTCGCCCAACATAGCCAATTCCTTCTTTATCACCAACGCCACGCGTTAATGAATCACCTAAACTGACGATTTGTAACGTTCCCGTTTTCTTTTTCTCCTTCGCCACTACATCGGTCTTTTTAATTACATTTGAAGCTTTCGGATTTAATACATCATTTACACTTGAAACAAAGCCATATGCAAATAAACAGAAAGATGCAATTGTAATGAGTAGAATTACTTTTACCACTTTTGATCTCATATCAAAACCCCTTTTAGCCCTCATAGATTGTCCATAATTATACCAAACGCAATTTTGAAAAGCGATTTTCATACCTTATCTATTATGTTGTTTCCCTTTGTACGAATTCTGGCAATAACTCTACGTGCTTTACATCTATTTGCTCATCATTAATCTTTTCATATAATAATTCAAATGCCTTCACACCAACATTTTTACTAGAATATGAAATCGTCGTAATGCCTAAAATGTCTGCTACATCTTGATCATCACAACCAATAATCGTAATATCTTCTGGAATACGAATTCTTTGTTTTTTCGCCTCCGTTACCATTCCCGCTGCAATATGGTTACAAGATACAAGAAACGCAGTTGGCTTTACTGACATAGAGGCCCACTCCCTAATTACATTACGCCCATCTTCCACCGTAAAACAGCCTTCAAACTTCCAAGTTCCTATCGGTTTTTCAGCAATCTGTTGAAGTGAATCCGCATATGCTTGTTTTCTTCTCTGGCTATTAATGCTATTACTTCTTCCAATGCAATACCCAATACGTGTATGACCAGCATCTATTAAGTTTTTCATCCCTTGTGAAAACACTTTATAGTAATCAACATGTACACTTGAAATGCATTTTGAATCTATTTCTTCACACATAACAATCGGGCCGAATTTCGTATATTCTTCGAGCTTCTCCTTACTATTTGCCCGAGAACATATAATAACCCCATCAAGCTTTTTCATTTTTAACATATTCAAAATTTCTAATTCTCTTTCCTCGCTATAATTCGTCTGACAAAGCATCATATTATAATTATTCTTTGCTGTTTCCTTTGATATTCCCTCAATAATGGCACTATAATATTGATCATTAACGTGCGGTAATAAAACGCCAATTACATTCGTTTTTCCTTTCACTAAATGAATTGCATTCACATTTTGCGTATAGTTTAATTCTTCTATAATTGCTAAAATTTCTTTTCGCTTCTGTTCATTCACATATGGATGATTATTTAGTACACGTGAAACAGTTGAAACAGATACCCCAGCAAGTTCAGCAATCTTTCTTATATTCGTCATCTCATTTTCCCCTTCCCTGCAAAAATTCTCCCTTGACCTGGTAAGCTTTCCACAATATATCCTTTCCTAGCAAATACATTTTGAAAGGATATACAACTATGCTTCGATTCAAATTAGAATATATATTTTTCATTGGTGGTCTACTCATTCTCGCCATCGGTATTAATATGATGACGACCATTACTTCCTTTGGACTTAGCCCTTATGATTCCTTCTTTATTGCACTATATCAAAATTTCGGGATAAGTATCGGTTTTTGGATTTTCATGATTAATTTTGCCTTTACCCTTATCGTCCTCTTTTGGAATAAAAGACAAATTACAATCGGTACAATCGTAACAATGGTTCTTATCTCTCTTTTTGTTGATTGGATTGGTTCCATTACAACTATTATGGACGCTGTCCGTTCTCTTCCAAAATATATAACACTTATTTGCGGAAATCTATTCGTTGGAGCCGGAATTGGTCTTTATGTCTCTACAAACCTTTGTGCAGCACCGCAAGAAGCTTTCGTTTTAACAGTTGCTGAGAAAAAGAAATGGACATTTAGAAGAACAGAAATTTCGTTAGCATTCTTATTTTTAACATTAAGCTTTTTATTAGATGGACCTATCTATTTTGGAACAATCATCTTATCTTTTACAACAGGCTGGATTATCCAAGCATTTATTCAAGTTGGTACGAAGATTTTAAATAGAAAAAAACCTATTAAGCAAGCCGCTTAATAGGTTTTTTCTTAGAGGAGATACTACTTTGCATCCCCTTCAATTCGATAGTTTGCTTTCAAACAATCTATTTCTTCATACCCTTGCAACGTATGTAGAATATAATCATAATCAGCAAGAGAAGCACGATGCGTTACAATTACAATTTCAGCTTTTCCTTTCTCTTCAAGTGGCATTTGAATAATTTTTTCAAAGCTAACGCCACGCTCAGAGAATAACGAAGTAATTTTTGCAAATACACCAATTTCATCTTTCACATGAAGTCTTAAAAATTTCTTCACAACAATTTCGTCTGGCTCTTTTAATACTTTTTGATATTGCGGGACTACAGCACTATTTCCTGTTACCCCTAATCTAATATTTTGCATTACAGCTACTAAATCGGAAACAACAGCTGTTGCTGTCGGTAAACTTCCTGCACCTGGTCCATAAAACATCGTTTCTCCAACTGCTTCACCATACACATATACAGCGTTATATTCATTTTGCACGGCCGCAAGAGGATGTGTATTTGGAAGTAAAGTCGGTTCAACTGTAACCTCTAATTTTTCACCATCTCGCTTCGCAAGACCGATTAGTTTAATCGTGTAACCTAAACTCTTACTGTATTCGATATCTTCCTCTGTAATAGAAGTAATCCCTTTTACCTTCACATCTCCAAGCTCTACATTTGTAGAGAAACCAAGGGTAGCCAAAATTGTCATTTTTCTTGCTGCATCTAAACCTTCTACATCTGATGTTGGATCCGCTTCTGCAAATCCAAGTTGCTGGGCTTCTTTTAACACGTCGTTATATGCTCTCCCTTCATCTGACATTTTCGTCAAAATAAAATTTGTCGTTCCATTTACAATTCCCATTACTTTCGTAATAAGATCTGAAGAAAGTCCCTCTACAATACTTCGTAAAATCGGAATCCCTCCGGCTACACTTGCTTCATAAAACAAATCTGCTTTATTATCTTTTGCTACCGCTAATAGTTCCGCCCCATGTAACGCCATTAAATCTTTATTGGCAGTCACAACATGCTTCCCGCTTTGTAAAGCTTGCAAAATATATGCTTTTGCATCATCAATGCCACCCATTACTTCGATGACAACGTGGATGTTTGGATTGTCTAAAATTTCATGTGCATCTTGTGTTAATAGAGTAGAAGGTACCTCTACTTCTCTCTCTTTTTCAATATTTTGTACTAGTACTTTCGTTACTTTTACAGGACAACCTACTTGGTGTATAAGTCGCTCTTGGTGATCTGTAATGATACGAACTACTCCGCTACCAACTGTCCCAAGACCTAATAAGCCAACTTGAATTTCTTTCATAATACTGTCCACCCCTCAAAAATTGTGTTTAGATGAAATTATATGAATAAAAAATCTGAAAAACAATGTTTTTTGAACATTCGGAAAAATATAGATTAATCTTTACAAAGAAAACGTTGCCACGTGTGACACAATCTTTTTTTATAATACATAAGGGGTTTCTTGATACACGTAATAATTCAGCCAATTAGAGAATAATAGATTCCCATGGCTTCTCCACCTTACAAGCGGCTTCTCATTTGGATTATTATGCTTAAAATAGTTTTTCGGCACATCAATATTTAACCCTTTTTGGCGGTCCCGTTCGTATTCTTGCTTTAACGTATCACAACTATATTCACTATGCCCGAGCGCAAACACTTGTCTTCCTTCTTGCCCAATAACAAGGTGAACACCTGCTTCCTCAGAGTTTGCTAATAATGTTAATTCTTTCACCTCTCTAATATCACTCTCTCGTACTTCTGTATGACGCGAATGCGGGGCGAAAAACAATTCATCAAAACCTTGTAACAGTTTCACATGTTGCTCACGGACTTCATGTTCAAATACACCAAACATTTTTTCCTTAAGAGGATACTTTGGAACGCCATAATGATGATACAAACCAGCCTGTGCCCCCCAGCAAATATGAAGCGTAGATGTTACATTCGTTTTTGAATACTCCATAATACGTTTAAGCTCTTCCCAATAATCTACCTCTTCAAAAGAAAGGGTTTCAACTGGTGCTCCTGTAATAATGAGTCCATCAAATTTCTCATTCTCAATATCACGGAATGTTTTATAGAAACTCGTTAAATGTTCCTGTGCAACATTACGAGACAAATGCGATTCCATATGAAGTAAATGAACATCTAATTGCAACGGTGTATTTCCAATTAAACGAAGTAATTGCGCTTCTGTTTCTTGCTTTGTAGGCATTAAATTTAATATAGCAATTTTCAATGCCCGAATATCTTGTGTTTCTGCTCGCTCTTTTGTCATTACAAAAATATTTTCCTCCTGCAACACTTTGCGAGCTGGCAAATCTTTATCAATTATGATCGGCATGTTGTTTGCCTCCGACTAGCGCTGCTTCTAAATCTGCAATAATATCCGAAACATCTTCTATACCAACTGATAAACGAATTAAATCTGATGTGACGCCAGCTAAGCGCTGATTTTCGGCACTTAATTGTCTATGCGTTGTACTAGCAGGATGTATAACGCAAGTTCGTGCATCAGCTACATGCGTTACGAGAGTTGCTAGTTTTACATTTGCGATAAATTCTTTTGCTGCTTCTAATCCTCCCTTAATGCCGAATGTTAAAACACCACTCGCACCTTTTTTCAAATACTTTTGTGCTAACGAATAATTTTCATTACTATTTAATCCCGGATAATTCACCCATTCAATACGTTCATGATCAGCAAGCCATTTAGCAACTGCAAGAGCATTTTCACTATGACGCTCCATTCGTAAATGCAATGTTTCTAAGCCGATATTGCTAATATACGCATTAAATGGGCTCATACAGTTTCCGTAGTCTCTTAATAATTGAACACGTGCCTTCACAATATAAGCTGCTGCACCAAAATTTTGAACGTAACTTACGCCGTGATAACTTGGATCCGGTTCAACTAGTTCAGGATATTTCCCGTTTGTCCAATCGAAGTTCCCTCCGTCAATTACAATGCCACCTAACGAACTTGCATGACCATCAATATATTTCGTCGTAGAATGAACGATAATATTTGCTCCATGTTCAAATGCTTGGCATAAATAAGGAGTTGCCAATGTATTATCCACGATAAAAGGTACTTCCAACTCTTTCGCTGCATCTGAAAGTTCTTTGAAATTTAAAACGTTCATCGCCGGATTTCCTAGCGATTCTGCATAAACAAGTTTCGTCTTATCATTAGCAAGGGCCACAATTTCATCAGCAGTTAAATTCGGATTAAAGAATGTAACATCGATACCAAGTTTACGCAAACTCACTCCAAATAAATTAAACGTCCCGCCATAAACTGTGGAAGAACAAAGCAAGTGGTCTCCGCTACTACAAATATTTAAAACAGCAAGCATAATAGCAGCTTGCCCAGAAGCTGTTGCAACAGCACCTACACCACCCTCTAAATCCGCTAACTTTTGCTCAAATGCAGCTAAAGTAGGATTTCCAATACGCGTGTAGATATATCCTTCTGCCTCTAAATTAAATAGCGCTGCTAAATCATCTGAAGTATCGTATTTATACGTTGTACTTTGATAAAGCGGTAAAACACGCGGTTCACCATTCTTTGGCGTATAGCCACCTTGCACACAAATCGTTCCTTTCCCCCATGATTCTCCCATTTCTTATTCTCCTTTCTTTTATACAAAATAAAAAACTGCCCCTTTCCTGAAAACAAGAAAGGAGCAGTTTGAAAACACGCTCTAAAGGCTCTTTCTTATCTCTCAGGGTTATTACCTGCAGGATTTGGCACAATTCCGTTATACGGCTGTTGCCAAGGTTTCATCGGGCCTGTCCCTCCACCTTTTCTTGATAAGACTATGCAATTACCGTTGATTTTATAGCAATAATTTCCTCATGTCAATTAGTTTTTCTGAATGTTCTAAATTAAATACAAAGAACTTAATGTACATAACAAAAGAAATATATTCTATATCCATTTGAAAAAGACCTTTTAAAACCTCCGCTTAATTTACTATTACCAATGCTTGGGGCAGCTACTATCGGAAATGCATTTCCACTTCCAAAACATAACGAAACTACAAATAAAAAAATAGGCAGTGTGGACAAAAGTTCCACTGCCTATTCTCATTACACATGTTGCTTCAATAATGCATATAACTCCTCAAAATTATGCACTTCATATGTCGGTATAATCCCACTATCATTTAATTTCCTTTCTGGATTAAACCAACAAGTATCAATTCCCGCTACATATCCACCTTTCATATCAGCGCTTAACGAATCCCCAATAATGAGCCCTTCTTCAGGCACAAAGTTAGGAATCCTTTCAAAAACATAATCAAAATACTCTTTCATCGGCTTTTGATAACCTGTATCTTCAGAAACGAAAATATCTTGAAACAAGGCATGTAACCCTGCATTACGTAATCGTTTATCTTGCGTCTTAGAAATACCGTTTGTCACTATATATAAATCGTACTCACTTTGAATTTGATTTATAAATTGTAAGGCACCTTCCATGAGCTGATTTCCTTCTTCTAAGTAACTGCGATAATTATTTTCGAATAATATCCCATCTACTTCTTCCCCGTATTCTTTAAACAAAATTGAAAATCGTGTATTTACAACTTCATCACGATTTATTTCACCTTCTTCAAAAGCAGTCCAAAGACTTTTATTAATTTTTTTATATTGCGCTTCAATCTCGCTAGTGAGAGACATTCCTTTCTCTTCAAAAAGCATACGTAATGCCGATTTTTCTGCCTTTTGAAAATCCAACAATGTATCATCTACATCGAATAATAATGTTTTATATTTTTTCATAAGCCCTTCACACTCTCTTTTCTACAAAAACAAATTTACGTAAATCGTATCATTCTTTCTTGTAAAAATAATAGGAGATATCTCATACTAAACATGAGGTGAAAACATGAAAGTCAGCAGAAATAGCGAAGAAATCTCTCATTACATACAAACTTACAATTTCCATACTCTTTTTTCTTTTGATATCTTACCGTATGCTGAACTACATTCCTTTCAGAAGAGAGAAAAGATATGTAATGAAGGGGTCGATGTTCCTTATCTTTATTACTTAATTTCTGGGAAAGCAAAAATATATATGAGTCACAAAAACGGAAAGGTCTCCTTGATTAACTTTATTCAGGCACCTTCGTTCATTGGGGAATTAGGATTAATTGGCGTAGAATCTGTTACGAAAACGGTGGAAGTAATGGAAGATTGTATATGCTTAGCGCTTCCTCTTAAAGATTGTCAGCATCTTTTGTTACAAGATGCTACCTTTCTACAGAAACTATGCAAATTTATCGGTGAGAAAACCATTACCCGAACAGAAAGTTATGCTAAAAATAATAGTTATCCGTTCGAAAATCGATTAGCGGCGTTTATTCTATTAACAGAACAAAATAACAGTTATATAGAAAAACATACTGAGGTTTCGGAATACTTAAATGTTAGCTACCGTCACCTTTTATATGTATTAAACCAATTTTGCCAACAAAATTACTTAAAGAAAGATGGAAGAACCTATTACATACAAGATCGAATTCAGTTAGAAAAACTAGCTGACGAACTTAAAATATAAAAAAGTAGCATTAACGTTTATCTGTTAATGCTACTTTTTTGAGTGACGATTCTATTTTCAATTAAAATTTACTTGCTACTTTAGCTGCTTCTTCAAGACCAGCTGTAATGATTTCTTCTGCTTTATCTGGGAATTGGTTATGTCCTTCAATAACTACTGTTTCCATGTTTGTTGCGCCGAAGAAGCCCATCATGCTTGCTACATATTTAACAGCCATTTCTACTTCTGCTGCGGGACCTTCAGAGTATACACCGCCGCGCGCGTTTAATAATGCAATCTTCTTATCTCCAATTAGACCAACTGGACCTTCTGGCGTATATTTAAACGTTTTACCAGCACGGTTTAAATAATCAATATATGTGTGTAACACTGCTGGAATCGTTAAGTTCCATAATGGGAAACCGAAAACGACTTTATCAGCTTCTAGGAATTGATTTAAATACTTATCAGCAACTGCTACTGCTTTTGCTTCCTCTTCAGTTAAATCAAACCCTTTACCAGCTTTGAATGTACCATTAATCATATCTACGCCTACATATGGTAATTCTTCTTTATATAAATCAAGTTCTACTACTGTATCGTTTGGATGCGCTTCTTTGTAACTTGCTAAAAACGCTTCATATAATTTTACACTAACTGCTTGTTCCGCTGGACGGTTGTTTGCTTTTACGAATAAAACTTTTGTCATTATGTTTTCCTCCTAGTACTAACTCTTCTGTTGTTATATGCTTTCAAAAAAGGTATCCCTTGTAATTGTTGTTTTGTTGCTTACAAACATATTTTATCTTTATATCAAGACAATTTCGTCCTCACATAGACGTATTTTTCCATAAAAAAAGTCCACCTTCTAAAGGCGAACTAGGTCTTACGACTTTCGTCTTATACAATTCCATTTTTTACTGCATATAATGCTGCTTGCGTACGATCAGATAAATTCAACTTACTCAAAATACTACTTACATGAGCTTTTACCGTTTTTTCCGTAATAACTAAAACAGAAGCGATTTCTTTATTACTCATCCCTTTCGCTAATAGCTGCAATACTTCATTTTCTCTCGCTGTTAACACATCCACTTGAATAGAAGGCTCTTCTTCCTTTTCTTCTACAGGTAATGTTTGAGAGAGAAGAGCATTTGCTATATCAGGATGTAATTGAATATTACCTTTATATGCACTTCGAATAGCCTCAACAAGCTGATCCGGTTCTACATCTTTTAAAATATACCCGCTTGCTCCAGCCCTTAATGCTGGTAACACATGCGCCTGATCAGAAAAGCTAGTTAATACAATTACTTTCACATCCGGATATTCTTTTTTAATACACGCTGTCGCCTCAACACCATCCATTTCGGGCATATATAAATCCATTAGTACAACATCAGGATTCGTCTCCCCTACTTTCATTAGTGCCTCTTTCCCATTACTTGCTTCTCCAACTAACTCTATATCTTCCTGTGTACTTAAGAAAAATGCTAATCCTTTTAAAACGACTGTATGATCATCAACTAACAATACTTTTATTTTCACAAACTTCCCTCATTTTCACATCATAATGGTACGTTTATTTTTACACTTGTCCTTTTCTTATCACTTACAATTTTAATTGTTCCACCGACTAATTCTACTCTTTCTCGCATCGTAGTCATGCCAAGTGATTTCTTCTCTTTTATATCCTTTTCTACGAAGCCGGTTCCTTGATCGACTATTTCTAATGATACATTCTTCTCCGTCACTTTGAAATAAATCGTCGCTTCTCTAACATTTGCATGCTTACTTACATTATTTAAAGCTTCTTGTCCAATTCTCCATAGCGCTTCCTCTACTACGCGTGGCAAATCACGGACACCTGTAACTTGTTCTCGAATTTTCAATCCCAAACTTTCACCATATTGCTTTAAAGCTGGTAATAATCCTTTCTCCAAACCCGCTGGACGTAATTGCCAAATTAACGTCCTCATTTCTTTTAAAGCTCCTTGCGCTAGTTCACGCATATCATGCAAAGATCGATCCACTTTTTCGTTTTGACCTTTTAAAACCGCCTCAGCGCCTTTTGTCATAAAGGTTAACGAAAATAGCTTTTGTGAAACAGAGTCATGTAAGTCCCTTGCTAATCGATTTCTTTCTTCCATTCGTACGAGTTCACGTCGTTGCTCATTTAACCTTAAATTTTCTATCACGAAAGAAATATGAGTTGTTATTGCTTGAAGTACATCTAACGTATTTACATCAAATTCACCATTATTTGAACTAACACATAAAACACCAAATATGTGAGTTTGAATCTGTATTGGGGTGGCGATAACCGTCCTATTAGAGGCAATCTTATGACTGATTTGATCGTTTAATAAAATAGGTTCACCTTTTTCTAACGCTTCTTTCGCTGCTTCTTTTATATCCTCCTGCCATTCTTCCTGGCAATAAGATGCCCGCAAGGATAATTCTTTCTCTTCCCTAATAAAGAATGCGACTTGATTCCACTGAAACACTTCACCTAATTGACCTACAACTTTTTCAGGCAATATATTAAATTGATGAATCGTTCTTAAAACTTGAATGAACCGTTCTAATTTCACATAATAATGTGCTCTTCGCTTTTCATTTTCATATAACTTTGCTCGTTTTAAAGCCGTTCCAATTTGGAAAGCAACTGATTGAAGCAATACTAATTCTTCTTCTGAAAAATGTGTTTTACCTGGGCTTGCCACATTTAACAAACCAAATTTTTCTCCTCCAGCCTTTAAAGGAACCGTAGCATGATGAAGAATTCCTTCTGTATCTCCCCAATTATATTCAATTGCATTATTAATTCTTTTACATTCAATAATATTAACAGCTCGTTCTAATTTTCCATCCACAAAGCCACGTAAACACCAACATTCTCCTTCACACATCGGACGTTTGTTTTCATATGTAAGTGCCTCTGGTAATTGATAATCAATTAATTTTGTATACCTACCATTTTCATCCGCAAGAAATATCCATCCTGTCGTTAAACCTGTTACACTCAGCAATTTTTCTAGTACTGCTTGCAATACATGATATGTATCATTTGATGTATTTAGTGTTTCTGCAATCTCTTTTAATATAACTAATTCATTTGTACGATTCTCTTGAAACATAATTCGTCTCCTACATACAAGATTTTACATAGTTCCTAACATAAATCATCTACTTTTCACTTTGTACTTATTCGTAACATTGATATAATGGTGAAAACATAGTTTTCATTATATCACCTGAGGGGGCTTTTCATAATGACATTAAATAAAGCACTTACTATCGCTGGTTCTGACACAAGTGGCGGTGCTGGTATACAAGCAGATTTAAAAACATTCCAAGAACTTGGTGTGTACGGAATGACATCTCTTACGACAATCGTAACGATGGATCCACATAACGGTTGGGCACATAACGTATTCCCAATCCCAGCTTCTACATTAAAACCACAATTAGAAACGACAATTGAGGGCGTTGGCGTAGATGCTTTAAAAACAGGTATGCTTGGATCGGTAGAAATTATTGAAATGGTTGCTGAAACAATCGAAAAACATAATTTCAAAAATGTAGTAGTTGACCCTGTTATGGTATGTAAAGGTGCTG
This sequence comes from Bacillus sp. FSL W8-0519, assembly GCF_038005585.1. NCBI lineage: Bacteria > Bacillati > Bacillota > Bacilli > Caryophanales > Bacillaceae > Bacillus > Bacillus sp. FSL W8-0519. Next base: position 5,240,276 of record NZ_JBBOTL010000001.1, read on the forward strand.
ATGAAGCATTACATCCTGAAACGAATGATTGCTTACGTGACGTTCTTGTTCCAAAGGCATTAGTTGTCACACCAAACTTATTTGAAGCTTACCAATTAAGTGGCGTAAAGATTAATTCTCTTGAAGACATGAAAGAAGCAGCGAAAAAAATCCATGCTTTAGGTGCGAAATATGTCCTAATTAAAGGCGGTAGCAAGCTTGGTACCGAAACTGCAATCGACGTCCTATATGATGGAGAGACATTCGACATTCTAGAATCAGAAAAAATTGATACGACAAATACACACGGCGCAGGTTGCACATATTCTGCTGCAATTACAGCAGAACTTGCAAAAGGAAAACCTGTGAAAGAAGCAGTAAAAACTGCTAAAGAATTTATCACAGCTGCTATCCGTTATTCATTCAAGATCAACGAATACGTAGGCCCAACACATCACGGTGCATATCGTAAATTCGTTGTATCAAAAGAGCTTGTCTAACCTATAAATAAAAACACCCACAGAGTGTGTATTTCCCCTCTCTGTGGGTGTTTTTATTTATAAGCTCTTCTGGTCATCTTATCTTTAAGATGCAGAACTGACCTGATTTCTACCATTTCTTTTGGAGTAATATAATGCATCATCAGCAGCTTGAATAAATTGCTCTGGTGATTGTTCATATACTGAAATTCCTACTGAAACTGTAATTTTTATTTTTGTTCCATCTAACAATTGGAATGAATGTTTTTCAACAGCTGCGCGAACTTGTTCCCCCTTACGCATTCCGTAAGCTAATCCCTTCTGTGGTATAAGAAGCGCGAACTCCTCTCCGCCCTTTCGAAAAACCAAATCTGGAAACGTTGAAACTTCTCGTAAAATACGCCCTATTTGTTTTAATACTTCATCTCCTGCAGGATGCCCGTACGTATCGTTTACAGACTTAAAATGATCAATATCTATAAGTAGTAAACAAAGTGAATCATTTTTCATGCGCTTATTACCAATATGATGATTCATTTCTAAATCAAACTGCCTTACGTTTCCTAACCCTGTCAATGCATCTATCGTTGCATATTGCTTCATCTTTTGAAATAACTCATTGGATTGCAATACATAATTCGCGCTTATAAATGTGATATATGCTGCAACACTACTACAAGCTAAATATAATGCTACTATAGACATATCCTTAAACAGCATAGAAAGTGGCACCGCTAAAATAAATAAACTATATACATTAAACCAGATCCATCTTGTAAACATAGAAACTTTCATCCGCCAAATGAAAGTAACCCCAATACCTATCAATACAATAGTATAACAAGCCAATTCAGAGGCTAAAGAGTACTCGGTTAAAAATAATCGGGTAATTAAAATAATCGTAACTGTTATACTACTAGCTATCGGACCTCCAATTATAATTGCCAAAATAACAGCTAAATAGCGTAGATCTAACATAATATCCCCAATATGTACGCCAAAGTACATCAACAGTACACTTAATATTCCAGTAAAAATACCTACTACACATTTCTGCCAAAAAGAGAACTCTTCTTTTAACGGTTTATCTCTTAAAAGCTGACCTCCAATAAAAATAAAGGAAAGAATAATGGTTGTGTTTACAAATAAGTCCCTTAACATAAAATAATCTCCCTACTTTTCTATCTATCCCTTTCCTTATTTTATTGTATACGAAATCCCTATAATTCCCAAAGATTTTTATTTATTTTTTGCTGTTCCACGTGAAACAGCAAAAAATAAAAAGGACGAAAATTCGTCCTTTTCACTAACAACAGCGCGAGATTTTTCCGCCCTTTGCATTAAATCTTGCTTCTTGCGCTTCTGCAAAAAATTGTTTTTGACATACAACTTCTTTTTCTGGATGATGCTTTTTCATATGCTCTACATATGTTTCATAGCTTGGTACCCCAACAAGTAAGCTAATAAAGTGTTTCCTTTGTCCCCATACTTGCCGTAGTCTTTTAAGCATAGTTCCTCGACTCACTTTCATCTTTAGGGATATATGGTGCCTCTTTTAGCGGCATCGGCTTATTTCTTAATACTTGAATCCAAATTCGAATTGCAGAAATTAATACAGCGATTACAACTATCATAAAAATTCCACAAAGTGCCGCATCAATATAATCATTGAAAATAATTTGCTTCATTTGAGCCACATTTTTAGCTGGCGCTAACACTTTCCCCTCATCTAATGCTCCTTGAAACACCTTTGCGTGGGATAGAAATCCTATTTTAGGGTTTTCATGAAATAGCTTTTGATAACCCGCCGTCATCGTTACAATAAGCAATCCGACAGTTGGAATAAGCGTCACCCAAACATATGCCTTTTTTCCCATTTTGAACAAAATTGTCGTTCCAAGTAATAACGCAATACCTGCTAACATTTGATTTGCAATACCGAAAAGTGGCCATAATGTATTAATTCCACCAAGTGGATCAACTACCCCTTGATATAAGAAATAGCCCCATCCTAACACACATAACGTTGTAGCTATTACATTCGCTAATGTAGAATCCGTTTTCCCAAATGGCTTATATACATGCCCTAAAATATCTTGAATCATAAATCGACCTACGCGCGTTCCAGCATCAATCGTTGTTAAAATGAATAACGCTTCAAAGAGAATCGCAAAATGATACCAAAATGCCATCATGGCCGTTCCACCTATTACTTTTGAGAAAATATATGCCATACCTATCGCTAACGTTGGTGCACCACCTGTACGTGATAAAATCGTTTGCTCTCCAACGTTTACAGCGAGATCTTTTAGTTCATTTGGTGTAATAGCAAATCCCCATGAGGAAATAACTTGAGCTGCCTGCGAGACATCTGTACCGATAAGTGCTGCAGGACTATTAATTGCAAAGTACGTTCCCGGTGTTAATACACAAGCTGCAATCATCGCCATGGCTGCTACAAACGACTCCATTAACATTGCTCCATAACCGATTGGCTGTGCGTGTCCCTCTTGCTCAATCATCTTCGGCGTCGTACCTGATGAAACAAGAGCATGGAATCCAGACACTGCACCACAGGCAATAGTAATAAATAAGAACGGGAATAAATTTCCAGAGAACACAGGACCAGTTCCATCAATAAATTTCGAAACTGCTGGCATTTGTAAATCTGGTGCTACAATTAAAATACCGATTGCTAATCCTACAATTGTTCCGACTTTTAAAAATGTACTTAAATAATCACGTGGTGCTAAAAGCATCCAAACTGGTAATGCCGATGCGATAAATCCATATACAATAAGCATTATAGCAATTGTTTCTCCGCTAAACGTGAACATGCTTGCAAGCGCTGGATTTTCCGCTACATACTGCCCTCCAATAAGAGAAAGTATAAGTAGGATAATTCCAATTACTGACCCTTCACCAACCCGTCCAGGCCTAATGTAGCGCATATATACTCCCATTAAAATAGCAATAGGAATCGTTGCTGCTATCGTAAACATTCCCCAAGGGCTTCCGACAAGCGCCTTTACTACTACTAATGCTAATACTGCTAATAAAATAATCATAATGCCTAAAATACCAATCATTGCAATAAGTCCTGTAACAGGACCAATCTCATCTTTAATCATTTCACCGAGAGATTTACCATTACGTCTCATCGAAGCAAATAAAATGACAAAATCCTGCACAGCTCCAGCGACAACTACCCCTACAATAATCCATATTGTCCCTGGCAAATATCCCATTTGTGCTGCCAAAATCGGTCCTACTAAAGGACCAGCCCCAGCGATTGCTGCAAAATGATGCCCAAATAATACCCATTTATTTGTCGGAACATAATCTTTTCCATCATTTAATGTATGAGCTGGCGTTTGTCGATTATTATCTAAACCGAATACCTTTCTCGCTATAAATCTACTATAAAAGCGATAAGCAACTGCATACACACATACCGCAGCTACTAAGAGCCATACAGCATTAATAGTTTCACCTTGTGATAAAGCTATTACACCAAAAGCCCCGGCTCCTACTGCTGCAATAACTCCCCAAAGTAAAATCGACTTCAATGTTCTCACATACAATCCCCCCAATACTATTTCTTAGTGGGATTGTACTAAATTTTCTGAATATTTAACTTGAATCCTCCCTATCATGAAGGATTTTTAGTTTATCATGTTAAAAAATTCGCATTATCTGCTATAATTCAATTTTATTTCGAAGTCGTTTCACATAATTACGACTTACTGGAATCGGTTGCTCATCATATTTATCTAAATACAGATTATATGTGCCATTATAGTAAGGCTTTAACTCTTGTACATATGACATATTAATTAAATAACTTTTATGCACACGTAAAAAATCATATGCATTTAGCTTATTTTCTAGCTCCTGGAGTGTATATGTTGAAATATACTGATTATTTGTTGTATAAATTGAAACTGTTTTGTTTTCCTTATTTTTGCTTACATATACAATATCTTCAGGGAAAATATACCGAATCCCCTCTTGACCTTCTATCGGTAGTTTACGCAAATAGCTCTTTGCTTTCTCACCTTGCTCTTTAGCCATTCTATATAAAAGGAATTGCAAATCTTCCTCGCGAAATGGGCGTAGTAAATAATAAACTGCTTGAAAACGAAATGCTGTAATGGACTCTTCTATATCTTCACCCATAAAAATAAATTTCGTATAACAATTTACTTCCCGTAATAAACTTGCATATTCAAAACCCGTTCCATCTAGTAATTTTGAATTTAAAAAAACAAAATCTGGTGTATGCTTCTTCATCATAAATAATGATTCTGTTCCTGTATTTGCTTCAAAACATTCTACATTCCTTATATTTTCAGTAAATTTTTCAACTAAACTTCTTCGCTCTTCTGCATCTTCCATGATCAGTAAAATTTTCATTTCTTCAACCACCTAATTCTTTTGTCCGTATGTCCTGTTGTATACATTCGCTTTTATAAGGAACATTCCCTTTTTCTTACTATACCATTATTTATCTAAAAAAACAGAAAAAAGGGAACCATCATGGTTCCCCCTGCCCTTTTTTCCGTTATTTGTAGGCAGTAAAACCCACTGAATGAGAAAACATGGGCTCTTAGTTTTACTACTCTAAAACATAATTGGTACGGACTAATAATTGAGATCACTTACCGATTAAAGTTTTACCTTATACTAATTCTCGTTGTTTCGTTTCTTGCCCAAGTATAATTACAGCAAATACGCCTATTAAAATTGATCCACAGAAAATCGTAAATATTAGTGATAGTGAAGCCTGTAAAGCAACTAAATATCCTACTAATAACGGTCCAAGAATACCACCAATACGACCGAATGCTGCCGCCATCCCTGCACCTGTACCACGAATAACTGTTGGGTATTGTTCAGGTGTATAAGCATATAATGCACCCCAAGCACCTAAATTAAAGAATGATAGTAACATGCCTGCTACGATTAATACCGTTAATGACTCTGCCACTCCAAATAAGTAAGCACTGCAAGCTGTACCAATTAAATACGTAACTAAAACAAACTTACGACCAAGACGTTCAATAAACCAAGCAGCTGTGAAATAACCTGGTAATTGAGCTAACGTCATAATAAGTACGTATTGGAAACTTTTTATTAAACTAAATCCTTTTAATACCATTACACTAGGTAACCAAAGGAACATGCCATAATAGGAGAAGACAACAGAAAACCATAAAATCCATAACATAATTGTTGCCTTACGATATTCTCCAGACCAAACTGACTTTATATTTTCGATAACGGATGGCCTTTTTTCAACCTTTTGGAATCTTGGAGAATCCGGTAAATTCCACCTTAAATATAAAGCATATAGTGCCGGAACCGCACTCAATATCATCGCAACTTCCCAACCATATTTCGGTATAACAAAATACGAGATAAGAGCTGCGATTAGCCATCCACCTGCCCAAAAACTTTCTAATAGCACAACTATTTTGCCACGTTCATGTGCTTCAACACTCTCCGATACTAATGTAGAAGCAACTGGAAGTTCTCCACCAAGCCCCATACCAATTAAAAATCGTAAAACAAGGAACATAGCAAGTGTCGTCGTTAAAGCCGTTAAACCACTACCGATAGAAAATAATAATAATGTAATAATAAAGACTGATTTCCGCCCTATTTTATCTGATAGTATTCCAAAAACGAGCGCCCCGACCGCCATACCAATTGAATTAATACTGCCTATCCAGCCCATTTCTTGGGTACTTAATCCCCAATCTTTTTGCAGCGCTACCATTACAAATGAAAGCATTCCAACATCCATTGCATCAAATAACCATCCAAGCCCCGCTATACCAAGTAGCTTTCGCTTCGAAATTTCTTTCACCTTGCCCACAAGAAGTCCTCCTTACACAGCTGTCTTTACACATCATTTTACATGTGTGAATTGTATAAGTAAAATACTTTTGGTAAAAAATTCTCCTTCATCATTCCCAAAAAGTAAAATACTTATCCGACTATTTGAGGGCAGTAAGACCCCTCACCTCAAAATTCAGCTGAAGCAAAGAGAGATAGATAAAAAAACCATGGCCATTAAACACCCGATTAGTAAGTGTCCGCAATCGGTAGTAGATGAATAAAAACGCACTTTATTAAAAATGGACAAATAAAAAAGTAGCGATAGAACGCTACTTTTTTGAACGCATGACTTCTTTTAAAAATTCCGCTAATACTAACTGACGACGCCAACGCGTTGGATTGCTACACAATCTATAAAACCACTCTAAATGGATCGCTTGAATCCATTTTGGTGCACGTTTTACCTCTCCAGCCCATACATCTAAACTTCCGCCTACTCCAACGGCCATTTTCGTTTCTAAACGATGTTTATTCGTTTGGATAAAGTTCTCTTGTCTCGGGAAGCCAAGTGCAACAAGCAATAAGTCTGGTTTTGCCTTTTGAATACGAGAAACAATATTCTCTTCTTCTTCTTGTTTAAAATACCCATCTTGTATACCCACAATAGATACAGCTGAATACGTCTTCGTTAAATGATCTGCTGCAGCTTGTACAACATGCGGTTTTGCACCTAATAAGAAAACTGATACTGGTTTATTGTCTTCTGATAACGCCGCAAGTAAATTACACATTAAATCAAAACCTGCTACACGTTCCTTTACAGGTGTACCTAACATACCACTTGCTTTTACGACTCCAATACCATCAGGTGTAATTAAATCTGCATTTAATAATGTTTGATGGAATGCTTCATCCTTTTTTGCACACATAACAATTTCAGGATTTGCTGTTACTACCTGAAAAGTATGTGTTCGCTCCACTTCTAGTTGTTCTTTTAAATATTGGATCGTTTCATCCATTGTCATTGTAGAAAAAGGAACGCCTAGAATATCAACTGTTTGTACTGCCATAGTTAACTATCCTCTCTATCATTACAAGTTTTTCGCTATTAATTGCTTATATGTTTCCTTTGTATCTTCATATAGTTTTTGAAGTGAGAAGTTCATAATAGCATGCTCATAAATATGTTTCCCCATTGCTGCTAATTCTCCAGTTTTCCACTTATCATACGCTTCTTCTAAAGCTAATGCTAATGCCCTTCCATCATCTGTTGGCACAATCCATCCATACGTTTCATCTACAATTAATGGTTCAATTTCTCCAGCCCTAGTCACAATTGATGGTACGCGTTGATTTGCCGCTTCTAATAAAACTAGTGGAAATCCTTCACTATGGGAGGTTAATAAATTCACATGTGACGACGCAAATAATTGTTTTACATCTTGACGATGCCCTAAAAACTCGACTTTATTATTAATCCCTTTTTCAGTAGCCAATGACTTTAGATTTTCTTCTAACGGGCCATCGCCAACTAACAATACTTTAATTTTCTCTAATTTTGTTCGTTGTAACGCATCGAATAGAACTTCATGTCCTTTCACAGGATGCAATCGTGCTACTTGGATTGCCGTAAATACATCTTCATCAATATTGAACATTTCTTTTTTATTATAACCTTCTGCTTTTTCCTTATCGTATTCAATTCCATTATAAATAACATGCATCTTTTCATTAGAAATACCTAAAGCAGCTAAACTTTTCTTTAATCTATTTGTTACAACAAAAAATAAATCTATATTTTTTAAGGCTTTCAAATTCAATTTCGTAAAAATCCAACCTTTTAAGCCTTGTTTAGTAAAGTCTTCAAATGGATCACTATGAATAGTCGTTACCCATTTTGCCGTTATTCTCTTTTTCATTAAAGAAACATAGAAATTAGCCCTAGGACCATGCGTATGAACTATATCAAATTTTTCATTATTAATGAATTCGCTTATATTCTTTAAAATAGATAAATCATAGCGGGATTTTTGTGAAAACACATGGACTTTTATCCCTAACTCTCTTGCTTCTTTCGCAACAATTCCATCTTCAAATACCGCTAATTCTACTTCACCAGTTGGAAACTGATCGAGAAGTGAAATAATATGTGTTTTCCCTCCCCCATCTTCTGCTCCTGCATTCATATGCAATATTCTCATATTTTTTCCTCCTTTAAATCCTCGCCACATTTCCATCTATCTTTATTTTACTGTACTAAAAAATAAAAGCTAACAAAAGTTAGCTTTTATTTTAATCATTCAATTTCTAAGTCTACAATTAGATAAGCTAACACCACTACAAAGTAGATCCCAACTCCTGGTGCTGTTAAAATATGTCCTGCAATATAAGCAATACCTAATGCTAACAATAAGCTTGCTGCAATCATTCCATATTTTATATTAAATATCTCTTTAAACCTTGTAATAAATACTAGTAGGATTCTTAAGCCGTAATAAATAAATGGAATCATTAGTAATGCAAAACCAATAATCCCAAAGTCATAAAACCAATCATGGAAGTCCATTTCAATTAGCTTTGGATCTGGCTGCTTTTGTTCATTATATTTAAAATTACCTGCATAACCCATTCCTAATAACTTTTGTGACGTTGGCGCTTCTTTAAAGAACTGCTTATGTCTTTCTTCATATACTTGACGTCCGCTGAAAATAAGATTTTCTTGATTTTCTTTCTTTTGCTCTTTCTCAAGCTCTTTCTTAACTTCCTCTTCTATCTTTGCCTTTTCTTCTGGCTTTTCAACTTTATGATGGTTTTCTTCTTTTGCTTTAAGTTCTTGCTCTTTTTTCAGCTTCTCTTTAATTTCTTTTTCTTTTTGACCTTGCTGTGCCACATTTTGCTCTGATAAATAGTTATTGTGAATGCCCATATTTTGTGCTAATGGCGTTTGTTTAAACGTTCCAACTACACCAGCTAATAGGACAATAGCAATTACTGCATTAAACGCAAGGGATTTTTTGTTCGGATTTTTTCTATCAAATAATAATTGTAGTACAATGATCCCGATTGCTGCCGCTAACGTAGCACCAATTGAGCCCATTCCTACTTTCGTACCGACCTGAATTAATGAGTAAATCATTAAAAGCGATGGAATCCAATATAAAACGTGTTTCCAGCTCTTTGTTTTTTGAATAGAATATAGTACCACAATAGGGAAAATAATAGCTAAGATTGAACCTAGTTCATTCCCTGCATAGAACCAACCTCGAGAACCTACCTTCATCCATTCATAACTACCAAAGTCAGTAGATGTTGAAATAGAAATAACCATAATTGCGTTAATGATTAATGTAGAATATACAATACTATTTCGAACCTTATCACTAATATTAACTTTCTTTTTCAATGATTTTAAAGCTAAAATGTATGACCCCAGCATGATATATATATATAATGCTTTCGCAACGAATTTAACTTCTTCACCAAGTACAATAGGATCCTTAACTAGTTTGTTATTAATAAATCCTACCCCTAAAACTCCGGCTAATAATATCAGATAAATTAAAAACTTTCTATTTCCCTTCTCTTTTGCCTGAATTAAAATATAAATGCTACCAACAGCCATAATAAGGAATCTTACTAAAATTCCAACGGTAGCACTTGACTTTAATAAAGTGATGCTAAGAGACGTTAATAAATCTAAAACAGGCTGTAAAATAATAAAAAAGAGCAAAAAACGCTCAAATCTAACCCTAGCTTGATTTGCTAACATTCCAAGACCTCCATACAAAATCTTAACATTATCTTTTAATCATAATTTTTTATCATTCAAACACACCTAGCAATTATAACATAACTCATATTCAAATCGAGAACTATTTTTCCAGCTAAAACTAGCCAGGACAAGTATTAATCAGTAATAGAAATTACTGTTCTTTCGCTATACTCCTTATTTTTACAAAAGCTATCTAACAACCATCCCCTTATTTTTGTCAGTATATACATATTTTCTTATCATTTTATACAGATGTAAACAACATACCTACCATTGTAACATTTTACCAAGTAGGTAACACCAAAAAATGTAAAATCAATCTTTTCATATCTTTTTCAAATTACTTTATAGCTATTTTCCAAACATTTTCAAACGCTTTCTTTATGTATTTTATCCATTTTTCTACATGTAGCGAAAAGTAATTGTTATTTCCAATACTTTAGTGTATATTTTTTCTCTGGAACATCTTTAAGAGGAAGGGATTAAGGCCATGTTATTAATCGATATATTTACGTTTCTTGGCATTATCGCCGCTGCCATTTCTGGTACATTAGTTGGTTTAAAAAAAGATTTAGATTTATTCGGTGTCCTTTGTTTAGCTGTAGCTACTGCGCTCGGCGGCGGTATTATTCGTGATATTATGATCGGTAACCTGCCTCCCGTCGCATTTGTTAAACCCATTTACTTTTTCGTAAGCGTATTATCAGCATTATTTACTTGTATGTTTTTTGAGCGTATCAATAAACTTCAAGTTGTTATTATGCTTTCTGACGCTGTTGGCTTAGGCGTTTTTACAGCTATTGGTGCAAATGCGGCAATGTCACATCATGTTGACGCCTCATTTTTAGTTGTTTCAATGGGAGTTATTACAGGTATTGGAGGCGGTATTTTGCGTGACATTTGCGCTCAAGATATCCCCTACGTCTTCCGAAAAGAAATTTACGCCATCGCTTCTATTTTAGGGGCAATTAGTTTCCTAATCACATATGCAATGGGGGCACACGTATTGGCTTTCTATGTTTGTTTATTAGTAACATTCATTATTCGTGTTGTCACTGTCATATATAATGTACATTTCCCAGTTTTCTTTAAAACACATGCTAAAATTAATAAAGGTCATTAAGAGAATTCTATATGGAATTCTCTTAATTTATATACTATTCTACACACTAACATAGAGTAATTGTATATAAAAATATATAATTATATTAGAACCAAAAATGAAAACGCTTTACAAACAGGGGGAAGAACGATGCTTGGGGTTTTTAAAAAACATAACAATAAAACAAACGTAAGTATACTTGAATTAAGTAAGAATCAACAAATCACTTTTAACGTTCCTACTAATTCTGAACTGAAAATTCAAATGGATATGCTACATATTTCAAAAGAAGATTTACAAATCGTAAAGGTACTACAGCCTTTTATTTATGAAGAAATTGATTGGATTACTGAAAAATTCTATTCCAATATTACAAAACAGCCTAATTTAATTACGATTATCGAACGTTATAGCTCTATTCCAAAACTAAAGCAAACTTTAAAAACACATATAAAAGAATTATTTAGTGGAGATATGCATGAAGACTTTATTGAACAACGTGTTAGAATTGCAAAAAGACATGTACAAATTGGGTTACATAGAAAATGGTATACTGCCGCTTATCAAGAATTATTCCGCTCTATCATGAAGATTTTAAAAACGAAAATTACAACAATTGACGATTTTTCTTATTCTATAAACGTAATAAACAAATTACTTACTCTTGAACAAGAACTCGTTATTGCGTCTTATGAATCTGAATATGAAAGAATGCAAAAAGAACTTGAAAAAGAAAAAGAAATAACAGCTATGACCATTACGCACATTGCAACAGAACTAGCATCTGTATCTGAAAAAACAAGCGCTTCTATTCAGCAGTTAACCGCTAAATCTGAAACGATTGTAGAAATTGCTAAAACAGGTACGTCATTAGCTACAACATCAGAAGAAAAAGCAAATAAAGGTAAAGAACAATTAAATGAGCAAAATAAACGAATGGAATACATTCAAACGAACATGGAAACGATTATTACAGATACACATGAACTTCTCGATATTTCTAACAAAATTAACGAAATTATAGATATTGTAAAATCAATTGCCGAGCAAACAAATTTACTCGCACTAAACGCTGCAATTGAATCTGCGCGTGCTGGGGAATTTGGCAAAGGCTTTTCTGTTGTAGCTGGAGAAATTAGAAAGTTATCAGAGCAAACGAAAGAATCTATATTTAACGTTACAAAGCTCGTTGAAAAAACAAATGAACAGATTGTTCGTGTCTCTTCTTCCGTGAAACAAATTAGCTCTCTCGTATCTGAAGGAACTGATAGTATGTCTGCAACGGATCAATACTTCCAAGAAATCGTAAAAGACATGTCTAACTCGAAAGAACAGAATAAAAAAATTGAGAATGAGTTAGAAACCATTTCACAAGTAATGAAAGGAATTCAAGACGATTCCTCAAAAATGGCTCTAACAGCCGATAGTTTACAACTGGAATTAAATCGATAGAGTGAAGTTTATGTCAGTAGAGATATTTTATCCCTGCTGACTCTTAGCTTTCATCTTCTATCCATAAAAAAAGAATCCAAACTGGATTCTTTTTATTTTCTGAAAAATATTTTTTGACAATACACATAACTCATATAAACACCAAAGCTTTGCAAAATAAACAATGCTGGCACAATAAGATTATAATATGCCATATCGACTTGGAAGAGCTTTAACAATACGTATCCGCTAATTAACAATAAGAACAACATATATCCCTCATTTTGTTGTTTCTTAATAAGAAAGTGTAATAGAGCTATAGTCATAAACAATGTTACCGCTATATATATCAGTTTTTCACATTTGAAAAGAGTAGAATTTATCCCCTCATCTGAAAACTGATTTATCACCGGTTCTAAAAGTTTAAATCTTTCTCCCTCAATCTCTTTTAACTTCTGATCAATATGCTCTGTTACACTTTGATTTTTCGATACTTTTTCCTCACGTTGCGCTTTTCCAATTAAGACAGATTGAACATACGTCTCATTCGAGATCGTATATTGTGACAGTCCCATTGTCTTAATTCCATAATTCACACTAAAATGAGCACTATAAAACAGAATAAGTATCCCTATCGTCTTTAGTAACACTTTTTGTTTCGTTGCTGATTGAAGCGCTTCAATTAATAATACATATATCGTGATAAAAATAGGAAGAAATAATCCCATTGGGAAAATCATATTACTACATGCAAATAAAATCGCTGAAAACACCCACATATAAGGATGATCTAATCCTTTATATAAAAGTATGTAACAAGCAAAATAAAATAAAAATATTGCAAGTGACTCAGGAGTTAATACGGAACTCATGAATATATTTGGAATATACAGAGCATAAAATGTGGAAGCAATACGACCGCATTCTTCTCCAAAAACCATTGCCGCAATACGATAAATAAAAAATGCAGTTCCTGCGCAAAATAACACATTAAATAGTTGTAAAGCAAATAATGTATCACCAAATATACGAATAATTACTGACTCATATATAATAAACGGCAAATGAGTTATAGTCCCTATATTATTACCAATTGCAATCTCCTTTGCAGACTCATACATCATTTTCATATCACCAATTATTGGAGCGTCTACAAATAACAGCATACTAAGCCTCACAACTATAGATATACTTATAAGAAAAATAAGAAATTGTTTGTCTGTAAAACGATATTGTAGAATTGTTGCCACTAACAAAATGAGTATGACGAAAATTGCCAATATGATTGTTACACTTGTTGTACTTCCTCCAAAAAATTGCTTACTTGTCTCAAATGCTGTCCAACAACTATAAACAAAAAATGCGAGCATCGCACCAATCGTAATTTTATTGAAGAAAGATGAAAAATTTGTTTGTATATGATTCATATGTCCATTGCACCTCTATTTCCATTCATAACAAAACGATTCTATCATGAATGGGTACACGGCTGATAGGGAATTTCTATGACAAATACATAGTCATTACTTTTTACTTGCAATGTAAGCGAATCCTCTTTTACACTACATTTTAGATAAAATAAATTTTCTTTCAGTTACATGAATACAAATACAGAAGTTTAAATAATCCTCTTTTGGAATACGCTTTACTTTATTAAATATCTAATATGAGTAATCCACTTACACATATTATTCTGATTGAAAACAGACTATAGGGGCTGAATATATGGAAAAGAAATTCATGCGAGAATCAAAAGCAATTAAAACAACACGTGTTTTTCCTAACGATTTAAATAATCACCAAACACTTTTTGGAGGGAAATTATTAGCAGAAATTGATAGTATTGCTTCAATTGCGGCTGCAAGACATAGTCGTAAACATTGCGTAACAGCATCTATTGATTCAGTTGATTTTTTAACTCCAATTCACCAAGCTGATTCTGTTTGTTATGAAGCATTTGTATGTTATACAGGGAAATCTTCAATGGAAGTTTTCGTAAAGGTAATCGCAGAAAATTTATTAGCAGGCGAGCGTAGAATTGCTGCCACTTGCTTCATTACATTTGTGGCAATAAAAGATGGAAAACCTTCGTCCGTACCACAAGTACTTCCTGAAACTGAAGAAGAACATTGGTTACACACAACCGGTTCAGAACGCGCGGAAAATAGAAAAAAAGGACGTTTAAAAAGTAAAGAAATGGCTGAGGTTTTAACTTTAAATAAACCTTGGAATATTTAATACGATACTCTTCCATATACATGCATAGGTTCTTTCTTCCTTGCATGTATTTTTTATGCAAAATATTCCCCCTTATCCTTTTATTCTCAATCTGTCCTCTTAAATCATGCACCAGCTTTTCCTTTATTTTGTTATACTGTTAATGGTATATTAAAGAAAGTTCGTTTAAAAATAACCATAATATGATTAAGTATATAAGGGATGGTGCGGTAATGACTATTGAAGTACCAATTTCAATACCAAAAACGTTAATTATTATTCCAGCGTATAACGAGGAAGAGGCAATTGCAGATACATTAACAAGATTATTAAAACTAAAACAGCATTTTATTGGATTAAGCATTTGCGTTATTAATGATGGATCACACGATAAAACAGCTCAAATCGTAAAAGAATTTCCTGTTCACCTTGTGAATTTACCGTATAATCTAGGTATTGGCTCAGCTGTACAAACTGGATATAAATACGCATATGAGAATGGATATGATATTGCGATTCAGTTCGATGCTGATGGACAACATAACCCAGATGATTTATATAAAATTATAAAGCCTATCGCTGAAGATGAATGCGATATGGTACTAGGGTCACGTTTTACAGAAAAAACAGCATATAAAGGTAGTATTTCCAGAAGAATCGGTATTTTTTATTTTACTGCCCTATTGAAAGTACTAACAAAACAAACATTTATGGATCCAACTTCTGGATATCGTGCTATCAATCGAGAAGTAATTACAATTTTTGCACACAATTATCCAAAAGATTATCCAGAACCAGAAGTTCTTATTCATTTAAAAAAGAAAAAACTTCGCATTAATGAAATATCTGTAAATATGCAAGAGCGACAAGGTGGACAATCTTCTATCACACCTTTTAAATCTGCATATTACATGATTAAGGTAAGTCTTGCTATATTGATGCAAAAAATCGTGAAAGGTTGATAATAAATGCCTATAATTACCTTTTCATTCATCTTTATTTTATTATTATTATTATTAATTATTAATTCTATTCGTCGCGGAACTTTAGAAACGAAATATGCTGTTTTGTGGATTTTTGTTTGTATTGCAATGGCTATTTTAAGTTCTACCGATAAAATTATAAACTGGATTGGAAAACTACTAAAAGTAGAATATCCCCCTTCCATTTTATTTTTATTTGGATTATTATTCTGTTTCATCTTAATTTTTGATCTAACAAGAAAAATTTCTAAACAACATCATCAACTTGTAACATTAACGCAAGATTATGCGTTACTAAAGCAAAAACTACATGCAACTGAGCCAGACAAAGATTAACCTATCATTTCAATTCTTAATACAAAAGCCTCTTACTTTCATATTAAGAATTGAAGGGCACTCCACTTGTTAGACATATTCTAACAAGTGGAGTGCATTTTTTATGGCTCAATTTTCTTCAACAGAAAAAATCCAAGTAGTGAAACAATATTTGGATGATACAGAAAGCGAAAAAATAATTGTTAAATCTATAGGAGTTACTCCATATAGCGATATAAATAATCAATAATTATATTTCTTAATCAAAACCTCCCATAATAGACTACCTATTATTCCAAGTATACAGCTCCAAACAGAATAACTACCTTTTATACACATTATAAATAATATAAAAAGTTGATTTACAAAGTTTATATGCGGTAAACTTATACAGATGTTCTTGTTCTTACTTTTAAAATTTTAGAATAAATATTTTGGTTCATTACAAAATTAAAAATATATTTAGAAGGGTTCTATTATGCAAAAATCAATTGCTAAAAATATTATATACAAAATTTTATTAAACATTTTCAATGTCATACTTCCAATTCTTGTTGGCCCCTATGCTTATCGTACACTAGGTGCCTCTTCGATGGGGAAAGTGAACTTCTCTGAAACAATTTTTACTTACTTCTTCATTTTTGCTGTATTTGGCATCCATCAATATGGATTAAGAGAAATTAGTGCCATTAAGGATAATAAAAAGAAATCTGAACAATTATTTACTAGTTTATTTATATTAAGTATCTTCACGAATTTATTAACATTTGGAGCATATTTACTATTTAGTTACTTCGGATATGCGGAAAAAGGTTTATTTTATATCCTCCTCATATTTGGATTTAACTTTATTGCAAATATTTTTTATGTAGAGTGGCTAAATGAAGCCTACGAAAATTTCGACTTTATTACATTAAAGACCATCATTGTAAAATTAATTTATGTCGTAATGCTTTTTATCTTTGTACAAACTGCTCAAGATTTTTATCAATTTACAGGACTATTAGTACTTTCTAATTTCTTAAATAATATTATTAGTTATATATATATAAGACGCACTGTAAAATTCGATTTTTCAAATATTACTATCAAAAAACATTTAAAACCATTATTATTAATCGCCATCTTCTCAAATGCGCATATACTTTATACTCACTTGGATCGCTTCTTCCTTGGAGAATACGTAGGCGAAAAATATGTTTCTTTCTATGTAATGGCTTTTCAAATTATGTCTATTATTAACTTACTCATGTTAAGCGTTATACAAGTAACCTTACCAAGGCTTTCTTACTTATCCGAAGGTGATGATGAAACAGCATATGATAAATTATTAAATACAATATCTCAACTTTATTTCATCACCTTATTCCCAGCAGCTATAGGAATTATCATTGTCTCGAATTTAATTGTTGTAATCTATGGCGGCGCACAATATGCTGCTGCTGGACCTACATTGGCTATTTTTTCTGTTTACATGGTTATATTAGGTATCCAATCCATTCTTGGAAATCAAATTATGTACATTAAACGTAAAGAACATATATTGGTACGTGCGCTATTAGTATTTGGGGTTATAAATATTATACTTAAAGTAATACTGCTAAAGATCAATTTATTTACACCAACGACAGCAACTTTGACAACAACAATTGCAACGCTATTACTTGTTGTGTATATATATTTTTATATCAAAAAATCTTTAAAGGTAAACTATCACCTATTTACGATGGCCAACTTTAAATATTTATTCTATTCCCTTACATTCTTTCCAATTTCTTATGTAGTTCAACTATACGTGTCAGGAACAATTCCTTTATTTCTAGCATTAGTTGTCACAAATGGACTTGCATATACTCTATTGCTATTCCTGACAAAAGATGAAATCTTATTCATGGCTCTTTCTAAGTTAACATCTAAATTTAAAAAATCTTAAAGACGTAATAAAAAGAGACGTACCATTCACTTTTGAATAGCACGTCTCTTTTCTTATTTTTAAACTTATAAAAACTGTTCTCATTATAATATTTCAACATTGAGTTGATTCCAATTACTTCTTCAGTAAACTCTTCGCAATTATACGTGTCAGGAGACCTTTATCCATCAATAAAATAGAACAAAATTTAGGGGAAAATAACATTTTTATATTCCATAAACCATGCTTCGTTCCTTTAAGAATCATATCAAGCCATAGAAATTGGAATATTTGCTTAATATTTTCATCCTCTTTGTTAGCCTTATGATATTGTTCTTCTAATTGGCGTTTTACTTCTAATAATTCTTCTTTCGTTAATGTACCCCTTGCAAATGGTACGCGATTAAATTCAATTCCAATACGAGATAAAGCCTCTGTAGAAATCTTTGCGGCCATAACCTCTTGATCGGAGGCATTAAGACTACTTACACTTGTTTCTGACCAACGATAATTCAATAGTGGCTCCTCTAAGTTAATTACTTTATACTTCTCACTTAATCTCTGGAACAACTCATAATCTTCAGCATGTAAGTAATTCAAATCATAATAAATATTGTGTTCTTTTAAAAATTCCGTGCGCATCATCACAGATGGATGAATCATACAGCTTCGAACATATAAACAATTTCTAATTAATTCCGAAGAACCTGAAATTTGCCACGGTTTTCGATTCTGACCTATAACTTTAACACCCGTTCCACAAACTGCAACATCAGGATGCTTCTCCATATACTGCAATTGAATTTCTAAACGTTTTGGATCTGCTATATCATCACAATCCATCCTAGCAATATATTCCCCTGTTGCTAAATCAATTCCCTTATTTAATGTCTTAATCAACCTTAAATTCACTTCATTTGTCACTATTCTTATTCGTGAATCACTATAGGAATTCAAAATCTCCATACTACTATCTGTTGATCCATCGTTTATAATTAATAATTCAAAATCTGTAAAAGTTTGGTTCAAAATACTATCAACAGACTCTCTTAAATATTTTTCACCATTATATACAGGCATTAGTACCGTAATTTTTGGCATTGTTGACCTCCATAAAAAAGAATTTAAAATTGTTTCATATTATATAATATATACTTTAGACTCACCTTTCCATTTAAACCAGATATGTCTATTTTCCACATATATAACGATATCCGGTAAAGCACTAATATAATTTTTTATTTTTTCTAGTGTATATTTCATATTTCTCTTCACTTAGTATAGCAGGTTCCCCTATTAAATATAGTACCTCTACAAATTATACAGTAACCTAATTAACTTCAACATATTTATACCTTAATTATCATTTGTTCATTTAAATTAAAAAATACCCAATAATATACATATAAAAACATAATAATCCATCCGATTTTCTGTATTTCATCTATAAAAATCCGGAAAATGAATAATGTACCTTTTTGAAATAATAGCATTATATCACAGAATTTAGTATCATGATTCAAGGTACTATTTCAAGTTGGACGGAGGATACTATGAGCTTATTAACAGTTGAAAAATTAGGACATACATTTGGCGATCGTACATTATTTAAAGATGTATCTATGCGATTACTAGCAGGTGAGCACGTTGGATTAGTTGGTGCAAACGGTGTTGGTAAATCAACATTCATGAATATCATTACTGGTCAGCTTATTCATGACCAAGGTCGTGTAGAATGGACACCGGGCACACATTACGGTTACTTAGATCAGCATACTGTTTTAACGCCTGGACGTACAATTCGTGACGTACTAGCGGATGCATTTTTACCGTTATTCGAAAAGGAAAAAGCTTTAAATGAAGTTACAGAAAAAATGGGAACTGCTACACCAGAAGAGCTAGAAGAACTTCTTGAGCAAATGGCAGAAATACAAGATGCACTTGAAGCAGGTGGTTTCTATTTACTAGATATGAAAATTGAAGAGGCTGCACGTGGTCTTGGAATTGATGCAATTGGTTTAGATCGTGATGTTTCAGCACTAAGCGGTGGACAACGTACAAAAGTATTGCTTGCAAAGCTATTACTTGAACAACCAGAAGTGTTATTACTTGATGAACCTACTAACTATTTAGACGTTGAACATATTCATTGGTTAACAAATTATTTAAAAGAATACCCACATGCATTCTTATTAATTTCTCATGATACGGAATTTATGAACAAATGTGTTGATGTTATTTTCCATCTAGAATTCACAAAAATGACACGCTATACAGCGACATATGAAAAATTCCTAGAACTAGCAGAAATCAATAAAAATCAACATATAAACGCTTATGAAAAACAGCGCGAGTTTATCAAAAAGCAAGAAGATTTCATTGCAAAGAACAAAGCCCGTTATTCAACAACAGGTCGTGCAAAGAGTCGTCAAAAACAACTTGATCGCATGGAACTTATTGATCGCCCAGAAACAGCAATTAAACCTGAATTCTCATTTAAAGAAAGTCGTGCAAGTAGTCGCTTCGTCTTTGAAGGTGAAAATGTAGAAATTGGATATACACATCCACTACTACCAAAGCTATCAATGACAATTGAACGCGGTGAAAAAATTGCTATCGTTGGATGTAATGGTGTTGGTAAATCAACGTTACTAAAAACAATCTTAGGTAAAATTAAACCTCTAAGCGGTAAAACAAGCCTTGGGGACTTCTTAGAGCCTGCATACTTTGAGCAAGAGGTTAAAGCTGACAATATAACACCAATTGATGATGTATGGAATACATTCCCTGGCTTAGACCAGCATCAAATTCGTGCGATGTTAGCAAAATGCGGATTAAAAAATGAACATATTTCTCGCCCGTTAAGTCAATTAAGTGGTGGAGAACAAGCAAAAGTTCGTTTATGTAAACTAATGGGTGAAGAAAGTAACTGGCTACTATTTGATGAGCCGACAAACCATCTTGATGTGACAGCAAAAGCAGAACTTAAGAAGGCTATGAAAGCATATAAAGGAACAATCCTCCTTGTATGTCACGAACCAGACTTCTATGAAGATTGGATTACAAAAGTTTGGAATGTAGAAGAATGGTCTCAAAATAAAAATTAATAGATATAAGATTTTCATCCATATTTTATGCTATACTATACTTTGCGTGACAACATCTTGCTCTGTTGTCACGTTTTTTATAGAGTAAGATTTTATTAATGCTGGGGGCTATATTATGCTTTTTAATTCTTTTGAATTTATGCTTTTATTCTTGCCTATAGCAGTAATTGGATATTTCCTATTGCAAAAAGTTAACAAAAATTTCGCGAAACTTTTTTTAGTAGGTATGTCCCTTTACTTTTATGCATATTTTGAGGTGAAATACCTATTGCTAATAGGAGTTTCATTATTTACAAACGCATTTATAGGCCAACAAATTATACAAAAAATCAATCAAAAAACCCGAAAAGTATTTTTAATAGTTGGTTTAGTATTTAACATCTCATTACTGGGATACTTTAAATACTCTGATTTCTTCTTAGATAATATAAATACCCTATTTGGAACTGATGTACCTTTATTAAAGTTATTACTGCCTTTAGGCATTAGTTTTATTACCTTCCAAAAGATAGGTTTTTTAGTAGATTGTTATAAGAGGGAATTAACAAAGTTTAATTTTATTGATTTTTGCTTGTTCGTAACGTTTTTCCCGCAACTTATTGCAGGACCCATTGTCCATCATAGTAAGGTCCTCCCTCAATTTCAAGATGAATCTAAAAGAAGGCCGAATATTGAAAACATTACAAAAGGACTTTACATATTCGGAATTGGTCTTACTAAAAAAGTAGTAATTGCTGATTCACTAGCACAATGGGCTGATTTTGGCTTTAGCAATGTAAATCAACTATCTACGACCGATGCATGGGTTTCATCACTTGCGTATACATTACAACTGTATTTTGATTTTAGTGGATATTGTGATATGGCAATAGGTGCAGCGTTGTTATTCAACATTATACTACCAATTAACTTCTTCTCTCCTTATAAATCTTTAAGTATTCAAGATTTTTGGAGACGTTGGCATATGACATTAGGACGATTTTTCACCCAATATGTATATATTCCATTGGGTGGGAGTCGAAAAGGGCAAATTCGTACTTATTTAAATTTATTTACAATTTTTCTTATAAGTGGAATTTGGCATGGCGCTGGATGGACGTTTGTCATTTGGGGCGTTTTACACGGATTAGCTATTGTAATACATCGATTATTTAAAAACTTAGGTGGAAAAATGCCTAAATTTATTGCTTGGATTTTAACAATGGGATTTGTACATGTAACATGGGTGTTCTTCAGAGCTACTTCTGTAGAAGATGCATTAACTATGTTAAATCGCATGTTCAACGTAAATTACTTACACATCCAAACAGCACTTATTCAATTCCGTCCAGAAACATTAACTGGTGTGTCTATAATGGATAATTTAATTTATTCAATTTGTAATTTATTCCCGTTCCAAGTGACTGGTGATCATTTTAACTTCCAAACTATTTTATACCTAGCAATTGGAATCGCTATTGTATTATTTACAAAAAATTCTATAGAAAAATTAGAATCTTTCCGTCCAAAACCGATTTATGCTCTTGCATTAGCTAGCATGTTTATACTTTCTTTGATGTATTTAAATCGTGTAAGTTCATTCTTATACTTTAATTTCTAATAACCGTAGGTGAAAAATATGTATAAACGTTTTATATGTTGGTTTATTATATTCCTTTTCATTTTATCTGGAATAGTTTGCTCTATTGTTTATAAGCTTGACCCATTGTATGTATATAAATTTAAGAAGAACGATTATTTTTATGCTACTGAACGCTATCAAATGCCTGGACTTATTAAACATATGGATTATGATACCTTATTTGTAGGAACTTCTATGGGAAGAAACTTCCTTGAACCTGACGCTAATAAATTACTTCATACTACCAGCTTTAATGGCTCTCTTCCAGGTTCAACAGCTAGGGAACAAAATATGACAGCCCAGTTAGCTACGCATTCAAAAACTGTTAAAAATATTATTTGGGAGCTTAATTTATATTCATTCTCTGGAAAACCTGAATGGGTATCAGAAGGTGCTTCACCATTTCCAACTTACATGTATGATACAAATAAGTTGAATGATATCCAATATTTAATTAGCCCGTATTCTCGAAAAATAGCATTGCAGAATATGAAGTTAAAACTAGATCCAACAAAGTCTCCACAGGATCCCCACTGGCTATACAAATTTGGAGATGACGAGCCAAATTTCTCAGTAGATATAGCTAAAAGGGTTGTTGACGGAACACCTCATCAATCAATCAGCGATGGTTGGTATCATGAACAAATGCTTAAATCTTTTGATTCTAATATTATTGAATTTGTAAAACAAAACCCGGAAGTACAGTTTACATTTTTCTATGCGCCATATCCAGTAACATATCACGTAGTTATGGATAAAAACGACTCAAAGCATACAAAGGAAAATATGTTATTTAAAAAAGAAGTATACACTAAATTAGCACAACTAAAAAATGTAAAACTCTATGATTTCCAAGATCAAAAAGAAGTTACGTATAATCTTTCTAATTATATGTCTGACCAAACGCATTATTACAGATATATAAATGATTGGATTGTAAAACAATTAGCTACAACTGAACCGATTACTAATAAACGAGATTACGAACAAAGATTAACTAACTTCTCTAATGAAATACGGAATTTCGATACTTCTAAGCTAGTGAATTCAGATGAAAGACCTAAATAATAAAAAGGTAACAATGAAAACTATCATTGTTACCTTTTTATATTGTAATAGCCCATAAGCCTCAAACGGAATTCTTTTAAAGTTGGATATGCCTCTAAATTGAACAACATCCCTTGGATAACCGGAATTCTTGGATTTTGCATCCTCATTTCTGCCTCCAAAACATCTAATGTAACAAGCAATTCCTCATCTTCTAATTGATCCGCTAAAGTACGTTTAAACACAATAATTTCTTTTAAAAAATGTTCCTTAACCTGCTCCTTAATAAGCTCTGATTTACAAAGAAATTCTCCAAGCTTTTCTTCATGTAACACAGGTTCTTCTGAAGATTTTACCAATCCATCTACTAAATGATCCACTCTTTTCAAAATAAAAGCCGAGACGTAAGATAAGTCTATTTCTGGCGCTTGTAAAATAATTAGTTCTAAATATCCCCGGCATATGCCTTCTACCATAATGACTAAATCTAATAAATATGGCATAACCTTATCACCATAAATAGACAGTAAACTATTCCGATAAAATGCGTGAGACTCTAACTTCATCCGCATCATAAATTCTTCTACTTCTTTATTAAAAGGAATCGCATTTTCCCTTGCATGCATAATAATAAATTCTTTATGCTTTTGTATGTCATTAAACTGGCAATGCAATTGTTTTGCAAATTTTTCACGTGGCAATAACGACTCTTTTTCAATATCCATCATTTTGTTTTGAATCTTGTCATAGTAATATCGAAGTGTCGCTAATAAAAGTTCCTCTTTTGATTTAAAGTATAAATAAAAGGCTCCCTTAGATATGCCACAAGCTGTCACAATTTCCTGCACTGATGTCGCATTTACACCCTTAGTCGCAAATAACTTCATAGCCATCTCTATAATTAAGCGCTCTTTTTCTTTCATATCATGTCTCTCCTAAATTTAATCTCGCATCTTATTATGAATGTATTATACCATCCCTTTTCATTGACGGCTGACCAATCAGTCAGTTATATTATGTATTAGACTGACCAGTTGGTCAATATAATACAAAGGGAGCGCAAACATGAACAAAATTATTAATTTTTCGTTAAAAAATAAGTTCGCAGTTTGGCTACTAACCATTATCGTTACCATTGCAGGTATTTATTCTGGGCTGAATATGAAGCTGGAAACAATTCCTGATATTACAACACCTGTTGTAACAGTAACCACGGTTTATCCTGGTGCTACACCAGAAGAAGTAGCTGATAAAGTTTCAAAACCGATGGAAGAGCAACTGCAAAATTTAAGTGGTGTAAACGTTGTTAGTTCATCATCTTTTCAAAATGCATCTTCCATTCAGGTAGAATATGATTTTGATAAAAATATGGAAAAGGCTGAAACAGAAATAAAAGAAGCTCTCGCAAATGTGAAACTGCCAGAAGGCGTAAAGGACCCGAAAGTTTCACGTGTGAACTTCAATGCCTTTCCTGTAATTTCATTAAGCGTAGCAAGTAAAAATGAATCTTTAGCTACCTTAACTGAAAATGTAGAAAAAAATGTTGTTCCAGGATTAAAAGGACTTGATGGGGTCGCATCTGTTCAAATTTCAGGTCAACAAGTAGATGAAGTACAACTTGTCTTCAAAAAAGATAAGATGAAAGAATTAGGTTTAAGTGAAGACACTGTAAA
The DNA here is from genome assembly GCF_038005585.1 of Bacillus sp. FSL W8-0519. NCBI lineage: Bacteria > Bacillati > Bacillota > Bacilli > Caryophanales > Bacillaceae > Bacillus > Bacillus sp. FSL W8-0519. Next base: position 5,265,758 of record NZ_JBBOTL010000001.1, read on the forward strand.
AAATGTAATTAAAGGATCGGACGTATCTTTACCACTTGGTTTATATACATTTAAAGACACAGAAAAGTCAGTTGTTGTAGATGGAAATATTACAACAATGAAAGCATTAAAAGAATTAAAAATCCCTGCTGTTCCTTCATCAGCAAGCGGTCAAGGTAGTCAAAATGCCGGAGCTGGTACACAAGTGCCGCAAATGAATCCAGCCGCTATGAACAACGGGATTCCGACAGTTACATTAGACGAAATTGCTGATATTAAAGAAGTCGGAAAAGCGGAATCTATTTCTCGAACAAATGGAAAAGAAGCAATTGGAATTCAAATTGTAAAAGCGGCTGACGCGAACACAGTTGATGTTGTAAATGCTGTTAAAGATAAAGTAAAAGAACTTGAGAAAAAATATAAAGACTTAGAGATTATTTCAACATTCGACCAAGGTGCACCTATTGAGAAATCAGTAGAAACAATGCTGAGCAAAGCCATTTTTGGTGCTATTTTTGCGATTGTTATTATTATGCTGTTCCTACGAAATATCCGAACAACATTAATCTCTGTCGTTTCCATACCACTTTCTTTATTAATTGCTGTATTAGTCATAAAGCAAATGGATATTACACTTAACATTATGACGCTTGGAGCAATGACAGTCGCTATCGGGCGCGTTGTGGATGACTCCATTGTTGTTATCGAAAATATTTACCGACGTATGTCGTTATCAGGAGAGAAACTACGCGGGAAAGATTTAATTCGTGAAGCTACAAAAGAAATGTTTATTCCGATTATGTCTTCTACCATTGTAACAATTGCTGTATTTTTACCGCTTGGACTAGTAAAAGGTATGATTGGTGAAATGTTCTTACCATTCGCTTTAACTATCGTCTTCGCTTTATTAGCATCGTTGCTAGTAGCAGTTACAATCGTACCGATGCTAGCTCACTCTTTATTTAAGAAAGAGAGCATGAGAGAAAAAGAAGTACATCATGAAGAAAAACCAAGTAAATTAGCAAATATTTATAAACGCATACTTACATGGGCTTTAAATCACAAAATTATTACATCAAGTATCGCTATCCTTCTATTAGTTGGTAGTCTTGCACTTGTTCCAATTATCGGTGTAAGTTTCTTACCATCTGAAGAAGAAAAAATGATTATTGCAACGTACAACCCTGAACCAGGTCAAACGTTAGAAGACGTTGAAAAAATTGCAACGAAAGCTGAGAAGCACTTCCAAGATAATAAAGACGTCAAAACAATTCAATTCTCATTAGGTGGCGAAAACCCAATGAGTCCTGGTCAATCAAATCAGGCAATGTTCTTCGTACAATATGATAACGACACGAAAAACTTCGAAAAAGAGAAAGAACAAGTCGTTAAAGATTTACAGAAAATGTCTGGAAAAGGCGAATGGAAAAACCAAGACTTCGGAGCAAGTGGCGGTAGTAACGAAATCAAGTTATACGTTTACGGAGATAGCTCAGAAGACATTAAGCCTGTCGTAAAAGATATTCAAAACATAATGAAGAAAAACAAAGACTTAAAAGATATAGACTCTAGTATTGCAAAAACATACGCAGAATACACTTTAGTCGCAGATCAGGAAAAGCTAAGTAAAATGGGTCTAACGGCTGCACAAATTGGAATGGGACTTTCTAATCAACATGATCGCCCTGTTCTGACAACAATTAAAAAAGACGGTAAAGATATCAATGTATATGTAGAAGCTGAAAAACAAAATTATGAAACAATCGATGACTTAACAAATCGTAAAATTACAACGCCGCTTGGTAGTGAAGTGGCTGTAAAAGATGTGATGACTGTAAAAGAAGGAGAAACTTCGAATACAGTGAAACACCGCGATGGCCGTGTTTATGCGGAAGTAAGTGCAAAACTAACATCTGATGACGTTTCAAAAGCATCCGCCGCGGTTCAAAAAGAAGTAGATAAAATGGATCTTCCTTCTGGCGTAGATGTTTCTATGGGAGGCGTTACAAAAGATATTGAAGAATCATTCAAGCAACTTGGCTTAGCGATGTTAGCTGCGATTGCTATTGTATACTTCGTTCTTGTCGTGACATTTGGCGGTGCTCTTGCACCATTCGCAATTTTATTCTCGCTACCATTTACAATCATTGGAGCCCTTGTTGCCTTATTAATCTCTGGTGAAACGTTAAGTGTCTCTGCAATGATCGGTGCCCTTATGTTAATCGGTATCGTTGTAACAAACGCAATCGTGCTTATCGACCGCGTTATTCATAAAGAAAATGAAGGTCTATCAACACGTGAAGCTTTATTAGAAGCTGGTGCAACACGCCTTCGCCCGATTTTAATGACTGCAATTGCAACAATCGGTGCTCTTATCCCGCTCGCATTAGGATTTGAAGGTAGCGGCTTAATTTCTAAAGGACTTGGTGTAACAGTAATTGGTGGATTAACAAGTTCAACATTATTAACACTTCTTATTGTTCCAATCGTTTATGAAGTATTAAGCAAGTTTAAAAAGAAAAAAGTAAAGTAACAAAAAAATAACCTCGCTAACTGCGAGGTTATTTTTTATTTCCAAACAAGATTAGGAAATCACCATAGCCTTCTTTTTCTAATTCCTCTGTTGGAATAAATCGAAGAGCTGCTGAATTTATACAATAGCGAAGTCCATTTGGTCCTGGACCATCTGGAAATACGTGGCCGAGATGTGAATCTCCTTCCTTACTTCTCACTTCTGTACGCGTCATATTATGACTCACATCCATTTTTTCCTTCACACTAGCTGACATAACTGGCTTCGTAAAACTAGGCCATCCACATCCACTATCAAATTTATCTAGAGAAGTAAACAAAGGTTCACCTGAAACGATATCTACATAAAGACCTTCTTCTTTATGATTCCAATACTCATTTCGAAATGGTGGTTCTGTACCATTTTCCTGTGTTACATAAAATTGCATCTCACTGAGTTTTTCCTTTAAATGAGCATTATCCTTTGGCCAATGTTGCTTAATAAACGCATCTCGCCCTGAGCCCTTACGGTATAACTCGTAGCGGAATTCATTTTTCTTATGATATCCTTGGTGATATTCCTCTGCGGGATAAAACGTAGCAGCTGGCAATATTTTTGTCGCAATCGGCTTTGAAAAGCGCCCACTCCTTGCAAGCTCTTCTTTTGAAGCCTCTGCTTTTTTATGTTGTTCTTCATTATGATAAAAAATCACTGTTTCGTAAGACTGTCCGCGATCGTGGAATTGCCCGCCTACATCAGTCGGATCAATTTGTCTCCAATATATATTTAATAACTCCTCATACGGTATTTTATTTGCATCAAATGTAATTTGTACTGCCTCATAATGTCCCGTCGTTTCTGAACATACTTCTTTATATGTTGGATTCTCTTTATGACCACCTGTATAGCCAGAAACAACCTTTATAATTCCTTCCATCTCTTCAAATGGCGAAACCATACACCAGAAGCACCCTCCAGCAAATGTAGCTAATTCTACCTTTTCATTTACAACCATTCTTTCACCCCTATTCTATCTTCTCCTTACAGTATGGCATAAGAAACATCATGTTATAAAAGAAAAAGCATCGAACATCGATGCTTTTTTAATCTGTCCCCTTTGTAACGGACAGTAAAACCTCCAATGATTAAAGTTTGACTTTATTTACGAGGTTTTAAGGAATCTTGAAAATGAAAAGTATTATTTATTAGTAGCAAAATAAATATTTATATATTTGCCTTAAAATCTAATTCTAATAATATGGAATTGCAAATACATTTGTTGAAAATAAAATCATAAAGTGTATTAATTTACTTTAAAAGGAGAATTTGTGAAATGAAAAAGTTACTAGTATTACCAGCAATCGCTTTATCTTTAATTGGAACAGGGACAGCTGCAGCATCAGTACCAGAAACGCACATGAATAAAACTCCTGAAGTAACAGAAATTCAGCTAGGAAATGGCGATGATTCAATCATCATGTATTCATCATCAATATTACTAGGGAGTCAAACAGTCTCCTTTGATCATGGCTCTGGGTCCGGTTATTTTTGGAATAAATCTGGCGATGACCTTAAATTTTGGATTCAAAACACAGGGCCAAGTACTTTACGCTATAAACTTATAAATTCAGCAGGCCATACGCTTTATCAAGAAAGTATAAGTCCAGGGGCGCAAAAAACTCTTTACTTTAGTACTAGTTGGTCAGATTGGGTATCAAGTGGAAAATATACCATCTCTGCATATACTGATGATGGCGGTGTTGGTTCATTTAAATTTGCGGCAAGGGCATTTCCAGAAGGGTTTTAAGATCACAAAATATATTTATTTAATTATATATAAATATATATAATTATTAATTAAATTGTCTTTACGTTAATAATAAATAAAACCCCAAATCATGGACACTAAAAAAGTCTATGATTTGGGGTTTTGGTGCATTTTCACGCTCATTCCTCATTAATAATGGAAACGATGATAAAAGTGAGATACAGGAAATGAGCAAAATTATTTTTAATGAAATACAAAGGAGAATTCTTTTGTTAAATTATCCACTTTATAGGGTACAGTTCATTTCTTACTTCACTTTATTTTTTCCCAGCGTCCTTCTCCATTTCATCACTTGTCACATCTAAGACATCTAATAAGAAAATGAAGATTGGAATACCGATAATTAATCCCCATACACCTAAGAAGTGTTCCGAGAAGATTAATACCATAAACGTATAGAAAATTGGTAAGTTTGTTTTTTGCGACATAAACTTCGGATTTAACACGTAACTTTCAAGCGCATGAATGACTGTTACGATAACTAAAATATAAACAACGTACATAATACCGCCGATATTGTAAGCAATCATACAAAGCGGGAATAACGAAATGATAACCCCAGCTACTGGAATTAAACCAAGTAAGAAGATCATTAACGCTAAACCTAATAATTGTGGGAATCCTAATATCCATAATGCAATAACGGATAAAACGCAGTTAACAACTGCAATTAAAAATTGTGCCTCAATTACTTTTCCGAATGAACGTGCAAATTTCTTACCGAAGTACTCGATTTCAGTATAGAAAATTGCAAGTCTGCTCTCTTTAAATTTTGCAGTAAAAGCAACGATACGAGCTTTCTCCAATAAGAAAAATAAACTTAAAATTAAAGAAAGTAACACTTGAAGGCCAAATTTCCCAACATTCGTAATCGATTTATACAAAATGTCAACGCCTTGCCCTACATACTTCGAAAGTTCCATATGATTAACAGCATTAACTGCATACTTAATTAATTCACTGTCCGGTGGGTTTCTTAAAAATACGTTAAATTGATAAATCAATTGTGAAATTTGTATCGTTAATACTGGTAAATATTTAAATAGCGTAATAGCAATTCCACCAATTAACATGACATATAGAAATGCTATAATGAGTTTTCGATTAATGGGCATGAAATGATCTAATTTGCGGGAAATAAACTTTTGGAATCGATCCATTAAATACGTAAGAATAAACGTAATTAAAATTAAATTCAACATACTTTGCAGCCCGTATAACACGAGAGCAAGTATTACTAATACGAGTAACCTCTGAAATCCTTTGCTTTGAAACAGGTTTTTTATTTGCATAATCGACGAGTACTCTCTCCTGTCCTATAAAGTAAAACGTTAATAAGTAGATTTTTCTCTCTTTTCTACTTTTAATTATTCATTCATATTAAGATTTTTATAAGCTCATTATACGCCTACCTTAGCAGATCTATAGTAGCTTACTTCTTATTTTACAATACAATGACCTAATTCAAAACGCATTCTACACAGTATTAATGAAGATTTAAGGAAACTTACATTTTGTCACAATAGGTCTTACCACTACTGTAACATAAAAAGCAAGCTATCAGTAGAAATCTGTCCTACAAATAGCTTGCTTTTCTCATTTTTTAAGTAAGTTTTACTATCCAATGAATGGCATGAACATCGGTATGACAACTACCGTTACAACTCCAACTACTGTTACAGCAATACTTGCCATAGCTGCCTCTACTTCACCCATTTCAATTCCTACTGCCACTCCTAATGCATGACCTGCTGTTCCAAGTGCTAAACCTTTTGCAATTGGATGTTTCACTCTAAATGTTTTTAAGAATAACGCTCCTAATGCGTATACGATGACTGCGTTAAAGATTACTGCAAATGATGTAATTGCTGGTATACCACCAATACTTTCAGAGATTGGTAATGCAATTGCTGTTGTTGCCGCTTGTGGTAACATTGAATTCATTACTGCTGTATCTAGGCCAATTGCTTTTGCAACAATGAACACGACAATTACTGAACAAATAGATCCAACCACGATAGCTGATAAAATTTGCCACCAATATTTTTTCAACTTATCCACTTGTTTATATAATGGAATTGCAAACGCGATTGTTGCTGGCTCTAAGAAAAAGCTAATCATTTTTCCACCAGTATTATATTCTTCGAAAGTAAAGTTACCTACTTTTAAAAAGACAATCCCTAATACCATCGCTACGAATAATGGTGTGAATAAGAAGAACCCTTTTGAATGCTTGAATAATAATGTTCCGATTCCGTATGCGATTAATGAAACGACGATTCCGAAATATGGAGTCATTGTGCTTGCCATGTTCATTCCCTCCTAACAATATATACTAAAATGGTTACGCAACTTTTCCGTGCTTGCGTCCTTTATTTACTACTTTCAATTCTTTTGTATCTTCTGTTTCTTTTTTATCTTTTCCTAAAATAAATTGTGCAAATAATCCTGTTACAGCGAGTAAAATAACTGTTGCAACAACAATTACAGTTAAAATTTGTACAAAATATTGTCCCATTACACCAAGAGAATTAATAACCGAAATACCTGATGGGACGAAAAGGAATCCGATAATACCTGTTAAAGCTGTTCCAAGTGATTCAACTTGTTCCAATTTAATAACCTTTAAACATAATAGACTAAATAAAATGACTAACCCGATTACCGATGAAGGCATCGGAATTGGTAAATGTGTTGCAATAATATTAGAAATTAACATAATAGCTGAGAATATGAAGGCTTGTGATAAGAAACTATATACTTTTTTCGTACTCATTTTTGCCACCTCTTTCGATTTGGTACCTTTATTGTATAGGATATAACCGCCTTAGTAAGCGTTTACATAACAGAACGTCAAATATACAGAATCAGTTACAAATATAAAAGGATGAAATACAAAAGCTGCTTCTTAAATACGAAGCAGCTTCTTGAGTTCTTTTGCATATGTACGACTAACAGGTACTTTTGATCCTTCTTTCATAATTAAATTATAAGTAGAATTGAACCATGGCTGAATTTCAGTAATGTGATTAATATTTGCAATAAAACTACGATGAACACGCATAAAACTTGCTTGTGGCAACTTCTTTTCCAAAATCACAAGTGTATCGTGTGTTATATATGTGTCCCTCATTGTTTTTACTGTTACTTTTCCATCCACAAGTCCTACATATATAATATCTTCAATATTCACAAGTACGATTGATTCTTCAATTGGTAATGCTAATTTATGCATATCTGCCGTTACATCTGCCCCTTTTATTTCTTGCTTCGTTTCTATTTGCGACTGCTTTTGTTTTTTATACTTCTTTAATGTTTGTACAATACGTTCTTCATCAAATGGCTTTAAAATATAGTCTAACGCATCTACTTCAAATGCTTGCAACGCGTATTGATCATAGGCAGTCGCAAATACAATGGCAGGTGGATTTTTCATCTTCTTTAATATATTCGCGATTTCAAATCCGTTATCATCAGATAACTGAATGTCTAGGAAAACAATATCTGGTTTGTTTTTCATTAACTCTTCTAATGCGTCCTCTACACAATCAGCCTCACCAATTATCTCAACTTCCTTCGTTCTCTCTAATAAATACTTTAGTTCATCACGTGCTAACATTTCATCATCAACTACTAGTACTTTTAACAATCTGCTCTTCCTCCCCTACTTTTTTCGGAATAACAAAAGTAACCTCTGTCCCCTCATTTAATTCACTTTCAATATGAAGCATCGTTTCTTTCCCAAATAACCCAATAAGACGTTCATTAATATTATATAAAGCTGTTCCAGTCCCTTTCTTTGACGAAACTACCATCTTTCCTAATTGTTCTAAACGTTCTTCCTCAATTCCCTGCCCATTATCTTTTACTTCAAAATGAACCATACCCTCTTTTTCAAAAACATGCACTTCCACTTCGCATACTGGTTGCTTCTTCGGAAAGGCGTGTCGCAACGCATTTTCAACCAATAGTTGAAGAACAAATGGTGGTACTAAAGTTGTCTTTAGCTCATCCTCAATATACACCTTTACTTCATACTTATTTGGAAACCTTGCTTGTTCTAGCGATAAGTATGCTTGTACATGGTTTAATTCTTGTTCTAGTGGAATCAATAACTGACGTGCCCCTTGTAAATTACAACGGAAATACACACTAAGCTGTAATAATAACTTCCTTGCTTTTTCTACATCTGTTCGGCATAAAGCTGATACTGTATTAATCGCATTAAATAAAAAGTGTGGGTTAATTTGTGCTTGTAATGCCTTTATTTCCGCATCTTGCAATAATTTACTTTGCAACTCAGCTTCCCCTAATTCAAGTTGTGTAGAGAATATTTTTGCTAACCCTTCTGCTAATTCCTCTTCCACACGACTTAACTGGTTAGGATTTTTGAAATACAGTTTTAATGTCCCTATCGTATTTCCATGTGAAGTTAGTGGAATAACAATCGCCGCTTGCAAAGGGCATCCTTCATGTTGACAATTAATGACCTCATGTGATTTTGCTTTCATTATTTTTCCTGTGTGTAACACTTCTTTCGACAAACCAGTTATTAAACTATGTGAAGGAATATGGTGATCTGATGCTAATCCAACATGAGCTAATATTTTCTCTGTATCTGTTAAGGATACCGCATCAGTTCCTGTAAAGCGGTGAATAATTTGTGCCACATGCTTACACGATTCTTCTGTTAACCCTTGGCGAAAATACGGTAACGTTTTATCTGCAATACGTAATACCTTATGAGTCTGAAGTGCCTTTGCATTCTCTTCCTGGCGCAAAATAGCTTGTATCATAGAAAGTAAAATAAAACTTCCAAAGCTATTTACAAGGATCATTGGTATCGCAATTGTCTTCACAATACTCATTCCATCCTCTACAATCAATAAGATCATAATCATTTCTAAAGAAACGATAAACACACTTAAAACCGCTGAAAATTTAGGCGTAATTGTACGATTATACTTTTTGAAAATGTATCCAATATAACCTGTTATAACCCCCGCTAAAATTGAAGAGATTGCACAACTTAGTGCAGTCGTCCCGCCAAGCATATAACGGTGAATACCAGCAATCGATCCTACTCCAATTCCAACGATAGGTCCGCCAAGCAATCCACTAATTCCAACACCCATAATACGTGTATTCGCGATTGTGCTCGATGAAGAAACACCCTGTAGCCAATTTTCATTCATAATCGTATTACCCGCTATTTCAATCCCAGTGTAATTGCTTACAATTGTAAACACCGAAAAAATACAAATAAGCTTAAGCTTATCTACATAACCATCTTGCTTATGAAGGAGGCGCCTAAATGTTTTAATATGCGAAAGTAAAAATCCTAAAATAACAATAAGTCCGACGCGTTCAATCATCATAAGTACTAAATTTAGCATCTGTGATTCATTCCTTTTTATAGTAGTTAGTTTTATTATCGGAAAATAGTGAAGTGGGCGTCAAGAAGAATGAAATACCTTTTGCAATATTTTACACATAACAATTCCCTCTTTATTTGACAATCTAATAGAAGAGTGCTAAAAATAAAGTAATATAATACAGTCCTTTAACCCAACCCCGTGAGGTTGAGAAGGAAGTCGGAATACAATATACGTATGTTCTTTTCTAGGAATACGTATGCTTTTTTGGCCTTCTCATCATATCAGGTGAGAAGGCCTTTTGTTATTCTTCCATAGCGACTGTAGAAGAAAATAAGGAGGAATAATGATGAACGTCACTACTGATGTACAATCAACAACAGAGGAGACGAAAGGGAAAAGATATAAAACATTATTTGGGTCTGCGCTAGGATATGCAGCAGAAGGCTTAGATATGTTGCTCTTATCTTTCGTACTCGTCTACATTTTAAAAGAATTTCATTTAAGCCCTGTTGAAGGTGGGAACTTAACTTTAGCTACTACAATAGGAATGCTAATTGGGTCTTATTTATTTGGATTTATTGCTGACTTATTTGGGCGTATCCGTACGATGGCCTTCACAATCTTACTATTTTCACTCGCGACAGCACTTATTTATTTCGCAACAGATTATTGGCAATTATTAATTCTTCGCTTTTTAGTAGGAATGGGAGTTGGTGGTGAATTCGGAATTGGGATGGCCATCGTAACTGAAACATGGTCGAAAGAAATGCGCGCAAAGGCAACATCTGTTGTGGCACTTGGATGGCAATTCGGCGTACTAGTCGCTTCACTCCTACCAGCATTTATCGTTCCACACTTTGGATGGAGAGCCGTTTTCTTATTTGGACTCATTCCCGCACTACTAGCTGTCTATGTCCGAAAAAGTTTAAGTGAACCGAAAATATGGGAACAAAAACAACGATACAAAAAAGAATTGTTACAAAAAGAAGCTGAAGGTAATTTAACAACTACTGAGGCAGAGCAATTAAAGCAAATGAAAAAGTTCCCACTTCGAAAGCTATTTGCAAATAAAAAAGTAACGCTAACAACAATTGGTCTTATTATTATGTCATTCATCCAGAACTTCGGATACTATGGAATCTTTACATGGATGCCAACTATTTTGGCGAATAAATATAACTACACATTAGCAAAAGCGAGCGGTTGGATGTTCATCTCTACGATTGGCATGCTCATTGGAATTGCAACTTTTGGTATTCTAGCCGATAAAATTGGTCGCCGTAAAACTTTTACAATCTATTATGTTGGTGGTACTATATACTGTCTCATTTACTTCTTCTTATTCACAGATTCAACATTATTGCTATGGGGAAGTGCATTGCTTGGATTCTTTGCAAATGGCATGATGGGAGGATTCGGAGCAATTTTAGCTGAAAACTATCCCGCTGAAGCTCGTTCTACAGCAGAAAACTTTATTTTCGGTACTGGACGTGGTTTAGCTGGCTTTGGACCTGTTATTATCGGATTACTTGCTGCAGGTGGTAATGTAATGGGAGCATTATCTCTTATCTTCATTATCTATCCAATCGGTTTAGTTACAATGCTATTATTTGTCCCAGAGACGAAGGATAAAGTATTAGAATAGATTGAAACTACACAGTGTACGATCTTCCTTCAAGAAAGATAGTTATATAAATAGCAAAGAGGAAGCATCTCTAATGAAATGCTTCCTCTTTTGATATAAAATATACAATTATTTATTTTGATCTACTAGCTTTTTGGAACAAGAAAGAAGTTTGCTCTTCTTCTTTTACAATACCTTGTTTTAATGCTAGTTCCCCTGCCACTTTAGGGGCTAGCCATAGCATTGGGAACAACAGAACAGATACTGGGACAGCTGTTACTACGATGAATGATTGCAATGCATTAATACTTCCCTCACCCATGTATAAAAGAATTGCCGCAACTGCTCCCATAATAAGCGACCAAAAAATTCGTAAGCTAATTCTAGGATCCCCGTCTCCAGTCACTGCCATCGAAATCGAATAAGCCATTGAATCTCCTGTTGTCACTACAAATAAAATTGTTAATAAAAGAAATGCCGGTCCAATAATATGAGAGAGCGGCAGTTGCTCTGTAATTGCAATCATAGCAGCTGGCATACCAGATGCACTTAATGCGGTCGATATAGAACCAGGATTCATTAACTCATAAAACACACCTGATCCCCCTAGTATAGTAAATCAAAACGTTGTAATAATAGGTGCAATAATTCCAATTGCAACGATGATTTCTCGAATTGTTCTTCCTCTTGAAATGCGGCTCACTAAAATTGCCATCATCGGTCCATATCCAATAAACCATCCCCAGAAAAAGATTGTCCACGATCCTAACCAACCTGTATCACCGCGGTATGTGCTCATTGGAATAAATTCATTTATATAAAATCCAAACGAAGATACAAACGAATCAATAATAAATCCACCTGGTCCACATAATAATACAAATACCATTAATAAAATCGCTAATTTAACATTTAAATCGCTTATAATTTGAATCCCTTTATTAATTCCTGTTACTGCAGATATAGTAGAAACCGCAACTACACAAATAATAATTGCTAATTGAGTAGTAAAAACATCAGGAATATTAAACAATGCTTGTAGGCCATAACTTGCTTGTAAGCCTAAAAATCCGATTGGTCCAATCGTCCCTGCAGCTACCGCAATAATGGCAAATGCATCAATCATTGTTCCAAGCAAACTCTTTCGCAATTTCTCACCAAAAATAGGATATAAAAGCGTTCGAGGTTTTAACGGCATACCTTTATGATAATGCCCATACATCATAACTACCGCACTGATTGTACCTAAAATCGTCCACGCCAGGAAACCCCAGTGCATATAACTTTGTGCTAAAGCAGGCATTACTGCTTCTTTCGTTCCAGCAGATATACCTTCATGTATCGGCGGCACCGTCATCAAGTGGTACATTGGCTCTGCAGCTGCCCAAAAAACGCCACCTCCGGCAAGTAATGTCGACATAATAATAGCAAGCCACTTTGCCGTACTAATCTCAGGTTTTTCTAATCCCCCAAGTTTAACTCTTCCATATTTTGAGAACGCCATACACATTGCAACAATAAATGTACCAATTAATAAAACTTGCCAGAAGGCACCAAAATATTTAATTGAAGCTGCAAAACTGCTATTAATGACTCCCTCTACATAATTTTTATTTAAAAAAACCGCAATTACAAATAATAAAAGCGAACCACCACTAATAAGAAATACAGGCCAATCCGTTTTTCGACTCTTCATCCTCATTTACACTTCCTCCTTCCTCAGCAATCTAAAAAAACAACTTTATTATGTTTTATTGTTTACACCCAAAACACAATGATTATATAAGCATAATAATTTATCTATTTACTACACACTTATGTTGTCCCTAAAAATATGCTAAATCCCTTATTTAAAAGAAAATTTCTATTCCTCTTACATAAAAAAGCAAAATAAAAGACCTTATATTTCTATAAGGTCTTCGAAACAGAAATTTGATTATAACATAAGGAACTCCTTGGTTCAAAAAGCTCCTTCCAAAAATAACCGAGGGTAAAGGCTTCCATTTGCTACGTAACAGTAGTTAAAAAAAATTATATTTTTACAGAAAATGCCCTATACTACAAACTATTTATGAAAAAAATTCGGCTTCAAAATTTCATTCGGATACGGTTTATGATAAATATGAGTGGTAGCTGGAGATAATGGCGGAATGAGCCACACCCAATTGCCCGTTACAACACGACCGGAAGCAGCTTCTTGCTTCTCAAATTGCTGAAATTGTTGCGCCGCAGTATGATGGTCAACAATACTGACTCCTTGTTTTTTAAAGGAATGTAAAACAGCCACGTTTAATTCAACTAATGCCTTATCTTTCCATAACGTACCGTTTCTTGATGTATCCAAATCCATCATTTCCGCAACTGCTGGAAGTAAATTATAGCGATCATGATCCGCTAAGTTACGTGCCCCAATCTCTGTTCCCATATACCATCCATTAAACGGAGCTGCTGTATAGGAAATACCGCCAATTTCTAAGCGCATATCTGAAATCATTGGAACCCCGTACCATTTTACTCCAAGTGACGAAATTGGGTATTCTGGGTGTTCAATTGGCACCTCTTTTACTTCTTCTTTCGGAATTTCTTTATATATCGGCGCTTTTCCATCTATAGAAAACACAAGTGGCAATACATCGAAATTCGTACCTTCTCCTTGCCAGCCAAGTTCTTGACAAAAATCTGTAAACACAGCGGAATGAGAGTCACCAATCACTCCCATTTCTGTTTTATATCCTGCATACCGAATCAATTGGTGATTATAAATTCGTATATTATTTTCTTCACCTTGATATTGCTTAAAAATTGTAATGGTCGGTTTCACTTTTCCGTCGTTCGTTGCATATTGAATATGATGAATTAATGCATTATATACACCTTCCTCATCATTTACTTCACGTGCATCTAATATGTGCATCTTACTCCAAAATAGTCTTCCGATACATCGATTACTATTGCGCCATGCCATTCGCGATCCGTGAACAAGTTCTTCAAATGTATGTTCATACGTCCCCGTCTTCTCTATTTCAACTCGAATTTCTTTCATGCGTTCTTCTATGAATTGTTCTTTATTAAGCTCTTTATAGCAAATCGTAATAAAATGACTCGCTTCCTCTATTAATTGCTTCGTTTTACTCATAAGCGATCTCCTTCTATTTCAACAAAACGTTATTACTTTACAGTATAAGCAAAAAGAATAAGAGTCACAAACGAAAGTCGAAGTGTTACTTTTATTGTACTATCTTTCAGAAAATTAAGAGATTACTATTGACTTTCATGAAAAATAGGTGTATTTTTTACTCAGGTAAATTATTTTTACCTAGACCAACTTTTAGAGAGAAAGGAGGAAATGTCATGTCTTCATTTCAATTGCCAAAGCTTTCATATGACTATGATGAACTAGAGCCATATATCGATAGCAATACACTTTCTATTCATCATGGAAAGCACCATGCGACATACGTAAATAATTTGAATGCCGCATTAGAAAACTATTCGGAATTACATAATAAATCTTTAGAAGAGTTACTATGTAATTTAGAAGCTTTACCAAAGGAAATTGTTACAGCTGTCAGAAATAACGGTGGTGGACATTATTGTCATAGTCTTTTTTGGGAAGTAATGAGCCCACGGGGTGGCGGCGAGCCTAATGGAGACGTTGCAAAAGTAATTGATTATTATTTCAATACCTTTGACAACTTAAAAGATCAACTGTCTAAAGCAGCAATTAGCCGTTTTGGAAGTGGTTATGGATGGCTTGTCCTTGATGGTGAAGAACTTACTGTAATGAGTACACCTAATCAAGATACACCTTTGCAAGAAGGCAAAATTCCATTACTTGTCATTGATGTATGGGAACATGCCTATTATTTAAAGTACCAAAATCGTCGCCCAGAATTTGTTACCAACTGGTGGCATACAGTGAACTGGGACCGGGTAAATGAAAAATATTTACAAGCAATTCAATCACAAAAACATTAGTCGTGCGTATAAGGTAAGTTTGGTAATGTAAAATTAGTATTGTCGAAATCCTCCAGAATCCCCCGGATTGCCACCGGGGGATTTATGATCATTTCATTGCATGTATGTAATAACGTAATACTTTTTCTATTTCTATTTTCAACCCTCGGAACGGGAATCCTAATTCATTAGCTTTTCCATTATGTAATGTACAATTAGTCAATTCATTATAAGGTGCTACATGATCTCCTACTTCTTGAATGAGTGATTTTATTCCCGTATTTTCTTCTATAAAATGAATAATTTCCCGAGTAGAAACTACCCCGTTGCTACAAGCATTAATTGGCCCTTCTATATCTTTCATCCCACACCAAGCTAAAAATTCCCCGGCTTCTTCTTCATGTATAAACGACAATTTTCCATCTAGATCATTCACTGCGACAGGTTCTTCTCTCACAATATGTTCAACGTAAAATTGTAACCTTTTCGTATAATCGTTTTCTCCAATAACAACCGGAAAACGAGCTGCAACAACTGGGAATGTTGCTTGTTGAAATACAACGGCTTCGGCTAATCTCTTTCCTTCACCATAATTGAAGTCATTCCTATCTCCATACGCAATTGCATACTCGTACGGATTAAAGTCTTCTTCTGATAAGCTTAGTGCAGGTTCATAGACAGCCATTGAAGATGTCATAACATACTTCTTCGTTTTCCCTCGTAACACTTCACATATTATCTTCGCTGCATTCGAGCTATAGCATAAATTATCGTATACAATATCATAACTTTTATCTGTTAGACGCTCTGTTAGTTGTTTTTCATCTTCTCTATCTACAATAAGTCTTTTTACTCTACTCCCAAAAAAATCTTCCGTAATTCCTCTCGTCGCAATCGTTACATCGTGCCCATCTTGCAAAAGTGTTTCTACTAAATGTTTACCAAAAAATCTAGTTCCCCCTAGCACCAATACTTTTTTCAACTTTATCATCCCCATTTTAGAAAATTGTAAAATACTACCTCTCTATTATAAATGCTAACATATAAAAAGCATGGAATTCGTTTAACGATTCCATGCTTTTCTACAAAAAATATATTAACGTACTCGATATTTATAAATACAATAACAGAAGTATAAAATAGAAATTACAGATACATAAACCCATAATTCATATACGAATCCCTCTCCCCATACTCCCATAAAATAAAAGAGTGAAGGTAACGTCAATGTTACCCATGATTGTACGAAGGCAATCCTTCCAAGATATTGATTGATGTTCTTTTTTTGTGTATTTAATACAAAGAATAAATACCAAAGTAATGCCCACATAAACCACGTTAACGCATTCACAACATCGTGGAATTGAACAAATGAAACAACCATATAGAATAAAGCAATAATTGCTACCCAAATGCAGAACCAACCTAAACCGCTACTATCCATTCCTTTTATAAAAGTAACACCTACATATAAATAGGTTAATCCGAATAAGAAAGTAGCTGCATATGAATATACCGTCCAATTACTTTGATCAGAAATCATGATTAAATAGAACGGAATAATAATTTGTAGTGCACCCACAAATAAATTAAAAACACCTGCACTTTTCATCTCTGCTTTTCCTAATATAACGAGACTATTTAAAAATAAAGCTGCACCCGAAAGTAATAATCCTACGTAACCCATATGTATTCGTGTGAAAGTCTTTCCCTTTCACACTTTTAACCTCCCCACAATATAAAGTAATACTTTATTATTTTTCTTCCTATTTAAAACTACATACATAATTTTTAATCCAAATAGGTCAGACTTCCTATCTTGAAGAACACCAAATTTAAAACGCTTTCAATCATAAATAACCCTATCAGAACATTAATAGGATTCCTTGATTATAAACGTACTCTAACCATGACACAAGTATTGATGTTATTTTAAATATTACGTTTTTTATTTCTATAAAAGTTAATAGGATAATGCACTTTTTCTATCTTATTCTACTAATTTCTAACATGGAATATTATAAAATGAGCTAGTCAGTAATACATTCATCTTTATAAGATAATCGTATACTGACCTAAACTTTCATATTCAATATTGATAGTTTCTCATCCCTAATAATTGCTATTTATCATAAATATCATTCGGATTAATTGTAGGAATAAATCCATTTATAGAACTATATTTTTTAGATACGGTATTTGGAGTAACGGTAAACGTTACAATCTTATTACTTTGTTGTTTAAAATAGTGCATCCAATTTTGACTCCATTCATCTTTCGTAATAACTTGTTTATTGAAGTCCTCCCACAATACACCATGTATAAAATTCAAGGATGTATTTTTGATTGTGTCAAATCCCCAATTCTGTATAAGAAGCAAATCAGAATTAACACCTTTTATTTCTTTTAATAAATTTACATATGCTTCGCGAAATTTCCCTTGTGTAACTGGCTGATCATAAAAATAGTCGTCAATATCACCAGCGGTATCTAAAAACACACCGTCTATTCCTTTTCCAATAATTTGCTGTTTCACCTTATTTACAACAATCCGTCGGTAATGTTCATCAGCTAAATTCATAATATATGTATCCCACTGCTCAATCTTCATTTTCTTACCGTCTCGATAATAATAGTCTGATTCAACTACTTGCGATTTATGCCACGATTCTAATTCTAAAACACTAACATACCCAAGGACTACTGTTCCTGATTTTTTTAATTGCTGAACTTGCTCTTTCGAAAATGCATATGGCTCTATAATGACCATGTCATACTTTGAAAGTCCCTCAATTACTTGCTCATTTGCTTCACCATAATAGATTTTATAACTTCGTACATTTTTTAAAACTGGTTCCACGACATTTGCTTGGGTGGATGTACTTGAGGAAAAAATAAAAGAAAATATAGCTAAAAAGCATATGGAACGTTTCCACTCCATAATAATATTCCCCCCCTATAAAACTGTAATTTTTTATCATTTTAAATATTAATACAAGTATAGTAATACAATAACATTTTACATTTTTTCAAGCTCGATATTTAATAAAAATCCCAATAAATACAATACATTAACAAAAATTAGAATTTATTTCACTTGAATTTACTACATCTCTGTTGATAAAATGATTTGGGCTTTATATATTTTAAAATAATTCTTTTAAATTATGTATTTTATTTCAGTGTACTATTCCTCAAAATTAAATTTGCAAACGAAAGAAGGGATTTTTTATGCACTATAGACAATCTAATTTATTACAAAAAATGATTGAACCTACGATTCTCTTTATTGCTCTATTTTTTCTCTCAATACTAACTGATTTTCTAACACCAACGTATGAATACTTCTTACTCTTATTTATTACATTAATTATTTCTAGCCGGTATGGCATATCTATCGCCCTTTTCACCTTTCTAGAAGCAATGATTTATATTTTTGTAAGCGGTATATATAAGGAAGATGATATATTACTGTACTTTTATTCATTAGATTACTGGATTAATTGGATTTTCTTACTTGTTATTAGTTTATGTTGTGGACTAATGAGTACTGCACAAAAGGAACGGTATGAAGATGTACATATGATAAATAATGAGCTAAAAGCCGAAAATAAAGAATTAAAATATGTTGTGAAACAATTGGATGAAACACGTATTACACTACGTTCTCGTGTACTTGAATCAAATAATCACTTATCTAAAATGTATCATATGTTTAAAGCTTTAAATCATACACATCCTGAAATTGTACTCGATGAGGGGATAAATGTATTAAAAATGTATTTCGGAGCAAAAAAAATTGGTATCTATCACGTCGATAACAATAAACAATCACTTCGTATTAAATTAAGAGCAGAAACTGGTAAAAATACCTTACCTCAATCCATTTTTGTTAAAAATGCTTCGCTAGTCATCAAAAATGCTCTAGCACATAATCGACCTTTTTTCCGTACAGAAGAGGATTTTCAAGACGCTCCACTTTTAGTTGGTCCCGTCCTATTCCAAGATGATGTACAATATGTCATTATATTAGACGAAATTGAATTTTCAAAAGTAACTTCTGAGCAATTCGAACTTTTCACATGGTATTTACGCTGGATGGGTGATCGTTTACAAAACGCTTCTAATCTTTGGCTATCAAGTCAAGAGGATCGTACATTCCCTAAAACGAGCATTTATTATGAAGATGAATTTGAACATTTACTAAAAATAGAAAAGAAACGTTACGAAACATTATCTTATCCATATTCCTATTTTGAATTTACTGTTCCACAAGATTCCTTAGAAATGATAAATTCTATTTTAAAAGATCATTTGCGTGATATTGATATATTCGGTTATAGCACGACCGAACAAAAAGTTATGATTCTATTACCTGGCACTGAAGAAAAATTTTTATTACCAGTCAAAACTCGTATACAAAACGCTCTTTCTTCTAAAGGAGTGGTATTCTAATGATTTTACTCCTTCTTTACTTTATTTATGCTATTTTGGTTTTTCTTTTATTTCGATTTACGAAAGGTTTGATTACTGAAGATAAGAAAGGAATTATTGAGTTTTGCTTGATTATCTCTCTCCTTTTCCCGCTTGTCGGACTTATTGTATCAGCAATCATGTTATTACTGAATATAAGACGCTCCAAGACCGAGTGGTTACAGCAATACTCTGAGTATGTTTCCTTTCAAGTTGATCATTATGAAGATATTTTGGCATCAGCAAAACAAGATATGGACCTAATTTCATTTTCTTCTGGATTAGAACTAGATAAGCCTGAATTACATAAACAACTCATTGTACAGTTAAGCTCCTCCCCTATCTCCAATGAAGGAGGCTTATTGAAAGAAGCCATTCACCATAAAGATCCTGAAACTGTACATTACGCAGCAACTACTATTAATTTACTAAATGAACGGTACGAAAAACAGATCGAATACTTAAATAAGCAATTCCTACAAAATCCACAAAATGAAATTGCAAAAGAATTGGTTTCTAACTATTTAAGATATGTAGACAGTGGTCTTCTTTCTAATCAGCAAAAGGAAAAAATAATCGCCGAATTTATGAATTTTATTACACAAAGTGTAGAACTATTCCCTACCGAACCTCTTTATCCTTTCCACCTTGGAAATCTGTTTCTACATACAAAACAATATGCAAAGTCTGAAGAACAATTTTTAAATCTTATTCATTTCTATCCTGAATCATATTACGGTTACGTTGGGTTACTTGAAATATATTATGAGCAAAAGTTATGGGACGAGCTCTATAACTTAATCAATAATCTAGCAGCTGCAAAAAGAGTTCATATACTACCGCGTAAATATCAATTATTTGTAAGGCAGTTTGGAGGCGCACACATTGAAAAAGGGGATTAATATATATATCGGAATTGTTAGTATCATTTTATTTCTCTTAATTATATCCATCCTTATATATCGAACAGAAAATTTCTATCAAAAGTTTTCTGTTCCTAAAACTAAAGAAACAGATACTGTTAAAACACTCAAAGCAAAAGATGTAGCCCAAAATGGACAAAAAATGCAATTATACGTTTTAAAAACGGATAATACATTAGGGCAACAAGTCGAATTTAATACGAAAAAGGCAATGGATTACGCACACCTACACTATAAAAATATTACAGCTAATGAAATTAAGGGACTTACTCCCTCCCCCTATACAGGAATTATTATTACAGGTGAAATAATGGCGCAACTTCCACAAGCCGATATTCAAAATTTTGTACAAATGGGCGGAAGAATTATTATCGCAAACCGACTTGATTCAGATTCTTCCTGGAACACATTATTTGGTATTACAAAAAAAGAAGGCTTCAAAGATGTGAAGGGATTAACCTTTGAAGAAGTTTTATTCCCTGGTTATCCTGATCTCTCAAGTTCTTCTCCATTGTTCACTCATAGCTCAATGAATATTACGCTAGATGAGAATACAACTAATACTTGGATTACTGCAGAAGATACTCCCATCCTTTGGACCAATGACTACGGTGAAGGAAAAGTCTTATATTGGAATACAACAGCATTGAACGATAAATTAGGTAGAGGTATGTTCGTTCAATCACTGGGTACTATTTTCCCGACTTTCGCTACAGTACAACTTGGAGCGGAGATTATGTATATCGATGACTTCCCATCTCCAATTCCAAGTGGAGAACTAAAAAACTTAACAACAGAAAAAATTTCTGTTGAAGAATTTTATAAAAAACATTGGTGGAAAAATATGAAGGATATCTCTGAAGAGCTTGATATTAAATATACAGGGGTTGCAATTGGGACATATCAAAATAAAGTAACGCCACCCTTTGAAAATTTTACAGGTAAAAATAGAAATACCTATTTATTATTTGGGAGAGAATTATTAAGTCACGGTGGAGAAATCGGTATTCATGGCTATAACCATCAACCTTTATTATTACCACCAGACCCAGTAGATAAAGCACTTGAATATGTTCCATGGAATTCAAAAGAGGACATGGAGAGATCCTTAGATGCTTTACAAAGACTCGTGTATAACTTCTTTCCAAACGAAAAACTGAAGACCTATGTACCACCATCCAATATTATAAATACGACTGGATTAAGTGCATTAAACGACGCGGTCCCAACTATGGAAACAGTTGCTTCTCTATATGTGGGAAGTAAAAGTAACGGCAGTTTAATTCAAGAATTTGGACCAGACGAGCACAACAAAAATATTTATCACTTCCCACGTATTACGAGTGGCTATGCCATTTCAGATGAAGAACAATTTATTTTAGCTGATGTTACTGCAAATTTAGGGGTTATCTCACATTTCGTCCATCCAGATGATATCCTTGATGAAAAACGTTCGGGTAATTTAACGTGGGAAGAATTATTTAAAGCTTATAAAACGACAATTAAAGAAATACGAGAAAGATATCCTTATATAAAAAGTATGACACAAAGTGAAGCAACTGCTTCCATGAAAATTTATCAAACCGGTGATTTAGCTGTTTCTTATGAAGATGATGCTGTTCACATTGCATATAAAGGATTACCAAACCACACTGCAACGATTATACGTGTGGAAGAAGGGAAAAAATTAAAAACCGGTTCATTCCCATACGGCACAGTTACAAAGCTAGATTCACAAATTTATAGCGTTATATTAAAACAAGCTAACGCTACAATTCCAATTAAAGGGGTATAGCAGATGAGAATAGGTTTAGTCGTTGAAGGAAGTTATCCTTTTGTCAGTGGCGGAGTAGCAAGTTGGGTACAAATGATTATCCAACAATTTAAAGAACATGAATTCACCATCTTTGCGATCGTACCGCAAATAAAAACAGAAGAGGAATATCAATATGAAATTCCTAACAATGTAAAAGATATCATTATGATTCCCTTACAATCAGAAAGTGACTCAAACCATATAAAAACCAATTTAACGACTGATGAAGTACAAACACTTCAAAAATGGTTTACATTCCAAGCTAACGACACAGAAGCATTACAAATATTAGGGAACAAGCAAAAGCTAGGAACACTACATTCCTTCTTCGAAAGTCGTGAATTTTATGAAATAGTGAAAGAAAGCTATTTGTATGAAGAAAGTAGTGGTTCTTTCTTAAATTACTTTTGGATGTGGAGATCTATGTTCACACCAATCATTCAAATTTTACAAATTGATTTTCCTGAATTAGATCTTATCCATTCTGTATCTACAGGCTATGGTGGGCTTCTTGGAGCTGCAATTAGTGCCAAATCTGACATACCATTTATTCTAACAGAGCATGGTATTTATTCTCGGGAACGTGAAGAGGAAATACTCCAATCAACTTGGATACCAATCGAATACAAAAAAAGATGGGTTTCTTTCTTCCATCATTTATCTCACCAAGCATATGAACAAGCTGCTGATGTGATTACATTATTCGGACGGAATAGTACATATCAAAAAGAACTAGGAGCTCCGGCCCATAAACTAAAAATTGTTCCAAATGGTGTTACTTTATCTGATTATAAAGGGCTACGTAAGCCAAAACATAATTCAGATAAACTCATTATTTCTGCTATTATACGAGTTGTGCCAATTAAAGACGTAAAAACAATGATTTATGCAGCTAAATTATTATTAGAAAAAGATATTCCGTTTATCTTCTACTTATTAGGTCCTGATACAGAAGAACCAGAGTATGCCCAAGAATGTCGTGATTTAATTCAGCAACTTGGATTAAAAGAACATGTAATAATGACTGGCAGAGTAAACATTAAAGATTACTTAAAACAAACGGATATTCTCGTATTAACTAGCATATCTGAAGGGCAACCACTAGCTATGTTAGAAGGAATGGCATCGGGATTACCATGGGTTGTTACAGACGTTGGTTCTTGTAAGGAGTTAATTTATGGACAAGATGAAGATCCTTACGGCCAATGTGGCTTTGTTGTACCACCTGTATCTCCTGAACAAGTTGCCACCCACTTAGAATGGTATTATCGCCACCCTGAATCCATTCAACAATTCGGAAACAATGGGCGTAATCGTATTGAAGCATATTATCAATTATCAGGTGTTGTTGATAGTTATCGTAAGCTTTATTTAGAAAGGGGTGCGAAAACATGGCAGGTATAGGATTTCGATTACAAAAATTATTTCAGGAAGACTACTATTCTTCAAGGGTAAAAGCTTATGGATTTTCGTTATTTGTTACAGCTGGTCCTTGGTTAGTCGTTATTTTAGCAGTAACAACTATTAGATTCATTTTGAGTTTATTTCATTCTATTTCAATTGAAGAACAGCGTCTTTTCACTATTTCAATTTCATACTGCTTTATTTTTTCTCAAATTATTTACGGAGCATTGCAGCTCATTGTAACTAGATATGTAGCTGACCTTTTATACGAACAAAAAGCTGATAAAGTATTTTCTTCATTTTTAGGAATGACGAAGATCACACTTTTTTTAGCTATTATGTTATGGCTTTTGTTTGCATTTTTCACACCGTTAGCTTTATATTATAAAATCGTGATGCTATTTTTATTTTTAGCTTTAAATATCATCTGGATTCAGTCCATTTATTTAACAGCAGCTAAAGATTATCAATCAATTGCACTGGCATTTTTAATCGGATCCATTTTTTCCCTATTAGGAATTATCCTAGTAGCTTACTGGCACCCTACACTTGGGTTAGAACATGGATCTGCCCTATTGCTTTTAATTTCTTTTACAATTGGTACTTTCATTACACTAGTATGGTTAAGTATCGTTATTGTACGAATGTTTCCAAATAGCGATGCTACTGAACAATTTACCTTTCTTTCTTATTTAGATAAATATCCAGAGTTATTTTGGTCAAGCCTATTTTACAATGTGGGTATTTGGGTATGTAATTTTGTTATTTGGTTTGGAGACGGTCGGGGAAATATTGAAAACACATTTATTTATCATCAAATTTATGATACTGCTGTTTTCTGGGCGTATTTAAGTATTATCCCAACCTATATTTTCTTTGTAGTATCCATTGAAACCAGGTTTTATGAAAGATATAAAAAGTTCTTCGGTTCGGTAAACAATGGCGGAACATTACATACGCTTTTACAATTAAAAGATTCCATGAACTTTGTCTTAAAGCAGGAAATGGAACGTATACTTCGTAATCAAGGTATTTTTTCCTTACTTATTATTTTTATAATATGGATGTTTAGTTCGCAATCTGGAAACACAACACTTAATTACTCTATTCTGCAACTAACTATAGTTGGTGCTTATGCAAATGGAATGGTGCTCGTTATTACATTACTACTCCTATACTTTGAGGATCGTAAAGGGGCATTTCGAACATCAGCTATTTTCTTTTTTGCAAACTTGTTATTAAGCCTTATCCTGCTTCCATTTGGATTCAATGGTTACGGCATTAGTTTCGCAGTTGGATCTTCTACTACATTCCTATATGCTATTTCTAGGCTCTTTACTTACATTAAAGATATTGATTATTATACATTTTGCCAGTCAAATATTCCTATAAAACAGCGGACCTTTTTTACCAAATTAGCTAATAAACTTAACGGGAAATAAATACAAAAATGACCTTTGCTCATGCAAAGGTCATTTTTTGTATCTACATATTAAACTTCCAAATAGCCATTTTTATTATTTGATTGCCATCTCCAAGAATCTGCACACATTTCTTCTAATCCACGTTTTGCTTCCCATCCTAGTTCACGTTTTGCCTTTGATGCATCTGCAAAACATATTGCCACATCGCCAGGACGACGCTCTGTAATTTTATAAGGAACTTTTTTTCCTGAAACCCTTTCAAATGCTTCAACCATCTCAAGTACACTATACCCTGTACCTGTGCCCAAATTATAAGCATCTACTCCTGTTGTATTCAGTACTTTCTCTAGCGCTTTTACGTGACCTTTTGCTAAGTCTACAACATGTATGTAGTCACGGATGCCTGTTCCATCTTTCGTTGGGTAGTCATTTCCAAATACACTTAATTCTTTTAGCTTACCTACTGCCACTTGTGTGACATATGGCATTAAGTTATTTGGAATTCCATTTGGATCCTCTCCAATACGTCCACTTTCATGTGCACCAAATGGGTTGAAATAGCGAAGTAATGCGATACTCCATTCTCTATCTGCAAATGCTACATCACGCATAATTTGCTCAATCATTAATTTCGTTTGACCATATGGATTTGTTGCACTTAATGGAAACTCCTCTGTAATCGGTGACGTTTCCGGGATACCATATACAGTTGCGGATGAACTAAAAATCATCTTCTTTACATTATGTTTCTGCATTACTTCACATAGCACTAAAGTGCTCGTAATGTTGTTATGATAATATGTTAATGGAATTGCTACTGATTCCCCTACAGCTTTAAACCCTGCAAAGTGAATAACTGCTTCGATTGCATTTTCTTCAAAAATCGCGTCAAGTGCTTCTTGATTTAAAACATCTTCTTTATAAAACTTAAATTGCTTTCCTGTTATTTCTTTCACTCGATTTATAGATTCTACCGAGCTATTCGAAAGATTATCAACTACTATAATTTCGTAACCGCTATTTAGTAATTCTACACATGTATGACTACCAATATACCCTGCTCCACCTGTTACAAGTATTGCCATAATTATAGTCCTCCATATTTCATTCATTATAAACTTCTCAAAGTATATCACATATTTCTTATCCTATGTTTAATATGCGAACACAGAAACTTACATTTTATCCCATAATAATTTTATAACATATACGATTCCAATCAAGTAATAAGAAAAACGCCACATAATTTTTGTTATGTGGCGTTTTTCTTATTAAATTACGTAACAATATACACTTAGAAAATGTGCAAGACTACCTAATAATACAAAAACGTGAAAAATCTCATGATGTCCCATATATTTAAACTCTAGCCATTTTGGCTTTGTTCCATAAATAAATCCACCAATTGTATAAAAAATGCCCCCAAGTACTAAGAAAACAATGCCCCCTGTACTTAAATTCTCAGCTAACGGTGCAAAGAATAAAACAATTAACCAACCCATCGTAATATAAATTGCTGTCGATAACCATCTTGGACAATTAAACCAAAACATTTTAAACACAATGCCACAAATCGCAGTTGCATAGACTAAACAAAATAATAGCAAACCACTTGCTGAATTTAATGTAATTAAGCAAAAGGGTGCATATGTACCTGCAATTAATATAAAAATCATAGAATGATCTAGCTTCCTAAAGAAGTAAATAACACGTTCATTGGCCACAACACTATGATATACAGCTGATGCCATATAAAGGACCATCATTCCAATCCCAAACAAAATAACAGCTGTAATTGCAGCAAATGATGGCATCTTGATAGAAACTTTCACAAGCATAGCTAATAAGGCAATAAATGATAATATCGCTCCACCTAAGTGAGTAAATGCATTAACTGGTTCCCTTACGTAAGCATTCATAATAACACCCCTCATATAATTACATGTAGTTTTAATAACTACGTGTAATTATATACACATTTCTTTTTAAGGTCAACATTTACAATTTATTTGTTTCGTAATACCATATTTAAGGATGTATTAGACATTAAGTTCCACTAAGTTATAAAAGTGAGGGATTCTACGTGGAAAATATAAATGAATTACTTGAGACATTGCATTTAGAAAAAAATATTAAACTTGAGGATATTCCAAATGTCGACTTATATGTAGATCAAGTTGTCCAACTATTTGAGAATACTTATGCAGATACAACGAGAACGGATGATGAAAAAGTATTAACAAAAACGATGATTAATAATTACGCAAAAGGGAAACTATTCATCCCTATCAAAAATAAAAAGTATTCAAAAGAGCATATGATTTTAATTAGCTTAATTTATCAATTAAAAGGTGCTCTTTCCATTAACGACATAAAAAGTTCATTAGAAACTATAAATGACTCCTTATTAAATGATGATTCATTCGAATTAAATACGTTATACAAAAATTATCTTGCTCTTACTGAAAGCAATGTCGAAAGCTTTAAACAAGACGTAAATAACCGTGTTACAGAAGTAAATGAGATTTCTTCCTTAGAAGACACAAAGCTAGAAAAATTTCTACTACTAACATCCTTCGTGACTATGAGTAATATGTATAGACGTTTAGCGGAGCAACTAGTGGATGATTTAAAAGAATCATAAATAAAAACTATCCACCTATTAAAGTGGATAGTTTTTATTTACTTAATTGCTTCATGAACTTTTAGTTGTTTCCCTTTAATCGTTGTAGTCTTCATGACTTTCAAGACAAGTGGTCCTTTTCCATTTAATATTTCAACGTAAGAAACATTATCTTGTATCGTAATAATGCCTATATCTTCTGCTGTAATACCTTTAATTTTAGCGATTGTACCGACGAAATCTACCGCCCTAATTTTCTTTTTCTTCCCGCCATTAAAGTAAAGCTTCATAATGCCTTTGTTGATGTCTGCATTTTTATCTTTCTTTATAATTGGTTTAGCATGTATCTTTTCTTCAAATGCAGCTTTCCCTTTCATAACTTCTTCTTTTGAAGGTCCAATTGCCTTTGGAATTTCAAAGCCAATATACTCCTCAATCTCTTCTAAAAATCTATTTTCATATGGTGTTATAAATGTAATAGCTTTTCCACTATTTCCAGCTCGTCCCGTTCTTCCAGTACGATGTACATAGCTTTCTTTTTCAAGTGGAATATCATAATTAATAACATGTGTAATATTATCAATATCAATTCCCCTCGCAGCCACGTCTGTTGCTACTAAATAACGAAATTTTCCTTTTCTAAAATCATCCATGACTTCAAAACGATCTTCTTGTACCATACCACCATGTATTTTGTCACAAGGATAGTTAGCTCGTTTTAATTGTCTATATACATGATCTACATTTTCTTGTGTACGGCAGAAAATAATACAGCTATCAGGATTCTCAATCGTTGTTACATCTTTAAGTAGTGAAAGCTTCTCGTCTTCTATCGCTTCAAAAAGAGTATGTTCAATTTTATCCGTCGTAATCCCAGCCGCTTTAATTTCAATATGAGTTGGTGCATTCATATATGTACGTGATAACCTTTCAACATCTTCCGGTAAAGTTGCTGAAAATAGCATTGTCATTCTATTTGTAGGTAATTCATCAATAATTGCCTCTACTTGATCGATAAAGCCCATGTTTAGCATTTCATCCGCTTCATCAATCACTAAATATTTTAATCGCTCTAAAGAAAGGGTCCCTTTTTCAATATGATCCAATACACGCCCTGGAGTCCCTACTACAATATGCGTCTTTTGCTTTAACTCTAATTTTTGACGTGCAAATGGGGATTTACCATAAATTGCGGCGGCTTTAATTCTTTTGAATCGCCCTATGTTTGTAATATCTTCTTTCACCTGTACCGCAAGCTCTCTCGTTGGTGTTAAAACTAATGCTTGTGGTTTATTCTCTGCCCACTCCACCATTTCACAAAGTGGAATACCAAATGAAGCTGTTTTTCCACTTCCCGTCTGGGACTTCACAACAAGATCCTTCTTTTGTAATGCGACTGGAATAACCTTACCTTGTACTTCTGTTGGATGATCATACCCTAACCCAGTAAGTGCCCTTACAATTTCTTTACTTAATTTATACTCAAAAAACCCTTTTTCACTCATATATTAACCTCATTTTATTCTGTATTATTTTCTTTTTTATCTTTTGTATACGTTACTATCGCCCTACTTATTATACTTGAAACCTCACATAAAAAGATGGATTATGCCAGATTCATCTTTTTACATAGAAATAAACCTTATCATTTCATATATTGTTCAACTACTTGATAACATCTTTTGCTCGTATTATTAGCATTAACCTTTTCATAGAATCCTACATCCACTCAAAAAAAATAAAAAGAATACATACATCCTTGTATAATTATCTTAATTTTTCAACCTTTTTATAGACGAACAATATAAAACAAAAAACATTTTAAATTCGTTTTTAACGTTGTTTTTTACATATAAAATCTACTTTTTAAAAAAACGTTAAGAAATCCTTTGACTTTTTAATGAAAACAATGTAAATTATCATATAGACGAACATTTTTAATTAATAAAAATAAAATATTCGTATTTTAGGGGTGTAAATGATGGAAAACGTATTCGACTATGAAGATATTCAATTAATTCCTGCAAAATGTATTGTAAATAGCCGCTCTGAATGTGATACAACTGTCACTTTAGGAAAACATAAATTTAAATTACCTGTCGTACCTGCAAATATGCAAACGATTATTGATGAAAGAATTGCAACGTATTTAGCTGAAAATAATTACTTCTATATCATGCATCGTTTCCAACCAGAGAAACGAATCTCATTCATCAGAGATATGCAATCACGTGGATTAATCGCTTCTATTAGCGTTGGTGTAAAAGAAGACGAGTATGAATTCGTACAACAATTAGCTGCTGAGCACCTTACGCCTGAATACATCACGATTGATATCGCGCATGGACATTCTAATGCTGTAATCAACATGATTCAACATATTAAAAAGCATTTACCAGAAAGCTTCGTTATCGCTGGAAACGTTGGAACTCCAGAAGCGGTAAGAGAATTAGAAAACGCTGGTGCTGACGCAACAAAAGTTGGTATTGGACCTGGTAAAGTTTGTATTACTAAAATTAAAACAGGCTTTGGAACTGGTGGTTGGCAACTAGCTGCACTTCGCTGGTGTGCAAAAGCTGCAAGTAAACCAATTATCGCTGACGGTGGTATTCGTACACATGGCGACGTAGCTAAATCTATTCGATTTGGGGCGACTATGGTTATGATCGGTTCTCTATTCGCTGGTCATGAAGAGTCTCCAGGGGAAACAATCGAAAAAGACGGCAAACTTTATAAAGAGTACTTCGGTTCAGCTTCTGAATTCCAAAAAGGTGAGAAGAAAAACGTTGAAGGTAAGAAAATGTTCGTTGAGCATAAAGGTTCTTTAGAAGACACTTTAATCGAAATGGAACAAGATCTTCAATCTTCTATCTCTTACGCTGGTGGAACAAAATTAGACTCCATTCGTACTGTAGATTATGTAGTCGTAAAAAACTCTATTTTCAACGGTGATAAAGTATATTAATTTTTAAACTTAACTCGAAGGACAAGCAGTTTTATGCTTGTCCTTTTTCATATATAGAAATGTAAAATATTTTCATTTTACTGAATTTTCTAGTATCATATTTTTAGATACTTATAATAAGGGGGATATAATATATGAAAGATGTAATTGAGAAACGCTATATTCGTGCAGAAGTTCCTACTGAATTAACATGGGACCTCTCTGATTTATACGAATCTGATAAAGAGTGGGAAACTGCATTACGTGTATTAACAGATGATATAAAAAAACTTGATGCGTTTAAAGGACAATTACACAATAGCCCTACCACCTTATTACATTGCCTACTTTTAGAAGAAGAGCTTTTAATGAAGTTAACAAAACTATATTCATATGCAAATTTAAAAGAATCTACTGATCGTACAAATCCAGTTATTCAAGCGAACTCTTCCAAAATTGCCGCTTTATGGACGAAAGTACATACGGCGCTATCCTTTATTCATAATGAAATTCTCTCATTAGAAGAAGGCACAATTGAAAAATATTTAACGGAAGAAACAAAACTTGAACCTTTCCGTAAATCATTACTAGACATATTACAAAAAAGGCCGCACACGCTCTCTCCTGAAACTGAAGAAGCACTTGCTGCACTTGGCGAAGTACATAGTTCTCCATACAAAATTTACGGTATGACTAAATTAGCCGATATGGATTTTAACTCCATACAAGATGAACAAGGAAATGAACTCCCTGTGTCGTTTGCATTATTTGAAAGCAAATATGAGTTTTCTCCAAGCGCAGACATACGTAGGAAAGCATACTCATCATTTGTTTCCACCTTGAAACGATATAAGAATACAGTGGCAACAACATATGCGACTGAAGTAAAAAAACAAGTAACACTCTCTCGCTTACGCAAATTTGAATCTGTTACTCATATGCTTTTGGAACCTCAAAAAGTTCCACTTGAAATGTATAACAATCAACTCGATATTATTTATAAAGAATTGGCGCCTCATATGCGCCGTTTTGCAGATTTAAAAAAGAAAGTATTAGGACTCGATGAAATGCTGTTCTGCGACTTACACGCACCTTTAGATCCCGAATTTAATCCGACAATTACTTACGAAGAAGCTGGAAAACTTATTCAAGACTCTTTACAAGTACTCGGGGATGAATATAGTTCCATTATCGAAAAAGGATTCAAAGAAAGATGGGTCGATCTTGCAGATAATGTAGGCAAGTCAACTGGAGCATTTTGTTCAAGTCCATATGGTTCTCATCCGTACATTTTAATTACATGGCAAAATACGATGCGCGGCTGTTTCACATTGGCTCATGAATTTGGGCATGCTGGTCATTTTTATTTAGCAAATAAAAACCAGCGTATTATGAATGTACGTCCATCTATGTACTTCGTTGAAGCACCATCTACAATGAATGAAT
Source organism: Bacillus sp. FSL W8-0519 (assembly GCF_038005585.1). NCBI lineage: Bacteria > Bacillati > Bacillota > Bacilli > Caryophanales > Bacillaceae > Bacillus > Bacillus sp. FSL W8-0519. The sequence continues at coordinate 5,298,089 of NZ_JBBOTL010000001.1, forward strand.
TACTATTAGCCCAGCATTTATTAGCGACGAATGACGATAAGAGAATGCGTAGATGGGTGATCCTGCAACTACTCGGCACATATTATCATAACTTTGTTACTCACTTACTTGAGGGAGAATATCAAAGAAGAGTATACAGCCTAGCAGAAGAAGGTGGAGCACTTACAGCTACAACTTTAACTGAAATAAAAGCAAATGTACTTTCAACATTCTGGGGAGATTCCGTAAAAATTGATGAAGGTGCTGGATTAACTTGGATGCGTCAACCTCATTATTATATGGGCTTATATTCTTACACGTATTCCGCAGGCCTCACTGCATCTACTGCGGTGGCTCAAATGATTAAAGAAGAAGGACAACCTGCTGTTGATCGCTGGTTAGATGTACTTCGCGCTGGTGGTACGATGAAACCACTGGAATTAATGAAACATGCTGGAGTCGATATGTCAAAACCAGATACAATCCGCAGAGCTGTTTCTTACGTTGGTTCCTTAATTGATGAATTAGAGCGCTCTTATCAAGAATAAAGTGAAACTTTAATCAGTGGGGGCCATCCCCCACTGATTATTAGCCCTCACCAATCGGGCTTTTACGGACAGTTGATTCCCTACCTAACTTCTTTGCTTCCGCTGAATTTTGAGGTAGGAATCTTACTGCCCGGCAAATAGCGGGATAAAAAATAAGCCCTCGCTTTATGAGGGCTTATTTCATGTTTACTTTCCAAATCTTTTACGGTATCCACATTTTCTACATAGCTCTTCAACTGCAACTCTTCTGGAAAATCCATCAACAATGTTTGTTGCTCTTTCGCCTTCTATAATGTTAGAGAATGAATCATTATTAATATTTCCAAGGTTAATAATCCCTTCACCATCTAAACAACAAGGAATAACCGTTCCGTTCGCTAAAATACCAGCTTGATTTCGAAGCCCATGACAGAATCCTTTTCCATCATCCTCTTCTTCATGCAATGCTGGCCACTGGAATTCATAGTCTTGATTAATAAAGACACGTTCCGCAATTTTTATACCTTTTCCTGGTGTAAGCTTCTCTTCAATTTGATAAGATAAATTAAACTCATTTTCAATGATAGATAATAACTCTCTATTCTTCTGGATTTCAGCATTTGTTTTATTATCCTGCGTTAAGTTCCATAATCTAAGTGAAACGATTAAATCCGATTGACTTGTCGCCTCTCTAATGAAGGAAAGTATACTTCTTACATACCCCTCTTTGTCTTGTGAACCTGGGTGCCCATCAAAACTATGCAGTGAAAAATTCATTTGTCTTAAAGCAGGCTTATTTAACAATCTATGCCTTCTCTTATTAATTAACGTTCCGTTCGTTGTAATATTAACTTTAAACCCTTTTTCATGGCTTAAATCTAACAATTGATCTATTTTTGGATGCAGCAACGGCTCACCCTTCACGTGCAAATAAATGTAGTCTGTGTGTGGTTTAATTTGGTCTAACCTTTTCGCAAAATCCTCCACAGAAATGAATTGCTTCTGTCTTTCCGTCGGCGGACAAAAGCTGCACGCAAGATTACATACACTCGTAATCTCCAAGTAAAATTTCTTAAACTTCTTCACCTTTAACTCCTCACTTCTATGACTACTTATACTTTTTCCTCTTCATATTACAGCATACTTTTTTAGAAATAGAAACATACTTATTTTAGGAAATATAGAAAACGGCCACATCTGTAGCCGTTTGAATGTACTATTACTATTTATGATACGGTTCTCCACGATTAATTCGAAACGCCCTATACACTTGCTCAAGCAATACTAATCGCATTAATTGATGTGGTAACGTCATCTTTGAAAAAGAAAGAGATTCATTTGAACGCTTCATTACTTCTGAACTTAGTCCAAGTGATCCGCCAATTACAAAGGCAACTTTACTCTTCCCATATGTAGCAAGACGATCTAAGCTTACTGCAAATTCTTCTGATGATTTTTGCTTTCCTTCTATCGCTAACGCAATGACATGCGTATCATCAGAAATTTTATCTAGTATACGTATACCTTCTTTTTCTTTTACAATTAACATTTCTGCTTCACTTAAATTTTCTGGTGCCTTTTCATCTGGCAATTCAATTACTTCTACTTTTGCGTATGCAGATAATCGTTTTAAGTATTCTGCTATACCTTGTTTTAAATATTTTTCTTTTAATTTCCCAATTGAAATAATCGAGATATTCACACGTATTCCCCACCTTACAAACATGTTATCCACATAACTTATCCACATATCCACAATCGTTACCCACATATTGTGTGAGAATCTGTGTTCGATACAACATATGTCGCCTCATTTTGACAAAATTCACATGTTTTTTTCTCTTTTTCTGAGTTATCCACATTGTTAATAACTGGCGCGACTTCACACTCATCCACAATAATATCTAAAGCTAATTCAACATGTTCTAAACAACAAGGTAAGTTCATATTCTTCACCTCACTTTTCTACAATAGAAAACAGGAGGTAGGCCCTCCTGTTTTTAATACTTTTGAATGCCTAGTTTAACCGTTGTTGTTGCTCGTTTTGTACCACGATAAAACGTAAGAGTCATTTTATCATTAATTTTTTTATCATATAAGGCCGTACGGAATCCGATAATATCGCGAACTGGTTTCCCATCTACTGCTACAATCACATCGTGTTCTCGCAAACCAGCATCTGTACCTGGCGAAGGGCTTTTCACATCTAAAATGCAAACTCCCTCTGTTACATTGCCTGGTAAATGCAATGTTTTTGACCAATAGTAGTTTGGAATTTCATTTAATGATCTCAGTTCAATTCCAACATACGGTCTTCTTACTTTTCCGTACTTCTCTAATTCATTCATAATTGGAACAGCTCTAGTAACAGGAATAGCTAGCCCAATTCCTTCTACTTCTTTTGCCGCAATTTTCATTGAGTTAATACCAATTAATTGACCTGCTGCGTTTACAAGCGCACCACCACTATTACCCGGATTAATTGCTGCGTCTGTTTGCAATACTTCTACTTGCCAATCATAATGTCCATCTTGATCTAAATCTACAGGGACAATACGCTCATTAGCCGAGATAATACCTTGTGTGACGGTTCCAGAAAATTGGAGCCCGAGCGGGTTTCCAATCGCAATGACTGGTTCTCCTCTACGAACAGTATTAGAATCGCCAATCTCAATTACTTTTTTCACATGCTTTGCATCTATTTCTAGTACAGCCAAATCTGTGACCACATCGGTTCCTAATACCTTTCCAGGAACCTTCTTACCATCACTTAAACTTACTTCAATACGATTTGCTCCAGCAACAACATGATTATTCGTTACAATGTAAGCTTGACCATCTGTCTTCTTATAAATTACACCTGATCCCGTACCTGCTTCTGAATCTGCCTCTGAAAAATTATCTCGTTGAATATTAATAACTCCAACAACAGCTTCAGACGCACGATCAACAGCATCCACAAAACTAATTTGTTTAATGCCTTGAGCTTCCGCCATATTACTTCCACTTGCTTCAGCTTGCGGAAACGCGTCCGTATCATTTGAAAATAAAGGAGCTCCAAATGCAAATAAAGAAGCTCCTACAATTGTTCCTGCTATGCTAGAAATAACAATACCTTTATGCTTCTTTTTTCTTGCACGTTTCATACGATAATTTTCTTCATCAATAAAGGACATATTTGTTCACCTATCTTCCTGAAAACAACTATATTCACCTTTATTGTTTACTAAAATGAAGAATTATACGTATTGAATTTTTGTCGGCATTTTTGGATCTGTATCGTGAATTTCAAAGGCTTCGCCCACTCCAAATCCCTTTTCCTCTAATACTTGTGATACTGACATACGCGCTAGTTCTTTCATGTTATTATCTAAACTTAAATGGGCTAAATAAATATGTTTTGTCTCATCTGTAATTACATCCGCCATTGCTAATGCAGCATCTTCATTACAAACGTGCCCCACATCACTTAAAATACGTCGTTTAATACTCCATGGATAACGTCCCATACGAAGCATTTCTACGTCATGATTACTTTCAAATACGAAAGCATTAGCTCCCTTAATAACACCTTTCATACGGTCACTCACGTACCCTGTATCTGTAATAAGGGCTAATTTTCTATTATTGTTATGAAAAGCATAGAACATCGGCTCTGCCGCATCATGAGACACCCCAAATGACTCGACCTCAATATCACCAAATGTTTTCACATCCCCAACTGAGAAAATAAACTTTTGCTCAGTTGGGATATTTCCTATTAAGTGTTCCATTGCATTCCATGTTTTCTCATTTGCATAAACAGGTAAATCATATTTACGTGCCAATACACCTAAGCCTTTAATATGGTCACTATGTTCATGTGTTACAAGAATACCCGATACATCATTTATATTTAATTCTGCCTGTTTAAATAAAGCCTCTGTTGCTTTACCACTTAAACCTGCATCGACAAGTAACTTCTTTTCATCTGTTCCTACATATAGCATATTCCCTGTACTTCCACTTGCAAGTACGCTAAAATGCAAACCCATTCTTTCTCACTCCAGTATGTTCATCAACCACTTGATTTTCCTTTTCCCCTAATTCCATAACTTGTCCTTCAATTGCATTTACAAAGAAGTCCTGCTTCTGCTCCGTCTTTAAGTTCCACGTTGGAGCAAGTACTTGGTTATTAGAAGTAGATGCGGTAAGGTTGGCATAACCAATTTGCGCTTCTTTTACATGTGTATTCCCATGAATTTTATTTTTTAAATACAGATTTTCTAAAGCGGTTTGGGCAGTAATAATTTCTTGCTGTTTCGTTTTTTCACTTTCGCCCATTTCTTTTAAATCTGTTAACATCGTCTGCGTGTACGACACAAGTTCATTTTTTTCATTTAATTCCACAACAATCATCGCCTGATCGTTATAGAAAATAGGCTTATCTTTATATTTTTGGAAGAAGTAAATTTTAGAATCTTTCATCGCTCCAAACTCATACTTTTGTCCATCCAATACATAGTTCTTCAAAAAATCATTATACTTATCTTTTGATAACGATTTTGTATTTAAAAAGGGCTCTTTTAGCTTACTTTCTATCTTGTACATATTTTGTATATGCGCCGTTTGATTTTTTAAAGACTGTATGTCTTCTTCTTTAAATGCCTTGTTTTCAGCCCTAATAAATGACTCTTTTTTCGGTTCTTTAGGGAAATTACCCATAGTAATTTTGTTTGCTTTTAATTCTTGATCTATCTTTGTTTCTGCAATAAGCTCCAATTGATTACTATCTTGCTTTTGAATGAATTGAAAAATGAGAAAGAGGTCCAAAACAAAAAAGGTCACAATAAATATGGTTTTAATCCGATCCCAATCCATTTAGTCCCCCCTCATTCCACTCATATATTTTTTGTTTGCCAGCTTCATCTTCAACAAACTTTACATACCAAATTGGCTGTAGTCGCGCTACTTGCCCATCTAGTGATAATTTGTATCCAATCCCAATGTCTTTAATGGATCTTTTATCTACCGCGGCATTATTTTCTAAGGATGCTATTACAACATGACCTGACGGAAGAGTAACCTTCTGCTCTATACCTTTCGTATTTAAAGAAAGCAACGGTCTTTCATATTCCATTACTTCTTCTGATCCCCATACTTGTCTCAATTCAGCTAATCCATCAGTATTGAATACGGGATATCCATCTTCCTGTAAGCGGAATACTGTCTGTCCTTTATTCATATAGTCCAAACGATATGAATCCAAACTCCCACTGTGACCATTTACAAAATCAAAACTTTTTTGTAAAAGCATTAAATTATCTGGCTTTTTCTCACTTAAAACAGAAGAATTTTTATACTTTAGCATATGCTGATCATTTTCAATCTCCATAGACCTAATACCATCTGTAAATATTTCTTTCGATCCCTCGATAATAGGGCTTAAATAACGTGGGTCACTAAAAAGAGCATTCTTAAATGTATCAACCGCCAAATTAGATGAAATATATGTTATATTACTTAATTCTGTCGTTCCATCTGGTAAAAATAGCTTTTTCATATCATTAATTTGATAGTCAAAATAAGGTTTCGCTGATACTATAAATTGATTTTGTGCATTTACAATATCTTTTAAATACACACCACTTAATTTTGCTTCATATATTCTAGAGTTATCACCATCGGAAACAAAATTAATTTTAATTTCTTGATCCCTACTTCTAGAAGGGTCAAGAATAATTCGATTAAAGTGTTTAGGCTTATCTATACTCTTTTCTTTCATACTAAACATAGATTTAACTGCATCAAATGGGATGTTGGTAGGGAAAATAAGTTCAATTTTCCCTTCACCATGCACATAAGAAAGAAAGTCAGCCTTAGCAATCGATATCTCTTTGAACTCATGTAATTCCCCTGCTTCCAAAGTTCTATAGATTGATTCTATATCTCCCTCTCTTTTGCTCCCGTAATGATTTTTATCTTTATGCACAATGATAGAAGTAGGGCGGACAACATCAGCGATTTTCGTTTGAGTATTTCCCTCATTCCCCTGTACAAATTTTGCGTTTTGCATAGATGTGGAATCTGGCACATACGTCCATAAGTTAAAAGTAAGAAATAGACTAATTACAACTAAATTAATTAAAACTATCGTTTTAACATTCTCCATACTCATTCCCATTCGTCCTCTTCATCTGCTGCCATAGGCAATGTGAAATAAATCGTTGTCCCTTTTCCTTCCTCACTCTTTGCCCAAATCGAGCCACCATGTGCCTCAATCATTTCTTTCGCAATTGCTAATCCAAGTCCTGTACCGCCCATTTGTCTTGAACGTGCTTTATCTACGCGATAAAAACGTTCAAAGATTTTATCGACGTTTTCTTTCGGAATACCCATTCCTTGATCACTTACACTAATCTCCAATAATTCTCCGCGATCACGTAAACGATATGTTACTGTTCCACCTTCTGGTGAATACTTTAATGCATTCGAAATAATGTTATACAATACTTGCGTAATTTTATCCGTATCCATATCAATAAATCGAGATTTTTTAGAGAAAGATCGTTTGAAGCTTACGTTTTGCTCTTTAGACATTTCAAAACGATCAATAATGTTATTAAAGAAGTCAGTAAAGTCGACCCATTCTTTCATTAAACGATGTTCTGTACTATCGAGTTTAGATAGTTGCAATAACGCATTTACAAGCCTAATCATTCTTTCTGTTTCTTCTTGTGTAACTGTTAAAAACTGTGGTGCAATATTTGGATCTTGCCACGCACCGTCTGTAAGTGCCTCTAAGTAACTGCGCATTGTCGTTAATGGCGTTCTTAATTCATGAGAGACGTTTGCTACAAACTCGCGGCGTTCTCTTTCTATACGCTCCTGCTCAGTCACATCATATAATACGGCAATTAAACCATTTGCTTTCCCTGTCTCTTTTTGAATAACAGAGAAACTAGCGCGTAAAATATATGGCTCATTTCTCGTACTAAAATCTAATAAAACAGAATCCGGCTCTTCGTATAAATGATCGAGCGTAAATTCTTCTTGTATTCCCAATACTTCTAAAACAGATTGATCGAGCGCCGTTTCACGCGAAACATTTAGCATCTTTTCCGCAGGATCATTTAATAAAATAATGTCCCCTTTTCGGTCAGTAGCAATTACTCCATCTGTCATATGTGATAATACGGATGACAATTTACGTCTTTCACTTTCTGTTGAAGAACGAGCTTGTTGTAATTTTTTTGATAAATTATTGAAAGATAATGCTAATTGTCCAATTTCATCATGGCTATGCACTTTTACTTTTCTTGAATAGTTTCCTTTTGCCATTTCAATTGCTTGTCTTCGCATATCAGAGATTGGTCTCGTAATCGTTTGAGCTAACAAAATTCCAAGTACAGCTGTTACGAGTAATGCAATAACGGTTCCGGTCGCAAAGATTTGATTAATATCCTTCATCTGCTTATAAACATCTTCCATGGATGCAACAACGTAAATAGCACCAAGTGCATCTTTGTTATTATCATCCATAATAGGAGTAATCATAACTTGTACACGATGACCTGTACGACCATCCTTCTCAATTTTTACTTCTGGTTTTTTTTGTACCAATACCCGCTGAACAGCTATATCAGTTGACGTTCTATTTACCTTGTTTTGCTTTGACTCATCTGAAATAGCGAGCAGCTTTCTATTCGCATCAAATACACTTACCTCTTGAATATCCTTCTTTCGATCAGAGGCAAATTTTCGAATGGAAGTTTTAATCGTTTCACCTGTTGATTCTGTCTCTGCTTTTGTATAACTTTTTTTAAACTCTTGTTTCAAGTTATACGATAATAAGTTCGTTTGTTGCGTTAAAGAATCTCTAAAACCTTGTACAAGACTCTTTTCTAACTCTCTTACGAAATATACCCCAATAACTTGCATAGCTATCAATATTAATAGCATATATATGAGTACAAATTTTAAATGAATAGATTGAAAAAAACCGACTTTCTTCATATACTATTCCTGCTCTGGGTCACGCAAGTAATACCCTACTCCACGTCTAGTGACAATTAATGTAGGATGACTTGGATTATCTTCAATTTTTTCACGCAGACGACGTACTGTTACATCCACTGTACGTACATCTCCAAAATAGTCATAACCCCAAACTGTTTGCAATAAATGTTCGCGTGTCATAACTTGTCCTAAATGTTTTGCTAAATAATGTAATAGCTCAAATTCACGGTGTGTAAGCTCAATATTTTCCTCACGTTTCGTTACACTATACGCATTTGGATTGATAACAATTGGTCCAATAACCATTTCCGTATTTTCTTCTTTTTCTGCCGCACCACCTTGCTGATGACGACGTAAATTCGCCTTCACGCGAGCAAGTAATTCCCTCGTACTAAATGGCTTCGTTACATAATCATCTGCGCCAAGCTCAAGTCCTAATACTTTATCAATTTCAGAATCCTTCGCTGTAAGCATAATAATCGGCATTTCTGAGCTTTTACGTATTTCACGGCAAACCTCTAAGCCATCCTTACCTGGTAGCATAATATCTAATAAAACCATATCTGGCTGTTCTTCAGTCGCTTTTTCAATTGCTTCATCACCATCGTGCGCCATTACAATTTCAAAACCTTCTTTTTCTAGGTTGAACTTCAAAATATCTGCAATCGGCTTTTCATCATCAACTACTAAAATTTTCTTTCCCATCATCGTTTATTTCCTCCTTATAAAGTGAAGCTTTAATCAACCCTCACCAATTGGGCTTTCACGGGCAGCCCTCCCTCCACCTAGCTTCTTTGCTTTCGCTGAATTTTAAGGTGGAGGCCTTACTGCCCATTAAATAGCGGGGGTAAAAATATGGTCAATATCCCTAAACACATTGATGTCTACATAGTATGTCCCTATATGACCGCATCTTTTGCTTAAGTACTTTCTCCTCTATTCTCACAGACTCATGTATGATCCACTTTTACACGGAATCCTATACGATCTATAGAAAAACCTCTAGCTTCAACTGCTAGAGGCTCCTCATTCTATTTTAAAATAACTACTCAATTTTGTAAAATTACACAAATAAAAAGGATATTAAGTGGGCCCACTTAATATCCTGAGAGTGGCTCGGGACGGAATCGAACCGCCGACACGAGGATTTTCAGTCCTCTGCTCTACCGACTGAGCTACCGAGCCAAAACTATATATAAAACCACTAATGGTGGTATAAACAAAAGTGGCGGTCCCGACCGGGGTCGAACCGGCGATCTCCTGCGTGACAGGCAGGCATGTTAACCACTACACCACGGGACCAAAAATGAACATAAAAAAACATGACCCGTACGGGATTCGAACCCGTGTTACCGCCGTGAAAGGGCGGTGTCTTAACCACTTGACCAACGGGCCACGAAAAATAAAATGGTGAGCCATGAAGGACTCGAACCTTCGACCCTCTGATTAAAAGTCAGATGCTCTACCAACTGAGCTAATGGCTCATACTCACCAACGTCATATTTTCGTGACGACAAGATGTATCATAACATGTTTTATTTATTTTTTGCAATACCTTTTTTTATTTTTTATAAAAAACAAGAAAAAACTCATGCGGACATGAGTTTTTCCTTAAAAATATCAATTAAGCTTCGTATACGTTACGAACGATATTCGTTTGATTACGATCTGGTCCAACTGAGAACATAGATAATTGAATTCCTGTTAACTCAGAAACACGTTCTACGTATTTTCTTGCATTCTCAGGAAGTTCGTCTAATGATCTTACACCAGTAATATCTTCTGTCCAACCTGGAAGCTCTTCGTATACAGGCTCACATTTCGCTAAAATGTTTAAGTTTGCTGGAACTTCATCGATAACTTCGCCATTGTATTTGTAAGCAACACAAATTTTAAGAGTTGGAATACCAGTTAGAACGTCGATAGAGTTTAATGATAAATCTGTTAAACCACTAACACGACGCGCATGTCTTACAACAACGCTATCAAACCAACCTACGCGGCGTGGACGACCAGTTGTCGTTCCATACTCACGACCAACTTCACGAATTTGATGACCAATTTCATCATGAAGCTCAGTAGGGAATGGACCATCACCTACGCGGCTTGTATATGCTTTACATACACCTACAACGCGAGTAACTTTTGCAGGGCCAACTCCAGTTCCAACTGTTACACCACCAGCAATTGGGTTAGAAGATGTAACGAACGGATACGTACCGTGGTCGATATCAAGCATAACACCTTGTGCACCTTCAAATAATACACGGTGATTATTATCTAATGCATCATTTAATACAACAGACGTATCACACACATATTGCGCGATTTGTTGTCCGTACTCGAAGTACTCTTCGAAGATTTCTTCTACACTGAAACCTTCTGTATCGTACATTTTTTCAAACAAACGATTTTTTTGTGCTAAATTGCGCTCAAGCTTCTCTTTAAATGCTTCACGGTCTAAAAGATCAGCCATACGAATACCAATACGAGCAGCTTTGTCCATGTATGCAGGACCGATACCTTTTTTCGTTGTACCGATTTTGTTATCACCTTTACTTGCTTCTTCTAACTCATCTTGTTTTAAGTGATAAGGCAAAATAACGTGCGCACGGTTACTTACGCGTAAATTATCAGTACTTACACCACGATCGTGTAAGTATTTTAACTCTTCAAGTAATGCTTTCGGATCTACTACTAAGCCGTTTCCGATTACACAAATTTTCTCTTTATAGAAAATACCAGATGGAATTAAGTGTAATTTATATTTAACTCCGCCAAAAACAATTGTATGTCCTGCGTTATTTCCACCTTGATATCTTGCAACTACTTCCGCATGCTCAGAAAGAAAATCAGTGATTTTACCTTTTCCTTCGTCGCCCCATTGTGTTCCTACAACTACTACTGAAGACATTATTAAAGCACCTCCGCAATTTTCAAACGATCTATTCAAACAATATAATTGTACCAAAACCGAAAAAGAAGTCAACCAAAAAGCGAACATTTTTTTATCAAAAAACTTTTTCGTTCGTAAGAATTATATTTTCACACTATGAAAGCCTTATCTTTTCTATAAAAAAAAAGAAACACATCTTATTATAAGAAATGCGTTTCTTTTTTATACTATCGTTATGCCGGCGGCGCATGTCCATCTTCGAAACGACGTTCTAAGTTAACGAACTTATTGAACTCTTTAACGAATGCGAGCTCTACTGAGCCTACTGGACCATTACGCTGCTTTGCAATAATAATTTCAATCGTATTTTTATTTTCCGTTTCTCGATCATAGTAATCTTCACGATATAGGAAGGCTACGATATCGGCATCCTGCTCGATACTTCCCGATTCACGAATATCAGACATCATCGGACGTTTATCTTGACGAGATTCTACACCACGAGATAACTGTGACAAGGCAATAACAGGAACTTGTAATTCACGCGCAATCCCTTTTAGTGTACGAGAAATCTCAGATACTTCCTGCTGACGGTTCTCTCCTGATTTCCCACTTCCTTGAATAAGCTGTAAGTAGTCAATCAAGATCATACCAAGACCCTGTTCTTGTTTTAATCTACGACATTTTGCTCGAATCTCATTTACTTTAATCCCCGGCGTATCATCAATATAAATACCAGCATTAGAAAGGCTACCCATTGCCATCGTTAATTTCGCCCAATCATCAGAAGTTAACGATCCGGTACGAAGTCTTTGTGCATCAATATTCCCTTCTGCACAAAGCATACGCATAACAAGCTGATCAGCACCCATCTCTAGACTAAAAATCGCTACATTTTCATCCGTTTTCGTCGCTACGTTTTGTGCGATATTTAATGAAAATGCCGTTTTACCTACCGACGGACGTGCCGCTACGATGATTAAATCATTTCGCTGGAACCCTGCCGTCATCTTATCTAATTCAGTAAATCCAGTCGGTATCCCGGTCACTTCACCTTTTTGATTATGCAAAAGTTCGATTTTATCGTAAGCATCTACAAGAACGTCTTTAATATTTTGGAATGCTTTCGCATTCGTCTGATGAGATACTTCTAATATTTTTTTCTCAGCCTCATTTAAAAGACCATCCACATCATCTTCTCTCTCATATCCATCAGACACAATATGAGTCGCCGTTCGAATTAAACGACGTAACAGTGCTTTTTCAGCGATGATTCTTGCATAATACTCTACGTTAGCAGCAGTCGGAACAACTTCTGCTAATTCTGCTAAGTAAGAAACCCCACCAACTTCTTCTAGTAATCCTTGATCAGCCATTGCTGACGTCATCATTACTAAGTCAATTGGCTCCCCCTTATCAGATAAACCAAGCATGACTTCAAAAATCTTTTGATGTTTCGTTCGATAAAATGAGTCAGGTACTAATAGTTCCGATGCCGATGTTAACGCATCCTGATCAATCAATATAGCACCTAAGACTGCCTGCTCAGCTTCTATATTATGCGGAGGGGTACGATCAGCCATTACATCACTCATACGCAATCCTCCTTGCTTAACTTAGTTTTATTGTTCACTAACATGAACTTTTACTGTTGCTGTTACTTGCGGATGCAATTTCACAGTAACGTTTGTATAGCCTAATGCACGAATTGCATCATCCATTTCAAATTTACGCTTATCAAGTTTAATATTGTGAGATTTTTGCATTGCATCTACGATTTGTTTACTTGTGATTGAACCGAATAGACGGCCACCTTCTCCAGATTTAGCCTTTAATTCTACAGTTAATTTCTCTAACGTTTCTTTTAATTGTTTTGCATTTTCAAGCTCTGCTGCTGCATCTTTTTCTTCTTTGCGCTTTTGAGCTTCTAAAGTTTTCATACTGCTATTCGTCGCTTCAGCAGCTAATCCTTGTTTTAGTAAGAAGTTATTTGCATAACCATCTGGTACGTTTTTTACTTCCCCTTTTTTCCCTTTACCTTTTACGTCTTTTAGAAAAATTACTTTCATGATTGTGTGCCTCCCTGTAAATAGTCATCAATAACAAATCGAAGCTTCTCCTCAGCTTCATCTACTGTAACATTTTTCATTTGTGTGGCTGCATTCGTTAAATGCCCGCCACCACCTAAGTTTTCCATAATTAGCTGCACATTCACTTCACCTAAAGACCTGCCGCTAATTCCAATGAAATTCTCGCCACGTTTTGCAATAACAAATGATGCAATAATTCCTGTCATTGTTAATAATGTGTCCGCTGATTGCGCAATAAGCACTTGATCGTAGTAATCATCGCTATCAACTTTTGCAATCGCAATTCCATTTTTATAAATGTACGCATTTTTAATAGCTTTTGCAACCCGTAAATACTGATCCATATCTTCTTTTAAAAGCTCTTGTACAAGTACAGTATCTGCACCGTGTGAGCGTAAATAAGAAGCAGCATCAAACGTACGAGCACCTGTCCGGAATGTAAAGCTTTTCGTATCAACAATAATACCTGCTAATAATGCTGTTGCTTCTAACATTGTCATTTTTAAATTTTTCGGTTGGTATTCAAGTAATTCCGTAACAAGTTCCGCCGTGGAAGAAGCGTATGGCTCCATGTAAACAAGCAATGGATCTTCAATAAAATCTTCTCCTCGGCGATGATGGTCAATAACAACTACATTTTCAATTTTGCGTAACAGCTTTTCTTCCATCACCATTGAAGGCTTATGCGTATCAACAACAACAAGTAATGAATCATCATTTGCAAATTCCATCGCTTGTTCTGGTGTAATAAAGTGAGACCATAACTCTTCATTTTGTTTCACTTTATCCATTAAACGCTTAATTCCCTTATCAGAATCATTTTCATCGAGCACAATATATCCTTTGCGCTCATTTAATTGCGCTACCTTTAAAATACCAATCGCAGCACCAATTGCGTCCATATCAGGAGCCCTATGCCCCATTATAATGACATTGCTACTTTCTAATACTAAATCCTTTAATGCATGCGAAATCACTCTGGCACGTACACGAGTACGTTTTTCCACCGGATTTGTCTTACCACCATAAAACTTAACTTTACCTGTCGCTTGTTTAATAGCTACTTGATCTCCACCACGCCCAAGCGCAAGGTCTAGACCTGATTGAGCCATCGCCCCAAGCTCGGATAAAGGTAAATCACCTGATCCAACACCTACACTTAATGTAAGTGGTATATTCCTTTTGGATGTTTCTTCACGTACTTGGTCTAGAATACTAAATTTCCCTTTCTCCATCTGCGCTAAAATACTTTCATTTAGTACAACGAAGAATCTTTCCGAAGATGCACGTTTTAAATATGCCCCATACTTAACGGCCCATTCATTTAGACGGGATGTCACAAGACTTGTTATATTCGTACGTAATTGATCATCTAATCCTTGTGTAACTTCATCATAATTATCTAAATAAATGACAGCTAAAACAGTACGTTGATCCTCGTACATCTTTTCAATCTCTGTTTGTTCTGTTACATCAAAGAAATAAATTAACTTTTCTTCTTTCCTTACAAAGACACGAAACTTTCGATTATTTAAAGAGACTATATCATCGGATGTTTCTCCCTTAATAAAAAGAAGTAACGTTTCTGATACATCATAAAGGTGCCATCCAGCTAATGCATGCTGCCCCAGACATGAAGATAAATAAGGATTTGCCCAATCAATCCCATAATCCTTATTGTATAACAAAATACCAATCGGCATCTGGTTAAATGCCTCATTACTCACTTTCTTTACCCTTGTAATCATATCTGTCGTATGTTTTTCAAAATTCTTTTGGAAAGTAAGTTCAAATCGTACAACAACAAAAAGGACGATACAAAAAATAAAGAAGGAGACTATCCCCATTAGTAAATGAAAATAACAGAGGATTGAAATGAGCACAAACACAAAAAATGCCAATACGTAAACAGGATATAAAAACCACTGTTTCTTATAAAATTCAGGCATGTATACAACTCCTATAAAGTAAAACTAACTTATCTTCCAGTTAGTAATACAGATTAAAATAGTATAAGGAATATTATTTTATCCTCCTATTTTAGAACGCAATGAAATCCCTAAATCAATTATACCTAAGATTGTCACAAGAGGAAACAGCATCGGGATAAACATGCAGGCGATAAAACTAATAATAGGAACCCCTTTCGTAAAACCTTTGCTATGCGCCAGAAAAGCGATAAACGTCAAACCTTGCAGCACGAGTAGTAAAGCAAATATGACATATAGGTTAGAAAATACCATATGTAAATATGATGTCGGTTCTACTTTTATAAAAGTTGATAGCAAAATAAATACAACGTAATACCAAACAATACTCTTTGGTAATTGTATATCCTTAAATTTAGGCCAAGGTATGACATCGTGTTTTAACTTTCTCAAAACACTACCTGATATCATAACTGTAATCCAAGAAAAACATACTGAGACCATGACAAGTAAACTTGGGAATAACGTTTGTAACACATCATTAAATTGTGCAAATAGCTCTTTTTGCTCTTTACTAATAGGCATGCCCGCAGCTGTAACTATCTTTTCGCTTTGCGCCATACTTTCATTAAACATATTTTGCATTTGCTTCATTAAATCTATGTTAAAAAACTTTATACTCGCAACATAAATGAGCATAATACCAATTAAGTAAGCAAGCGTCCCTGCCATCAAAATTTCTACTGGCTTCTTTTGTTTTTTATACATATGTCCTAAAACGATACCTATTAATCCAAACATAGTTGTCTTTACTAGGTTCATCGGTTGACTAACAATAACAGTAATAAAAAGCGCTGCCGTAAAAATTACAAAAGCATTAGATATTTTATATCTTATCGTTAGCAATATAAATGGCAACGGCAACGCAAACGTTACAAATGTGCCTAAAATTGGAACATACATAGATATAAGCAATAACATTGCATATATTGCTAACAACGCCGCACCTTCAGTAATAAATTTCGTATTCCTCATCATCTAACCTCTCTTTCAAAAAAGAAAAGCATAGCAAAATGCACAGTAGAGTCCGACTCTACTGTGCATTTCATACGCTATTATTCACCAACATATGGTAAAAGTGCCATTTGACGAGCACGTTTAATTGCAACTGTAAGTTTGCGTTGGTATTTTGCGCTTGTTCCTGTTACACGACGAGGTAAAATTTTACCACGCTCAGAAACGAAACGTTTTAATAAATCAACATCTTTATAATCGATGCGAGTGATGCCGTTAGCTGTGAAGAAACACACCTTACGACGTTTCGCACGTCCACCTTTGCGTCCTGCCATGTCTATTTCCCTCCATTCTTTGTTAAAACTAACAAATTTACTGTATTAGAACGGTAAATCGTCGTCGGAAATGTCGATCGGTTGACCTACATTTGAAAATGGATCGTCATTCTTCGTAAATCCAGAGTTTCCTTGGTTACCTGAATTACTAGATTGACCAAATGGGTTAGAGCTTTGGTTACCGAAACCAGCTCCTGATGGTTGCTGATTAAATGAACCACGTTGCTCCCCACCGCCATTACGCGGCTCTAAAAATTGTACGCTTTCCGCAAGAACTTCTGTTACATATACACGTTTACCATCTTGTCCCTCGTAATTACGAGTTTGAAGACGCCCATCTACGCCTGCTAAGCTACCTTTTTTCAAATAATTTGCTACGTTTTCTGCTTGTTTACGCCATATTACACAATTAATAAAGTCAGCTTCACGCTCACCTTGTTGATTCGCAAATGCGCGATTCACAGCTAACGTAAAAGTAGCTACTGCAACACCATTGGGCGTGTAACGTAAGTCAGGGTCCTTAGTTAAACGACCAACGAGGATAACACGATTCATCAATCGAACCACTCTCCCTTATATATCAATTATTTTTCTTCTTCTTTAACAACGATATGACGAAGGATATCTTCGTTGATCTTAGCTAAACGATCGAATTCGTTAATCGCTTCTGCGTTAGCATTTACGTTTAAGATCATGTAGAAACCTTCACGTAAGTCGTTGATTTCGTAAGCTAAACGACGCTTACCCCACTCTTTCGTGTTAATGATTTCTGCACCATTGTTTGTTAAAACACCTGCAAAACGTTCAACTAAAGCTTTTTGAGCTTCTTCTTCAACGCCAGGACGAATGATGTACATAATTTCGTACTTTCTCATTACACTTTCACCTCCTTTTGGTCTAAACGGCCCGTAATGGGCAAGGAGCAATTAATTTATAGTAATTACTCACGAGTTTAGATTATATCATAGTAAGTTAGATGAATCAACTCACCCATACATAAAAAACTTGGCAAACACATAATATATTTGCCAAGTTCATATCTTTATTTTTCCTAGGAAATATTAAATTAAACGTTGAAACGGAAATGCATAACGTCTCCGTCTTTTACGATATACTCTTTTCCTTCTAAACGAACTTTACCAGCTTCTTTTGCAGCTGTCATAGAACCGTTTGTCATTAAGTCTTCGTAAGAAACTGTTTCTGCACGAATAAATCCACGCTCAAAGTCTGTATGAATTACGCCGGCACATTGTGGTGCTTTCATACCTTGTTTGAACGTCCATGCACGTACTTCTTGCACACCTGCTGTGAAGTAAGTAGCAAGTCCTAATAAATCATATGCAGCACGAATTAATTGATCTAAACCAGATTCCTCAATGCCCAGTTCTTCAAGGAAGACTTTTTTCTCTTCCTCGTCTAGCTCAGCAATTTCTGATTCGATTTTTGCACATACAACGATTACTTGAGAATTTTCATTTGCAGCAAATTCTTTTACCATTTGTACGTATTTGTTTTCAGAAGGATCGATAACATCGTCCTCGCTTACGTTTGCTACGTATAACATTTCTTTCGTTGTCAGTAAATGAAGACCTTTAACAATCTTCATTTGCTCTTCTGTAAATTCAACAGTACGAGCTGGTTTACCCTCTTCAAAAGCTTCTTTTAAACGTACTAAAATTTCATGCTCATATACTGCTTCTTTATCCTTTTGTCTTGCTAATTTCGCAACACGTTCGATACGTTTATCAACAGATTCTAAGTCTGCTAAGATTAGCTCTAAGTTGATTGTTTCAATATCATCAATTGGGTCTACTTTACCTGAAACATGCGTAATATTTTCGTCTTCAAAACAACGAACAACTTGGCAAATTGCATCTACTTGGCGAATGTGAGATAAGAATTTATTTCCTAAACCTTCACCTTTACTCGCACCTTTTACGATACCTGCAATATCAGTAAACTCAAATACAGTCGGAACAGTTTTTTTCGGTTCTACTAATTCCGTTAATTTATTTAAACGCTCATCTGGTACTTCTACAATTCCTACGTTTGGATCAATTGTACAGAATGGATAGTTTGCAGATTCTGCTCCTGCTTGTGTAATTGCATTAAATAAAGTGGACTTTCCTACGTTAGGTAATCCAACAATCCCAGCCGTTAATCCCATATTTTTCACTCCTATGTCTCAATCTTTCATCATTATAGATAGTAACGAAAAAAATGACAAGTTTCCTCCAAACGAAAAAAAGTAACAGCTACCCACTGTAACTGTTACTTTCTCTCTATTCTTCGTGCTTCACAAGTATTTTTTTCACCTTACGATCAAACTCTCTTCGAGGAATCATTACTGAATGGTCACATCCCTCGCACTTAATGCGGATATCCATTCCCATACGAATAATCTTCCAACGATTCTCCCCACATGGGTGGGCTTTCTTCATTTCCACAACATCGTACAAGTTATACTGCTTTTGCTCCATTCTCCAAACCCCTCTCCATATTAAATTGCTTTTCCACTCACTAACTCTTCACGATTATATAAAACCATACGTGGATATGGAATTTCAATACCATGTAAATCTAGACGATTTTTAATTTCTTTACGAAGTGCCCTTGCAATAACTGCATGTTGCATCGGCTCTACTTCTGCAATAACACGTAATATAACTTCTGATGCAGCTAATGTTTGCACGCCTAATAACTGAGGCGTTGTTACCATTTGCTCATATTGTGCAGGTAATTCTTCTAATAATTCTTCAATGACTTGCTCTGCTTTTGCTATATCAGCCTCATACGAAATAGATACGTCAACAAATGCTACACTATTACTAACTGAATAGTTGGTAACCTGAACAATACTTCCGTTTGGTAAAGTATGAATTTCACCTGTCCAACTTTTCACTTTCGTTGTACGAAGTCCAATTTCTAAAACGACACCTTCAAACTGACCAATTTTCACATAGTCACCAACTGAAAATTGATCTTCTAACAAGATAAATAACCCTGTAATAACATCTTTCACTAAACTTTGAGCACCAAATCCGACTGCTAAACCAATTACCCCAGCACCGGCTAATAAACCTGATGCATTAATATTAAACACACCTAAAATCGCAATTAACATAATGAACATAACAACGTATGCCACAATATTTTCAAGTAACTTCGCTACTGTAACTGTACGACGTTCTGAAATTTGAATTGGAGAACGACTTCCCATACGAAACGCATTTCGTACAACCGCTCTTGCAATTCGCACTACAATTGCACCAATTGTTAAAATGATACATATTTTTAATGTCGCAATTCCAATATGAGCCCAACGATCAGCATCTAATAAATACTGTTTCGTAGCATTAAACCACTTCGTTAATACATCCATGTACCTCTACCTCTCCAGCCAAAATTTCTTTTTAGTTATCCTTCTTATTGTATCAGAAGTCTCCTAATTGCTGAAAAAATTTTATGTCTTTAATTCCATTTGTTAACCGCCATGCAGGTATAAAATGGAACGAATATATATATACTAGTACTATTATTTCCGTTCTCACTTAAGTTTTACAGCAAGTACGCACTTATAGTTTTCCATTTTACTCACCATATAACATATTTTGAAAATTTATTAAAAGGATGGGTGCTTCATGAATATTGGAAGTTTTCGCTTACCTTTTTTCGAAAAAGAAACTCAAAATGTTATGCACCAAGATTTAGAAGCCTCCGAGACAATTAGTAACTTCTTACTTTCCCATATCCCTATTAAAACTCATATACCAATCATTCTCGTTTGTATCGGAACAGATCGTTCCACAGGAGATGCACTCGGTCCGTTAGTCGGTACGAAACTAGAACAAGTAGGAATTACAAACTTCCAAGTTTTCGGCACACTAGATGAACCAGTACATGCGCTAAATTTAGAAGAAAAAATTCAGAATATACAGAAAGATAATCCTACTTCATTTATCATTGCGGTTGATGCTTGTTTAGGAAAATCTCAAAGTATCGGTTCCATCACTACCGGAATGGGGCCTAGTAAACCCGGAGCTGCGATGAACAAGAAATTACCAGCAGTTGGTGATTTACATATTCATGGCATCGTAAATCTAAATGGTTTTATGGAGTTTTTCGTCCTGCAAAATACAAGATTAAGTTTAGTTATGAAAATGGCTGATGTAATTGCACAAAGCATAAAAGAAACAGACCAAAAATTATCTGTATTAAAAAAAGCAAACCATCTATAAATAATAAGATGGTTTGCTTTTTAGTTTTGCTGCGCTAATAATTCTAAAATACGATTTAAATCTTCTTTATTGAAAAATTCAATTTCGATTTTACCTTTTTCCTTTTTTGTTTCTTTAATTTTTACCTCTGTGCCAAACTTTTCCCTTAAGAACGTTTCGCGTTCTACGAAAAATATGTTTCTCTCTTTTTTTACTTGTTTTGTTTCACGTGAAACGCGTTGATTAATCTCCTGAACAATTTTCTCTAATTGACGAACATTTAATCCTTCTTTTTCAATTCGTTTCAGTAAAGATTTCAACTGCTCTTCATCTTTTATCGTAAGTAAAGTTCTCCCATGAGCCATTGAAAGTTGACCGTTTGCAATCATATCTTGCACAAAAGAAGGGAGGCTTAATAATCGCGTATAGTTTGCAATGTAAGGTCTACTCTTACCAAGACGTTTTGCTAATTGTTCTTGCGTCACATTTAGCTCATTCATTAACATTTGATATGCCATTGCTTCTTCCATTGGATTTAAATCTTCTCGTTGTAAGTTTTCAAGCAATGCAAACTCCATCATTTGCTGCTCATTTAATTGTCTTACAACGGCAGGTACTTTTTCGAGTCCCGCTTCTTTAGCAGCACGATATCTTCTTTCACCTGCAACAATTTCATATCCTTTAATACTCTTTCTAGCAATTAATGGTTGTAATATGCCGTGCTCTTTAATAGAGGCCGATAATTCCTGAATCGCCTCTTTATTAAAGTGTTTACGTGGTTGATATGGATTCGGTCTTAATTCAGTTATCGTAATCTCCTGAATTGTCTCTTCTTCTTTCACATCTAAATCAGGAAAAAACACATTGATTCCTCTTCCTAATCCTTTAGCCACCTGCAATCACTTCCTCTGCTAAATCTATATATACTTCTGCCCCTCTTGATTTAGCGTCATACTGCATAATTGGTTTCCCATGACTTGGTGCTTCACTCAAACGAACATTACGAGGGATAATCGAACGGTATACTTTATCTCTAAAGTATTTTTTCACTTCATCTATAACCTGAATCCCTAAATTTGTACGGGCATCTAACATTGTTAGCAATACGCCTTGAATTGCTAGATTTTTATTTAAGTGCTTTTGCACAAGTCGAACTGTATTTAATAGCTGACTTAACCCTTCTAGTGCGTAATATTCGCATTGAACAGGAATAATAACAGAATCTGCTGCAGTTAATGCATTAATCGTTAATAACCCTAAGGACGGGGGACAGTCGATAATAATATAATCATATTCATCTCGAACTGGCTGTAATGCCCTTTGCAAACGTACTTCCCGGGAAATAGTCGGTACCAATTCAATTTCAGCACCTGCTAATTGAATTGTAGCGGGTAGAACATCTAAGTTTTCAGTTGCGGTTTTCTGTATAACCCCTTGAACATCTGCATCTTCCACAAGAACATTGTAAATACATTGATCTAATTCGGATTTTTCAATTCCCACACCCGTCGTTGCATTTCCTTGAGCATCAATATCTACAAGAAGGACCTTTTTACCTACTTGTGCCAATCCAGCCCCTAAATTAACAGATGTTGTTGTTTTTCCAACGCCACCCTTTTGATTGGCTATAGCAATGATTTTTCCCATGATGTCACCTACTTTCAACCTTTCTATCTTATTCTAGTAACAATTACGTTTATTGTAACATGAAATAAAAGTTTTTCTTTTACGTCCTTATTAAACTTCAAAATTTATTTGTAAACTCCTTCTTCATCTAACAAGAAAATATAGTAAAAGAGACCTATCCAATAGGATCAGGTCTCTAACACACCATTATTATTTTTTCTTCGGAATTTGAATTGTAATTTGATAGTACTCGTCAAACTCTTCTTCCTCAGAATTAACATTTAAACCACTGTCAGCAACCATTTGTAATGACTGCCTAATTGTATTCATGGCAATTCTCGTATCTCGACTTACTGCTTTTTGCTTTGCCTTACGCTTCGGTTTTGCTTCCTCTAGTAATTTCGCAATTCGTTCCTCTGTTTGCTTTACATTCAGTTGTTTCTCCACAATTTCCTGTAAAACCTTCAGTTGTAATTCCTCATTCTTTAAAGGGATGAGCGCACGGGCATGGCGTTCTGTAATACTTTTTTCTAATAACGCATTTTTTATTTCTTCAGGCAACTTTAACAATCGCAACTTATTTGCGATTGTGGATTGTCCTTTTCCGAGTCTTTGTGCCAATGCTTCTTGCGTTAAATTATGTAACTCAATTAGCTTTTGATATGCCACAGCTTCCTCGATTGCTGTTAGTTCCTCACGTTGCAAGTTTTCAATTAAAGCCACAGAAGCTGTTTCTGTATCATTTAAGTTTTTTATAATTGCAGGAACCTTTTCCCACCCTAACTTTGTTGCTGCACGGAAACGCCTTTCTCCAGCAATAATCTCGTACTTCTCATCCTCATATTGCCTCACAACAATTGGCTGAATAAGTCCGTGTGTACGAATCGTTAATGCTAGTTCCTCAATACGCGCGTCATCAAAAACTGTTCGTGGTTGATAACGGTTAGGGGTAATATTTACTATCGGAATTTCTTGTATTTCTTCATATACCTTTTTATCTATTTCTTCATGGCTTTCGTCTTGTAATTCGAATTCGCTCTCTTTATCTCCAAAGCCAAATAAACGAGAAAACGTATTTTTCATACATATTCCACCACCTTTAGGCCTATTGACTATTCTCCATAAAATGTTTCCTATGAAACATTTACGTTTTCATTTATATAATTTAATCTTACGTCTAATAAGATTTATTTTTCAATAGGTAATTTATTGGGTGTTCCCGGTTTGCGTGGATATTTCTTTGGTGTCTTGCGCTTTTTCTCGATTAATAAAATATTACGTTCACTTTCTTCAAACGGTAATTGGAACGTAGACATTTCTTTTAAATCCCCGCCTAGCACCTCTAAAGCATACTTGCCATTTTCAATTTCTTCGTTTGCTGCAGCACCTTTCATTGCAATGAATGTTCCCCCAACTTTTACAAGTGGTAAACACAGCTCACTTAATACTGAAAGACGTGCGACTGCACGTGCCATTACAATGTCGTACGCTTCACGTACACCTTCTTTTTTTCCAAATGTTTCAGCACGATCATGACAAAACGCGACGTCACTCAATTCCAACTTTTGTGCTAAATGATTTAAGAAATTAATACGTTTTTGTAATGAGTCTACAATCGTCACTTTTAAATGCGGGAAACAGATTTTTAAAGGAATACTTGGGAATCCAGCTCCCGCGCCAACATCACAAATTGAGAATGGTTTAGAAAAATCGTAATAAAAAGCAGCTGTAATGGAATCAAAAAAGTGTTTTAAATATACTTCCTCTTTTTCCGTAATAGCCGTTAAATTCATTTTTTCATTCCATTCTACTAATGTTTCGAAGTAGATTTCGAACTGCTCTAACTGTCTAGAAGAGAGGGTGATACCCTTCTCTTCTAGCATAGATTGAAATTGTTCTATGTTCATCTAACAATATCTCCTTACTATTTATTGGTTCGATACTCGCGCAATTTTTCCTTGTTCAATATACACAAGTAAAATGGAAATGTCTGCTGGATTTACGCCCGATATACGTGAAGCCTGCCCCACTGAAAGTGGACGAACATCTTTCAATTTCTGTCTAGCTTCTGATGCAAGGCTAGAAATCGCATCATAATCAATATCGACAGGAATTTTTTTACTTTCCATCTTCTTCATACGCTCTACTTGCTGTAAAGATTTTTCGATATATCCTTCGTACTTAATCTGAATTTCAACTTGTTCTGTAACTTCATCACTTAATTCTACTTCACTTGGTACTAAAAGATGGATATGCTCATATGTCATCTCTGGACGACGTAATAAGTCACTTGCACGTATTCCATCTTTCAATTCACTTCCACCAATATTGCGAATTAATTCTTGAACTTCAGGACGTGGTTTAATAATAATGCTACTTAAACGTTCCTTTTCCTGTTCAATTTGTAATTTTTTATTTGTAAATCGCTCATAGCGTTCTTCTTTAATTAATCCAATTTCATGACCAATTTCAGTTAAACGAAGATCCGCATTATCATGGCGTAATAATAGACGATACTCTGCACGAGACGTTAATAAACGATATGGTTCATTCGTCCCTTTCGTTACAAGATCATCAATTAAGACACCAATATAAGCATCCTCACGACCTAAAATAACTTCTTTTTTACCTAAAGAACGACATGCTGCATTAATTCCGGCCATAAGCCCTTGTCCTGCTGCCTCTTCGTAACCAGAGGTTCCGTTAATTTGTCCTGCTGTATATAAATTTTTAATTTTTTTCGTTTCAAGTGTTGGCCATAGTTGCGTTGGCACAATTGCATCATATTCAATTGCATAACCTGTACGCATCATTTCAACATTTTCTAGACCAGGGATTGTTCTAAGCATATCACGCTGTACGTCTTCTGGTAAGCTTGTGGATAAACCTTGTACGTACACTTCTTGTGTGTTACGTCCCTCTGGCTCTAAGAAAATTTGATGACGTGGTTTATCATTAAACCTTACTACTTTGTCTTCAATTGAAGGACAATATCTAGGACCTGTTCCCTTAATCATACCAGAATACATAGCTGAGCGATGTAGGTTTTCATCTATTAAACGATGTGTTTCCGTACTTGTATACGTTAACCAACATGGAATTTGATCCATAATAAACTTTGTCGTTTCAAAAGAGAAAGCGCGTGGCTTATCGTCACCTGGCTGAATTTCTGTTTTACTGTAATCAATCGTATTACTATTTACGCGCGGAGGTGTACCTGTTTTAAATCTAACAAGATCAAATCCAAGCTCCTCTAAATGTTCCGATAAAGTAATAGATGGTTGTTGATTATTTGGACCACTCGAATATTTTAAATCTCCCATAATAATCTCACCACGTAAAAACGTACCAGTCGTAATTACGACTGTTTTTGCTGTATATTCAGCACCAGCTTGCGTAATTACCCCTTTACATTCGCCATCTTCAACGATCAAACGCTCTACCATTCCTTGGAACAACGTTAAGTTTGGTGTTTCTTCAATTGTTTTCTTTAATTCATGCTGGTAAGAGAACTTATCTGCTTGTGCTCGAAGTGCACGTACAGCTGGCCCTTTACCTGTATTTAACATACGCATTTGAATATGCGTTTTATCAATGTTGCGTCCCATTTCTCCGCCTAATGCATCAATTTCACGAACAACAATCCCTTTTGCTGGTCCACCAACAGAAGGGTTACATGGCATAAACGCTACCATATCTAAGTTAATTGTTAACATTAATGTTTTGGAGCCCATTCGTGCTGCCGCAAGACCAGCTTCACATCCTGCATGACCTGCACCGATTACTATGACATCGTATGAACCGGCATTGTATCCCATTGTTTATTCCTCCTAATAATCTCTATCTTTCTGAAACATCACTATATTATTTTCCTAAACAAAATTGAGAGAACAACTGGTCAATTAAGCTCTCATGAACGGTGTCACCAGTAATTTCACCAAGTATTTCCCACGTTCTTGTTAAATCAATCTGCACCATATCAATTGGAACACCATTTTCTATCGCCTCAATTGCATCTCCAATTGTTTTTCCTGCTTGTGTTAATAATCCAATATGTCTCGCGTTAGAAACATATGTTACATCTGCAGAATCAATTGTTCCTTCAAAGAATAAATCAGCGATTGCCGTTTCAAGCTCATCTATTCCCTGTTCCTCAATTAACGACGTTGTAATAACACGATTCCCCGCTGCTAATTCTATAACACGTTCCATATCAATTGCTTGCGGTAAATCTGTCTTATTTACAATAACAATGAAATCTTTTCCTTGTACGGCACGGAATAGATCTTCATCCTCATTCGTTAAAGCTTCGCTATAATTAACGACAACTAACACTAAATCAGCTTGACTCATCATTTCTTTTGAACGCTCTACACCAATTCGTTCAACAACATCTTCTGTTTCACGAATTCCGGCCGTATCTATAAGTTTAAGTGGTACACCACGCACATTAACGTACTCTTCAATAACATCACGAGTTGTTCCTGCAATATCAGTTACAATTGCCTTTTTCTCCTGAACGAGACTATTTAATAGCGATGATTTCCCAACATTAGGTCTACCAATGATTGCAGTAGCAATACCTTCACGTAAAATCTTTCCTTGCTTTGATGTTTCTAATATTTTTGCAATTTCAGCACGAACATGTGTAGCTTTCTCAATTAAAATATTATGTGTCATTTCTTCCACATCATCATATTCCGGGTAATCTATGTTTACCTCAACATGAGCTAACGTTTCTAATATATCCTGACGCAGACGGCCGATTAATTTAGATAATCGTCCTTCCATTTGATTAATCGCTACGTTCATTGCTCGATCTGTTTTTGCACGGATTAAGTCCATAACAGCTTCTGCTTGTGATAAATCAATACGACCATTTAAAAAAGCACGTTTTGTAAATTCACCAGGCTCCGCTAATCGTACTCCTTGCGCTAAAATAAGCTGCAATACTTTATTTACCGAAACAAGCCCACCGTGACAGTTAATTTCTACTATATTTTCACGTGTAAAAGTCCTCGGTGCACGCATAATAGACACCATTACTTCTTCAATAACCTGATTTGTATCTAAATCAACAATATGACCATAATGAATTGTGTGAGAAGGAACCCCTGTTAAATCCTTCCCTTTAAAAATACGATTAACCTTTTCAACCGCATCATCCCCACTTACTCGAACAATGGCAATTGCACCCTCTCCAAGCGCTGTGGAAATCGCGGCAATTGTATCAAATTCCATGTCCTTTCACCTCACTTGCTTATTTATCTCTATTTCAACATGATTATTTTCTTCACTAAATTATTAGAATACCATAACGAACCTATCTACAAAAGAATAATAACTCATTTTATTATGTCCTCATGTAAAAAACACTAAACTTATTCACAGTGGATAAGTTTAGTGTTTTTTAGTTATCCACACCTATTTTTCCCTCAAAAAAACCGGCACTCAATTGAGTAACCGGTCACTTGGAAGATATTACAACATGTCGATGTGGTTCTTTTCCTTCAGAAGTTGTAATGATATTTTGATGATTAGATAATGCTTGGTGGATAATCTTTCGTTCAAAAGATGGCATAGGCTCCAATACAACTCTTTTTTTCGTACTTACTACTTGTTTGGCTAATCGATAAGAAAGTGCTTCTAGCGTAGCTTTTCTTTTACTACGATAATTTTCAGCATCTAATGTGATACCAATGTACTGCTTCGTATTACGATTCGCCACAAGTTTTGTTAAATACTGTAAAGAATTCAAGGTATTCCCTCTTTTTCCAATCAAAACACCCACATTTTCGCCGTAAATTGTAAATTCAACTTCGCGTCCTTTTACAATTTTACTAATCTCAGCTTCCACACCCATATCGTGAATAACATTTTTTAAATATTCTTCACATTCTTGAATTGGATCTTTCTTCAATACAACTTCTACTACTGCAGGTCGGTTCCCAAATAAACCTAAGAACCCTCTCTTACCCTCATCGATAATATTTATATCTACTCGGTCTTTTGAAACATTTAATTGTCTTAAAGCATCCTGTACTGCCAGCTCGACTGTTTGTCCTTTAGCAGTAATTATACTCACTTGCTTGATCCTCCTGCCTTACTAGCCTTAATTTCCGGCCCTTTGATCAAGTACATTTGAGCGATACCAAAGATATTACCAACAACCCAGTAAAGTGATAATGCAGCTGGGAAGTTAATTGCAAAGATTAAAATCATGATTGGCATTAACCAAATCATCATTGCCATTTGCGGATTTTGACCAGCAGTTCCTGCCATTGCAAGTTTTTGCTGAATAAATGTCGTAATTGCCGCAACAACCGGTAAGATATAGAACGGATCTGCTTGTCCTAAGTCGAACCATAAGAATGTATGCTTACTAATTTCTGATGTTCTCATAATCGCATGGTAAAACGCGAATAAAATAGGCATCTGAACAAAGATTGGTAAACATCCTGCTAATGGATTTACACCATTTTTTTGATACAACTGCATCATTTCTTGTTGTAGTTTTTGCTGCGTTGCTTGATCTTTAGAGCTATATTTCTCTTTTAACTTCACCATTTCTGGTTGTAACGCTTGCATTGCTTTCGTACTCTTCGTTTGTTTAATCATTAATGGTAATAATGCAAAACGAATGATAAGAGTTGTAACAACAATCGCTAAACCGTAATTACTACCAAATAAGTTGGCAAAATACGTAATTAACTGAGAAAGCGGGTATACGAAGTATTCATTCCAAATTCCAGTGCTTTTTGGTGTAATTGGCTGATTTACTTCACTACAGCCAGCAGTAATCGCCATTAATACAACAACCATGGCTAGTAAACCTAATTTCTTTTTCAAAGCCTACTCCTCCTTGTATCGGTATGTATATAGTGTAATTCATTTCCTTACGCTACTTTTTTATTCTTTTCATACCAGAGCGTTTAAAGACATGAATTAAGCTTTTCTTTACTTCTTCATATGTCATCTCTGCACAAGGCTTCCTTGCTATTATAACAAAATCTTTTCCAGAATCTATCTCATCTTTTAATTCTGTGATCGACTGGCGAATCATACGTTTAATTCGGTTACGCACTACTGCATTTCCTATTTTCTTGCTGACAGAAAGGCCAATACGAAAGTTTGGCTGCTCTTCTTTATCTAGTTGATACACAACAAATTGACGATTCGCAGTCGATTTTCCTTTTTGAAAAACCGTCTGGAATTCATCATTCTTTTTTATACGATGTTTTTTCTTCATATCAATTGACACTCCTGTAGTTCATCAGCGGAAATTCACTATTATTAGAAAAAAAGACCACTGAACGATCAGTGGTCTACGCAGATAATACTTTTCTTCCTTTACGACGACGAGCTGCTAGCACTTTACGTCCGTTCGCTGTGCTCATACGGCTGCGGAAACCATGTACTTTGCTGCGCTTACGTTTATTTGGTTGGTAAGTTCTTTTCATTATATGACACCTCCCTGAGGAATATCTGTTAAAGACAGTCTTATAAATTATAGTTAATCAACTAGGAAAATGTCAATGGTTCTAGAAATTTTCATCAAATATTCATTTTGAACCTATTCACATACTTTTTCACAGACGCTATATTTCCTTGTGGATAAATGTTTTTTTCTGTTTTTTATATCCACAAACTCTTTTCGTACTTTTACACAGTATATCGTGTTGTGGACAAGTTTATTCCACAAGGTATTGATTTTGTGGATAACTTTCTTAATTTCATTGCTATAGCTACTTTTTTTTGATATTATAGTTGTGTTTTCACTTTGAATAAGTTTTCCACATCATTATCTTATCCACAATTTGTGTATAACATGTGGACAGTTTTAATCACATGTGGGTAAATGATTATCCACATTTGCTTTTTTTGTCGAAAACCCTATCTCATATACAAACGACGTTTTTAGGTTTTAAAATACGTTTCGTATAAATATACATTTTATATTTATTTAGGTTGTACATTTGTTGCGCAACCTTATTCTTTTACCATCTTAGTAAAGGAGGGACACCT
>NZ_JBBOTL010000002.1:0-378864 GCF_038005585.1 Bacillus sp. FSL W8-0519
ATGAACGCACAACTTATAACTGAACGTCTTAAGAAAGTTGGCTTGGTTTACATAGCCAATCAATTAGATGGCATCCTAGAAGATGCCTCTAAACATAATGTAACATATTCTGAATTTCTAAACACCCTTCTTCAACATGAAATTGAACACAAAGAAGGTGCAGCACTAGAAACTAGAATAAAGAAATCAAAGCTACCGTTTCACAAGACTATCGAAGACTTTGACTTCTCATTTCAACCAAGTGTTAGCGAACGGCGTGTAAAAGAAGTAATAACTGGTCGTTATATTGAGAATGGAGAAAATATCTTATTATTAGGACCGCCAGGTGTTGGTAAAACCCACTTGGCGATAGGTTTCGCTATCGAAGCACTTCGTCAAGGATACACAGCTTACTACACCCGGGCCGATGATTTCATTACTTCCTGCCGCAAGGCAGAACAAAGGGGAACCACTTCTCGCCTGGTCCGATCGTTAAGTAGGTGCGATGTACTCATAATTGATGAAATGGGATACTTTCCGTTTGATGAGTTAAGTGCAGATTTATTCTTTCGTATCATTTCAAAACGTTATGAAAAAGGGTCAATTATTTTAACCTCTAACAAATCGTATATTGAGTGGGGGAAAATATTTGGCGATGACGTCCTAGCAACAGCGGTTTTGGATAGATTGTTGCATTACTCCACAACTTTCAATATCAAAGGACAATCATTTAGACTTCGTGAAAAGCAAAAAGCCGGCATACAACCGGCCGTTAATTAGTAATAGGGAATTTTGGACCGCTGAAATTAGGGAAAATAGAACCGCTGTTGACATCTCAATACTAATTTATCTATTGAAAGTTTTTCTTCAATAGTTAAACCAAAATAATCCTCACAGTGTCTCTTCGGTACTATTAACATATGACCTTTATTTACTGGGAATTTATCATAAAAACATTTAGCTTTATCATTTTCAAATACAACACTTTCAATATGGCCTAGTCACAGGGTTGCTGCTCTAGTCCGTCAGATGATTTACATAAAATGTAATTTCTGCAACCGACTTACTGAGGCAACCCTATAGCGCCTTGTCTAAATACCTATACAGCGTGGTCTTACTGATACCAGTCGCCACTGTAATTTGCTTAATTGTATAGTCTTTACTCTTATACATCTTAACAGCCATTTCCACTTTATCTTCTTTCTTAGTAGGTCTCCCACCTTTCTTTCCTCTTGATCTTGCTGCTTGAAGACCAGACTTTGTTCGTTCAGGGGTCCCGCCAACCAAATGACATAAAACCCACGTTAAGACATTTTTTGGAATTCAAATCCTTGATTTAGGTACGCTAAGGGTTGTAACTAAAATGAATATTTTTGCTATAGACGGCAATATTAGGGTGAGTACCAGCGAAGCTGTCACCATTTGCAATAAGGATACGTTAAGATTACAATAAGTTGTTTAAGTTTAACACTTACAATACGCATATCCACCGTACTGTTTTAGATTGATAATATATATTTTCATACTTAGATTCCATTATTATGTATAATAAAGTTAAAAAAATAATGACGCCACTTATGGAGAGTGTATTATGTCAAAAAATGATTCTACCAATTTCGTTTTACATGCAAAAAGTGACCAATTACCATTATGCCAAACAAAATAAAATTAGAAAAATGGCAGATCCTCATCGGCTACATCGAGAAGCTCGATACTATAAAGAGGAAGTGGATCGATTAGCCAGTGAGAGGGAGCAATATCCAACAGGTATGCGACCTTCAGAAGTGGCCAAACAGTTGGGTTTATCTGTTCAAAGTGTCTATAAATATATCAAGGATGGAACTATTAAAGCTGTGGAGGTACCTTTCGGTGATGAAAGAACGAATTATGTCATCTCAGAAGAAGCGTTCCTGGAGGTAAAAGATTTGTTTCAGTCCTTGGAATCTGAACGTATCCGGAAAAATGAATATTATGATTCTAACTATGACATTGCACTTTTTCAGTATTTCCAATCTCAAGATAGTAGAGTTGCGAGAGTAATGAAAGATGAGGAGTTAAATTGGGGATTTTATCTTCCGTACTATCAAAAATGGGTGGAATTTAATGAAGGAATTGAAAAATATGGGTTGGAACCTTGTTATGAAATCCATAAAGATGCACTAGATTATAAAGGTTACGTTTATATCGAGATTCCAAAAGGGGAGGATATTTTATATCCGTTTATTGATTTTTTATATGAATCTTGGGGAATTGAAAATGTAGGGATTCGGGAACAGGAGCAGGGTGTATATATTTCGATGAAGGCTGGGGAAATATCTCTTCAACATTCTATTTCTTTTAACTTGGACCAGCTTATTCCTTTTATAAAAGAGGGAACGGTTGAGATTGCAGAGGGGTTATTTATTGTTCGAAGTGCTTATCGCAAAACGAATTTAGAGTTGCCAATCAATATGTTGGATGAGGCAAAGCAATTAGCAGAAAAAAAGAATCTTACCATGAGCCAGTGGGTAGAGCAGGTTATTCAACAAGCTCTACAGATGGGAGAATCCTAGAGAGAAAGGATTTGTTACAACTTCTGAAGAATAATATAGGAATACACGATTATGAATTTAAAACAGTTAACATAGAGACATGTTTATAAAAAGTATATAATAGGAAGAAACTCAAATTCCCTATGAGGAGTGAGGCTGTATGTTTGAACAAATTGATCAAAAAAAAGCGCTCTTAGATAGCAAACGCCCATTACCGAGATATACTATAAAAAGTTTACGTGAAAAATTATTACTAGAGTGGACCTATCACTCCAATGCCATTGAAGGGAATACGCTCACCATCAATGAAACGAAAGTGGTTTTGGAAGGAATTACGGTCGGAGGCAAAACACTTCGTGAGCATTTAGAGGTTATTAACCACCGAGAGGCGGTTGCTTATGTAGAAGAAATTGTCCATAAAGGAGAACCTTTATCTGAATGGCAGATTAAGAATTTACATCGATTAGTACTTAAAGGGATTGATGATGCGTATGCAGGCGTCTATCGAGATCAGCAGGTTTTTATCTCAGGTGCTTCACATGTACCACCAGCTCCTTATTTAATTCAGGAACAGATGGAACAAGTGATGACATGGTATCAATCAGAAGCTAAATCCCTTCATCCAGTGGAACATGGAGCAATGTTACATGCTATTTTTGTCGGTATTCATCCATTTATTGATGGAAATGGGCGAACCGCACGTTTATTACTTAATTTAGAACTCATGAAAGATGGATTTCCACCTGTCATTATTAAAGTAGCGAATCGACTAGAATATTATGATGCGCTGGATAAAGCTCATACATCAAAAGATTACCATGACTTTATTCAATTAGTAGCAGCTGAGGTGGAAGATTCACTCAATTTATATTTAAGTGTAATTAGTTAAATTTACTGCTGCAGTAGAGGTTCAATATAGGTAATATAGATTTTAAAAAATAAAGCTGATAAAAATCCTGTATTAGTTTAAGCAGGATTTTTTTGCTCTTGTTGAAATGGTATCCCTTTGTTACTTCATACTTCATTATAGTGTCATATTGTGGAGCAAGTCCTTTTAAAGAAAATTATATCTATATGTTAAATTGTAAAGGAGATTGTGAAATTATATACCTAAGGTAACGGAAGGTTAGTTTAGGAGTGGTGTTTTTAAATCATACAACCTCTTTTGATTAGTTACCATTTGGTTCTAAAAAATACTGGTAAGGAATACCTTGGAGACATTAATAGAATGTATGAATCTAGCAATGAAATAAAGGTTTATATTGAAACTAATGAAAAGTTAAAAACCGTCTCAGAAGAAGTAAAGGATTTTAATATTTATAATGAAGAAGAAAGACTACAAGAAAATTTAGATTTGTCGGAAGGGGGTATGTCCGTTCTTAAACCAAATCAAGAAGGAGACTATACCTTTAATTTTGTTTTTTAAAGAATTCCTCCAGCGAAAGTTTCCATTTAGGCGCTTCTAAATAATGGATTAATAAAATGTTCCCAAATCTTCTACAAAGGAACACAAAATGTCTACTAAAAGTATAGGTCATAAACAATTAATAAGTCTATGAAAAAGTGGTAACTAGGTCGAAGCAAGACCAAGTCCCATTTTTTTTAATTTTGACTCATTGATAGGGTTGGATCTGGTAAGGCAACAGATTAAAACGGTAAAAGATCGATATTACATGAAAGAAATTGTTTTAGGAATTGAAACTACTGGTCACTATTAGGACCTAGTTCTTCTTTGTCAGTTAGAAGGATATCATGTTCGTACGATTATTGCTGTACTACTGTGGAGGAAAGAAAAGCCCTTTTAAACTGGTCAAAAACAGATAATGTGAACCTTATGGCTATTCTACAATCCATGATTAATGGCCGGGGCACCTTTAATGAACTGCCTACAGGGAAGGTTCATGACCTACAAAAATTAATACATGCCCGCAGGGAACTTGTCAATGAAAGGAGCTCCACCGAGAATCTAATTCTTGTATATATGGATCATACATATCTTTCGAAAGTTTCAGAGTAAATCTATATGGAAAGATGGAAAGTGAAAACATGTCCGGCCCTTTTCTAAAAATTTTGGGAAAGCTCCTTGTTATCTCATGCGATATTATCCGCATCCTAGTGACATTCTAGAGCTTGGGGAACAGGAATAACGAGATCTTTCGGTCCGTGAAAACTTAAAGCTAAGGGATTCATGTATTCAACTTCTATTAGATTTTGCCAAGACATCCATTTCTAAGCCTAGAGAAAAGGTAGAAACAGAAATCTTCCTTTTGGCTCAAAAACTAGACCAATTACACTTTTTAAGTGACCAAATTAAAATCTTAAAAAGAAAAATCGAAGGTTTATTTGTTCAAATAAAAGGAGCCTTCATTTTCAGCATTCAAGGTATAGGTGTTGTATCAGGAGCTGAACTCTACGCATAAATGGGGGGACCTTCGATACGCTGTGACGCCCCGAAAAACCTTGTTTCACACTTTGAAGAAATGCGGGGGAAGGTTCTCCGGAACCGTCACAGTGGTCAACCCGAAGTAGTTAAGATTTGCAGTATAAGAGGAAAAGTTTTTTCTTTTCCTCTTATATCAATAGTAATCTAGTTGAGATTATCTAGTAAAAAGGTTAATGCTTGAACTTGCATTTGTAACTAGCCAACCTGCACCAATAACTCCAGCATCATTTCCAAGAGTTGCCCGTAATATTTTCGTATTCGAAGATGATGCTGGAAATGCAAACTTTTGATAATAATTTATTACTGGCTTAATTAATGTTTCACCTGCATTGGAAACTCCACCGCCAATGATAATGGCTTCAGGATTTATAACGGTACTCAAGGTTCCTAGTGCATAACCTAAATAAAAAGAAACCTCATCCACTATTTTTAATGCTAGTTCATCAGCTTGAGCGGCCAAATCAAATACATCTTTGGCAGTTAACTCTTCATCTTTTATTTTTCTTAGTTTCGTTTCTGTTTTACAGGATTTTAACTTTTCTTTGGTTACATGCAAGATTCCATTTGCAGAGACTATCGTTTCTAAGCATCCTGTCTTACCACAGTTACACATTTGGCCGTTTTCTAATTTTACTGTCATATGACCAATTTCACCAGCAGCACCTTTTATTCCTTCTACAATATTTCCTTTTGTGATAACACCACCACCGACACCGGTACCTAATGTGATGCATATTAATTCCTTTAATCCTTCTCCTGCTCCTTTCCACATCTCTCCTAAGGCAGCACAATTTGCATCATTGCCTACAAAGACAGGAATAGATAGGAGATTTTCTAATTGGCTTTTTAACGGGAAATTGGTCCATCCTAAATTAACCGCTTTTGTTATAACTCCCTCATTCATTACAGGACCAGGAGCACCAATCCCTGCACCTATAAATTGTTCTAAGTTCAGATCTAATTCTATTAAAATGTGATAAAAAGCCTCTTTAATATGAGGCAAAATATTTTGACCCTTTTCACTTGTATCCGTTGGAATTTGCCATTTATGCACAAAACCTCCTTCATTCGTTAGAATAGCCAATTTTGTTGATGTTCCACCCAAATCAATTGCAAAGATTAAACCTTCCATTTTCATCATCCTATCGTTGAATATTAATCATAAATACTTAGTTGCTTGCGTCATCTAGGAGCTGGAAAACCCTACTTGGATAGGAAAAGGACTGCGAGAAAAAACCCAGTCCTTTTGTTTTCTGTTTATAAAAATTTTCTAATGAAATTACTTCGCTAACCCTTCTGAAATTAATGCTTGAACATCAGAAGTTAATTTTTCCCCGTTAGACTTGATGATTTCTTTATACCAATAGAAGCTATCCTTTTTTATACGCTCCATTGATGCGTTATCATCAAAATCTCTGTCAATATATACAAATCCATATCGTTTTTGATAACCATTTAACCAGCTGAGTAAATCTGTTAAAGACCAAGGTGTATAGCCAATCACCTCGGAACCATCCGCAATAGCGTTTTGAATCGCCTTCGCATGATCACGCAAATATTTAATTCGATAGTCATCATGAATTCTGCCATCTTCAACCGTATCGAATTCCCCTAATCCATTCTCTGTAATAAGAACCGGAAGATTGTATCGACTTGTAATTCTGGTAATTGCTACTTGTAAACCAGTTGGATCAATGGTCCAGTCCCAATTTGTTGCATCTGTAAACGGATTTTTTACTATTTTGTACAGGCCAGGAATCCCTTTCTCAGGAGTTGTTCCCTTTTCACCCGTGTTATTAAATGCATGGTTCATTTGAACTCCATCAAGTGGATTGGCAACAACTGTTTCTGTCCGGTAGTAGTTTACTCCCATAAAGTCTGGTTTCGCTTTCTCAAGTAACTGCCAATCGCTTTCTTCAATTTCAGGCAGTAAATCATTTTCCTCCAAGTATCGCCACATTCTCTTAGGATATCTGCCAAACGCATAGACATCCATCCAAAAATAATTGTTATAATCATTCGCTTCATCTGCTGCTAATACATTTTCTGGCTTAGAATCTAATGGATAGTATGGCGAGTAAGCAAAACTTGGACCAATCTTTCCATCTGGTACATAATCATGAAATACACTAATAGCAGCTGCGCTAGCAAGATTCGCAATATGGTTAGCCTGATACATTCGTTTTCTGTCCTGTACACCCGGCGGATGGATGCCGGCCTCATATCCGTGACCAATAAAGACATTTTGTTCGTTTAATGTAACCCAATATTTAACCCGGTCTCCATACCGTTTAAATAAGGTAATGGCGAAGTTCTTAAAATCCTCAATGACCCTTCTTGATTCCCATGCTCCATATTCCTCCATTAGAGCTTGAGGGATATCCCAGTGATAGATGGTTAATACAGGTTCAATTTTATTGGCGATTAATTCATTTATAATATCATCGTAAAATTGAAGTCCTTTCTCATTCACTTCACCGTACCCTTTAGGATAAATCCGGCTCCATGCTACAGAGAATCGATACGCTTTCAGACCCATTTCAGCCATTAAACGAATATCTTCTTTATATCTGTGATAATGGTCAACTGCAACATCACCGTTTGTTCCTTTTAGTGTCTTGCCGGGAATATGAGAAAAGACATCCCAAACTGAAGGACCTTTCCCATCCTCATTCCATGCACCTTCTATTTCATAAGCTGCAGAAGCCGCTCCCCATAAAAAGTCTTTAGGAAATGCTTGTTTTTTGATATGTTCCAATTTAATATCCTCCTCTTATGATGCTAATTGGCTTAATACGAAAGTTAATGCCTTTTCAGGATTCCTAGTCAAATCTATATATTCTTTACCACCTGTAGATACCAATTTGATTCCTAAACGATCTGTATCCTTTTTTAGCACTTCATAGTTTGATGCAACCTGTGGAGCTAAAATAACTAAATCATAATCTTTCAAAATATCATTATGTGATCCATAGGCTCCTGCCGCAGCTGAAATAGAAACATTACATTCTTTTGCACCTTTTGTTAAGGCATTAGCTAATAATCCGCTTGTACCACCGCCTGCACAAAGGACTAAAACATTTTTCTCATCTGTTATTATGTCTTGTTTAACTTCAAGTACAACTGTTTCGCTTTTCGGAGCAATTACTTCTTTGACAGGATGATTATTTTCTTCAAGTTCTTCTTGAACCTTTTGCTTGTCGTAAACTTTGAAGAATGGATA
Organism: Bacillus sp. FSL W8-0519; assembly: GCF_038005585.1. Classification (NCBI taxonomy): domain Bacteria; kingdom Bacillati; phylum Bacillota; class Bacilli; order Caryophanales; family Bacillaceae; genus Bacillus; species Bacillus sp. FSL W8-0519. Next base: position 8,177 of record NZ_JBBOTL010000002.1, read on the forward strand.
ATAAATAAGAAAGTCTACCATTAATAATAGAATGGCCAAGAGAAAGGCAAAACCGGCAAATCCAGTACCCATGATGATTCCAAGTGGACCAGGAGTTGTCCAAGGCAAGACATACATGAATGAATTCATACCTAAAACATCAACAAAGAATTTAAAAAGCCAAACGTTTACAATCGGTGCAAGTATAAATGGTACAAAGAAAACGGGATTTAGAACGATCGGTGCACCAAATAATAATGGTTCATTGACACCAAAAAGAACCGGGATGGAAGAAGCTTTACCAACAGCTTTTAGTTGTTTTGACTTTGCTAAGAAAGCGAACATTAAAGTAACAACTAAAGTTGCGCCAGTTCCGCCTAAAGTAGCAACGAATTGTTGAACACCAGGTGTTAAAATATTTACTGCTTGTTCCCCGTTTTGATACATTTGTAGGTTTGCTTCAATATTAACGTAATAAATTGCCGCAACAGCTGGTTCTACAATTGAAGGGCCATGTATGCCGATAAACCAGAATAATGCTATCGCACCATAAACAATCGTGAGACCTAAATAACCATCAGCCGCTGAAAAGAGAGGTTTGAAGAATTCTATAACTGCCTGCGCAAAGTTTATTTCGAAAAAGCTTCTAAATGCCAGGTCAAAAAGCCAGAAGAAGATCGTTGTAACTGCAAATGGAATTAAATCCTTGAACGTTTGGGCAATATTTGGCGGAACTTCTTCAGGTAATTTGATTGTCACGTTATTTTTGATACATACTTTATAAATATTAGCTACAATAAAAGCAATAATAAATGCTGTAAGTAATCCGGTTGATCCCATATATCCACTTGCAAAACCACCGTCAATTGGATTAGCAGCTAACAGCAAAAATCCAACAATAGCCGCTAGCATCGTAGATATATTACTTATCTGATTATTCTTTGGCAATTCCCGATTAAATGAGTCAGTTAAATGTTTTGCTGTAGTAGCCGCGACAACTAAGCCCAATATTCCCATTGAATATGCATACGGTTTCATTAATATTGTTTCAATTTCTTTGCTCCAATAAAAACCAAAAATATTCGGCACGTATGCTACCAGTAAAAAAATACTTGAGAATAAGACAATCGGCATTCCAGAAATGAAGCCATCTCTAACCGCTCTTAAATAGATATTCCGAGAAACCTTTTCGAAAAAAGGTTTCATTTTTTCTATTTGTGCAATTAAGGAATTCATCATGGAGTTCATAAATAATCATCCCTTCGTATAAATCTCAATTAAATGTTCAACAATATCACTTAATAGTAAGGTAGTCATTAAATGATCCTGGGCATGTACCATAATAAAGCCTAACTCAACGGATTCCCCGCCAGCCTCTGCTGCTAGTATTTGGGTTTGGGAATTATGTGCTTCTGCTAAGCTTTCCTTCGCCTCTTTCACTAGTCCTTCTGCAGCATCTAGGTTGCTTTTTTTTGCTTCATTAACAGCTTGTAATAATTTGGAACGTGCTTCACCGGCGAATGCAACAATTTCGAAACCTACCATGCTCACTTCTTCTTTATTCATATCTAATACTCCTTACTGAAAATAATAGAAATGCTTTGTTTTTGTTTGTATTATGTTCTATTATTTTCCTTTTTGTTTATTTTTGTTTACATTTAAACTATAAATCAGCGATTATTTTTTTGTCAACCGTTTTCATTAACTGTTAATATATTATTCGCTAATTGTATCACCACTATTTTTTTGTTTGACATTTATCGTTTCGGGTGATAAATTCTAGGAAAAGGAACAAAATCAAACATTTTAGAACAAATCGAGAAGGGAGTGACAGTGTGCTTAAAGAGCAACGCCTAGAAACCATATTAAAGTTAATTAATACTCATGGAATGGTGCGCGTCTCAGAAATCACTGAATTATTAAATGTAACAGAAATGACTGTTCGACGAGATTTACAGCTGCTTGAGGATTTAGGTCAAGTTGAGAGAATTCATGGGGGAGCAAAAGCTGTCAATGGATTTTCTGATAAAGAGCTGACTCATATTGAGAAGCAAGGCATCAATATAGAAGAAAAACAACAAATTGCTAGAACGATTGCCTCCTTAATCGAAGAAAATGACACAATTTTTCTCGGTCCAGGTACAACGATTGAGTATGTGTATGACTTCTTGACGGTATTTCCTGCAAGAATCGTGACCAATTCCATTCATGTTTTCAACCGTTTTAATAAAAACGAAGGTTATGATCTTATTTTAATTGGTGGAAGCTATCGAGCTCGAACTGGAGCCTTTGTCGGAAGCTTCGCGAATAATACATTAAAAAAGATTAATGTAAAAAAAGCCTTTATAGGCGCAAATGGCGTCCATGGGAATGAAGTTTACACAGCTAATGAAGAGGAAGGAATTACACAGAGCATTATTTTAGATAATGCCCACGAAAAATACATTGTTGCTGATTATAGCAAAATTTGGGGACAGGACTTTTTTAGCTTCTATCATTTGGATGGGGTAACTGCTTTAATAACCGATGATCAAATTCCCGAAGAAAAGAAGCTTAAGCTAGAAGAGTTTGTAAAAGTAATTTATTAAATATGAGGTGAATGGACATGAACATATTATTAGGATCAGATAAAGCTGGGTTAGAGTTGAAAAATCATATAAAAACTTTCTTAGAAGAAAAAAACATCGATGTAATAGATAAAACACTAGATGGAGCCGTTGACTTTGTAGATTCAACTGTTTTAGTCGCAAATGAAGTAAAAGAAGGCAGCGATTCACTTGCTATTCTGATCGATTCCTATGGAGCGGGTTCTTTTATGGCAGCAACCAAAATAAAAGGCATCGTTTGTGCGGAAGTCTCTGATGAACGATCAGCAAGAATGACAAGGGACCATAATAACACTTCTATTATTACGATGGGGGCCGAAGTTGTAGGTAAAGGCTTGGCTGAAAGTATTGTGATGGCCTTTATTAACTCAAAGTACTCAGGGGGACGCCATCAAATCCGAGTAGATATGTTAAACAAAATGATGTAAAACGTATAAACCATTTAGAGAGATTACATTAAAAGAATGAGGGAGAGTATAAGATGATTATTTCATTAGGTTGTGACCATATTGTAACAGATGTAAAAATGGCAGTTTCTGACCATTTAAAATCTAAAGGACATACGGTTGTTGATATGGGGACGTATGATTTTACAAGAACACATTATCCTATCTATGGGAAAAAGGTGGCAGAAGCGGTTACGACCGGAGAAGCTGATTTAGGTGTAGTGATTTGCGGAACAGGTGTAGGAATTACAAATTCAGCCGCTAAAGTACTAGGAGCAAGAGCAGCATTGGTAAGAGACGTTGCCACGGCCAAATATGCTAAAGAAAAACTAAATGCAAATGTCATTGGCGTTGGAGGCAAAATTACTGGAGAACATTTAATCCTAGAGATTGTCGATCACTTTATCGAAGCAAAATATGATGAAACAGAGGAAAACAACCAATTAGTGAAAAAAATTATGTCCCTTGAACCAGAAAATGATCATCAAACAGGAGACATTCACTTTTTTGACGAGTTCCTAGAAAAATGGGATAGGGGCGAATATCACGATTGATGATAAGCAATGAAATGAAAGGCTTTGTTAAACATCCTTGTTGATGCTGCAATTGCCTTCGGGGCATACGTTCAGCCATTTATGCAGAAAAATGCTGATCACATGGCCCAAAGGCAATTTATCAACATTCATCATAAACAGAGCTAAAAAAGAAAAAACACGAGAAAGAGGCAGTGAAATGATTTTATCAGTCACAATGAATCCCTCAGTTGATATTTCTTACCCTCTTAAACAATTTAAATTAAATGAGATTAATAGAATAGAACATGTGAGTAAAACCGCAGGCGGAAAAGGATTAAATGTTACACGGGTTATTTCACAATTAGAAGAAGATGTTCTGGCTACTGGTGTTATTGGCGGCACCCTTGGTGATTTTATCAACCAAGAATTAAAAAAATCTGGTATTAAAAATGACTTTTTAAAGACTGAAAAAGAATCACGAAATTGTATTGCCATTCTTCACGAAGGAATGCAAACAGAGATCCTCGAATCGGGTCCAACCCTATCCCTAAAAGAAGGCAAAGCATTTTTAGATAAATTTGAAGGTCTATTATCAAAGACCTCATTTGTTACGATTTCAGGAAGTCTGCCAAAAGGGTTACCCGATGATTTCTACCATCAAATGCTAGTCATCAGTCATAAAAAAGACGTTCCTGTGATACTTGACTCCTCGGGAGAATCCTTAAAACAAGTACTTCTTCATAAGGAAAAGCCCTTTGCCATTAAACCAAACCATACTGAATTGTCTCAGCTTATTGGGAAAGAGGTCAATAATGATAGAAATCTCTTAAAAGAAGTATTATCGCATGAATTATTTAACGATATTGAATGCGTGATGGTTTCAATGGGAAGTAAAGGTGCTTTGGTTAAATATAAGGATCGATTCTATAACGCAATTATACCAAAAATTAATGTGGTAAATCCAGTAGGATCAGGTGATGCGACAGTTGCGGGGTTAGCTGTTTCTTTAAATAGAGGGGAATCCATTGAAACCGCCATCAAAACCTCGATGACGGCAGGGATGCTGAACACAATAGAAGCTGGGACCGGAAGCGTTAATCTGAACCACTTTCTGCACTATTTTAATTTAGTTGAGATAAACGAAATCTACTAAAAAGGGAGACTACTACTATGCTATCATTAAAAAAGAATAAATTAGAAGCATTGAAACGATTATCAAATGAAAACGGAGTAATCGGGGCACTTGCGATTGACCAACGTGGATCTCTTAAGAAAATGATTGCTAATGCAAGTGATCAGGAGATTGGAGATGAAGGAATCATTACGTATAAAAAATTGGTATCGGAGGAACTGACACCTTTTGCTTCATCGATCTTACTTGATCCTGAATATGGCTTACCCGCTTCGAAAATAAGACATCAAGATGCCGGACTCATCATGGCTTATGAAAAAACAGGCTATGATGCATCAGAGCCAGGACGCCTGCCTGATTTATTGGAGGAATGGTCTGTTAAACGCCTAAAAGACCTTGGTGCCGATGCTATTAAATTTTTACTCTACTATGATGTAGATGAAGAAGAAAAAATTAATGAGTATAAACATGTATATATGGAGCGAATTGGTTCAGAATGTGAGGCTGAAGAAATCCCCTTCTTTTTAGAAATTGTGACTTATGATGCCAATAACGATGATGTAAAAGGAAAAGAATATGCCAAGGTGAAACCTCATAAAGTGATTGATGCAATGAAGGAATTCTCAAAACCACAATACAAAGTGGACGTCCTGAAAGTCGAAGTTCCTGTTAATATGAAATTCGTAGAAGGATATGGAGATGAAGTTATCCATTCTAGGGAAGAAGCGCTTCAATTATTTAAAGAACAAAGTGATGCTACGACGTTACCATTCATCTTTTTAAGTGCGGGTGTTTCAGCGCAGTTATTCCAAGATACATTAACATTTGCAAAAGAGGCGGGATCTACCTTTAATGGTGTATTATGCGGACGAGCAACCTGGAAGAATGGTGTTAATGTTTTCGGTGAAAAAGGTGAACAAGATGGCCGAGAATGGCTAAGATCAGAAGGCAGACAAAACATCGAAGAACTTAATGCCGTTTTAAAAGAAACAGCAAGTCCATGGTTTGATAAAGTAGAAAATATTTAATTAAAAACTCATTGAGTAAAGCAGAGTATATGATATTACTCTGCTTTTACCATTTTTCAATATGGCTGAAAGAAGTATCTAGACATAATTATATAAGGAGGAATCATTATGGTATTAAAACCTAAGGCTATTTTCTTGGACATGGATGGTACCATATTAAATCACCAAAATAAGGTGAGAATTCAAACAAAGGAAATCATTGATGCATTACGTAATCAAGGAATATACGTTATTCTAGCTACAGGTAGAGATGCGGATGAAATAGAAAGATTAGTCCCAAAAGGTTTTCAAGTTGATGGGTTAATTACCTCAAATGGTGCGACAGGGTATGTAGGGAAAAAAGTTATATTTAAACATTCACTATCACTTAGATTGGTGGAAACTATTATTAACAAAGCTAGAGAAAATAAAGTATATTATGAGCTTTACCCTTATGGAGCATCCCGAGTTATATTAAAACAAGATCAACAATATGTTTTAAATGAAGTAAAAGAACCGAAACCAAACAGTGTCGGTATGAACGAGTGGCTTTCTCGTAAGCATTCCATTAAAGAAGAAATAGCATGGATGGATAAAATAGAAGGAAATGAATTCTCAAAGTTCTACTTCTTTGCTAGAACAAAAAAACAAATAAATAGTTGGAAAAATGAACTTGATAAAATTAAGCAGGTAATGGATTTTACTACCTCTTCATCTACTGAACACAATGTTGAATTAATGGCTGCAAACGTGAATAAAGCAACAGGGATAAAACAGATGCTGCAGCATTTTAGTTTGTCCGGAGGAGAGACTCTCGCTATTGGGGACAGCGATAATGATTTACCAATGTTACAGTTTGTTAGTTATGCTGTCGCTATGAAAAACGCTCCAGAACATATCAAAGAAATCGCGGATGATGTAACGGAATTCACCTGCGATGAAGATGGAGTATACCATTATCTTAAATCTAAAGTACTGTCACTGTGACCGCCCGAAGTTTATTGAGATTTTTAGAATCAAAAAACCGGTCACTGTGACACTCCGAAAAAACTGGTTTTCATGAGAGATTTGTAATATACAAGAAAAGGAGGTTAATCATTTGAGATAATGATTAACCTCCTTTTCTTGTATATTATTATGATGTGTTCGATAATTATAAATAACACATAGCTTGTGATGGAAATTATCGAACGAATTATGTTATTTCAGAAAAGGCATTCCTAGAAGCAAAAGAATTGTTTCAGTCCTTGGAATTTGAGCGTGTTCGAAAAAATGAATATTATGATACTAACCATGATATTGTGCTTTTTCAGTACTTTCAATCTCCAGATAGTACAGCTGCCAGGGTGATGAAAGATGAAGAATTAAACTGGGGATTTTATCTTCCATACTATCAAAAATGGGTAGAATATAATGAAGGGATTGAAAAGTATGGCCTAGAACCTTGTTATGAAATCCATAAAGATATACTAGATTATAAAGGCTACGTTCATATCCAGATTCCTAAAGGGGAGGATATTTTATATCCGTTTATTGACTTTTTGTATGAATCTTGGGGAATTGAAAATGTAGGGATTCGGGAACAGGAGCAGGGTGTGTATATTTCGATGAAAGCAGGGGAAATATCCCTCCATCATTCTGTTCCTTTTAAACTAGACCAGCTTATTCCTTTTATAAAAGAGGGAACGATTGAGATTGCTGAAGGCTTCTTGGTTGTTCGGAGTGCTTATCGTAAAACGAATTTAGAACTACCAATAAAGATGTTGGACACTGTAAAGCAATTAGCCGAACAAGAGAATATCACCATGAGCCAATGGGTAGAACGAACAATTAATCAAGCACTTGAAAGCGTTCACCAAAGAAGAAGAGTTTAAAATGAATACTGTAGCTCTGAAATATCACCGAAAAAATAAATGCGTTTATTTTGCATCGAGTGACCAATTACGCACAAAATAAAAGATAGCTTCGTTTAAATGCGATTCTCAAGCACTGAATAGCCCCTGTTCATATGAATAAGTGGCTATTTTATTTTATTATTAGTTTTTTATTTTTTTATAAAAGTTAACTAGGTTAATATGGTTAATCAATCGATAATATAATATTTAAAAGGTTAATATTTTTTTAAAATGAGATGTTAGTAATGTATTGAGAAAAGGTTAAAGTTTTAGTTTAACAGAAACAATTAAATCTATTCTTCTCGTTTGTAACGATAGATGAAGAGGAATTGGAATGATACAATAAATGAAATAAATATATCTTTTTAGTTAACTTTATTAACCTAGTTAACATAGTAATATAATTGATTTGAATAAGGATTGATATGCTGACCGGAATAGCTAATGAATACCAGTCTTACGTTGATGAAAATAAGAAATTGAAAGAAGAGTTTGCTACTGAGCGAGAAGAGTTAAAGGCGCAGATACAGAAACACTTTTATGAAACGGTTGACATAAAGGAGGAAATTGAAAATTTGAACGATCAAATGGAAGCGTTAAAAGAACATCACATGGTAGAGTTAGAGCGAAAAGATGAAAAAGCACTTAACGAAAAGAATAACGCTTTGCTAGAATTAGAAAGAGAGTATCAAAAAAAATTAACTACTGCTAATGAAGAATATGCAAATCAAATACGCAAGATGAATGAAGCTTATACTAACCAAATACAACAGTTGTATGAACAAATGAATCGACTTCGTGAAAAATAAAAGAACAAGTTAAACGTATTGAAATAAAAAAACCACAAGTTGCATTGTAATGTGCATTGTGGTTTTTTTATTTTAGTTCATTTTGTTGTTCACTTTATAAAATTATCGTGATTTGTAAATGATTAACCTAGTAAACTAGATTAACCTATTGGTATTGATATATTTTAAGGTTAATATATCAAGCGATATTCTTATGAATACACAATTTGGTTATAGGCGTGTCTATCTTCGTCTCTGTAAGCTAAGATGCTTTTGACATTCCCACCATCGTTCCACATTCTACCGGCAATCCCCTCGTTTTCTTCCACATGGATTAATTCAATTTCAAGAGTAGGAAATTTCTCGCAGGCTTCCTGAAACCAGTGTTCATCCGGACTCCAACGAGTCTCAAACAACAAAAAAATTTCTTCTGCTGTTTGACGAATATAAAGAGAGCCATCATAGTTTTTCGGGGCTTTTACCTCTGATACTAAAAAGCTCATTCTTTCCTTTTCATTTCCTTTCACAATAAGAGTATTAGGGGTACAGCCACACATCCATCAACTTAAGGATTTAGACTATTCTTAAACTTAAAAGCACGTTACTATTCTCTTATGTTAATGAGAAAGGGTGACGTGCTTTTTATGAATATGCATCAAAAACAAGAGCTGTCTTTATTTGCCGAAGAGTTATATCGATATATGTCTCCCGCTACACTTAATCAATTAGCTATAGAAGCAGGTGGAATGAAACGAAAACGTAAGTGCCATGGGCACCATTTTTTATCTTTGTGTGTATGGTTAAATCAACAAATCGCTACAACCTCTCTTACTCAACTTTGTAGTCAATTAGAAACTTCAACAGGAATTTTATTAAGTCCTGAGGGACTGAATCGACGATTTAACTCGGCTTCTGTAGCCTTCTTTCGAAATGTATTTACTACACTTCTACAAGCTAAAATTGGAGGATCATCTACAATTTCTCATTCTCTTTCTGCTTACTTTAAGCGGATTCGCATCCTTGATTCTACAACCTTTCAAGTTCCAGATCGATTCGCAGCTACTTATCCTGGTGCCGGAGGCTGTAGTCATACAGCTGGTGTGAAAATTCAATTAGAGTATGACTTGTTGAGCGGAGAGTTTTCTGATGTGAAAATTGAACCAGGAAAACGAAGTGATCAGGCATATGGGGCGACTCGAATGGACATGACACAAAAGAATGAACTATATATTCGTGACTTAGGGTATTTTCGTTTACAAGACTTTAAATCGATCCAAGATAAGGAAGGGTATTATTTATCGCGTCTTAAATTACCAACTAAAATATATAGAAAAGAATTCGAAACAGTGGTATTTAAAACAAAACCTGCTCAATTGAGACCGGTATATATACAAATTCATTTGGAAGACATCATGAACCAATTACAACCTGGCCAAGTGTATGAATTACATGATGTATATGTAGGGAGCAAAGACAAACTACCCACTCGCATTGTGGTTTATAGATGTACAGAGGAGCAAAAACAGAAACGTCTACATGATCGAGCTATTCGTGAAAAGAAAAAAGGGATTACATATACAGAGCGTACGAAACTTTTACAAGGAATTACGGTATATATGACAAACATTCCTACGGAATGGGTACCGAAAGAGAAAATCTATGATTTATATTCACTGCGTTGGCAAATTGAGCTGTTATTTAAAATATGGAAATCTTGGTTTCGAATTCATCGTTGTAAATCTATTAAACAAGAGCGATTAGAATGCCACCTTTATGGACAACTCATTAGTATCCTATTATGTTCTTCTACTATGTTTAAAATGAGAGAACTCCTGTTACGTAAGAAACAGAAAGAACTAAGTGAATATAAAGCGATGTACATAATTAAAGATTATTTCTTACTTTTTCATCAAGCACTACATAAAAACACCCAAGAATTATCAAAGATTCTCCTTCGTCTGTTTAACCTCCTACAGCGAAACGGACGAAAATCTCACAGATATGAGAAAAAAACAGTCTTTGATATTTTAGGTGTTGTGTATGAGTATACCACTTCTGCCCATCAGGTAGCATAGCGAAAAATTTGAAACCCGTCAGGGTTTATTTGATGTGCCTACTTTTATAACATCTATAAAAGATAATAAAAAACTACGTGGAAAGACCGCATTTTATATAAAAATATACGTTAAGTTGATGGATGTGTGGCGGGACCCCTAAATGAGAAATAATAGCTTTATTAATAGTCGCTATGTGCAAATATAAAACCTCCAATAAAATTAATTACCTCTATTCCTTCTTAAGATTATTTAAAATATAGTCTGTCAGTTCACTACTATTAAATCCCTTTTGTTCTTTTAATTCATTCATTTCGCTAATGAAAGCATTAGTAGAATTAGACTGAAAGAGTAATAGCAATGATACCGCCTGGTCTAATAATCTTGTTTTAGGTATATCAGTATCCTCTTTAAGCTTTTCTAATTTTTCATTTAAATCATTGGCTAATGTTGTAGATAATTGTTTTCTATTCACTACTTTATAGTGTTTCTTTTTAGTCATATTAAACATCCTTTAACTTTTTCATAGTTATATAATAGCATTACTATTGAGTTTCTATCAATTTAATTAAACAACAATAAACTTCATGAAGTTTATTGTTGTTTAATCTCCATATTCATTATATAATTAAAATATAAGGTTTTAGTTGCCGGATATGACTTCGATTAAACAAAGGGGGTGTTACCACGATGGGACTTTTAACTCTTATCACATCAATCTTTATCTTTTCTATAGTTACCATGGCATCGATTATTGTTCTTTGGTTAAAAAATAAACAGTTGTATGCCCCAGACATAATAAGATTAACTGGTGCAATTATATGTTTAATTAGTTCGGGAATTTTACTTATGTTTAAAGATAAATTTGAACCTACTTATAAAAACTTGACTGCAACAATTGGACAGTACACAGGGACCTCATTGAATATAATAATTTTATGCTTATTAGGATTTTTTTTGCTGATAGCTATTTTTAATGCAATTAGACTATGAACATAAAATAACTAATTTAGGGGGATTTAAATGAATAATTTTAATGATTTGATTAATTTATTTTGGTCTTATTTATGGATAGTGGGTTGTGTATCTACATTACTAATCACTTTGATATTAATGGGACGGATGTTTTTTGGTAAACCAACATATAGAGGGTATTCTAGTAGTAATAAGAAGGCGATGGATGTTGCTTTGTTTTCATCTATTACAAGCAGTAGTGATGCCGGAAAAGATTGAAGAACTTAATTCTATTTGAAATTATTGTTTTAAAAGTAATCAATTTATTAAATATAGACAGATGAAAGGACAGAATACAACATCTACAATAAACTAAGAAGGTAATTCTGAGCAGGAAAATCACAATTATTATTATAGAAACAGAGTAAAAATGTAACGTTTATACTCAACGCTTGAAAAAAACTTTGTTAACTAATTAAAAGGAGCTTTTACATGTTAGAGACTCTTGAAATGAGAAAAAAGCAACACGAAATAAAAATAAAAAAATATAAAAAAATACAAGAGTACTACAATCCATTTTTGTGGACAATCTCAATTATCTATTTTCTTTATTTCATGATCAGTGATAATTCTCTTTCAGTACATCTATTACTTTCTTTCATTATTGGTTTGATTCTTTGGAGTATAGGTCTAGCCATTAATTTAAAACTCTTTCATGAGTTGAAAGAAAAAAGAAAAATCTTGAATATAGAAACAATAAACGAAATGAAAAATAATAAATATATGAGTCCAGGAAGAAAAGAACGCTATATCACAGATTATAACGCGACGAAAGATGAACTAGAAAAGATAATGATTTACGCTAAATTTATGTTAGAAGCTGAAGAAAGAGAAAACGAAATAAAAGATGACAATAGCAATTTAGATATATAAGTGTAGTGAGAGAAGAATAAAAATATGTCTATAGAACAGTATATAAATCTTCGTGAAGCAGGGAAAGAAATTGAGGAGATTCAAAAACAATATCTGTTAAGTGAAGCTACACTTTTAACTCTAGAACTAGGTTATAAATGTTATGGAAAAAACATTTCATTGCATAAAGCAATTAATCTTATTGATAAAATTGTAGTATTAAATGTAAATGATACCAAGCATACATCCTTTAGTCCATCTGTGTCCATATGTGATTGATAGCTAGATTGAAGGAGAGAGAGCCATATACCCAAAGGCAAGTTAGATACCTTAATAATATAGTGGAACAAAATCATCGTTTTATCAAGAAGCGTGTGTGCTATGTTGGGATTTAAGTTATATAAAACAGCAACTTCTGTATTGAGTGGTGTAGAAGCCATGCATATGATAAAAAGGGACAAATTGATTTGTAGAATCAGTTTGTCCACCGAGTATTTGAACTTATAGCATAAAATAAGATTCCGTTAGGAATCTACTATCATCCATGTTCTTCTTCATATATTTGCAACAGAACTAATAAAATATTAATATGCTATTTTAAATCTAATTTAGTTATTTTTTATGGGAATTAAAATAATCTTTTGGGACTCTACTTAATGAATCAATTATTTGGCTATTCTCATTAAATTCATATTCTACACCACTAATTTTTACTATTGGTTTATTTGTACCTCGTTGTCCCATTATAAGAGCGGCAGTAGCAGCAAGAAGGTCACAAAAGGTTTCTGTAGATTTCTTCATCTCATTAGTATTTATGTCGACTACCTCACTGATTCTTAGAGCAGGGACACCATATAGGCCTATAGCAATTTGAGTCGCTCCAAGCTTTTCAATCCGCCCATCACTATCGGTAATTATCACTCCAACTTTAACGTTTAGTCTTTTTTGTAATGTTTCACTAATTTTCTTTGCACTTAGGTCGGGATTCTCTGGTAAAAGCATTACATGCTCAAAATCAATTTTATCTATTCCAGCACTTGTTAAACGCATTCCATTTGGTAACCAAGCTCCAATATAATTATTGTCTATTTCTAACTTACCACCTGAAGGATCACCTGTTTCATCTATTATTTTTTGAATTACTCTAGGATTTTTTCTTGGGATTTTTTCATGTATTTGATTAGCTAAATCACTTGGTTTTATGTTACTAAGATTGATGTCGCGTCCTTCTGCAGTTGAAACTGCTTTTGAAGCTACGCATAGTATATCACCATCTTTTATTTCAAAGCTCGATTTTATGACTGACAAAGCGATAAAATCGCCAATATTGTCACCTATATTAATTTTTGGTATACCTGGAACTGCTTCAACATTGATCTTCATATTTTTACCTCCTCTAATTTTTCCCGTAACTTAATAACAGATTGTTTTGAATAACTGTATTTCTCTTCTTCATTTTTAGCGTGGGTTTCAATACTTATAGTGATATCTTGACTATCTGGAATGTGTTTATTTAGTAGAGATAGAATTTTCGCATAATTAATTACCCCCGTTCCAACAGGTACGTATTTTATAGAAGTACCTACATATATAAAGTCCTTAATATGCAGGTACTCAATATGTGGTGCAATCTTTTCTAGGAACGATTCATCTATATCTTCACCAACTTGGATTAAATTCGCAATATCCAACCAGATTTTAATATTAGTAATATTATTACTATCAATAAATTTAACAAAATCTTCTAAGTGCTTTTTCATATAAATCGTACAAACTGGTTCATTTTCCAATAAAAATGTATGATTATCGTTTATTATTTTTTCGAACAATTTATCTCTGACAAAATTGCTAACCGGATTCTCGACTTTACCTAGGTAGGAGAAGATTCTAATTTTATCAATAGATAATATGTCAGCATATTTTAGAATATTATCCATTAGTTTCTCCTTTTCAGAAAGAGATAAATTAGGGTCTATGCCGAAACTATCATGTATGATAGTCTCGATGGAGTTATTAGTAGTCCATTTAAAAAGTGGACTTGCTATAGAAACAGGGGTAATTCCTGACGATTTTAACTTATTAGCAAAATCTACAATTTCATTTTTATTCATTAGGGAAAGGTTTTTATTATTAATCATGCGTAGTTCACATGTATGTAAATCCATTTCTTTTAAAAAAGTAAAAGATGAATCTATGTTGCTCGAAATCTCATCAAGATTGATAGTTAATTTAGCTTTCATAGAATGGCCTCCGTTAATAATTTGTGGATTTTTATTAGTTCTGAATGTTTTATATCAATATCTTTATCAAACCAAATAGATAATGCTAATATCCCCTGATAGATCATCATCCATAAGCCATCAACTACTTTTGCACCATTATTGGAGAAAAATTGTAATAAGATAGTTTTTACTGGATTGAAGACCGCATCAATAAAGAGTTTTTCCTGCATGTTAACACTTTTTAAAAGGTCAATATTAAAAGGGGCTTTTGCCACATTACCTTTCATACCAGTTGATGTTGTGTTGATAATAATATCAGATTTATCAACTATCCCTTTTACATCAGAGTAGGGTAGTAGAGTTATTTGTAGTGCTTTCTGTTTATTGAGTAAATCTTGAGTTGAATCACTAATATTTGGATGATCCCTATATAGAACATACACATTATTGCTAATTTTTTTTGCTGCATATATTGCAGCTCTACTAGCACCACCAGTTCCCAAAATACAAACTGTCGGATTATCTTTTTTTGAATTTATTAGTATAGGCTTGTATAAACCAATCCAATCTGTATTATATCCGACGAGTCCATTGCTGTTTATTTTAATTGTATTTACGGCCCCGACATTAACGGCTGTTAAATCTAATTGATCTATAAGTTCCATTACAGATCGCTTATAGGGCAAAGTAACATTTAGTCCTACATATTTCTTTTTTAATAGCAACTCTAATGTATCTTTTAGTTCGTTAGATAATACTTTGATTTTATCATGACGATAATTACAATCAAATTCAGCACTATTAATTAATTCGCTAAACATAATATCAGAAACAGAATGAGCTACTGGGTTACCAATTAATGCAGAATATTTTTCTTTCATATTTGTCTCCTCCTTTTCATTTTTAGAATATTTATTTTTTTATAATATTGACAACATACACAATTATTGTATAATAGCCAACAAAATACCGCTTTTAAAGACATTTTTTTACAAAAGAATGAAAGAGGTGTAAATTTGTAACTATTTAGAAGGTTAACTGCAATAGACGTCAATTTATATTAGTTATGTATAAAGGAGTAAGTGGTAATGCATCAATTAAATCCCAGTGTATTAATTATGGGCTATGGTAAGATTGGCAAAATTAAGGCAAAGATTTGGAAACAATGTGGTATAAATGTTTTTGTAACTGATGTTACTAAAACACGACTAGAGAGTGCTCAAGCAGATGGTTTTCGTATTGAAAAATCCCCATCAAATATATCGTATAGTTTTGTGGATATTTGTACACCATCTAATACCCATATCGAGGTTTTGAGACGAATAATATCAGATGATGTTAGATTTGATCGTGTTATTATTGAAAAACCTTTATTTAATAATGCCTATGAAAAACATATATTGTATGAGTTACTTAATAATGATAATTCACTACATGAAAGAATTATTGTTAATGAACAATATTACAGATCAAAAGTAATAAAATGTTTACAAGAAAGACTTTCTAAAGAAAAGATTAAACGGGTGAAAATTACCATGTCCAAAGATAGGAATGCAGATAATAAAAGCGGAAGATTTATAGATAATGATATCGGTGCATATGGTATTGAGTTGCCACATATATTAGCGATACTAGATATACTAGATAAACCAGTTAATCTCATGGCATTGGTAAAAAATATACTATATATTGATTCAGATGATAAAAATAATCAGGGAATCTATATTGAATATGTCACTAAAAATGATACAACAGTAGTTATAAATAGTTTTCTGGGTGATTTTAAAGTATCCCCCGAAAATGAAGTTTCTGATAATTGTTTCATAGATAGATCCTTAGTGATAGAAGGAGAAAACTTTAATCATAGAGTTATTATGGATCCTCATCCCTCAAATAAACGCTTATATGCTGAATTAAAATTTGGAGAAGAATCGATGTTAATTCATGATGATATGTTAAGAGAAAATATATTCAGTATTATTAATAATAATATTGCTGAGGGTTGTAAACTAGAATACGCTATACAGCAATCTAAACAAGCAATCCTTTTATTTAACAATGCAAATATTATTCATATTAAAAAGGAGGATAATTATGTCTATAACTATTAATAATGATTTTATTACACCAGATAAATTACAATTCGAGGTAGTAGAAAGAAAAGGATTAGGACATCCTGATACTTTGGCTGATGGGATAGCAGAGGCAGCTGAAATCGAATATTGTAGATATTGCCTTGATAAATTTGGTTATATTCCGCATCATAATTTCGATAAGGTCATGATTGTAGGAGGCCACTGTATACAAAAATATGGTGGTGATAATTTTTCAGATCCAATAAAAGTCATTTTCATGGGACGAGGAAGTAAAAGTTTTGGTGATGAAACAATCCCGCTGGAGGATATACAAATTAAAGCAGCTAAGAAATATTTGTCAAGAGTCTTACCACATTTAGATGTAAATTCTAAGTCAGTAATTGAATTTCGTTCTATAACTAGTTCTCATAGTACACGCCCTTATTGGTTCAACCCTAGAGACAAAAATGATTTACCAGAATACAATAATGAGGGTCCAACTGCAAACGATACAGCAACAATGATTAGTTACTGGCCACTTACAAAGTCAGAAAAGCTAGCACTTGATATAGAAGGATATTTCTACAAAAATAATACTGCTGATTTACCTTATCCAAGATTTACAGAATTTGGTGGCGATATTAAAGTAATGGTAGTTAGAGATGGTGATACTATCGTAGCTACAGTCGCAGTACCACAAATAACAACTATGACAGCAAATGCAGATCAGTATTTTTTGCGTGAAAATAAGTTAAAAGATAACCTGAAAAGGTACATAAAATCTCTATATCCGAATGATGATATTCAATTGATTTTAAATTCCCGTCCACCATATCTAGTTACAGCTGGTTCATGTACAGACTTTGGTGAAGAGGGTGCAGTTGGTAGAGGGAATAAGACTCACGGTATCATTTCAAGTTTCCGTCCTAACACAATGGAAGCCCCGCATGGTAAGAATGCTACATACTTTGTTGGTAAGGTTCTTGGATATCATGCTGATGTCATTTCAAAAAGAATTTATGAAGCAACTGGGGTACCATGTCAAGTTATACTTCGGGCAAATATTGGGGATAAATTATACTCACCTTCAAAAATATTAGTATCCACAGCAAAAAAAGTGGATGAGATAATTATACAGAATATTATTAAAGATGCACTTAATACTGGTGTGGAGACTACTATATCTATTATAAACGAACAGCCATTTATTCCTCGAACTAATGTCATAGATGAGGTGAAGTATGGAAAAGATATATATTGATTCAACGTTAATAAATACAAAGAAAAGAAGCGGACATATAGGTAAGAAAATTATTAATGGATGTGTTGAGATTCAAATTTCATCTGAACGGGATACTATATTTAATAACATTTTATCGATTCAAAAAGAATTGGGATTGAATACACATAACCAAGTAGAAGCAATTAAAATATCGGGATTAATAAATTACATTCAAGATGAAATTACTAGTGTTACTTTCGATTCTGATAATCGCTGCCTATCAGTAAAAGGCCCATTGGAACTATTTGTTGAGGGACGAGCGCTATATTTTTTATCTGAATATATGTCTGAATGCTTACAGGCTTCCTACACAAATAGTTTATTGATACATGCGGCAGCCGTTTATTCAAAAGAAAAAGATAGATCATATTTGATTTTAGGAGAAAAAGGGTCTGGTAAAACAACATTGTCCTTTAGATTATGTCAAGAATTAGGATTAAGTCTTATTGGTAATGACTTAGTTCGTATTGGATATGATGAAAATGGTGAACTTTTTACAAAAGAAGGAATTCGATGGTTCGATGTAAGAGAGACAGCAGTAAAGGCTGACGATTATATGAATAAGTTAGCTACTATATTATCTGCTAAATCGGCAAATTCATGGAATAATAAAACTAGAATATTACCAGAAGATCATTCTATAGAAACCCATTTTGAGCAATCGAAAATAGATAAAATTTTAAATATTAGAATTGATCCTTATCAAAATTATTTTTCTGTTTCTCCATGGGAAGGGGTACAGAGAAATTTAATACTTCATGAAAAAATAGGTAGGCATATATCTGGTCAGGCTACACCATTTCAAGATGATCAGGGTAATTATCTTGGATCACTACCAAGCATAAATCGTGATAAGGCTTCATTGGTAAGGGATAATATAGTTAAGTGTATGGTCAATACAGGAATAACTGAACTATTTGGTCCGGACAGTAAAGCACTTGCAACCTGGTTTAAGGAAGAAGTACTATGATTGCTATCGGAATTCCAACTTATAATGAAGCAAAAAATATTTCTAAACTTA
Organism: Bacillus sp. FSL W8-0519; assembly: GCF_038005585.1. NCBI lineage: Bacteria > Bacillati > Bacillota > Bacilli > Caryophanales > Bacillaceae > Bacillus > Bacillus sp. FSL W8-0519. The sequence continues at coordinate 27,065 of NZ_JBBOTL010000002.1, forward strand.
CCCAATTAATTGATTGTGTAGCAGTAAAAATAGGGCTAGAAATAGTTATTATTAATGCAGACAATAACAGTCCAGATAATACGGCCACAATATTTACATCAGTTAAAACATTAAATAAAAAAATATCTGTTGTTACCAAGGAAGTTGGTAAAGGTTTCAATATTAAAGCAATAATTGATATTGTAAATAACCTAGATAATTGTGAAGGTTGCATATTAATTGATGGTGATATTACATCTTTTTCAGAGTCTTGGCTTAAAAAATTCACTGAACTTTTAATAGACAAAGTAGATTTTGTTGTACCTAATTATTCAAGGAGTTTTCAGGAAGGGAACACAACAAATCACTTTGTTTATCCATTAATCAATTACCATACGAACGGCAATTGCCCAAGACAGCCAATCGCTGGTGATTTTGGTTTATCGAAAAATTTCATCAAATTTCTTGTCAATTCTGTGCACTGGCACAAATATTGTTATGGGTATGGTATTGATATATTTCTTACTTTACATGCTGTATATAATAATTTTCGAATAGAGGAGATCAATCTAGATAGAAAAGAACATAACCCTAGTTTCGGGAAAATGGTAGACATGTTTGTTGAAGTTGCGAGTAGTTATTATGAAACCTCCAAAATCATATTTGAAAGTAAAAAGAAAAATGGCATTTTCAATACAGCAGTAATAAAATCTAGTAATCCATCAGTTTTATTTTCTCCTAAAATATTTTTAAGCCAAGAGGAAATATTAAAGAAAAAAGAGGAAGCTAATAAAATATTAGCATCGAAAGAGACAATATTAAATATGAGAAAAGATATTGAAATTAATCCATCAGTTTGGGTGGAAATATTGCTTGCTCATGAGAAAAGGATAGGACAGGTAGATAGTCAATTGCTTGCAAAATCAATATTGCCGTATTATTTGTTACGTGTTGTAGACTATTTACAAAACATTTCTAATGTGAAAGATGCAGAACTTAATATCGAAAAGGAAATTGATTTATTGCAATTACAAAAAAATGAAGCTGTCAAATCAGATGTTGAATTTGATGTAGATTTTATAAACAGTATTTAAATTAAAGATTAATACCTTGTATTTTTTTAAAATTCGAATAACTATCCTTTTCCTTGAAAACTTCATCATACGGACTATTTGACTATCTTATTGTAAGATCCAAATAGTCCGTTCATCACTTTAAAATGATAACATTAAAAATTTGAATTATAGTGCAAATGGTTTATAATTCTTATTCTATTTTAATGGCTTCTATTTGTTGAAAAATGGAGTAATTTCTCTATTTCAAATTAATTTAGAGATGAATTATGAAGCTTAAATTTTTCGATATCGGTATAGTCCCTCCTTCGCTTGTTTGTTGTATCAAAGCTAAATGAACTATTGGGAATGATGAGGAGAATAAATATTGAAATTATTTTTAAGTTGGTAGGAGGGAACATAATGGATCGTTCAAAGAAAAATGGTATATATATGCTTACGGGTAAAACAACAAATAAAATAGGTAATGTAATTTTTGATTATATAAATAATGTATTAATAGCTTCTTTAGGAACAAAGGCTTCTAACCTTTTAGCACTATATCAAAGTTCTGAAATTATTGTAAATATATTGTTTAATATGTTAGGTGGTGTTTTTGCAGATTTAAAAAATAGGAAGAAAATAATTATTATAACAGATTTAACTGCTTCACTAGCAACCTTTCTACTCTATCTTTTTTGGGATAGTAAAAATTCCTTATTTTTAATTATTTTAATAAACATTTTATTGGCGTTATTGTATTCTTTTAATTCCCCTGCATATAAAGCTATTGTTAAAGATATACTGAAAGCAGAAGATTTAAATAAATTCAATTCATACTCTAATGCTTTTTCAGAAGTGGTTTCTGTATTGGGTCCTTTAGTTGCTATAAGTACCGTACATTATTTTGGATTTAAGACAGGAATGTTAATTAATAGTATTAGTTTTCTTATTTCTGCTTATTGTGTAAGTAGATTTCAAGTTATAAATTATGTGCAGAAGAAGAAAAAGGGTAAAGAAAAATATATGGTAGTTCTTTCAGATGGTTTTAAATATGTTTTGAAGCAGCGTAATGTTCTTGAATTATTAATTGTATCTTCTTTTATTAATTTTTTTCTAGCAGGATATAATTTCTTTTTACCATATACAAATATTTTTTCTGAAAATCAAGGTATCTATGCATCCATTTTAATTACAGAATCTATAGGGAGTATTGTTGGGGCTCTTTTAAATCGATTTTTTTTTAAAAAAATCGATTTAAAAAGTATACACTATTGTTTATTTTTTATGGGGATTTCGCTTTTATTCCTTGCTTTATTTAGACCCTTTAAGTGGAGTATGTTTTTTTATTTTTTTATTTTTTCAATATCATTAACAATTTATAACATAAAGTTCTTTACTTACATACAAAATACTGTTGATACAGAATTTTTAGGTAGAGTTTTTAGTATTGTATTTACTGTCGCGGTTTTATTTATGCCAATAGGTTCGTTCTTTTTTGCCAACTTTACTACACCTAGTTGGAATGCGTTTGGATTTATTGGGACTGGCATACTATTTTTATTTTTAATACTTCTAATAAAAATGAAAATGTTTAAAAATAAGGAGGAGAAATGATGTTTTTTTTAGAAAAATTGAGTTATTATTCAAAAAACACTCCGGATAAAATAGCAATTTTTGATGGTGCAGAAGTATACACATATAGAGATGTTGAAGACATTACAAACTATTTTGCAAATAAACTATTAAAATCAATTGGTGAGAATAATAGAGTTTTGGTTAAATTACCTCACGGAGCAAATGTTATTTTCGCAATAATTTCTATTATTAAATCTGGAAATAGTTATGTTCCTGTTAGCAATACAATCTCAAATGAGAAAATAAAAGATATTATTATAGGAACAAAAGCAAGTGCAATTATTAGCGATAACTCGGAGTTAACTTTACCAAGCGAGATTTCTAGGTTTAATACGCCAGATGAATGTTTAAGTGAAGAGATAAGAAATTCTGATTGTTTTATGAGCAATAATTTTAAAATTATTGCTTCAGAAAAAGAAGTGTATGTATTACATACTTCTGGTAGTACAGGAAAGCCAAAAGGAGTAAAGGTTATTAGGAAAAATCTCGACTATATTTTAGAAAATCTCCAAAATTTATTTCCTGTAAATAAGGAATCAGTATACCTTTTCTCCACTCCATATACTTTCGATGTATCTATTTCTGAAATTTTAGGGTGGATTATTGGAGGTGGATCAGTTTATTGTCTAGATTTAAGCTCTTTAGAAGTCTACAGGAAGTTCCCATCCTTAATTAATAAGTATGGTGTTACACATATGGCAGCATCTCCTTCCGCATTTAATACAATTCTAGATTCAATGGACATGAATGATTTGCAATTAATGAATAATTCTATGAAATATGTTGTAATAGCTGGAGAAAGATTTAATCCTATTATTCAACACAAATGGATTCAAAATAACATGAATTTTAAATTGTTCAATGCATATGGTCCGACAGAGACGACAATATATGCAACTTGTTTTGAACTCCCGAAAATTGCGATGGATGATATTCCAATTGGCCAACCACTAGATGGTGTGAAAATTGAAATTCAACCTATCGATGACTCAAATTTAGGAATTCTTTTGATAGGGGGAGATGGAGTAACAGCTGGATATACAGATGAATCCTTAAATAAAGAGAGGTTTGTAGTAATTAATGGGGAAAAATATTACAATACTGGCGATGTAGTTTCATGTAATAAAGATCAACTATACTACCATGGAAGAAATGATAGTCAAATACAAATTAACGGTATACGTGTAGAATTAGGTGAAATTGAATATTTACTTGAAAAAATACATGGGGTTCAACAAGCGGTTGTTTTATTTTATCAGGATAAATTGCTTGCATTTATCCTGAGTTCTAATTTAACAATTCATGATATGAAAAAAATGGCTACTTCAGTACTTGAAAGGTATATGTTTCCAAATGATTATCATATCATCAAGACGTTTCCATTGACCGAAAATAATAAAGTTGACCGAAAATCTTTATTATTTTCTTATGAAGAGAGTAAGAAATCGGAAAAACTAATCATTAGTAAGGATATGACAGAATTTGAAGAGGTTTTAAGAGATAAAGTCGCTCTAATACTTAATTTACCAAAAGAGTTAATTGGAAAAGATAGTGATTTCTTTGAGTTAGGTGGAGATTCCCTAGATGTATTTCAATTACTTTTAAAATTAGAAGAAATGTATGAAACAGAGTTTTCTTTGGAGTTAATTTATACTAATCGAACATTATCTAGGATTGCTTCCGAAGTTTCAAAATTATTAACAACAGAAAGAGAAGAAGTTTTTGAAGAAAAGCTACATGAGGAAGACTTTAAGCTCATGGAAAAAGAAATCAACGGTTATTTATTAAATGATGAATATCAAACTACTTATAGCTTTGAAACTATACACTCACAACGGGTTTACTATTTTGATAATTTTAAGAGTTCAGTTTCCTTTGATTATAGGGTAGATACTTCATACGATAAGGAAACAGTAATAAAAGCAATTAAAACTATTATTAATAGCAATGATTTGATGAGAGCTATGTTAAGGGAAAGTGATTCCAGATTAGAATTTAAAATTTTAAATTCCATTGATAGTTTCCCTATATTTACATTAAATCGAAATGTTGAAAAAAAATCATTTATCCAAAAAATCGAATCAATAGGAGAAAACTTGGTGTATAAGGCTCGCAATAATGGTGGGTTACTCGGTTTTTTAGCCTTACTAATAGATAAATCAGGGTATACAATAGTTGGTGTGTTAGATCATACTATTGCTGATATCTCATGTATTAATATAATTAAAAAAATGATTGGTGAGGAACTAAATGGCTATTCAAGTAAAGAAAAGGCAAGTTATAATGATTTCTGTTATGAGGTTAGAGAATATAATACAATTGATAGCTTAAAAAATAATGCATATCATAATAATTTACTTGCTATAAGCAAAAATGTGAATGATGTCAACTTAAATAAGCTAAGTAAAAGTTTAAAATGTTATGAAATAGATTATCCTAGCCAAGGTGATTCTTTTCGGATTATAAATTTTCTTTCATATGTTATAGGAAAAAGATTATTAGAAATCGTAGATCGAGAACAAATTGTAATAAAATCAGTCATTAACGGGCGAGAAAATAAGCTTTTTGATTTTTCAACCACAATCGGTGATTTTCATGGTAGTTTATATTTAATTTATTCAAAAGATGAAAACTATGAACAATTTACGAATAAATCTGAGGGGATATTCGGAAAATACTACACTACCCACCCATACAGACCAGGGTATGCGTTTGGTTCAAATTACCCAAGTAAAACAAAAGAACAAAAAAAACTTAAAGATCAGTGGAATTCGATTTCAAATACCTCAATAAATTATATTGGAGAAGTATCAGATTACGAAAAGAGCTCTTATTATGATACAATCAGCAATGTCTTTGATAACTTGGAAAAAATACAAGATTTAATTTATGTTACAGCTTTTAGTAATAATAATAAATTAACGGTATTCTTAAATAAAAATTTAGGCCAACTAAATTTCCTTGAAAAAATGTACTATCCAACTTTCATTTAAAAGAGAAACAGTATGTTACCTTATATTTTTGGAAATTGAAAACAGGTTATTATTGTAGCTATCAAAAATACTAAAAAGTTAAATCAATCAATAATAGACAACACTAACTCTAGTATTATATTAATTTATGATTAATCAACGCTGACTGTATTTCCTTGAGACTCTAATAAGACAGGTTTATTATTAATATAGAAAATAAAGTTGGATTTAAATACTATAAAAAAATATATAGAATTAAGGAGATTGGGATATAAAACAAAAAGATATTGAGGGTGTGCTTATTGTGAAAATTACAATAGCAGGAATAGGATACGTAGGACTATCTAATGCGATTTTATTGTCTCAAAATAACGAAGTTATAGCATTTGATATTATTCAAAAAAAAGTAGATATGATAAATGATAAAAAATCTCCTATTTTAGATGATGAAATTGAGAAATTTTTAGCAACAAAAGAATTAAATTTAATTGCAACTACCGATAGTTACAAAGCATTTAAGGATGCTGATTATGTAATTATTGCAACGCCAACAGATTATGATCCAGAAAAAAATTCTTTTAATACAAGGACCGTTGAAACTGTAATTGCTAAAATCTTAACAATTAATCCAGAAGCTATAATGATAATTAAATCAACTGTACCCGTAGGCTATACAGAAAAAGTAAAGCGAAAGTTTAAAACAAGTAATATTATTTTTTCACCAGAATTTTTAAGAGAGGGTAACGCTTTATATGATAACTTATATCCTTCACGTATAATCGTTGGTGAACAGTCTAGTAGGGCTAAAGTATTTGCTGACTTGTTAGTAGAAGGAGCTGCTAAGAAAGATATTCCTGTCTTATTTACAAACTCAACTGAAGCAGAAGCGATTAAATTGTTTGCTAACACATATTTAGCAATGAGAGTGGCTTTTTTTAATGAATTAGACTCATATGCAGAAGTAAGAGGATTACACACAAAACAAATTATCGATGGGATTGGATTAGATAATAGAATTGGGAATCATTACAACAATCCATCATTTGGTTATGGTGGATATTGTTTGCCAAAAGACACAAAACAACTATTGGTAAACTATGAGAATATCCCCAATAATATAATGACAGCAATTGTTGCTGCAAATAGAACGAGAAAAAATCATATTGCAGAAATGATTATAAAGAGAAAACCTAAGGTTGTGGGTATATATCGATTAACCATGAAAATGAATTCAGATAATTTTAGACAATCAGCTGTTCAAGGAATTATGAGGCGTATTAAAGAAAAAGGGATTGAAGTAGTTATATATGAACCTGCTTTTCACGGGAAAGCATTTTATAATTCTAGGGTTATTAATAACTTTGAAGAATTTAAAAAGATAAGTGATGTAATTGTAGCTAATAGATTATCTGATGAATTATGTGACCTAACTGATAAAGTTTATACTAGGGACCTATTTAGTCGAGATTAGAAGTGCATCTGTTACAAAGTTTAAAGAAGCAAAGTTGAGTTGTATGAGTGAGGTTCTATAGTAAATCCCCTAAAAAGATAGTAGGAGAATTTTTAAAAAATGATATAATATACGAGGGTAGCATAATGCGAAGAAAATATTATTTATATTAACAAGTATCGTTTTGACGGTAGGAATTGTTTACACCGCTGCTGGTAGTAAAGAGCAACCAAGCAATTTAGTAAAAATGAATCAGAACAATTATTAGCTAAAATGGATTAACCCTTAAATAATTCGAATGCGATTATCTCAATAGAGGCAATCGCATTTGTTGTTTTTAGAGATATTTCCTAAATTGAACTTTTAAACCTTAAAATCGAGCTTCTTCCTAATTATATACTTACTAAAATAATGAATTTCCTATATCTATTGTGGCCAAGTTTTGGCGTCTTGTACGTTCCCTTAAATAACGTTCTGTCGTCATAATAGATTCATGTCCTAAATAGTCACGTATTTTCTTAAGCTCAACACCTTTTCCCATCAAATGATTTGCAAAGAAGTGTCTGCAGGTATGGGGAGTAATTCTATCTTTTCGGTAACGTAGAAATGGTAAGTTTGTTTCTTCAATTTTTTCTGCTACATATTTTGATAAATAGTCGGCTCTATAATGAGAGCCATTCGCTTTAGGTAGAAAAGCAGATATGCTAGAGGCGTCCAATTGACTTGTTTGTTTACGCAATTGACGAAGACGACAGATATCATCAAGTACATCCTCAAAGATACGGACTTCTCTAGTTTTATTTCCCTTTCCAACTACACGTAGAAGATAAACATTTAAAGAAGAGTGGAATGCAAGGTCAGCCCACTTTGTATTTGCAACTTCCTCAATCCGGAGTCCAGTAGTTGTAAGAAGAAAAAACAAGGAATACATAAAGAAATTCGTTTTCTTCAGTGTATCTAGAATTTCGTTCACTTCTTCTGGAAAGAGATCACGATTGATTAGCTCTTCTTTTCTTACCGATACTTTTTTGAGACGACTACTAAAGTTGTCAGAAAGTCCATTGTTATCATACACATATTTTAAAAACTGCTGAACCACTGTTTTCTTTCGACGTAATGTGGTGGCCGCATACTTCTTACTTAGTTGATAGAAGTAGATTTCCATCTCATTATGGGATAATTCCTTAATGGTTCCGATTGATTCTTTTATATAACGAAGAAAATGAGAAAGATCATGCAGATAAAGTTTTTTTGTTCGTTCACTTCTTTTTTTCGTTAAAGAAGGCTCATCGTGTAAAAATAAATAAACTAATGATTCTTCGCTTAATTTGGAGTAGTCAATGTTTCGAATGCCCATGGCCATAATCTTTTCGAAATGACTGCTATCAAAAAAATCCGATTTGGATTTTACCAGTTGATTATTATGTTCGTAATTTATAATATTCAAATTTACACACACCCTTTAATGGAATGAAAAGATACACATATATTTTTTATAAAATTTCATGATTCTTATTATACCACAATAAATACATAATTTATTGTGGTATAAAATGAAATGATTAAATAAATATTTCAACCTAAATATTTAACGTTTCTATTTAGGTAATGTATAATGGAAATGTTTGATTGATTTTTTTTGTACATTTCAATCCAAATGCGGTAGGAGGAGATTTTTTGACTCATCTTCGTCTGAAAATTTTACATGAAATCCATAATTTAGAAAGCACCCATTGTTCAATTTGCCCTCTGAACAACCTATCAGTGAATTGTACAGATGAGCAAGAACAGGCAAAACAGAGAAACTACAAACATTGTAAAGGATGTCCCATTTTTGATTCCATACGAGAGAAAGGAGAGCAATTGAATTCTTTATCGAAAAAGAGTACATTTAATAAGGTACGAGAACGTTATATGGAAAATCCATTTAAGTACCTGCAGTATAAGGAGTATTCAATCACAGATGTAGTAAAAGAAACAGGTTTAACAAAATATCAACTAAGAAAGTTTAAACAACAGCTAGAATGAAAGTTTCGGATGAGGTGAGAAATGAACTATTTATCTTTAGAAGAGGCATGCGATAGAGTAGGTTTAACCAAAAATCAATTAGGCTATTTAGTTAAGTATAAACACATCGAACCTATTAATTTGGCTACCTGGAAAGCAGATGGTGGATATCGTTTTGAGCAAGAAGATGTAAGAAAGTTAGAGGAGTTATACAAAGACTCTTTAACATTAAAAGAAGCAGCTGAATTTTTAAATAAATCTAAGACTTACGTTCATAATGCAGCTAAAGATGGGATATTGCCCTTTAAAGAGATTGCTAAAGGGAAATCTACTGAACGACTGTACTTAAAAAAAGATTTGGAAGTTTTCAAAGAAAAAATTGAAAACAGATCAAAAGAGGAATCGAAAGAAAAAAAGCAGCATTTAAGCCTATACCTTGATGAAAAAGTTTTAGAAGCAATAAAGAAAAAGGCTGAAAAGAAAGGATATAATGGCTACAAGAAGTTTGCTGAAGACATTTTATCCGCCGAAGTAAAAGAAGACATAGAAGAATAGAATTCCCAAAGAGGATAGACTCCAAAAAAACGAAAAAACGTTACAAGGGGTCTATTTCCGTTTTTAAGAGGTTTTTTAACCGTTGAATATAATTGCATTAACTGAATCGCTATTGATTATTAAAGAGGAATTTGAGAGGTCGTTTTTTACGTCAACTTCTGTATAAATTACTAAAATTTCTAAAATAGGTTTTATATAAATGTAAAGTTAATAAAAGGAATTTGAGAGTTGATTTTAAAGGAGGTTTATTTTAGATGAAAAAAGAGTACAAAAAGAAATGAGAAACGCAATTAAAAATGAACCTATTAATAGGTTGAGTACAAAGCTTTATATGAAATTTACAAGATAAAAAAATCAAACATTTAAGTTTACATATTTTGATTATAGTAAACTAATTTCTTGTTAAACTCTTAAACTATAAGATTATGATTAGGCTTCAATTGGACGAATTTGCTATTTTAGAGTGTAGAAGTATGGTAAAATAGAAGTATAACTGTATATCGTGTGAAGGTGGGCTTGTTATTATCCCTTCTTTCCATTCGGAAGGAAAGGGGGTGATATAACATGGAATTTTTGTTTGAACTTTTAAAAGAAATTGCAAGAGCAGTTGTGCGTGAGGTTTCAGCATATGCACTGAAAAAGCAATTTGAAAAAAAAGACAACAAAAAACCCTCGCTTCACCGACCAAAGTTCAAGCGTGGGCCTAAAAGAAAAAGATAATGCATAATAACAACCACCTTGACAGTAGCAGTTATAAGGCGAGATGTTGACAGCATCTCGTCTTTTTTAGTTTATGCAATTCAGTTAAGTACTATACTTTATATATATTGGATATGCATTCAATATATATCTAATCTACAGTAAACATACCATATTTTTATTTTTTGGTCAACGTTTGGTAATATAAGGGGCTAAATAAAGAAGTATATACATTAATTCATAATACAGGTGATAAGAAAAAATAACTGTGGTTTTATAGAGAAGGGGTAGCTTGATCTGCGTACAATGTACAACCAAAATCAGAATAAATTTTAATGTTGTATTTAATATAAAATAAAACATATTTATCACAAAAACAGCCCATTCCTTATTAGGAACTGGGTCTTTTTTGTAAGGCGAAATATTCTCGCTTTTAGAAATGGATATTTTCAAATGGTAACTATTCATGAAATAATGATATGTTATAATTTTCATAATATACACGAAAAGAAGGGATGGAATGAGCACACAAATTAAAGTAACACCGGAACAAATAGAACAAGCTGCTAAAACCGTAAAAAATACGAAATCATCATTAGAATATTTACATAAAGATTTATACTCTCAAACTGAATATATAGCTTCTCAGTGGAGCGGAGCAAGCAGTGATCGTTTCTATCAGATGTTTAATGAAGCAAAGCCAATGATGTTTAACATTTTGCAAGAATTAGATAAAATCGCAGTAGAATTAGATCGTGCAGCTGTTAAATTCAGAGAAGCGGATGAATTGTATGGCGGAAATTTAGTTGACTCTGACATTCAAGAAGGAGGCATGTGTGGTAAACTCCCTCCAAAATCAGAAGAGTCATTTTTGAATAAAAAGGATTTAAATGCTGCGTGGACTGGTATTTCTACTGGGTTTGTAGATGGTGCAGTGGATGCCTGGGAAGGACTAATATCCTTAGGTGATAAAGAAACCTGGTTAAATATGCGAGATGCGATTGTAAACTATGATGAAACTATTCCTGCTGCGTTGAATGCTCTATCTGATTCATTTGTAAACAATTTTTGGAATGGAGATATGGAAAGTAGAGAGCATTATGTAGCTTATGGTGTAGCAACGTTAGGATTCGGACTTCTGGGGGATAAGGGTCTTAGTAAAGCAGGACAAGTGGGGAAGGTAGCTGCAATTACAGGTATTAACAAAGGGAAATCACTTGTAATTAATTCTCCTGCTTATAGGAATGCATTGCATATATTAAATAACTATGAGTTCAAAGGTGGTAAATACCTTTCATATGCGGGAATTGGTAGCACACATCAATATTTACAGAAAGCGGCCACCTATACTTATGAAGGTAAAAATGGTCCAAAGACAATTAGGTTAAGAATGGGTGAATTAGCTGGCGATAAACATCCAGTTTCAGGTATACCATATGACTTAAAGGGATTCCCTATTTTCGATGCTTTTGCTGAAGTAAAATTAAAAGAAGTTGACTTTAAAAAATCAAGACCTACTCATGATAGAATATGTAATAAACTGTTATACGAACAGATATTAGAAGATCCCAAACTTGCTGCTAAATTTACTGCAGAGGAAGTTGAATTATTTAAAAATGGTCAGAAACCCAAAACATATACATGGCATCACCATCAGGACACAGGCAGAATGCAGCTTGTAGACGCGAAATTGCATAAGCAGACTGGTCACACGGGTGGGTATAACATCTGGGGTAAAGACGGAGAAAAATAGGGAGGTTTATTAATGCATAACATTGTATGGGTCGGTGTAAGTAAAGAAAAGGTTACAGATTATGAAATCGAACAAGTAGAAAAATATTTAAACATTAAACTACCTAATGATTTTATTGAATGTGTGAAAGAATACGATGGAGGTTACCCTCGGCCTAAAATATTTGATGTACCAGGACAAGATGAAAATGTATTCAATGATTTATTGACCTTCCATATGGAAGATGAGTATTCAATTATTAAAAATTACGAAGATGTAAAAGAAGAATTATTAGATAACATATATCCTTTCGCAAATGACCCTTTTGGGAATTTCTTATGCTTTGACTACCGTAACAATCCCACATCACCAACAATCGTATTTTGGGATCATGAAGAAGAGGACATGGAAAAAGCAATACATCCTGTTTGCTCAACATTTACAGAATTGCTTGCAAGTCTACGTGATTTCGAAGAAGAAAATTGAGGAAACTAAAAAACGGTCTAGAATTCTAGACCGTTTTTTTATGATTTACTAATTTTCCAACCATCATCCGTTTTCTCAAGCTCAATTACGATTACTTTTTTAGGATTACCTTTGTATACAGCATCAACAGTTACTGTAGCAATTTCATTTTTCTCTTCGACTTTTCGAATCTTATAGCTTTTAAGGTCTTCACTAATTGATTTCATTAATTCTGCATTTCCGCCAATAAAACCAACTATTTTTTTTGCTTCTGGAGTGAATAACTCACCAAAATCTTTAACATTTCCTTCTTTTGCATCCTCGAAATACGCTGTAGCAACTTCTTCAGGATCACGATTATTTCCACATGCTGCAAGTGTTGTAACTGATAAAGCCATTACCACTATTAACATGATCATACGCATAAATTTGTTCTTCATTTAAACCGCTCCTTACATATAACTTAATTTCAACTCGCAAAAAGAGCTAAATCACTTGTATAAGTATATAATAATTAAAATTATAAAACTATATATTTATAGATAATGTTTTAATAATATTCAAATCAAAAAAAGCGAATAAGGTGAGGGAAAATCTACCTATTATCATAGTATTGATTTCTATTATATACATCAGTATAATAACGTCAGTGCATGCTCTGATTAGTCAGCGTTATATTGGGTTAAAGAGACGACATTCATTTTTAAAATCATAAAATCCGATTCATTTATCTTTTCTTGAAGATTTACAGCGTATATATGAGCAGAATTGTTGTAGATTTGGAATAAAGTTTGATTATTTTAATGCCCCTTATTTCACTAAAGCCCCATTTAATTTAATAAGAAGAGTATCGCTTCTTCAACAATCGCGCCCGATAATAAAAGAACATGATAGTGACTACTGCCTTTTTCTCGTTAAACTAATGTTTCCCGTTAGCGTGGCATGAATGAAAATAGAAAATTACGCATATTCGTTCTCTTTTCTAAACATCCAATGCCCTGAGTCCAAATTCACAGGAAAGGTAGAAACAATATGCTCTCAAGACAAGAATTACATACCCTCCATGATAAAAGGTAGGGCATCTCAAATCTTATGTATTTTATTGGTGAAAAATGATATAATTTGTAAGAATATTCATTCAATTAGGGAGGTAGAAACATGGTTAGATGTACAGCTCCAGTAAGGGGACATAGCTCAGCGAGTGCCGCAGCCAATTGTCCAGCATGCAGAGGAGGGCGTTATGGCGGCTACAACTCGTATTCATCGTCATCTTACTCCTCGTCCCTGACAAGTGGGGGCAGCCGAAGCAGCGGAGGAAGTTCTGTACGCAGTTCAAAACCGAGCTGGTCAGGAAAAGGTTCACCCATATTGTACACGCTTGAACAAGTTCGGACGCTTACACCAGTCCGCAACAACGTCGAAATCCTGGCAAATCAGCCTGACCTTCGGGATGTCTTCCTCTGCCATGCGTGGGACGACCGGAAAGGGGCAGCCAAGGATCTGCACGATCTACTTGAGTCACATGGTGTCTCCGTCTGGTTCAGCGAGAAAGACGTTGGACTCGGTGTGCCGTTGCTTCGTGCCATCGACAAAGGCTTAGCGAACTCACGAGTTGGGATTGTGCTGGTGACTCCTGCGATGCTACGCCGCCTCCCTACAGAGGGTATTGCCGACAAAGAACTTTCGGCACTCCTCGCAGGTGAGCGGCTCGTTCCGATTGTGCACAATACAACATATGAAGCGCTCCGCGAAGTCAGTCCCTTACTCGGATCACGAAGCGGTCTGAACACTTCAGAAGAGTCAATGGCAGAAGTAGCGGCCAAGCTTGCAGAGCTAGTCGCCCTCTAATATCTATTGGTCTACCGAAATTTGCTTTTTAGATGAGGCTATATTGACTCGGTTACTTGGCGAACGCTTTGTACCAATATTTAAAACCTAATGCAATTGCATTGGGTTTTTTCTTTGTCGGAAATAGAATGAAATTTTCACCAACTGACAGCTACGAACTAAACTCCCCTGTTAGTTGCATAAGAAAGTTTGAATAACAGAATTTCTGATCAAAATTTATTTTAATAACACCAAAAAGTATAAAAGGAAAGAGTAGTTAAGATAAGTGCAAAACTGGTCGTAATTTACATTGATATTTGATTAAAAATATTACAAATGAATAATTCATTATTTTTTTGTGCACTCTAATCGATATTATACAATGAGTTTGGAGTCGATTTTATGTTTAAACGGAAACTGTTAATGGTATTTTGTGGTTTTTTAATACTGGTTTTATTTAAATCTCCAATAGAAGGAAAGGCAGAAAATATACTCAATAAAGATTTTTATGATTCTTATAATACTTTATTAGCTCCTTACGCAAGTAAAACTATCCGAAGTAAACTTGGACCAGATCATCAGTATAGTTTAACGGATGCAAAAATTATAAAGATTGAGCGACCCCAAAAATATACTTTTACCTTTATTGTAGTAGCTAAATATAAAACATATACCAACGCTCACAATCCACCTAATCATGTTGTAACAATTACTTATAATGTTAGTCCAAGCGGGGTAACAGTTATTAATTTTCAACAAGAAAATTAATAACTAGAGTAGCTGATTGGTTGTTTACCGAAATTGACTGCATTATTATAATTACTAGTATTAGATACTCCAAAATAAATATCAAACCAATTGTATGTTATATCCCTTGTGCAATATACATCTCCCATATCTTCCACTACAAATGTGTTCTTTGCAGTACCATTAGGCATAGCTAGTATTGATAATAGTCCCTTTTGGAAATCTAGTCCCAGAGCAAACATTGCCACATGTATATGGATGCACTGCAGCGGTAACATATTGACGTGGTGTTGTACCATGATAAGTTTTCTTACCTGAAGCAGCCACATATGCTGTTACAACCTCATTTTTATAATTAGCAAGTAGCTCCTTCCCTTCTATAGTTACAGTTTCATTACTTTCATTTAGATTAGTTTCTGCCAAGGAGCTAACCGGCAAGGCAAAGAGTGTTACAAGTGAAAAAAAGTAATAATAGATTTTCTCAATTTGATATCCCCCTTAAAAAAACTAATATAACAACGTAATTTGTCACCTCCTTTAATTAATTAACCTGCGTCCTGCCTAGATAGTTACCTGTCACTCCATCTAAAAATATCTCTTCTTCTTTTTGATTTTTACTGCCTATAATTGATAAAAATATATTATTCTCCTCTTTAAAAAGTCTAAAATGATATCCTTTAGCAACCATATTTTGTCCAGGTAGTAATGCAAAATCTTGTATTGCTTTCTCTACTGCTGTGTTACTGTCAATTTTAATTTCTTCATTTTTAATAGTTGGTTCATTTAATTCTTCTATTACAGATGCCTTTTTTAATTTACTTTTCTCTATTGAGACTATTAATCGTTTTTTTCATTTAATAAACCAAGAATCATGTTCCAATTTTCTTTTTTTCCATTTTGACCACTATTTTCTCCATCCTCAATACTTCCGATATATATTAATTCACATGCATCATCTATTTTCCTCGCTTCCTTTAGTCCTAATTGATAAGCTTGAAACATCGTAATCCCATCTTGTTTTCCATAATTATTTTTTGTTACTTTTGTAGAGAAAGGAATATCAGTATGTGTATTATTGAAATGTGAAAGAACAAAAATAGAGGAACTAATAACAATAAATAGTAATAATAAAAACATGATTTTTTTCAAAGAATCACTTCCGTTTTTATAAAGTTATTTCTATCAAAATTCTCCACAGTCCTTCTAATTATTCCAAAAAAACTCAGATATTTTTATATTAGTTTCCTAACAGATGCCTCACCTTAATATAGAAAGAACAACTGATTTCATGTCCACTTCACCTATTACATAATCTAACTAAATTAAACATACTTATGTACTTGTCCTGTTACTAAAATGGAGGGATTAATGTATAGCATTGATAGCCGATGCAGCACAAGTGTTGAAAAAATTCCTAATTATACGATACAATAAAAAGGTACACGTAATTACTAAAAAATAAGTATATTTAATTTACGGAAGGGGAATTAGCATGGGAGGAATCTTTAAACTAGGAAGATTGTTTTCTTTATCAGAAGATATGTTACGACATAAAATTGATTACCAGGTTGTAAATGGAATACGCTATAAAAACAATTTAGAAATATGTGCAATTTTCAAGTATGATTATAAAGATATAAATAATAAGATAAAGTATGATGAAATTACAAATAAAATATATACATTGGGCTTATTTAAAAGAGGAACTAGAGAATTTTTGGAATTACCATTAGAATACGAAATTAAAGGGGAATATAAGTCATTTACATTACCATTAGTAGGACCAAACGCTAGTTTATACAAAGACCTTTGCAAATTCTTAGAAATTGATTATGCAAAAAACGGTCCTTTTAAACCACTAGATTTTTTCAAGGCTCTACATAACGCTATTCCAACAAAAGCTAGTATTAAATTTAAAGATAGATTGGCTTGTTCATATTCATATTCATATCCTACCAGTAAAGATAATGAGCAAGAAAAAATTTATTTTCGCAGTTTCCTTAATAATGATCTAAATGGAAATAAACGGAGTTTAGAAAATAAAGCGAAGACAGAAAAACTTTTACCAGATGCTCATAAGGTTATTGGTACAAGGAATATTTCCGTATGTTTCACGCATACACCAAAAGATGAGCAAAAAGAAAAAGAAGAGATTGCGTCTAAATTTAATGAACTCCAAACTCAAATTTAGTTTAAAAGAACCAGGCATAAATTGCCCGGTTCTTTATATATTTTTTGAAGAATATATTTTATATGTAATTCTCAAATATGGACCAACTGAACATGAAAAAATAACCAACTTTAAAATTTGAGGAACGTTCCTTCAAATGTATATTATATTAAGAACGCAAAAGAGCCACAATCCCCAATGGCTGAGATTATGGCTCTTTCAAGATACAAGAAGAAGACACAAGAGAAAAGTACAGTGACAAGTTATTTATACATAGAAGAGACTTGTCATTGTTATGTTCTCTTTAAAAGTATAGCACAAATGAATTTTAATTAGGAATAGCAACCCAAAAACTAGTTGCGAGATTTATAGTGAATAAATTACAAAAAACCAATTCTTGTATGGTAGAATTGGTTTTTTGTAATAACATAGCCTAAAGGAGATTCGACTCTTTTTCTTAGTATAACCCAAAATAAAAGAAAATTCAAAATAAATAAATTGCAAAATAAATAAATTACAAGAAGTGATTTACTATAAGATATCCATGAAATTATAAATAATATAGGAGTAAAGTATATGAAAATAGATACGAATTCTCTCGACTATGTGAAAATTTATCGATTTGATAACAAAGTTTTTTTTTGCAAACCTTATAATTCTGATACATACGATCATGTATTTGAATTTATAGATACTGAAGTAACCGACCTAACTTTATTTAATCAAGATATACTAGAAAAAAACGTCCATACACCTAAATATAATGACAATATGTGGTCAGGCTGTTTTTGTTTTTTAAGTGAATACGAAAAAAATATTACTGACGACGATGGCCCTTTAAAAATGAGGAAAGGTCATAAACTTAATATAGCGTTATTACCTAAAAACACAAAAATTTGGGTTAGAAACTGCAGTCATTTAGGAGAAACAGAGCCTTTTTTTAATAGCTTTTCCTATTTAGTTGAACATGAAGGGCACCTTAGGTGGAGATACAGCAGTCAAAGTTACAATTGTTATTGTTGGGTACGGATGAGTGTTGAATTAGCATTAGAACGAATTAAATTGTGGAAAACAAACAACATAGGCCGTGAACTACCTGAATGGTTGACAGAATTTTATCTAATAGAAGATCAATTGGGACTTATCTATCCACTTTCATTATGGGATAGATTCATTTTACATATAAAAAATTTCAAAATATTCATTGCAAGAAAATAGCATTTGTATGTCGGTCTAAAATTAATAATGCACTATTATTAACTTTAGAAGGCCCTGACTAGGGGAGCAGGACCTTCTAATAGGGAATGTTATATAGTTGATCAACAATGTTAGTTATAAATTTACATGTATATTACCATAATTAGGGTTAGAATTCCATAAATGGGGGTTGATAAATAAAAAACAATTTTTTATTTACATATTTATCGATATTCTGTAAAGTGTATTTAAAATCTATTCATTCTAACAGAAATAACCATATTTTACGAAAATTAATTATATGTAG
Organism: Bacillus sp. FSL W8-0519; assembly: GCF_038005585.1. NCBI lineage: Bacteria > Bacillati > Bacillota > Bacilli > Caryophanales > Bacillaceae > Bacillus > Bacillus sp. FSL W8-0519. The sequence continues at coordinate 45,862 of NZ_JBBOTL010000002.1, forward strand.
AATAACATTTGAATAGGAATACATATAGTAAATGTACTTTTTTCATAATAGGCGATGGAGTTCGCCGTAATCGCTATATATAGCTAATGACTCCTACTGATAAACGAGGCTTTTTCATGTTTATCAGTAGGAGTCATTTTTTTGTATATCACACATAATTACATAAATAAGGAGTGAATATTTTAATGGAATTTAAAAAGAAAAAAACAACGTTCGGTAGATTTTTATATAAACATAAGATAGAGGAAGAATGGCTTATAAAAAAAACAGGAATCGGCAAGAAGATACTGGACGATTTAATAAGTAACCCGCACAAATGTCCCTCAAGAAATAATAAACGCAAGATCTTAAAGGTGTTACATAAATTCAATCCTCTAATTAAATTTAATGATTTTTGGAATTGATAAAAAGGGAAACTATATCGGAATGTACTTTATTTATTCTAAATAAGCTTATGCTTGCTAAAGCTTATTCCTGCAACTCCTTGTTACTTAATCGTTTATAAGTTTTATATGCCGCTCCCGCAGCTATGAAAAAACCAATCACAAAAAATGTTGAACCTCCTAGTGTAAACAAATTACCTATATAATTCTCGTGAGCTTCTTTTACTTTAGGATTCACCAGAAATCTACTCCTTTCTCCATTTTTCTTGACAAAAAAACAGACTCCTACCAGTAAATTTTTACTGGTAGGAGTCATTAGCTAAGTAGCGGTTATGGCGAACTCCATCGCCTATTCAATTAGGGATTCTTCATACATATAGCTAACTTACTATGTGCTAATTTGCACCCTATCATATATTTTGAAACCTTACAGCAGCATTCTCCCCTGGTATATACATATTCTGTATGTAAGTCCCATGTGCCCATTTTTTCATTTTGATAATTATTAAACACTTTAATATGTCAAATTAGACTTGTAAAATACAATCCTTAACATATTAGGTGGATAAAAAATTTGTATAAGCCTTTATCTTTTGTTATACTCTATCCATGTAAGACAATCCATATTTTTATAATAGGCGATGGAGTTCGCCATAATCGCTATTATATAGCTAATGACTCCTACCCATAGACAGGAATATTTCTGTCTATGGGTAGGAGTCATTTTTTTGTACATAAAAACATATACAAAATTGGACTTCACTTTATATGTAGGAGGAATTTCTATGAAACCAACGATTGAAACATTTATAGCTCGTGAAATATTTGATTCCAGAGGCAACCCCACTGTAGAAGTCGATTGTATCTTATCGAATGGAGTAATCGGCAGGGCAACTGTACCTTCAGGAGCTTCTACTGGAGAAAAAGAAGCAGTTGAACTAAGAGATCGAGACATAAAACGGCTAAATGGAAATGGGGTGTTAAATGCGTTAAAAAATGTTCAACATGTCATAGCCCCTAAACTCCGGGGAATGACTCCTACTCGTCAAAGAGAAATTGACGAATTGATGATTGAATTAGATGGTACAACAAATAAAAGTAAGTTAGGTGCTAATGCGATGTTAGGAGTTTCTATGGCGGTTTCTCGTGCCGCTGCTGCTTCTGAACAAGTTCCGCTATACCGTTATATTGGAGGGATGGATATTGGTGTACCATTACCATTCTTTAATGTGATTAATGGCGGAAGGCATGCGGATTCTGGTATTGATATTCAGGAGTTTATGATTACGCCCATAGGAGCGCCGACATTTAGATTAGGAATGGAATCTATTGTAAACGTTTATCATAAACTAAAAGAGCTTTTATCTAAAGAGGGCTATGTAACCTCTGTAGGAGATGAAGGTGGATTTGCTCCAAGACTATCTTCTAGTGAAGAAGCAATTGAATTTTTAATACGGGCTATGAACGACGCGGGGTATCAATCTGGAAAAGATATTGCAATTGCTTTAGATCCGGCCGCTAGTGAATTTTATAGAGAAGGGAAATATCACTTTGAGGGTAAGACTTTATCTAGTGTTGAGATGGTTTCTTATTATGAACAGCTCGTACAAAAATATCCTATCATTTCAATTGAAGATGGCCTGTCAGAAAACGATTGGGACTCCTGGAATGAACTCACAACAAAATTAGGATATACAATTCAAATCGTGGGGGACGATATTTTTGTAACAAATTCATCAATATTCAAACAAGGAATTGAAAAGAATATTGGTAATGCTATTCTCATTAAATTGAATCAAATTGGTACTGTTACGGAAACGATACAAACCATTCAAATAGCGAGAAAAGCTGGGTATCAAACTATGATTTCACATCGATCAGGCGAAACAGAAGATACATTTATTTCAGATTTCGCAGTGGGGATGATGGTAGGTCAAATTAAAACAGGAGCTGTTGCACGTACAGAACGTGTTTCTAAATATAATCAATTTTTACGTATTGAGGAAGAATTGGGATTAAACCATTTTCAACACCCTTTTCAAAATAAATAAAGAGAAATTTCTTTCAATGAAAGCCATGTACTTTGATTGAAGGAGAAGATGAAGCATGATAAAAAAACAAGTGTGTATTTTCGCTCTGGCGATATTGAGTATCTTTATAGCATGCACAGTAAGTATTGCAAAGAGTTCCTATGATTGGCATACAGGTGTAGACATCCCATTTACATACATTCCTAATATTTCAGTAGAAAATCAAGGAATTGGTATCAAAGGTTCTCAATCGCTTTATTCTGAAAAACATACAATTAAGTATGAACTAGTAAAAAAGAAGTTTTTATCCGATGAAGTATTTGATTCAGTTGAAGTAAAGGGGAGCCATAATCCGAATGAAAGCTTTTTTATAAAATTACGAGCACCTAAAGGAGAGGGCTATCACATACGAATATCAGGTTCTGGACATGGAAATATTGGTATCATACCTTATGAAGTCAAAAACTGAATTATAAATAAAACCAGCTGATTTTATCAGCTGGTTTTATTTATAGGTTTATAATTTTCCTACATACATTCCTACAAAAGCAAAAAATAGACCTATAGTATAAGTGGCTCCCAAATAGAGAACGAAATGAAACCACTTTTTATTTGTACCAAGCTGAATAGCTTCCAGCTTGAATGTAGAAAAAGTTGTATAGGCCCCCATAAATCCTGTCCCCACCAACAGTTGCCAACTTTTATCCAAACCTGTTCCTACTATATATCCTAATAAAAAAGCCCCTGTTATATTAATGATAAATGTAGCCATTGGAAAGGAGGTTTTATTTCTTTTCTTAAACCAATTGCTGATACCAAAACGAGTAATTGCTCCACAAAACCCACCAATGGCAACCAATAAAGCATGATACTCTGTCATGACTCTGTTCCTCCTTTGGCTTGTAAAACGTTTTGTTTCATCTCATACCTCATAAATTGAATTTCTCCTAGTTTATAGCCCATTCCAGACATAAGTAAACCACCTAACATACTGATGCATACATACAGCAGCGCTTGAATCCACTCCGAATGATTGACTAACTTTATCGTTTCTACGCTAAATGTAGAAAAAGTTGTGAATGCCCCTAAAAATCCTGTTCCAATGCCAGTAACAATCTCTTTTCTTAGAATTTTCAAACGGGAAATATAGGTTGTAAGCCATCCCAATAAACAACATCCAATCAAGTTAATTAATAATGTGGCTAAAGGGAATGATTGATGCCAATACCTATCAATTATTAAACCAAATTGATAGCGAGAGAGCGCACCTAATATTCCAAAAATCCCAACGATAATATATGCCATTTTTTCACCTCTTTTTATATTTTGTCCAAAAAAATAGACTCCTACCAATAGACAAGAGTGATCTTGTTCATTGGTAGGAGTCATTAGCTAATTAAATAGCGGTTATGGCGAACTCCATCGCCTTAGTCATACAATCGTAATTATACTAAATATTTTTCACATCGCCAATATAATTATTTAGTATTACACACAAAAAACAATTCCTCTATAAAGGAATCGTTTTCGTGTGTAATAATTGCATATTAACTTTTGCAAGGAGTTGTGTCTCTTTACATATAATGTTAACCCACAAAGAATAAAAACTCGAAATATTCAAACTGTATTGATTTGCATCTAAAAACACTTCTCTAATCATAAAGAAGTGTTTTTAAATTAATGTTGATTATTAGATCGGTTTAATTTATGAGCTGTAGATTGAGCATTTGCTTTTTTCACCGCGTTAACATCTGTTTCTGATGCGAATTCTGTACCCAAATCAGTAAATACATGAAAGGGGCTGTTCTTTTTAGACCACCTGGTGGTTATGTAAATGAAACTGTATTAACTCTGGCCAAGAAAAGTAAGTATTAAATTGTACTTTGGTCTTTGACACAAGATCCACGTGATTGGTCTAGTCCTGGAACACATGTAATTGTTAAATTAGCAACGTTAGTACCAATTTAAATGGAATGGAAAAGAAAAACACCTATTTTCATTAATAGGTGTTTTCTTACAAAAGTATCTTATAAATTAAAAGAAAGGTATTTCATTATTTTAATTTTATTCTTCTAAACTTCATAATCATGATCACAGTCTCTACAGTGTTTACGTTTGCAACAGAAATTATTACAATCAGGAGAATTTACAGAGACTACGTTAATTTTATTGATGGCAATACGTGCTAATCCAGGGAAACAATCAAAATCTGAAAGGATTATTACATTGTTACCTTGGAACCCTTGGAATGTTGCACTTGTAGGCGGCTGACAATCGTACTGAATAACAAGACAAGTTCCAGGAGTTAATGCTCTTAAAAATTGTAACAATTCTGGGTTACCGTTGTTGTTATTATTTTGATTTTCTTCTCTTCTAGGCTGATCTCTATGACTATTACATCTGTTAAAGTCACAACCTCCACCAAAACCAAACCCCATAATATGACCCCCTTTCGTTCGTTAATATATCCTATGCTCGTCTGAAAGGGATTGTGAGGGGATATAAGTCTAGTTTTATATGAATTTTTTATGTAGATCAAAAATTGGTCTAATATATTATATTTTTATTAATTCTAATGTGATTCCTCCTTGTCTCATAACTTTTGACCAGGGAAGGGAATAGATGAATGAATCGTAGAATGAAAAATACAGCATAAATAGTATTAAGAAAGAGAGGGATGTTTTTTAGGTTCTCTATTAATTAATTTTTGTAATGTATGAAACAGCTTGTATATTTTAAACATTAGTTCTGTTTTTTTATGTAAAAGGGGCCAAGAAATAGCTTGTAGTTTTATTTCTTGGCATGGGTGTTTGGAACATTTGGATGCTGTTCCTTACAGTATTATATGTTTGTACGAAGAAAAGGTTTGTTATTATTGTTTATTTTAATAAAGAAAAACACCTATTTTTAATCAATAAATAAATTTATAAATTTGTATTTTCTATTTTTTATGTTTATGGGAATGTGATCAAATTTCTCTTTTTATGGTAAATAAAAAAGAGCACACTTATTAGTGTGCTTTTAAATAGAAAGGTAGATTCCTATGAGCGGGGAATCTCCATACAATACTATATGCTTGTATAATTTAAAGGTGAATTTTTTGAAGTTAAAAAAATAAATGAATATTAATTAAGGTATGTTGTATGTAATTCAAGATTTCTCTGTCAGTCAAATGTATGAAGAAATAAAAAAGAAACAGACTGCTAAAATACAATTTGAAACAATATTTATAAAGAAGGATTGATAACATATCAAAAAATATATTTAGAGGTTACATGAAAGTAAATTATAGGTGTAGCTATTATCTTATGAATAGTTTGTAAATAAGCTTGTACAATTTGAAAAAATTATTTTAATTTTATATAAAAAGTGCCAAGAGATAGTTCGTAGTTTTATCTCTTGGCACGGGTGTTTGGAACGCTTGGATGCTGTCCCTTACATTATTGTATGTTTTAATTAATAATTGGTTTGTTATTATTGTTTATTTTAATAAAAAATACAAATGAAAAACACCTATTTTTATTAATAGGTGTTTTTCTTGCAAAAGTAAGCTTATAAATTAAAAGAATTTGTTTTCTGATTTTTTAATTTTTAGAATTCATATTCATCATCACAAAGACTGTGGTGATGATCGCAATCTCTACATTTTTTGCGTTTACAGCAGAAACGGCTGCAATCAGGAGAATTTACAGAAACTACGTTAATTTTATTGATGGCAATACGTGCTAATCCAGGGAAACAATCAAAATCTGAAAGGATTATTACATTGTTACCTTGGAACCCTTGGAATGTTGCACTTGTAGGCGGCTGACAATCGTACTGAATAACAAGACAAGTTCCAGGAGTTAATGTTCTTAAAAATTGTAATAATTCTGGGCTACCGTTATTGTTGTTATTTCGATTTTCTTCTCTTCTAGGCTGATCTCTATGACTATTACATCTGTTAAAGTCGCAGCCTCCACCAAAACCAAACCCCATAATATGACCCCCTTTCGTTCGTTAGTACATCTTATGCTCGTCTAGAAAGGATGGTGTGAGTATATGAGTCTAGTTTAGCGTGGATTTTTTATTCAAATTAAATAATATAAAATATAGGTTCTGACGAATGTGAAAACTCCCTTATTAAAATTAATAAGATTTTGAAAATGTTGATAAATAATTATTTTTGTTTTTAGGTATTAAAATGTATATTTAATGAAACAATGTTGTTTGTAAAAAATAAGGAGCCTATGAGGACTCCTTATTTTTTATTTACATCCAAAACCTTTATGTACATAACTTGGAATGTATATTTTATTATATAAAATGAGGATATAAAGGGGGGCAAACTAAAAATAATCTCCTATACAAAAATTTACTGTATAAGTTATAATTTGCCCCCTTCGGCTAAAACTACAAACTGACTAACATCAGTGGGATTCTTACTAATAAAGGCAAAGTCTATTTCTAGTATCATTGATGTGTAAAAATGCGGTGTACCATCATCACTCTGTATCCAGTGCATATAGCAGATATGGCACATGTTCTATTACCAAACAAGTCAGATTATGAGTTCTCAAATGTGTTTTAGCATCTTGTGCTTGACGGCTCAATACATTTTACGAAGTAGAAGAATTTGTTACACCAACCTTATATTCTGTTTTCAGAGAAAAAGGTTGTTTTAGGAAGTTTACTTGTCTATTATGAAAATTAAATCATTTCAAATGTTCGACATACAGAACATACCTTCTGTGTTTTAGTTGTATATCGCATTTGACCTCACTCCCGCCTTAAAGGGAGTGAGTGGGCTTTCCCATTCGGAAAATCTGTAAATCAAATATCCAATGCCTATGAGCATTAAAAATATAGTTTTGATTAAAAGTGGAAAGTAAGAAGAAAATCTATACTCAATAATTTAAGCAGCATATAAATATTAAGTAACTTTTTATTTACAGTGATATAAGACAAGCTTAGAGAAGGGGGACTATGTATAGAAGAACTTCGTGAATTAAATGATAAGATACAACAATTAAAATTAGATCAAAAAGAGATACAACATGATATAAGAGTTTTAGAATCAAGGGTATTGGTAAATGAAAAGGAGATTTTAACTATCAATAAACAACTAGAAAAAATAAGTGCTAATACTACGTGGGTGTTGCGTTTAATCATAGGTGGATTGTTAACTGTATTACTTAGTATATTAATGAAAAGCTTTTTATAAAATTAGATTAGTATTTAAATTTTGGTTCTGTCTGAAGGTAATAACCGTTTCTTACATGATCTGTCCAATTATTAAAGAATTGTTTCCATGAGACACTGTTAAAAATTGAATCTATGGATTGAGTTTCAGAATTCCAATTTAAAATTAAGAATGGAGCATTTCCTAATTGCCAAATACCTCTGTTATTATCAGTTCCTATCTCTCGTATCAATAATAAGGGAAGTCCATATTGATAACCCCTGGAAGGTTCGATTTGTGAAAAAGTAGTTCCTTCCCAAAATAGTTCTACAGGTTGAAATGCTCCTACGTTTGTTTTAACTCCTTGGACGAAAAATCTTTGGAAGTTTATTGCTATTAAACCATAGCTGGATAATATCATTTGTCGTATACTTATCAATGGGGATTCCGGGTATTGATCACTTCGTGGTATAGTACGAGGGAATAAAAGAGCTTGTTCAATTTCTAAGATGATCCGATCCAAAAATTGTTGTTGTAATTGATTTAAAGTATTTACTGTGCTTAAAAATACAGGTATTCAAAAAGTCTGATCAATAGCTTCTTGTAATTATATAGAATTAAATACTCCTTCGTTAGTATTTACATAAGATTTACCATTGGTAGTTTCCATTAGCATAACTCCTTTGTAACATTAAATGATTTTACCAATAATATATGCAAGTTTAGAACAAGCGATTGGATAAATATTCTATTCATTGTATATAAATATCGAGATTATATAAAAAATGGATCTAAAGGAGAAGTAAGAAATATATGTAGCTAGATTTATTTTGCTCTTAATATTGAGAGGAAGAATTATAGAAATTTTAAATTTAGAAAATTATAATATGAAAGTAAAACAGAGTGATATATTGAACTGCACCCCAATTGTTAGACACAATCTAACAATTGGAGGTGCAGTTTTTCTATGGCTAAATTTACAGCTGATGAAAAAATACAAATCGTTCTACGTTATTTGAACGGAAATGAAAGTTATCGAGAAGTGGGTAGATCGCTCGGTATAAGTGACACAATCATTTTGAATTGGGTAAACCAATATAAACAGAATGGTCTGGAAGCTTTTCTAAAACGATGTACAAATTACACACAACAATTTAAACTAGACGTACTAAACTTTATGATTGAAAACGGTATGTCCTTATTTGAGACGGCAGCTATCTTTAATATTCCTGCCCCTTCAACGATTTCTGTTTGGAAAAAACAGCTCGAAACACAAGGAATTGATGCCCTTCAATCTAAGAAAAAGGGGCGTCCATCCATGAAAAAAGATTCAAATAAACAAGTAAAACAACCTTTAGCTGAAGGATCTGTCGAAGCACTTGAAGCACGCATTAAACAGCTTGAGATGGAAAATGAGTACTTAAAAAAGTTAAATGCCTTAGTTCAAAACAAGGAAAAATCACAAAACAAGACAAAGCGCAAGTAGTCTATGAATTAAGGCATAAATATTCGGTGAAGGCACTCGTGGAGCTAGCTACTATTCCTCGAAGCACGTATTATGATTTAGTAAAGAAAATGAATCGTCCAGATGTAGATGCCGATTTAAAAGCTGAGATTAAAGCGATTTATGAGGAAAATGAAGGTCGTTATGGTTACCGTCGCATTCGTGATGAATTAACGAATCGTGGCCAGAAAGTGAACCACAAGAAGGTACAGCGCATTATGAAAGTGCTTGGGTTAAAGTGTGTTGTGCGTATGAAGAAATATAAATCCTATAAAGGAAAAGTCGGCAAAATTGCACCTAATATTTTAGAGCGTAATTTTCATACAGATGCACCGAATCAAAAGTGGGTAACAGACATCACAGAGTTTAAATTATTTGGAGAAAAACTGTATGTATCACCTGTATTAGATTTGTATAATGGTGAAATTATTACCTATACAATTGGTTCTAGACCGACGTATTCGCTTGTTTCAGACATGTTAGAGAAAGCATTGGAACGTTTACCTGAAACCCACCAGCTACTGATGTATTCGGATCAAGGATGGCATTATCAAATGAGACAGTACGTCCGGACACTTGAATCAAGAGCTATCGTCCAGAGTATGTCTCGAAAAGGCAACTGTTACGACAACGCAGTAATAGAAAATTTCTTTGGGATTATGAAGTCGGAGTTCCTCTACATAAAAGAATTTGAAAATGTAGAGCACTTTAAAATAGAATTAGAAAAATATATAGATTATTATAATACGAAACGGATTAAGGCAAAATTAAAAATGAGCCCGGTACAATACCGGACTCACTTTTATCAAGCTGCCTAATGAAATAACCGTGTCTAACTTTTAGGGGTCACTTCATATATCACTCTGTTTTACTTTCATGCCGCGGGTAAATTATAGGTGTAGCTATTGGTGGAGTTTAAGGATTAATAAATCCTTAATATTATCTTATGAATAGTGCGTAAATAAGCTTGTACATTTTGGAAAAAATTCATTTTATTTTTATGTAAAAGGGGCCAAGAAATAGTTTGTAGTTTTATTTCTTGGCATGGGTGTTTGGAACGCTTGGATGCTGTCCCTTACATTATTGTATGTTTTAATTAATAATTGGTTTGTTATTATTGTTTATTTTAATAAAAAATACAAATGAAAAACACCTATTTTTATTAATAGGTGTTTTTCTTGCAAAAGTAAGCTTATAAATTAAAAGAATTTGTTTTCTGATTTATTAACTTTTAGATTTCATATTCATCACAAGAACTGTGATGATGATCGCATTTTTTACGTTTACAGCAGAAACGGCTGCAATCAGGAGAATTTACAGAAACTACGTTAATTTTATTGATGGCAATACGTGCTAATCCAGGGAAACAATCAAAATCTGAAAGGATTATTACATTGTTACCTTGGAACCCTTGGAATGTTGCACTTGTAGGCGGCTGACAATCGTACTGAATAACAAGACAAGTTCCAGGAGTTAATGTTCTTAAAAATTGTAATAATTCTGGGCTACCGTTATTGTTGTTATTTCGATTTTCTTCTCTTCTAGGCTGTTCTCTATGACTATTACATCTGTTAAAGTCGCAGCCTCCACCAAAACCAAACCCCATAATATGGACCCCCTTTCGTTCGTTAGTACATCTTATGCTCGTCTAGAAAGGATGGTGTGAGTATATGAGTCTAGTTTAGCGTGGATTTTTTTATTAAAATTCACCGGAAATGGTATTATTTTTGATAATAAGACGAATTTTACGCTCTATACCACTTATACTTAATAAAGGTTTTAAATTAGAGGAAGGCACCTTAGGGTGTCTTTTTTATTCTGAGGTTCTATCTCTAATAATAAAAGAATCTATTTCTAGGGTTATTTGATATCATTAATTTTTATATAACATAAGGGTTTATTTATAAGAGGTCACCATATCAAAAAAAGAAAATTGTACGTTATGTCACAATTTAGACACATTTAAGGCGTTTTCTGTACGCTAAGACTATTTTTCAGTTAAATAAGGACTATTTGGCACTGGAAATTCGATGTTTTCTAAAATGTCAACTGGAATATTACTTTCACTAATGGGAAAAGTTCTCGTAGTTTGTAAAGGTATACCTTTAAGGACGAAACTTTAATCCTTATGAAATCAAGGCTTGTCATGTTTATAAACATGTAACGAAATATTTATAAACGTTTATAAAGTATCAACGACCTTTATAAATCTCTTAGCGTACAATTTTCTTAAAATGATATGGTGACCCCTATTAGAAAAATTAAATCCTGGTTTATCTCAAACTGGTAAAATAATATTCGATGTACCAAAAGACGTTCAAGGATTAGTGTTAAAAGCTCGTGGTGGCATGACAGGGAAAGAAATCACTTTGAAGCTGGAATAGTAATTGAGCACTCGAAAGAGTGCTTTTATTTTGTTGAATTTACTGAAAAATATGATAAAATTACATATGAAAGATTAAAGATATATTTGTGGTTTTAAAAGTGATGTTATTAAAATTAAAGTGGTTCAAGTCGAAGGAAGGCACCTTAGGGTGTCTTTTCTTTATTTTTTTGTTAACCAGGCTCACTATCCAATTTATTCACATAATGTTATAAATGGCTGTTTTTAGAGCCTTATATAAAAAAACGCTCGCTATCTATACGTTATTTTGCCCACACTTAAATAGTGGGCTTTTTGTGTTTTATTTGCCTATTTTTATATTAAATTAGCCTAAAATCAGTAGTACAAAACTACATTTCGATATTTTTTGATTAATATGCTCTTGACGTATAGTAAAAAAAGGGAGTGTTTACATGTCTAATAATTTAGAAATATAAAATATTCAAGAACAATACAGTCAAGAAAATGATGTAATTTCAACTAATGATGCTAGAGGGTGCTGTAATATAAATCCCACATTTTATCCTCAGTATGGAAATAATGCAAATTCACCATATAAAGAGAATAATGCTCCAGTAAGCAACCTTAATGGATGCCAAATAACCCTTCCCAAAAACCTATCTACACAAACTACAAATGACCCTATACAGTTTTGCTGCGATTTGAAACTACCTAAAAATTCAACAATTAACCCATCTACTTTAAAGTTCGTATATGACACTTCTTGCCTACATGTTGTCGCTAGTACACAAACTATCTGTTGTAACTCTGACTGCGGACCGGTTGATATAACATTAAACTCAATAAAAATTGTTGGGTGTATTCCCTATTACCTATCAGCAGAAATCACACCACATAAAGACAATTCTTTATGTGGTGGTAAAGTAGACTTAAAAGATAATACATGTGATGCATGCATAGAAATTGAAGATAAAATAGTAGCGGTATGCTGCCAAGGGAATCTTTGTGTAGATCATACAATAGGATGCAGCACACAACCTTTTGAATCCAAAGACATCCCTAATCTTAAAAAATGCGGTATCATTACATTAAGTAGCATGGGAGCTACTAAAAAAACTGTTATGGCAAACAATATAAACAACGGAAAAACATGTGAACCTCAAAGAGATTGTGATATTTATACAATTATAGGGACTCTACAAATTAAAAATGAATTTTCTAAAAAAAATTGTCCACCAAACTCAAATTAACCAACTAAAAAATAGATTTAAAACAAATAATTTAAGTCGGGGCCAAATTACTTTAGATGTCTTTTCTTTTGTCCATTATATCCATTACGTACGCATTGATTTTTTATGTGCATTTGATATAATTACTGTATTAGTATTAAAGTAATACAGTATGTATATAATAAAAGAAGAGATGCGCTAACATCTCTTCAAGTAACTGCTACCGCGAAGATGGTTAGTTAGTTAGATTAATTTTTCTTTTTAAAAATCCACCCAATCAACTTCCCACGGTCGAGGGTGGATTTTTCATTGTCTTCATTCAAAAATTGTTTCTTAAACAAATGTGCCGATATTTCACGCACAATTGCTTTTGCAATTTCCTTCAAAAGTTCTACAATGAATTCCATGGCTATCACCTCCTCCCATTCAAAAATGGAAAGAAGCTAATAACCAACCACCCTCACAATATACAGTTAACTATATTCTACCATACTAGTACAAACTCACCAATATAAATTAAGATGCTTATTTCCTTAGATGAATCTTCTCAAATTCTTCAACATCATGAAAACCTAAATCAAACGAATACAACATTTCTAATGTTTCTGGAGCTCCTATATATTTCAAAATACTCTCAATATCTTTGTATGATTGAAAATATAATGTTTTCGCTTTTGATATTTTCTTGTCAGTCTGTAACTTCTTCTTTTTTATCCCTAGTTCCTCAAACAAAAACTCATTTAAATGTTCCAAGATATCTGTAGATCCATGAATACGTAAACGAGGTCTAACATAAATCTTGTTGTTTTTTCGTTTCTCTTTCATTGTTCCAAGATCATGCCTCATTAAAATATAAGTCTTCACAAATATTTCTTTATTAAATTCGCCGTTAGGGAAAGGTCTGGATTTTTCTTTAATCGGATTCCAACCAAGTTCCTTAATTTTCAATACAAAATCATGATCACTTCTAAAAATACAGTACCATTCTGTATACCCTTTTTCCTTACGATATCTTGATCTCGTTTGCACACCAAAGAAACTAGCAAATCTCATAACAATATCTTTAGATTTATGTGTAAAGTAAAAATAGCCTAATTGGGGTCACCATATCAAAAAAAGAAGAGGGATATCTTCCCTCTTTACCAATAAAATCAAACATATTTACAATTAAGGAAGGGCATACATTCATCAAGTGATGAATGGAACAATAATAGTTCACCTAGTGAATTATAGCATAAAATAACTTCTGTTAATAGGTAATATTACCATTAATAGCAATATTGTTACAACTTTGTTAAATATCTCAATATTAAAAGACTTTATTTATATGTAAATAGAATGTGGGGAGTGTAGGGATAAAATAAAAGGGGGATTTATATTATGTTTACCAAAAAACAAAGATTAGTAACGAGTGTAACAGCTTTAACTTTAGGATGTGGATTTACTTTCGGATTATCACCAGTTTTTGCAGATTCTAATCAGAATTATGTAAGTAGCAAACCTGTTCATTCTATTCAAAAACAAGAACAAGAGCTTTTTACTGGATATGTTATCTCGCTAGACAACAATTATTTGGTAGTTGCTGCCACTTCTACAAAAGATGAAGCACTCGCTTACCAAAATGATTGGTGGGAGTTAGTTTCTCACAATAAGATCTTAAGAGTTCCTATTTCCAATGCCGAACAATACAAATTAGGTGAAAAATTAAATGTATATGCAGTTGGTTGGACTGCATCATTACCACCAATTGCTGTTATGCCTACAATTGAAAAATTAGCTGATTAGATAATTATAGAAAACAAAGGCGTATTTACCTTGAATCTTTTATTGATCCAAGGTTTGTATTACATTGAAAGTTGGTCGATGTATATTGAGTGCGGAATATTCTGTGTTTAAACCAGAAATTTACTATAGTTTACAATTATGTGAAGAAAGAACCGATTTAGTTTTTCTTTAAAACTCACAGCTAATAAAAATTTAAAGAGCGTTTTGTTGTAGCTGTTAACAAGAAGAAAGCCAATATTTAATCTAATTGGCTTCTTTTAAATCTATACTCTTTTTCATTTATTATTTTATCATATCATTAACATTTGTACAGAATTGAAAACAGAAAATTCTGTACAAATAACACAGAGGAATTCAAATACTGGTAGAATTCATTAAACGAAATGAGGTGAGATCAGCATGAGAGAAATTGCGAAAAAAGTACAAATGGTACGTTTACAGGAGGAGCGTTGTGAGCTTCAAGTAGAAGTAGAACAGTATAGTGCCGAACGGTGTAAAATAGAAAGACAGTATATCAAATCAGAAAAAAATATAGCTAAAAAACAAACTCAACAGTTTCAAACGACAGAAACAACATGGGATATAAAATGTAAAAAGGCAGTGCAATTATTTAATCAAGGAGAAGAATATCCAACTATTGCAAAAAAACTGAGGTGCAATGTGAGTAGTTTGTATAGAGAGCTCAAGAAACGTGACGTATTGCAAATGCCAAAGCAAGTAGCAGCATCTAAATCATTAAAATCATCCGCAATATCAACACAAACCAAAAAATCGAATTTCGAACGATATAAAGAATTTTATATGTACAAATAGGAGAATCCATAGCTAGAATTCTATATCTGATTTTTTAGTATTAACAAGGTCAGATTATAAAGGGAACAATGAAAGCTTTTTTGTTATAGAAGATGAGGATTTTTGGAACATATATAAAACACTTCCTGAACATATTTTAACGGTTTAATGTTGGATTAGCCATATGATACACAGTGTTTTAATTAAGATTGTTCAGGTTGAAGCAAGACTGTCTTTTCTTTTTATAAACTCATTTCTCACACTTGTCTCTATTGTTTTTCATAGGATAATTTAGAGGAGGATTATACATGATTACAGCTGCTAAATTAGTAAATTGGAGAGAACATAGAGATATGATCATTCTAGAGTGTGAATTAAATGGGGAACACTTTGACATATCGACATATAAAGAACGTTTATACAATGTTCATCTTTTAAAAATGGAAGTATATGTTCGTTTAGATGTACACGGTAAATTAATTGGAATAAGTATTTAAACTAATAAATAAGAAAATAATTCATAATATCTAATCAATAATATGAATAGAACGGATTTACCGAAATAATTCTTCTTGCTCAACCGTATGAAGGTTGCAGTAAGAAAATAGAGTGTGAAAACTAAGCCATTCGGTCCCTGCGTACAAGATTACCCTTGCCAAAAGAGCTTCTCAGTGTTCCACTGCAAACTTTTTTAAAGCTCTCTAGTAAAAACTAACGGGATATTAGTAATAAGTTGATGATATCAATAACTTTTTGATCCCCTATTCTACAATAAATCCGTGTACCTTTACGTTCACTAGTGATAACCTTACCCTTAGTAAGTTTTTGCACGTGTTGTAAAATTTCATTTTCTGAAATATGTATTGCAGCACTTAAATGAGAAATTGTCAAAGTGCCACTTATAATCAATTCACCCACAATTAATAAACGAATGGAACTACTCAATAATTCTAAGATTTCAACACTCCTTTCGTAATAATTATAGTTCATATTGAAATTACTAGACATAACACGTAACCTCTTAAGACTCTTATAAATATGGGTTAAAACACCTTAACGTAAATACAAGTGGTACATTCCTAAAAATCCCTACAAAAATACAATAAATTAAAAATATAAGAACAAACTTAATGTATATTTACTTTTTATCAATATCACTTATGTATAAATATGTTAAAATGATATATAAAAGATTAAAGATATATTTGTGATGTTTAAAAGCGATATTATTAAAAGTATGGTGGTTCAAGTCGGAGAAAGGCACCCTAGAGTGCCTTTTCTTTATATAAGAAGCATGGAGAGAAATAATTCATAATATATATTTGCTAGTGTGGATTTGACATAAAGTTACGATACATATAAAAAAGATGAGCTGTTTAAAATAAAATCGAGATATTTCTAAAAAAGTTATGATTTTATCCCTTTAGATTTGTTCCTCCAAAGGGATATTTTTTATTCTAGGGCGTTTATTATTTTTAAAAGAACCATCTCAATTAATTCTTAAAAACATAAGGAAAAGAGAATACCTTAAATCAAATGATGCAAGTATCACAGGTATCTTTGCTTGAAAAGGAAGTGTGTCTTATGATTAAGCAAGGTATAATACCGTCTTAGAGATACTTACGGACAAAAAATTAAATTGGAAAGTAGGATTCCAATCCTTTATCTATCCAAGATGGGTATCTACAATCAAAATGCCCGTGCACTATATGATAGAGAGTCGATACAATTTAGGAAACATTGCAAAACTATGAGTCAAAAGGAACGCCAATAACAGTGCGATATTAAAAAGGTTCTTGACGTTTTCCATCACAGCAGGGCAAAAGCATTTTCAGAGAAGTTATTTTGTAAGCATAAAAATTGGAGTGCTTAACCAGAGCACTTCATATCTCTAATAAGAATACCTTTAAAAGTATATTAGACCTTTGGGTAAATATGTTTTAAAAATAATATCCGTATTCAAATAGTAAAGATAGCCTGGGAAAGCGATCTTTGACCAAAACGCATAGTAAAAAGTGAGTATCTGGTAGCAATATATCGTATGTATATTTGTAGTGCGTGTGCAATTCCAATATGAATTTTTATTATATATGCGAAAAAAGCATACACAATTTTTGTGCATGCATAATAAAAAGCTATGTCTTGTCTATGTAAATATATGCTTATTTTCTATAAAATGTGCATAGTATTTAACGATAAATATGTAGAGCGCCTTGAGAGGAAGACGCTCTACAGGTGAATCTACAGTAACGACTACTCACTTTAATATATGTAAATTATGACGAATTAGGAACAACTTACATACAATGGCTAGTTTCATGAAAAAGGGTAGTACCCGTAAAAAAATAAAGAGCCCCCCGAAGGGTGCCCTTTGGCTAATACTGAGGTGACTATAACTATTGTATGTATCTTAGCAGATAAAGTGAATAAAAGGAGCACTTCTTTTTAAGTACTCCTGAAAAACGAGATTACTCTTGCTGGTAAAGAGTACATTACATTATATGTAAGCTACTTGAGATACGAAACATGTTCTAAAAACTCATTTTAAAAAGGGCCTGTTGCGAGGGTAGGCCCTTTTAGGAAAAAATTAATAGTAAAGTTTACGTTGAGGTTACTTATATAATACTAAATGCAATTCATTAGTTCTATATGTTAGACGTTGAAAAAAATATAAGTACTAAAAGAGCACCATACACAAGTGCCCTTTTTAGGGAGGGTTATATGAGTGGAAAAGCTTTCACATACTTATTATATGTTTATACTTCTATTTGGTGACAAGCTAATGGAAAGGAAAAATGGGGGACTGTACCATCTGTTTAAATCCTTACAACAGATAAATTTACGGTTCTTATGATGGTTCAGGGTAAGCAACAACGGATTTACAAAACAGCGATTCCCACAATTAGTTGGGAAACCTTTTTCTTTTTTCGAGGACGAGAGACAAAATAAAAAAAAGAAGATTGAGATCAATCTTCTTTAAAAAAGGAATAGATGACAGAATACTACTCAGCTCGTAATCAATTATAATGAAGTATACAAAGATATTCAATTTGTTTTGAATTTTCTCAATATGAATTGTCTCATTACCAAATTATAATATAAGTAATTCTTTTTATTATTATATGTTTGTTCTTTCCTGTTGCAGCATCCTTGTTATAGGGATGCTCTTTTTTGTATAACAAATCCAAAATAAAAAAGATAAGACCGTAGAGGCTCTTATCTTTTTCATAAGGAGAAAAAGTCAAAGACTTTCTTAAGATTTATAATATTATATTTCTTCCTTAACTTCTATATAAAACCCATATTTACCATCTGTTTCTATATTGAGAAACAAATAAATTATAAAATATGTTATAAATTATTTGAAAATCCAATGCTGTAACAGGAGCTAGGAAAAATAAGATTAAGTGTTCTTTATTTTATATACTTGCCAACCAGTATGAAGAATTAAAATAGGGGGACACTATGGAATACGAAACGATAATTTAGGGGGACACAAAATGGATCATAACACAAAAGTAAAACTTGGAGATTACGTTCAATTCTTATATCGTAAAAATTCTAATTTACAATTAACAGGATTTGTAGTCAATATTCTGCAAAACACAATTGTTGTAGATATTACAGAAATGGTGGATATTGAAGTAGATGATGTTAGGCAAGTTGTAAAGCATGGTTATTATAATAAAGTGGTTCCTACGCAGATTAAAAATAATGCTTCATAAAAAGTTCTCCTAAAGTTATTTAGGAGAACTTTTTATGATAGAACTAATTTTCACTATACTTTCATGTCTCGGTAACAAGACATGAAAGTATAAACTACAACTTCTCTCTTTGGGTTAAATTTTACAATTGATAAATATAATAATCGTAAACATTTTGATTTTTCACATTTTAAGAAAGTGATTCTACACACCGGAAAATTGTTAGTATCTACTGCAGATAAATAAAAACCTACTTACTTATTACGGATTCTGTTACACTAATTAAATTGGAACTAGATTAACTATTTAGTTTGAAGAATCTTAGAAAGTAGGTATTTTGAAATGACAAAGAAAGTTGGACATGCACTAGAGTTAACAGGTGGAATAATGGGGATGGTTTTGGGAGGAATATTTGCTATCATGGGCCTTTTTTCTGGATATGGACCTGCATTATTTACAGGTATAATACTTCTAGCTCAAATAGGAACGATGGCTCTGATATTAAATAAATCTAAAATAAATAATAAGGTATTTGGAACATCTATAGTTTTTCTTGGGACAATTTCGCTTTTAATAACATCACTTATTATTGTAGCAGCAGGTTTTGTATTAATATCTATTTTATTAGTTCCGATAGCACTACAAATTATTTCTGGTATCTTAACATACAAAATAGAACATAAAATGCAGGAAGCATAAAAATTAAAACAGGTCAAAAAGTGAGCATTGGAATATAAACTTTTTGACCTGTTTTAATTATGATAAAATTTTCTATTCATGATTTATTTTATAGTTTCTTGTACGAATGGTGTGAATTTTAATGTCGCTATTCATTTAGTACCCACATTTCTGTCTCACTATGTGGGCAAGAATATGGGTATTTCTAAAAAAAACAAAGTTAATACTTTTTATTAAAAAAATTATTAATAACTCTACCTACAGATATAGGGCATTAAAAAAATCATCTTTCAGATAGAGGTTTTAAAATAATAGAGATGATACAATCCTCCAGTAAGTAAATAAACAATGAATTTATGGAGGTTTTTAAATTGAATACTCAAACTTGGATGATGATTGGTGCATTTTTAGCAATTGTATTATTAACACAAATCGGAAGGAAGGAATTCACAATTAGGAGAGCTACACTACCATTTATTCTTTGTGGTATTACTGTTTATTTATTCGTTGAGGAGATACCTACTTCTGGTTCAAATATAACTGCACTTATAATAATGACAGTGGTCGGCATGATTATGGGGGGATTAATGCTTTTTACAGTAAAAGTAGAATATGGTTCTGACAATAAAGCATACGTAACTGCGGGAATTCCTTATTTATGCTTGTGGGTTGTTGGACTTGGATGGCGTGTCGTATTAGCTTATATAGCGGAAGACTGGTATCCACAACAATTTATAGATTTCATGGTATCAAATCACTTAGATTTTAATGTTATAGCTCCTGCTTTCGTATTGTTTACGATTGCTATGGTAGTTATTCGTACTCTTGGAATAGTGATAAAAATACAAAGATATAGAACAAATCTAAAAGCAAATTAAAAAGTGAGTTAAGGGATACAACTAAAACTTCCTTTGTATAATGAAGTAGGAAAAATAAACACAATATAATAACTACTTCATTATTCTTTTGTTTCATATTTTAAATGATCTGCATTAAAGAAATCTTACTCAAATATGAACTATTATAATTAGAAGTTGTAAATTTACAGTCTATATATCAAAAAACGGATATCCATCTATAACCAGGGAATATTGAAACTAAAAATAAGGTTGCGAGGGAATAAGTACATGGAAAAAGCATTTTTAAAAATTATTGATAGTCATGCAGGAAATGCGATTGGAAGCATCTTAATATGCGTGTTTTTTTATAAAGGTTTTGCACCTTATGGTACGTTTGCAATATGGGTCTGTAGTGTTTTTGTTTCAATTTATCTATGGATGTTGTATTCTCCAAAATCTTGGTGGAATGCAGGGAGGTACGCTTTATTTGCGAGCATATTAATAAGCCTCTCATGTGTATTATATTTTTCTCATCCGAGTTTTCCAAATTATGCGTTATGGCCTCTCATAGGTTTTCTTGCTGCAGCAGAACCAAAGTGGACACGAGTAACGAAAATTTTAGCTGCTATAACAGGTATAGTTATTATTCTACTTTTACATGCGAATACGTTTCCTTATCAAGAAACATTAATTATTATCGGCCTCTATGTCTCAATCCGAAGTACATCTAAGCTAAAAGAAGCATATCAAAAAAATCAAAAACAACTAAAAGAATTAGATGAAGCACATGCTGAACTGCAGGAAACAACGGTACTTTCTATGCAATATGCAGCTTTTGCAGAAAGAACAAAATTAGCAAGAGAGATTCATGATGGGCTTGGACACCAAATGACCTCACTTATTATTCAATTACAGGCTCTTAAGATTATGTTAAGGAAAAATCCTGCTGCTGCTCAGGATCATGTTGAAGAACTTTTAAAGGTGGCACGAAAAGGAATGGAAGAAATCCGCGTAGCTGTTAAGGAATGGACAAGTGATGAAAAAGATCTCGGGCTTACTTCATTAAAAGGTTTGATTTCACAGGTTCAAGCGAATTCTTTATTACAAATTGAGTTCATTCAAGCTGGAAGTATAACAGAATGGTCGATGGAGGAAAGTACCATTCTGTATCGTATTCTACAAGAGTCTTTAACAAATGTCCTGCGACATTCTTATGCAGATTCTGTTATTGTAAACGTAACAGAAATAAATGGAGTAGTAAAACTCACAATTGATGATAATGGTATATATACAGGGGATAAGCCATTAAAATATGGCTTTGGGCTCAATGGTATGATAAAACGCTGTCAATCTGTTGGAGGCAATTGTTCCTTTTCTTTAAATGAACCAAAAGGCCTCCGGGTTGAAGCTATTATTCCAATTCAGAAAAATGGAGGAGAAGTATGACGGAAAAGATTCGTATTGTGCTAGCAGATGATGAGCCATTTGTTCGAAAAGGCCTCTGTTATATTATTGAAATGCAAGACGATATGGAGATAGTTGGGGAATGTAAAGACGGTAAGGAAGCAATTAAAATAGCTTTAGAAACTGTACCGGATATGGTAATTATGGACATTCAAATGCCTGACATATCAGGCATTATGGCTACTAAAAACATAATGAGTATATTACCGAACACAAAAGTAGTCTTATTGACCACTTTTGATGTACAACAATATGTCCTAGATGGTATTCGAGCTGGAGCGGTGGGGTATATATTAAAAGATACTGAAACGGAGGAAATGCTAGATAGTATACGTGCTATGAATCGAGGGGCAATGATTTATAACAGTACAACAGCAAATCAGGCTTTTACACATTTTATAAAGCAAGAGAATGATTATAATTTAGCTGATGAAGAACTTGAATATAAGGAAGCTTTAACTAAGCGCGAGATTGATGTTTTACAATTATTAGCTTACGGAAAACAAAACCATGAAATAGCTAAAATCCTTTTTGTATCTGATGGAACAGTGAAAACTCATATCCACAATATTCTTCAAAAATTAGATGTAACAGATCGAACACAAGCAGCTGTAATGGCAATTCGAAAAAAAATTGTAAAATGATATCTACTGTATGTGATGAAAATAAAATTTTAAACTAACACAGTGTACTTCTAATTGAAATTGAATAAATCATACTAAAAAAGAAAGAGAGTATAACATGGATAATACAACTGGTCTTATTATTTTAATTCTTATAATTCTTCTTCAACTAAAAGAAAGAGAATTGAAAGTTCAACGAATGTGGATTGCACCCGTATTAATCGCATACCTTACTGAATTAAAAAAAGTTGAAGAATTATATTTGAGAGAAACTAAGCTTTCGGACTATTCGCCATTAAACGAGATGAAAAGTATAACACGGTTGGATTTAATAGGAAATAATATAGAGGATATTCGGCCAATATGTACATTAACTTCTTTAAAATCGTTATTTTTATCAAGTAATAATATTAGTAATATAACTGGTATTAACCAATTAACTAATTTAGAAGAATTGTCGCTAGGATATAATACAATCCACAGTATTCAACCAATTAGCGAATTAAAGAATTTAAAAGAGTTAGATTTAAAATATAATGAGATAAATGATATTAGTCCTTTATCTAAATTGGAACAATTAAACACTCTTCAATATTAAGTATGTTACCGAATTTAAGTAATGTAAATTTAGATGCAAATGCTATTTCAGATATTCGACCATTAAAAAATATAAAGCGAGCAAATATCCAAAGGCAAAAAATCTTTTTGAATGAAGGAAATATAAATGAGGCTCAAAAAGTACAAATATTTGATCCAGCGGGGAATCTACCTAAGAGCATTAAATTGAAAGAAGAAGATGGAACAGTTACAAACGGGGTCATAAAATGGAAGACCGCAGGGGAAAAAGAATTTACATTTGAAACCAGCTTTGATGCAGGTGGCTATTATCCAATATTATTTAATGGAACAGTGATGCAAAATGTTGTAGTTAAGAAAGAAACTCCAGCAACCTCTTTTTCAGATGTACCTAATTGGGCCAAAGAATCCGTGGATTATTTAGTTAATAAGCATATTATAAATGGTTATCCAGATGGAAGATTTGCACCATATGATCAATTAACACGTGCACAGGCTGCCAAAATTATTGCAAAAACTGTAGATTTACCTGTAGATTCATCTGCTAAACCAACATTTTATGATTCACAAGATCACTGGGCTGCACCTTACATCGCTGCAGTTGAGAAAAAAGGGATTATTATAGGAGATGGAACAGGAAAATACAATCCAGAAGCAGCTATTACGAGAGCCGAAATGGCGACTATTTTAGTAAGAACATATAATCTTAATACCAAGGTGAATTCCAATAATAGCAAACTTATATTTTCAGACTTAAAAGGCCATTGGGGTGAGGACTATGTAAATATTCTCATTAATAAAGGGATTTCTATTGGTACAGGATCTGGATGGGAACCTGATAGATTCGTAACGCGTGCAGAAGCAGCTCAATTTGTTGCAAAAACAGATAAAATGAAATAGTAATATATGTATAAATTAAAAATACTGGCACATTGTTTTACCACCAGGTACATATCGTTCAGAAATGTGGGGGAAGAGTACTTATACGGTGACAAACATTAAATCCAAAAACTTCAAAATGTCTTCATGATTCTTTAATTAACTAGAATAAATAACCCACTCAATTCCAATTAAGTGGGTTATTTATTCTAGTCTTAATTTTCAAGATATTTTTTAAGTTCGTAAGCATTATATAAATTATTATCTATACAAGATTGTACTGTTATTTTCAACCCTAGGATTAGATGTTCTATTTCTTCATCCATCAAAAAATTACAATTCTTCTGGTACAAATGTTTTACAATCTGTTTCTTTACTATCTGATGCTTGTTTACCTGTATGACTAATTACATAAATAGCATCTGCATTGCACTTGTTTCCGGAATTCCAATATTTACAGTTATTTACCTCACAAAGAACATCTCTAGCCATTACACTACACCTCCTTTATTAATTATTATTTACAGCGTTAACCCAATTAATACTTTTTGTGTATGATAACCACTTGTACATGATTTGAAACTAAATGACGTTTTTTGTTTGACAGCATTGAAAATGTCTATGGAAGAAATACCGTAATTATATAGTTCCTTCTTGTTATAATCCATTTTTTGTAATACTATATTTATGAATGATAATGATTATCAATATCAGGAGGGGTTTTATGAAAGTATTAATTTCTGGTGGTGGTATTGCGGGACTAACTTTAGCAAATTGTCTTTTATCTAATGGTTTTTCTCCAACTATTATTGAAAAGGCTCACTCGTTTCGGTCGATTGGGTCCGTAATTAGTTTAAGAGGAGATGCGATATTTGTTCTTGATAAATTAGGATTATTAGAACAGGTTAAAAAAAACGGAGTCATAGTAGAAATGAGACAATTTGTTGATAAAGGGGGACAAGAACTGCGCAAAATCGATTTTAGAAAATTTCATATCCAACAGGGTGGTTCAATAAGTATTCACCGTTTTATATTGCATGAGATTCTTTATGAATCCATAAGAAATTCTATTGATGTGAATTTTAATACAACAATTCATTCCTTCCATCAAAATAGCGATCAGGTTGAGGTCACCTTCCATGATGGAAGGAAGGAGTCCTTTGATTTAGTCATTGGGGCAGACGGTATTCATTCAGTTACACGTAATTTATTAATGAAAGAACAATATATGAAACAGCTGGATATAGGTTTTTCTGTGTTTACTATACCAAGGCCTACTCTTATCCCTGAGAAATTGAAGCAAAATCAAACTTTAGAGACACTGTTACCAGGATGTTATATTCATTGCGGGATGGATGATACTTATATCTGGGGAATGTTTATATATAAGAATAAACATCGAGAACAGTTCCATAATAAAAATAATAAAGAATTCTTATTAGAGTTATGCAAAGACATTGAGTGGGGGATACGTGACGTTATTGAAAGTATAAATAACGAAAATCTTATTTTTCAAGATCAAATGACACTTGTCCAGTTACCACAATGGAGTGATGGACGTATAGTATTATTAGGCGATGCGGCTCATGCTATGACCTTTATGTCAGGAACTGGTGGTGGGAAATCTATGCTGGGGGCTTACAAATTGACTCAAGAGTTAATACATTGCCCTTCTCACAAAGAAGCCTTCTATAACTATGAATCTTACTTAAAATATGAAATTGAAAAAATACAAAAAAAATCTATCAAAGCGGCGAATTTTTCTTCATCTGACAGTCATATAATGAGATATTTCAAAGTTGCAATGTTAAAGTATTTTCCAACCGTACTTATGAATAGCATATTAAAAAAATTATTTATTGTAAAACCACAAAATTACTATAATTTATGACAGATCAAACAAATTACCGAATTATAGTTTAGTAACGTTTAGAGCACTTAATCAATACTATTTTTAATAGTGAGATATTTTACGTTCATTTTTCTGCTGTTTGAATGTAAGTAGTTATGGGTGTTCCTATAGGAAATGTTTCTGTGATATCTTTTGTTGTATATGTTCCATCTACCAATTGAGCTTTAGCTGCGATGAAATCAGTTTGATAGGTACATCCTGTTGAACATATTAAAAGAATTCCAGTAATAATACTTGCACAAGCTGTTTTTACCATTAACAAAATCCTTCTATAACTGTTCATATTGTCAACCCATTTAGGATAACAAATTGTATATAAGAAGTTTGTTGGTTTATACGAGTCGTAAATCAATAAAAATACAAATATTTTGGCAGTTTGTGTTTCAAACAAAAGAAAAGACACCCTAAGGTGCTTTCTGCGATTTGAACCATTAACAATATGGTACTGGATGCCAATCCGATTATTGTTTTACCACATTAAGTAACTTCAGTTATTGATAAATAAAGAAAAGCGATATTTTAATCGGAAATGGCAGGTGATTAGCCAAATCACCTGCCATTTTGCCCGAGAAGTAAAACTCCGTTTTGAAAGAGTATAGCTGACTCGTAGATAGTATGTGTAATGTGGAAAAGAATATTCGTAAAGTGGAATCAAAAAGAACCTGTTGTTTATAACAAACAGGTTCTGATCAGAGCCATAGACTCAATTACAGGAACTACAAATCTACTGGGGGGTAGTGTAATTCCTGATTAATATTAAGGTATGTTAATAAAATCTAAATATGATTAATCAAATGAAAACTAAACAAAATTCTTATTATACGAGTAAAAATAAAAGAACCCGTTTGTTATAAACGGATTCTTCCCTTAAGGTGTGCAAGGAATACAAGGTAACTGGCCTAGGGAAACCTGTAGAATTCCTTGTGATTGTAATGTATGCAAAGGAATCAATAAGGTGAATGAATTTCAAACAAAAGCATTTATTCGCAACAAACGAAAAAGAGCACACATATAAGTATGCTCTTTGACAAGAAAGGTAGATTTCTATGAGTGGATGCCTCCATATAATAATATATGCTTGTCCAGTTAAAAGGTGTAAAGTTTTAATAAAATCTTTATTTTGTACCTGTGAAAAAAGGAGCGCTTTATTCTGGTGCCTCCAATCACTAATGAATACCCGTTTTCATTAAAATATATGTGAATTTTAATTAGTAATGATTATAAAAAATTATAGAAAAGAATGCATAAGAAAAAGTGCCTTCGAACAGCGCTCTTTCCCGGAGTGAATAGTCGAATAAACTAATAAAGGAAGGTGCATCAAAAATACTCTTTATAAGTTATTCATCTTCACATAAAAGGTTACAAATTTAAAAGGACAGCTAACGAAAGTTAACTGTCCAACCCTTAAAGAAAGGGAGGAATTAATAGGTATATAAAAATTCCTCCACCTATATTGTTAACAAAATATTCAGTTTTTTCAGGAGGAAAATAAAAAGCTAGGATTTCTCCTAGCCTAAAAGGTATTCGCACACAGTCGAACAGCTTTTATTATAGTATTATTCAAAGTTTATGTACAGTAGTAAGTTAAGGAAGAATCTATATTTACTAATAAGTAAAAGAGCACATATAAAAACGTGCTCTCAATAAGGTAGGTAAAGGTCTCATAAAACAGAAAAATCCAAAAGTTGTAATCAGATTTTCATGAGTAAATTTTTAATATTGTATGTTTTGCTAAGATTCATGGAGCTGTCATTAGAAAAATAAAAAGCGCCTTGGGAGAAAGACGCTCGAAATTGAATGTACTGTAACGACTATTCCTTTTAGTATATGTAATTTATTAAAGGAATGGGACAGTGAAAACAAAATTGTTATTTGAAAGTAAATAAAAAATGAGCACACATATAAGTGTGCTCCTAGACTAAAAGGTTTGAACGTATGAACTGTGGAGTGCCATACACAATAATATATGCTTGGCTAATTAAAAGGTGAAAAGATTTATATAAAAATGCTATTTTGTACTTAGTAAATGATAAAGCAGCTAGCTCAATGAACTAACTGCTTTATCGTCCAACAGTGACGATACCCACAATACACTGTAACGTAATGTTACAACTATAGTATGAGTAGAATCGAAAATATTATGCAAAAAAAGAAAACAAAATAGAAACTTCATTTTTTTATAAATAAAAAGGCAGAGCAACTTTTTCAAAAATAAAATATGAATGATTTCTGAAAAAGTTATAGGATATAAGTCCATTTTTATAACGAAAATGACGAACTCACTTTATAAGAAAGGACTGACTACAATGTATGAATAATTTTTCAAATAGTTTCTTTTAAGTCTATAAATGTTACTGATTTTTAGACTTTGTTTTAGGGTCTTTCGCTGGAGGCACATAATATTCATCGGTTATAAATTGATAAATTAATATGCCCATAACCGTAGCATAGAATAAAGTACATAGGAAGATGAAGGTGGATTTAAATATCTTCTTCATATACACACCACCATAATAAAGATTAATATTTAAATTTTTATATAATGTGTAAAAAAAGCAGCTAGCAAAAGCTAACTGCTCGGCCCCTATATTAGAAAATGATGCTAAGTGTAAGGTTGATTCGTGACAAATGGAGCCTATGTCTTATTATTAACGAAACACTACATTTTATTCAAGGAGGATCGGATATGAAATACTTTGAGTTAATAAGCATGGATATTATGTGTTAATTGCAGTGCATAGAGATGCGGATAAAGCGATTGAAGTATATGTAGAATATGTTGCAGGTGATGGTGTAGAACCGGTTAAAGAAGAAGGACTCCCTTCAGAAATAACTAGAGAACAAGCTCTTGAGATATTTATAAACACACTAAATGCGATATGTTCAACTGCGAAAAAACATAAATGAGAAGAAGAATTTAATGAGTATAAAGATGCTCCGATTATAATTGGCGTTTCATTAATGTAAAAGAACAGCTAGCAAAAGCTAACTGCTCTCCGGCAAAGCATTAAGAAGGAAGTTCAGAACTCAAGTGTATTTATAGTATGTACATAGTTTGAAGATTTATTCAGAAAAAATTATAAAGAGCAACCGAGAAGGTTGCTCTACAGATAGGTTGATTTCATTATTAATTATTTAATATACAATTAAATAATTAATAATGATCTTATTTTAGACTTTCTTTTCTAATTAGTTTAGAGTTTCATGTCTTTGTACATTAAGATAGGAGGGGAGATTAACTCACACACTCTCAACTGTTCGTTAAATTCCGATTTAACGAACTCTTAGATGATTCTCATAGAATATAGTAAAGGAAAAGGGAGATATAGCTACAAGAACAGATAATGGAGCTATTCTTCAATTAATAACAAATGATTAAGGAGAAATAGTAATAGAAGAAACTTGTCAAATAGGGGCAAGTTTACAGTTGGATAACGATATCAAAAGTCTGTTTTTCTTTGTTTCGTCTCAAAATAAAAGAATACTCTTCATTTTGAAATATCCAATTATTTTTTATGTAGATGTTAATACAGCAGCGTCTGATAAATTACAAATAGCAACAAATATGCCATTTGCAACAGAAAACAAATAATTAACTAACTAATTTAATAAATGATACAATACAAAATTCCAAGACCATCTCAATAAAACGTCATAACTTAACTTTTTGAGATGATATTTTTTAAAAAAATAGAACTACCTATAATAAAGGTTATGTAAACTAACTAAAAGTAGGTTAACTTTATTGCTCTTACATCCTCGTTTTTTGTCTGGCGACACAAACTTGGGGACTTTTTTATTCTTGTGGGTATAATACGCGATATGTTTAATAATATTTAAAGATTCAGCACTATCCTTTAAATTAAATTTAATATGTTTTTTGTTATATAGATTGGTGATTTTCTCTCATATATTAAGCGGTTAGTTTAAGATAGATTTCTAAAATTCAATTTAACATTAAGGGAGATCGAAGCAATAAATAGTAAAATAATAAAACACACACTTTTAAAGGTGTGTGTTTTATTATTAGGAGTAATATTCATCGGGATCAATGTTTTCAATCGTTTTAGTGATTCTAGTAGTTTCAGGTTCACAGTAGTGTTCATCAGTATCATTATTCTCTACTGTAAATGTACGAATAGTTGTATCAGGCCCTAAGAGATATTCATCTGCATCTAGGTTTTCCACAGTTTCTGTTGTCATAGTTGTATCAGGGACCAAGTATATTTCGTCTGGATCTCCGTTCTCGATGGTTTCGGTAAGACTAGTTTTGTCAGGTCCTAAATTAATTTTTTTGACGTTTTTTTCTTTGTTTATAAACGAAATTTGAGTAATGTCATCATAAACTAAGTTAGTAATAGGTTGTAATGTTTGCTCTTCAACATATTTAGCGATATAAGGTCTATACATTATTTATTATCCCCTTTCAAAAGAATAATTTGTACTTCATTATTTTTGTTACTTTCTAATTTTATAATATCAGTATCTTTAGAACTATAAGTATTAATTAGATTTAAGATACGTTGATAATTATCATTCATTTTAGATTTATTATAGACAATAATAACTTTAGTAACATTATTTTTTAACAATGTATTTTCTATTTTTGCAAATACGTCTTTGTTAATATATAAAAATTGTTTTGGATCACTAGATGTATCAAGAGTTAACATTTCGGAATGATTATCTTTACTTTTTTCTACAACACTATTTTTCACTGTAGATTTTTTAGTGTATTCAACTATATTAAAAGTCACTAAAAATAATAAACTGATACTAATTATAGTAAGCATATACTTTTCGATGTTTTTAATAATAGTAACCTGAACTGTACTTTCTTCATCTGAAACTAACCAATCATAGTACAATGCTAGGGTTAATGCCTTAGCAGGTGCCGATGAATTTCGAATAGATCTAAATGTTACTCTTGGTGCATTTTTAATTTTAATAAAACTACTTATAAAAAGTAAAAGGTTAAAAGAGGAATAGAGTAAAATAATTGTAAAAATAACTGTGTAATAATCTTTTAAATCATATAGTTTATTAAAAAAAGATGCATATAAGGGCAAGATAAGTGCAACTATAGCAATATATGCCAGGTATTTATTAAAAGCTTTGTTTTTGCGAGCCTCTATTTGTGATAGTTTATACTGAAGAGCATCTTTATGAATAACACAATCTTCATCTGAAAGAGTGTTTACATAAATTTCATAATTATTATATTTTGTGTCTATGGCATTTAAATCAGGTAAATTTTGAACCTCCTTTAACTTTAAAATTTTAAAATAATTGAATGTTCGAGTATTATTATCTTTTATCGTGGTTA
This sequence comes from Bacillus sp. FSL W8-0519, assembly GCF_038005585.1. Classification (NCBI taxonomy): domain Bacteria; kingdom Bacillati; phylum Bacillota; class Bacilli; order Caryophanales; family Bacillaceae; genus Bacillus; species Bacillus sp. FSL W8-0519. The sequence continues at coordinate 77,091 of NZ_JBBOTL010000002.1, forward strand.
AAAAGTGAAAAATCCATTGACCAGTATTGAAACTAATAAGAGAAAACCTTAGCTTTGTAATAGTTTCAGTAATTTCTCCAAATGTAGTATCATCTGTGAATCTCAATAAGGGGCTATAGGATAATAATTTAATTGAAAAATATTTAAGCTTTGAAATTAAGTGATTCATTAGATAGGTTCCCCTAACAGATAATTTATAATTGTATTCGATATATCGAATTCCAATATATCCTCTAGCCAAAGCCATTGACCATTGGCATTTAATTCAAGAAAGATATAGTCTCCATTTCGTATAATAAAATCGAAAGCTGCAAAGTTTATTTCTAACTTTCCCATCATTTCTAAACACATTTTTGCGATTTTATCTGGTATATCGATCGGTTTGTATTCTAATAAGGCATCATTTTTTCGCCAGTCAACTTGATTAGTTGATTTAATATTTGCCCCAAATAATTTATTTCCAACTATAGTTAATCTTATTTCTGTATCTTTTGGTATATAATCTTGAAAATATGCTGGTGACAATTCCAAACCTTGAATATTTTCATTTGCTTCTACTAAGTTTGTTTGAATGATGCCGATTTTATTTTTTTCAATTATCCTTCCAGCGGATATGGGTTTAACAATAGATGTATTATTTTCCTTACAAAAGGTGGTTGCTGCTTGATTTGAATTTGTAATTAAGGATTGAGGTAGTGTAAATCCAATTTCTTCTGCTAATTTCATTTGAACTATTTTATTATCTGCTTTACGTAATACTGAAGGTCTAGTCAAAGCGAAATTACCAGCTGTTTCTGCGATTCCATCTACAATACTCATCATTTCACGCTGCATTAGAGTCCAATACTTGCTTTCGTAGCTATCTAAATTAGGTAAAGTTATTTTTCTGTAATACAATGAATGAACTTCTTTAATATTTATAATTAGGTTGCTTTTTCTATTTCTAATCGAGGTGCCGCTATTTGTAATATTTATATCATAGTCAAAAAATCTATCTGTATTTAATCTGAAAAATTGGGCTGTATGATTATATTTATTTATGATGTAGTCCGCTGTAAGATCTAAAGTATTTGTAATAATAAGTATAGTTTTCATAGTTTTCTCCTAAGGGTTCAATTCAAAATTAAGTTTTTGATTCATTAAAAATTTGGAAATATATTCACATTTATTATAACATGTTTTATTTCCATAGATAGATTAGACTGTTTTAACGTTAGAAATTTTTATGAATTGAATCTAAATCATACGATAATTGTACTGCGGAATTTTATGGAAACTTCTTTAATCCTTTTATAATTGATTTTTTATGAACACAAAAATAGTATAAATATCCCGAATGAATTTGTTTTAAAGTATTTTAATTTTTAATTATTAAAAGTCAATCAGGATACCGTACGCGATTATCGTTTGTATAGAGGGTGTTTGACAAATGAGGAAACTCCTTTTTAAGGTACGAGACTATTTATAAAGTGACAATGGTCTAAAAATAAGAAAGTCAAAAGATTACTAAAGGTCTATCATTCATGTATATAGTAACTATATAATAAAATAAGAGCACTCCCATTAGGGAATGCTCTTATTTTTCATATAAGTGAATCCGATTTTATGAATTGAATATGGCATGTTATACCCCTACAACATTACATTTCAATACCTATATATTATACTAAATTCCCCTTAATAGAAGTAGTATTTATTTGAAAATTTTTTGATAAAACAACTCAAATAAATCATTAGCATTATATGCGAAGATAACTAATATAGCTGCCAAAAGTGCTGAAATTACCATTCGCGGAGCAACTTGAATCAACCTATCCCAAAACTTTTTCATATCCCCTACTTCTTGATTTTTCAATTTTAAATATCCCTCTTTTCTAAATTGTAATATGATTCACTTTCCTTCTGTTTTACATAATCAACGATTGCCCATACCCCTTTTCCCTGACTACGTGCCTCGCTCTCTGCCTTTTTAAATTCATCATATAATGCAGTATTTGGCTCTTTTACATATCTAATTATGGCTAAGCCTTCTCTTAACAATTCAGTCTGTATACACTTTCCATCTACGAATATATATGCTAATTCCCTATTAAATTTATCTTTTGGATCACCTTTGTCATATACAAGGATAATTTCTTTTCCCTTCAACTTAATTTTAAGAAACTCCCTCGCTTTATCTGCTAAAGGCATTGATGGAGATATAACTTTTCCATTTTTAACTTTTTGTACCTCTGGGGTATCAATTAATAAAGCCCTTACCTTATTCTTTATAACTTCTCCATTTTGTTTTGTAGATACCAGTATCGTATCTCCATCAAACTCTTGAATAAATTTACCTTTTACTTGTTTGAATCCATTTAACTTCTCATTATATTCTATTTCATCATTCCGGATTCCTTGGTGGCTATTTTCGTTTTTGCTAGCAGGAGCGTCTTTAACTTCACAACCTGCAATTATTCCTATTAAGAGAATGAAGAAGGAAATGATATATTTAACTCTAGTAAACACTTTATCCCTCCCTAATAATATTGAAATATTTATTACCAAATTGCTTTATAAAAAGATACTTTCATTATTAATTTTACTATGTATTTTGTATAACATTAAATCACTTATTGAATTGAATATTTTACTGATAATAAATAAATCCATACAAACTATTCGAATTTTAATTTTGAATATCAATACTTATCCCCTATAAAAGAAAAAAATCCATTCTAATAAGTCTTTTATCAAGATCTTAATCAAAATGGATTTTTAACTTTATAGAGACTGGTTTTTAACTATACATCTCTTCCAGTTTCACTAAGTTTTTTTTATGATTTGATAATCCAATAGTAAAACTATTTGGATTCATAACGATATCCCCTTTGTTACCTTTTAATGTAACAATAACTTTAGACTTTATTAGCCCTCTTTTCACTTTAATTCCCTCTACATCTTCAATATCAATTATTATCTTATTGCCATTTAACTTACCAGTTAGCGGATTCAATTCAAGCATCATAATCCTCTTATTAGTAAAACAAATCACTTGATGTTGATTTTCTAAAAATGTACCAGGACCAAATTTAATATATTCTGATGTTGCTGCCATTTTCATAGTGTAAAAATAATAAAAATACGATTCATCTTCATATGCTACCTCATTAAATAGTTCATCTAATACATTATTGTTTAACATTTTTATTCCCCCGATATACTAATAATCGCTTACCTTTATCCTTTTTCTTCCTATTCCTCATTTAATTTTACCATAAATTAGAATTAAGTTAGAATTTAGATAGGTTTAACAATAAATCTAAAAGATTCCCACATTTTTATTTCAATAACTAATATAACCATTGGGGTGAAGATAAATGATAAGTTATAAAAATTGGAGTGAGGTCCCCTTAGAACTTGCAAGCAAAACTAAACTCAACAAAGAAGGTTTAAAACCCATAGAAGCTCCTGTAGCTAGGGTATTCCAGAGAGTAAACAATAGGTATATAGAGCTATATGAACGCTCAAAATCAGAAAAAAAACGGCAATTATCTGATAAGCAAAAACTTGCATTATCAAATGGTAGAAAACTAAGTTTAGAGCAACGAACTTGTAAACAGTGTGGTCATATCGTTCAAAGTAAAGCTAAACTACGTCTAAGTCTCTGCCCTAGCTGTTACGAACACCAAGTAGTTATGAATCAATTAAAGGAAACAAAATTAGAAATCAAAACATTTATCAACAAAATGTTTATAAACAAAGATCAGTTTGTTATTTTAGATACCGAAACAACTGGACTTACTCTAATAGATCAAATTATCGAAATAAGTGTAATTGATTTAGCAGGAAAAATCCTATTAAACTCTTTAGTTAAGCCAACTATAATAATTCCAGCTGAAGCAACATCCATTCATGGTATTACAAATGAAATGGTACACGATGCACCATCGTGGATAGAAATATATAAAGAATTATGTGAAGTTACTGCAGGAAAAACTCTACTTATTTATAACGCTGAATTTGATTTAGGTATGATAGAAAGTACTTGTATTACTAACAATGTAGAATTTAAGAGCTTTAAATCCACATGTATTATGAAAATGTACGCAATTTTTATAGATTCAAAAAGATGGATTTCATTAAATGATGCAACGAAATTAACGGTTAAACATCGAGCTGCAGCTGACTGTTTTACTGTCCTGGAATTATTACAACAACTCAAAAATAATCAAATAGATTAAAATACTGTAAATAGTACTAAATTAGTGTTGATTTGAAATAAAGTTTAATCAAAAAAGCTCCACAAACCTATATTATATGCTAAATAAGAAGACTCCATTTTGAAAAAAGCTTAATTAAAATGGAGTCTTTTCTATTCAAATAAACATTCTTCTTTATAAAAATGTTTGATTAAAATTCACTTAGAATTCCTTAATTAAAAGGTGAAAACAGCGTAGCTCGAAATTTTAGTAAAAGTTTGGTAAGCGCAATACATTAACAAAAATATTCTTGATATAAAAGTGAATATGATAGATTATAAATATATATTATTGAAATAATTTAATGAGAGGGTTTGATTGTTATATTAATGAAAATTAATAGAGAAGCATTTGATGAATTTAATCAAGTGTGTAATGATTACTTTGAAAAAGACGCAAATAAACATTTTGATATAAACACTAAAATTATGTCGGCTAGAGCAGTTATAAATTATGCTCTGCAAGATATAAACAATAAAAATGATGATATTAATGTGTATGAATTAATATCAGTTTCAGACAAAATATTAACATCAATAGAATACTTGTTAAAATCATTAACAGTCTATGACAAAAAGAATGACAAAGACGAGTTTTATGGTGTTAAAAGTGAAAATAGAGATAAATATGATTATTTTAAAGCGATTAGATCATATATAATTGCTCATCCTCTAAATACAACATATCAAGAATATGAAAGATTTGGATTTAATAAAAATGTAGTATTTGAGGATATTCAAAAGACAAATGAACTTCATAAAACTTTAATGAAAGAAATGATAGAAAATATTGAAACGGCTGATTATGTTATGACGTTTACAAAAATTAATCATGATTTTAAAAGTAGTGATATTGAGAATATTGATAACTTGGGCGAAACGTTTAAAAAAGGACTTAATATAGAAGAAGACATATTAAGTCTAATTAGATATGCTATTGAAAACATGATGGTCATAACAGAGCATTTAAAAGTTATGATTTCTCAAAATGAGACTACAATAAATGCTGTTGAATAAATCGAGAATGGTGGTTTATAATATGAAAAATATACAGGAGTTCCTAAAAAAACCAATTATTAAATATCCATTAGCCCTAATTTCAGCTATAGCTATAATAAAAACAGGCTATGATTTAGGCTCTTTTATAATAAAGTTAAAATACATTTAAATCATAAAAAAGCAACATTTACTAACATAAAAATAAGCACATCCTGTAAAACATATGTGCTTATTTTTAATCTTTATGCGTTTTTACGTTTTAAGAAAATAACTCCACCAACAATTAACAGTAATGCGCCTGCAGCCATAGAGATCCAACTTGTAAGATCAGCACCTGTTTGTGGTAACCATCCAATTTTAGATTGAACTTCTTTCTTAGGTTGTGGTTGTTCTTTTACTTGCTCTTTTGGTTGTTCTGTAGTTGGAGTATTTTTATCTTGATGCGGCTGTTCTGGTTTTGGTTGCTCCGGTTTCACTTCTTTAAATTTCACCGTTTGCCCCTTATCTTCGATGTCAACGTGAATAGCTACCAAGACATTATCTTGATACAATTCTTCAAACACTACCACTTCTTTACCTTGTAATGCAGAAGCATTAAATGTGAAATCGAGTGTGATAGAACCATTTTTCTCTTTTGGAGTAAACTTAGATTCTACTGTTACTTCTTTACCATCAACTAATAATGGTTTTTTTGTTGCTTTATCCATTAGTTTACCTTTTACAACGTACTCTTTACCCACGATTAAGTCTTTGTATTCCACTTTATCTTGGATTGTTACAGATTTAGAAGCATCTAACTCTTTAGAACCATCAGCTTTGTTTGTAGCTGTCGTTTTAATAGAAGGTTCTACAAATCGAACTGTTTGACCTACATCGTTAATGTCAGCATGAGTTGCAATTACTTGACCTTCATGTAATAAGTCTTCAAACACGACTACTTCTCTTCCTTGCTGTTCAGCACCAACAAAAGTAAAGTCTAATGTTACAAAACCGTTCTTTTCTTTTGCAATAAACTTAGTCTCAGCTGTTACTTCTTTACCATCAATTAATAATGGTTCGTTAATAGCTTTGTTCATTAATTTTCCTTTTACAGTGTACTCTTTACCAACAACTAAGTTAGTGTACTCCACTTTATCCTGGATTGTGATAGAATCCTTTGAATGAATCTCTTTTCCACCATCAGCTTTGTTTGTAGCAGTTGTTTTTACTGATGGCTTAACGAACTTAACTGTTTGACCTTTATCATTGATATCAGCATGTGTAGTAACAACTTTTCCGTCTTTCAGTAACTCTTCGAATACTACTACTTCTTTTTCTTCTAAACCAGTTGCATCAAAAGTGAAATCTAGTGTGATAGATCCGTTTGCTTCTTTTGGTGTAAACTTAGTTTCAGCAGTTACTTCTTTACCATTTACAACGAATGGTTTATTAGTCTTTTTATCCATTAATTTACCTTTTAAAGTGTACTCTTTACCCACTTGTAGGTCTTTGTATTCCACTTTATCTTGGATTATTACAGACTTAGAAGTGTGCATTTCTTTTGTACCATCTTTTTTATCAGTTGCTGTTGTTTTAATTGAAGGAATCTTCTCATCTTTGACGATATGTTTAATAATTTGACCATTCTCTTTGATTTCAAAAGAAAACGTCTCTTCATTTAAGATATAACCGTTTGGTGCAATAGTTTCTTTATATGTGTATTTTCCAAATGGTAGCTTTTCAAATTTAGCGATACCTTTATCATCTGTTTTACCTTTTACTACTTCTTTTCCTGCTTCGTTATAAATCGTAAATTCTGCATTTGGAAGCTTATTGTTTCCATCCGCAACATCTACCTTTGTAATTTCCAGATCACCTTTGATTAGATGATTAACTGCTAATAGCTCAATAATTTTTCCATGTTCCTTTATTTCGAACACAATTGGTTCTGTAACAAGAACGTAACCGTTTGGAGAAGTCTTTTCTACAAATGAATACTTACCATACGCTAAATCTTTAACGTTAATCTCACCATTTTTATCTGTCTTATATTCGCCAATTACTTTTCCACTTGCATCTTTTAACTCGAATACTGCACCTTCTAATTTTTTACTAATATCCTCGTTATCTACTTTTAGCAGTTTTACACTACCTTTTACTTCGGTGTTTTCTACTGTAAAAGTAAGTGTTTTATTGTGCTCTTTGATTTCAAAAGGATACTTAGTTTTATTTCCGATATATCCATTTGGTGTTTTTGTCTCTAAGAAATAATACTTCCCAAATGTAAGGCCTTCAACCTTTGCAATTCCATTTTCATTTGTTACTGCCTTTTTCACTTCTTTTCCATCTTCAGTAAAAACAGTGAATTCAACATTAGGTAGCACTTTACCTGAATCACTAAGTTTTTTTATTTCAATGTTTCCCTTTGCCTTGTTGTTTACTATTTGAACAGCCCCAGTTTCTCCTGTCTTAACCTCAATGGTTTGTGGTTTATCACCTAAAACATAGCCTGTTGGCGCTTTTATTTCTTTTACAGTATACGTACCAATTGGTAGGTTATTTAATTCTGCAGTACCATCAGCACCAGTCGTAATTTTTCCAACTGATTCATTATTCGCATTAAAAACCTCGAATACCGCACCAGCTAATACTTCTCCACTTTCTCCAACTTTTTTAATTTTTAAGGAACCAGCTGCTTCCCAATTTACTGCAAGGTCACTACTAAGCTTTTCTTCATTTCTTTCTAGTAATACTGTAGCATTCTGAACCGTATCCGTACCGCGGTAAGCAATTGCTTGAACTTTTGTTAAGTTTGCAGCAACACTTAAATTAAATTCACCTGTTTTTGTATTTTTAGGAATTTGGATACGGAATTTCTCTCCAACTGAAAGTTGATCTTTCACTTCACCATTTTCACTAACAATTTTTACTCCATTAGGTGCATTTTTCGCTACTACTTTATAAGAACCACTCTTAGCATTTGTTTGTACTGTATATAGATTCGTTTCGAAGAACTCACCTTTTAATTCTGCTTTTTGCTTTTCAGCTGGGATAACATTCATATAGATATCTTGTGTGTCGCCGCTATTGTTAGCAGCATTGATAATTGCCTTAGCTGCTTTTTCAACATTTTTATTTTCATGTTTCAGTTCATTTACATCAAGTTGACCTAATGCATTCCAAACTGCAAGCTGAGTTGCGTAATGCGCTTCATTCTGATTAGCTACTCCTAACTGCTGAACACTTTTTTGCGGGAAACCGTTTAATAGGACCCTATATACTACATTATCTGTTTTCCCCATTTCAGGAAGATCTTCACCATTTGGTGATTTTAGTCCAAGAGTTAAGCAATAAGCAATTTGACCGCTTGAATTTTTAATCATTTCAGTTCGAATGTACTTGCCTAAACTATTACTATAACTCCAGTTCATTGAATATTTCTCGTGCGTCATTACCTCTGCACTAACCCTTGGTAAAAAAACATTTAGGAATAGCGCAAGTACAGAAAGTACTGCTAGAACTCTTACAACAACTCTTTTCCCCAATCTAAAAACCTCCCAAACAATATTTGTTTTGCATGATTATTTAAATATTAAAAATAATCACAATAAACCTAAGAACTATTATAAGACAAAAAATTACAAACATTAAATCATTTTTCCAAATTTTTTTATTTTTTACAATTATTACAAATCATTTTCATATTCACACATTTTGATTTTGTAATTTAACCACTAAATTTTTAAATCTATTGAATTTCTCTCCGATACATATTAGTTATATTGTTGATTGGAAATAAACTTTATTTTAAATCAACACCTCTTTCATCTTTTTCCTCATTACCTGTAACAAAAGTATTAATTTATAAGAATATCGAAATGAAAAATAAGCACAAAAAAGATTCCTTTTATACAAAGGAATCTAGTGGTTCAGCTTTTTTATAAACAGTTCGACTTTATTCCAATTTTACTTCTGTCTCTCTACTTCTAATTTGTTACCTTTACTATCTACCATTCTTAAAGAACCTGCTCTCAAGAACTCGACAGTATAATCTACTACCGCATTCATTTGTCTAGCATCTATCTTCTTACCGTCTTTAACAAATTCAGTAGGAATCAACGTTACTTTATTACTGTCTTTATTGTATAACCATGTTCCTGTCATATGGTTGTCTTCATAAGAAGAGTTACCAGTGTCATCATAAGCCGTGAATGACTTATCTTGTCTAAAGTCTAAACCCTTACGAAACTCAGAACCTTTGTAACTACCCCAAGAACCGATTAACTCGTTACCGTCTGCGGATATTTGTACGTTACCATTATCAGAAGTAGTTGACGACTTAGAGTCGGTCTTCGTATCTACATCGAAACCTAAGGCTTTTGCTTCCTTTTCATTATGGGATTCAATAGGTTCGAATCCTTTATGCCAGTACTTGTTACCCTCATTAATCAAGTCCATTGACTTTTTAGACTTTTCTCTATCTTCGTCTGTTACTTTTCCTTTCCCCTTCAAAATTTCTACTTGAAGTGCATAGGCTTCACTATAACAGTCTACTGCTTTTAAAATCTCTTTATGAGCGTCTTCAAACTCTTTTGGTGGGTCTATCTTCTTAAACTTAGCGATAATCTTTTGCAACTCAGACTCTTCTTTTAGAATTTCTTTCTTTAAGTCAGTTTCCTTTTTAGTTTTATCCATAGCTATCTCAGTTATTACTGTAATTTTCTGCACTAACTCAGAGGATAAACCAGTCATTCGAGTTGGATACTTCTCTTTTGACAGCTTTTCTTTCGTTTCTGATTTAGATTCTACTTTTTCTTTTGGCTTTGCGTCTGTTTTATCGGTACCACAACCTGCCAATAGCATGAACGGTATCGCAAACGTTACTAGTTTCTTTGCTTTCACTATGCCCCATCCCCTTAGAAAAAATTGCATTTAATTAACATATTGTACCATATCATAATTTGTATAAATAAGATAGAAAGTTTACCCATAATTAATTAAAATGTAGACTCTACATAAAAAAGCACTTGAACATTAAATAGCTGTTCGAGTGCCTTATTTCTACTCTATTTTTCATGTGAATTTAAAAAGAGCCTCCAATTAAAGTTATATCAATTACAATAAGTGAAAAGAAAAATATATATTCAATCATACTTCCTGTTCTTGTATATATCGGAAATCTTATTTTCATTTTCAAAGGGTAAAGCAATTGAATCCCACTTGGTGTAAGGGCATCTAACACTAGATGACTTAATACCCCAATAAACATTCCTATATATATTATGGGGTACTGGGGAACTAGGTACTTAAGAAGTGCCGTTATACCAAACAAAAAGATTAGACTGTGTGTTATTGTACGATGACCAAAAGTTTTATTGACCCCCCAAGATAATAAAGGTATTTTTCTTCCTAAAGTAGATCCTTGATGACAAATATCTGGTATTAATGCTCCAATTATTGATGTGGCCGTTAATAAATATGGGTCATCCCCAATTCCCGCATAATTATGTGCAATTAAAGCGAAAGCTGCTCCTGCTGCTACATGAGTTGGGCCTCTCAATTGTATCCTCCTTTCTAGTATTCAAGTCTTATCTTAACAGTTGGCGAAAACATAATATCCTTTCACCCAGCGCTCTTTTAACCATCTCAGTTTATATTCCATGCTTGGTGTATAAGCTGCTGCAGAATCCATTAAGTTATACCTATCTAAAATTTCCAAACATCTATTAGGGTTCGTTAAAGTATTTAGAAATTCCAAGTCCTCGCTTTCGAGAGAATTCCATACAATGCCTTTAAAATTAATTGGCAGCAGTTCTAAAACCATATCTCTATCCAAACCTGATGTTTCCAGGAAATTTTGAAGATGAGAGAGGGATAAGTAACTCCAATTGGTACTTTGGTATTCTTCCCCTAAAAAAGTAAAACGATCTAAACCATTACAATTTAATTCATAACTTTTTATTGCTTCTATTCCCCATTTCATCTTTTTCCCCCACAATTATTATTCTCAGAATTGACTACTAAGTATGTTCACAAATTTCTACCAGTTACTTTTAAATAACATAATGGACTTCACTATTCCTTCTTTTCACATAATGAATATATAGATAACATGAACAAACCATATTTATTATCATTGTAGAAAAACTAAAAAACACATTAATTCCTAAAACATCACAGAATAATAAAGCAACCATGCTTAAAACATAAAAAAATAATAATCTATCAAAAATAGACAAATGTCATTTCTCCCTTTTCTTAAGATTAGTATTATGCAAATGTTGCTTTTTGTAATTTCTCCTTACTCTTTCACAAAACAGAATTCCTAGATTAAAAATTATTGCTATAACTATCATAAGAATCGCATACAAAACTAAATTCACTTTTCTACAGATCCCCCCTTTAATTATAAATATAAAAACAACTCTTTATCTAACAGGTTACTATCGGTAACTTGTCCTTCACTTTAAATATATACAAATAATTCTACGAAACTAAGTAACCGTAAAACAATATTAACCTACTCTCAATTCTTAAAAAGAACCACGCATAAGTTTCAAAGTTAGATTACATTTAATTATCTCGCTCTTTATTCTGCTTAGTAGCCCAATTATCTTTATAAAAAAATTTCCAAGTTCATTTATGGATATTGCAATCTGGGAAACTCGAAAATATTAATTTTTTCTGTAGAAGTCAATAGAATATTGTTGAGAAATATTTTTCTAGATACCTAAATATTAACAAATTTGATACAATAATGAGAAATCGCACAATATATAATAGGAGGGGTTTATATGGGAGCTGCAACAGTAACATTAAGTGAAATTACAGAGCTTTTAAGTAACTGGCATGACTCTATTCGTGAACTAGATCATGAAAAATCAACTAATTTATTTGGAGAAATAAAAAATAAGATTGATAAAATTGAAGAAAATCAAAACATACTTTTATATTACTCTTTATTAGAGTTTAGACATAATATGTTAAACAAAGATTATGAAGGCTCTAAAAAATCGCTTGAAAAAATTGAAGATTTTAATAAACCTAGTGAAGAACTTTTAAATTATTATTACAACTTCTTTAAGGCAATTCATAACACAGAAATTGGAGAATATAAAAAAGCTGGTGAGTATTTCGATAAGGCAAAACAATTAATCGCAAATATCCCTGATGAGATTGAGAAAGCTGAATTCTATTATAAAGTAGCTGCTTTTTACTATCAGGTAAGACAACCATTGGAAGCAGTGAAATATGCAAACCGTGCTTTAAAATTCTTCGAACCTGAAACAGGATATGAACTTAATATAGCAGCTTGTAATAATATCCTTGGATTAACATGCACATCACTTAAACAATATGAATATGCGGAAGAATATTTTATTAAGGCTTTAGATATCGTTACAAAAAAACACAACACCATGTTAGGGCTTAAAATTAGACATAACTTAGGTTTTCTATATGCTGAGCAAGATCTTTCAGAAGCAGCTATACGAAACCTAACAACAGCTATCGATACTCCAGAAAAGAGTTATAAAGCAATTTTCCTTATTGCAAGAGAAAACTACAAACTCGGAAATACAGAAGAGTCATTAAAATTTATTGAAACTGGGTTAGAAGCATGCAATCGTATCAATAACACGGAATATAAACACCACTTCTCAATATTAAGCGCACTAAACTCGAAAGAATCTACAGAAAAGTCCGAAAATACAATTGCAGAAGGAATTGAGTACTTTGAACAAGAAGGTTTATTAGGGTTCGTTCATGACTACTCGAAACAATTGGCTTTAAAATTTTACTCAGCTAACCAGCAAGATAAAGCAAACCAATATTTCTTTAAGTCACACGAAGCCGAAGAAAAACTACGTAAAAAGGAGGCACTAAAATAATGAAGAAAGTAATTCAAGTTTTAGGTATCACTCTAGGATTAGTAGCCGTTTTCGGATTTAGCTTCACTTCAAACAACATTACTCAAAATGCTGAGCATGGAGAAACATTTGCACCAAAAGTACAGGATAGCTCTATCCATTACGTAATGAGGGAACATGGAGAAACATTTTAATACTTAAAAGGAGCCATACCATCATATATGGCTCTTTTTTTATTACATTAAGTTGGACTCATGTGTCCTTAAGTTTATATATTCAGCTGAATCCGTCAGACTTTTGCTAGCAGTTGATCTCCCGCCTACCTTCTTTGCCTCGCCCAATTTTATACTGGGAGTTTCATTAATCAAAAATCGCAGGATTAACTATTATGTAGAAAGGGTGTAATTTATTCTATGTTGACTACACTTCCAATCATAATGACTACTAATGGTCAAAAATTAAAATGTTCATTTACTAGTATTAGTGAACGATGTGAGTTTCAGTATATTTCCTTCGACATGCAATTTCACGACCTTGTTAATAACTCAAGGGTCGGAACTGCTTCATGTCGTATTCAAAAAGATCAATCAGCAAACAAAATTGAAATTACTATTACCAGTTTAGATGCAAATCATATTGGAAATGGGGTTGGAACTGCTATGGTATATTCCATATACAGATGGGCATATTTTAGCTATCCTGGTTATGGACTCCTCTTCAATGGAATGATTAGCATGGCCTTTGATGAAGAATATTTAATAGGTTTTTACACAAAAGTTGGGTTTAACGTAAAAAATGGTTTCTTTAATCTAAAAGTAGAAAGTAATGAATTTCATGAGTTCTGTACAAACACTGAAAATAAAATATCTGAAATGTATTTCACATTTCTAAGTAAACAAAATGAAAGCTATAACAATGAAATAGATACTTATCTAGGTATCCTGTCCGATATTGAAAATAAATATAATTCAATGTCATTAATTACATTTATTAAACAACGTTATTTTAGACGTAAACAGTCCTATAACGAAAATACCCTCATGTAGTTTTAAAATAGAGTTTGATAGAATTATTACAAGTAACCTTCAAAAAAAAGAATAGAGGAGAAGTTTTGAAAAAGTATAATCAAAACTTCCCCTCTATTCTTATGTTATCTTACTTCTTTTTCTACACCATGATTGTATAGATGGATGGTATCCGCAGTAAAATTCTGAACGACTGTTGCAAGTTCTTGTAATTTCTCCTGCGTTACCCCATTAATATACCAAACAAAATTACTATTGGATTCTGAATCAGTTGGAATGGTACCAATGGTTATTTTATATTCTGTAGTTTCTGTTACTGTTTCTTCATATGATTTCTTTACCTCATGCTGATATTTTTCAAGTCGAATAAACATATCTCGCCAGAATAAATCAGCAATTTCCACTTGATGATACCAGACTTTACGAATATAATCCGGAATACTTCTTGTGTTTTCTAACAAGTACCCCTCTGCCTTTGTGGGGTGATGGATCATTGCATGAATCGCGTCCGCAATATAATGCGCTGTTGGATGCTTACGAACCAAGATACGACGTGTTTCCTGACGCACTTGTAAAAGAACGTCGTAATAAAAATACATCATGTCACGAGTCGTAGCAGCAAGCTCCCCCTTTTGAAATGGAACTATAGTACCGTTTTGAAATGTAAGTGATGCATCACCAAGATTCCATGTATATGTTTGCAAATTATAATCCCCTTTCGTTTCTTTATTTATAGGCTCTGTTAAAGTAAATTATTGATAAACGATATCTAAAAACCACCCAAGCTATGAACTGGACCCGAAAAGTTAGACATATATTTAAGCAGCTAATAAGGATTGAATTCTGTATTTTACAGGAGGCAATCCTTTTAATTTTGCCTTAATCCTTTTATTATTGTAATAATAAATATAATTCTCTAGTTCTTCCCTAAAGTGTTCCATACTTTCAAAATCTTTAAGATAAAGTAATTCAGATTTTAATAAGCCAAAGAAATTTTCAATGACTGCATTATCTAAGCAATTTCCCTTACGGGACATACTTTGAGTTATATTATTTTCTCTTAAAATATATTGATATCTATCCATTTGATAGTGCCAACCTTGATCTGAATGAAGGATAGGAGTATCTTCTTTATCCAAGCATTTTAAAGCCTTATCTAACATCCTTTCGACTAGAAGGAATGTAGGGCGTTTCTCAATATTATAGGAAATAATCTCACCATTAAACAAGTCTAGAATAGGAGATAGGTAGAGTTTTTCACCAAACAAATGAACTTCAGTAACATCTGTAACCCACTTTTCATTAGGCTTAGAGGCCTTGAAATCACGCTTCAAGACATTTGGCGCTACCTTCCCAACCTTCCCACGATAAGAGCGGTATTTAGTGATTCTTACCAACGATTTTAACCCTAATTGATTCATTAAGCGAAGGACGGTTTTGTGGTTAATGGTATAGCCCTGATTACGTAATTCAAGTGTGATACGCCTATAGCCATATCGCCCTTGGTGTTCCTGAAAAATCTGCTTAATACTTTCTTTAACCTCGTTATATTTATCTTCACGACTCATTTGTTTCACCCAGTAATAATATGTACTACGAGCCATTTCAGCCGCTTTAATCAAGTCGATAATTTTATATTCATGCCTTAACTCATATATTATGTGTGCTTTGTCTTTTTCAGAGATTGTTGTTTTTGTTGAATTAAGGCATGTAACTTTTTTAAATAAGCATTTTCCATGCGTAAGTATTCAATTTCTTTTTGTAAATCATTTTGAGAGTTAATATTTTGTTTTTTCTTAGGTGCAATAGCCTGTTTCTTCTTCACAGTGGAGTACCCCTTACTTGTTTTACGAAGAGCATCTATCCCCTGCGATTCTAGCATTGATCGCCACTTCCTAACGGTACGAGGAGATGGAACGTTGAACATAGCGGCCGCTTGTAGGGGCGAAGCTCCTGTATTGTTCATAAAATTCAATACTTCCATTTTAAACTGAATGTCATACCTTGTACATTTAGAGTTTAAGGACTCTATTCCTTGTTCTCTAGTACGTGCCACCCACTCTTTTAATAACGATGTACTGACTTGATATTTTTGGGCAGTCACTTTAAAAGAATCATTTGTATTTAAATAATGTTCAACGGCATTTCTTTTTAATTCGAATTTATATTTTCTAGACATAATAAAACCGCACCTCCAATTGTTAGTTATTTGTCTAACAAATTGGGTGCGGTTCAGCTATTAGGTGGTTTTTCTTTGGCTCTTTTTGTTGTTTCATCAGAATAATTATCGTACTATTCCTCCGTTGTATCTCAATTCATACACCTTTTCATCACCTATGAGAATGATTTCTTTACCGTGAAAACAATCAAGAGTTCCTTCATACTCATTCTTGAAAATATATGTACCTGACTCGTAGTAATTTGGACCACGATAGATAGAATTTGTATCAACTAACCTTAATGCTTGGCGAAGGAAGCTATAAATTGGACCCATGATATCCCAATCTGCGTTTGGAATGGTGACACCACCTGAATAGACCATTGACCAAATTGGACGATTCTCAAACTCTACTGTTTCTTGTCCGGTAAAAAAAGCTGAACCATAATAAATATCTCGATAAGAATAATTACCACTAGAGTATTCAAGTTGTTTTGAACCGTTTAATAAAGGCTGAACCGATGCATCATCTCCCTGGGATGCATATGTCTTTCTTTTGGCTTCTACTAGAAATTTGGCGAGCAATTCATGATTCATTGACATAATAATCCTCCATTACGATGCAATTCTGATAACTTGTAAAAAAGGTTTTTTTTACAAGTTATAAAACCATTTATATGGTTAAAGGTGAGAGACGAATTTGTTCATTCGTCATGTGTTGTTCACACAAACTCATACTCACAAACACTTCTTTTATATTCGCTGTTGTTGCGTCAAACCCCTTCATTTCAAGAAATTGAAACCATATCAAATAGTTATCAAGGTATTTTGTCGCCACACCTTTAAATCGGTCAATCCAATGACTTAAACGAGCGTGATAACCGTTCACATTTTGAATGTGATAAATACCTTTAATGACATGACCTGTTTTTGATGTATTAATACGATAATGTTCCAAGCCTTTTTCTTTTGCATACGTCATGTACGCTCTCCAAGCATCTGTACAAAGAATAGTATCCACATCTAATAAATGTCCAATGGTTTCTTCTACTTTTAATTTCACAATTCGTCCCATACAAGTTACTTTTGATACCGTTTGTTTGTTGCGGTCACGAGCTACCAATATACAAACTTGTTCACGACTAATGCCACGATATTTTGATACTCCACCACGTTTACGAGCTTTACGACCAACGATACCTTTCTTTCCCTTTTCAGAGTACAGGAAATAGGTCTCGTCCACTTCAACGATACCTTCAAACCCTTCAATCTCGATTTCTTTTAGTGCATTTAATATTTTGTGTCGCCAATAAAAGAGTGTAACCCATTTGATTCCTAATATTTGTTCGCATTTACGAAGAGAGAACCCTTCAAACATCAATTTAATGAACTCTGCCCAGAATTTTGGGTAACGTGTGCCGTGCATAGGAGTGTTAGTTAAATCATTGAATGTTTTACAGCAAGCTGTTCATAAGTCGGTTTCACTTTTTAAACCATGAGGACTTTTTCAGTGCCTCCTCTTCCTTGTGGGAAGTCGACCCTTTTTTAAAACACAACAATTGGCATATTTTATCAAGAATCTACAGTTGTGTTTAATATTTCGAATTTCCCTTGTCCATCCACGGTAAACATGACATTATTATTACGACGATCATCCATTGTTTCCCCTATTTTATTAGGGCTGGAATAGATGGTCTTAACTGCTATGTTATAAATACCCTCTGTTAACACGTGGCTCTTTTCGAAATCATCCATAATATCTTGAGCATTTGGAATAGTTTCACTGTTTTTGTAGGTATTGTAATAGTAACTAAAATTGATAACTCCTTTATAATTGGCATGATCTCTAGATGTACTATCTTTTAACGTTTTCATTATGTTGTCAGTGTTTATTTTTTGATCACGTTTGAAATTTTCAACTAATTCCTTTTCTTGTTGTTTATCTATATTTATATGTAAATAGTAATAGAAATTTTGTTTTCCTTTGCCATATTCGGTAGGAGATTCACTTAATAAGTTATACTTTTTTATCATCTTATCGGATTGTTTCAAAACATCAGGATGCTGTTCAACATAAGCCCCTTTAAATATTTCTAGAAAAACATCATCGCTTTCATTTTCAACTACTTCATAATGGGAGTCACTGTTTACAATAAAATAAGCAACAGTGTAGTATGGTTTTTTTATTTCCACGTAAGTGTTATGATCAGAAACTCCAAGCGCACTATCAGCAGAAAGAATTTTAAAGTCCCCATTCTTTATCCCGTAGTTTTCGGACAAATAATCTCCTATTGGTTTTTCAAATAGTTTTGTGTCTGTAAAGCAACCATTTAATAGGAATAGTGGTATGCTCAGTAATAAGATAAAAACAGTTATTTTTAGTTTCCTCATTCTTCCCCCTCCTAAAACTACATTTTACCATTTTTAAAGATGAAAAAGGGACTCTCTTGTGAGAAGTCGTTCCATTGTACTTCGCTCTTCCGTTGACTTTGGGAGTAGAGGATGGTTCGTCGTGTGGGGGGCGAAACCCCACGTATTACGTATCTATCCATGTGGTAAGTGAAATTATGATTCAAATGCACTAGCGGTTTGGCTCGTATAATAGCAAATTCAAGCCAATGAACCTAAATAGTTGCTTTTGGATGTATCGGCTTGGTGCCGCCAAAACTCGAGCCGAAAAAAGTTCCGCAAGGATGTAGCAACGCGAAAAGGGTGGAGATTTTCTGTAACAAAGCGAAAGAATACAGAAGAAAAAGATAATATATTAGATTTGTTTTCTATTTAATGTATTATAAAACTATTAAATTTTAAAACTTAAAATAAGCATAACCCCGTTCTAAATTTAGGACGGGGTTAAAAATATAGTTGTTTAATTTTCGATATAAGTTACATAACTGCACTCAAAAATATAACACTAAAGTCGTTTCTGTAGTGTTTAAAGAAATGTAAGTACTTTTTCAATAAACTACATGTATTTTTAGTCAATTCCAATTAAGTAATTCAACCTAAAAGTTCTATTTTATATTTTATTTGCCGCGTAATCACCATAAAAATTACACAACTTTATTATCCCTATATAAAAATAATAATATCCAGATATAACTCAATCAAATTATACATATATTGGATAAAATATGTTAAAATACCCTTGAACATTATAAAAATACTAATTATTCAAACATCAAAAAGGGGCATATAAATAGCATGATAAATCAAGCTGAATGGTTGTGGCAACGTATTATCGAAAGAGGATCAAATTCTGAAAGTAACTTTAAAGAATCGTTAAATCTTCAGCCAGGTGCAAGTGATGAAAATTTTCAACTTATTGAGGATACACTGGGGCTTACACTCCCTGAAGAAATGAAGAGCTTTTACAGAGTGTATAACGGACAAATTTGGGAACCTAGGGTGAATCCATTTGTAAGAAATTTGACTCTGTCGCCCATTTCTGAAATTATAGCTAATTGGGAATTTTTACAGGAAGAATTCGACCCTGATGATGATTTAGAGCCAGATATTGAAAAAGAGCTTAAACCAGCTCTTTGGAATTCTAAGTGGATTCCAATTGCAGAAAATGGTGGCGGAGATTACCTTTGCATTGATACAGATCCCTCTGAAGCTGGGTTTAAAGGACAGGTTTTATACTATTACCATGACTGGGGAAAGCGTGCTATCGAGGCAAAGAATATTTTTGCATTCATCGAACTTTGTTTAAAAGAAGAGAACTATGAATAAATGTACCTAAAGTAGTGTGTGCTTTAGATACATAAGAAAGGACATTACTTATTAAATATGTAATGTCCTTTAATTTATCTAAGCCTATTCATTTTTGGTCTTGATTATTAGAAATTCACACAATCTTTTTAAATACCATTCTATCCTAGTAAACATCCATTTTTACAGATTGTACTTGCTGCAAATGAAATGTTTTGGATATTAAGCCTATTTCACCAAAAATTTTTCTAGTTCTTCAGCTAAATGTTTAGCTCCATTAGGACTTAAAGTAATTTTGCCATCTGCTAAAGTTATATTTTTTTCAGATACCTCTCCAGTGATTTGGCAAGCATTATATGGCGAGTATCTTTTTAAAATTATATTTTCATTATCAACAAAAATTTCTAACGGTGATTTAATCCCTATACCTAGTGTATCTCTCAATTCTTTAGGTATTACAACTCTTCCTAATTCATCAACCTTTCGAACAATTCCAGTTGCTTTCATAATAATATTCCCCCTAATAAATTATAAATCATTTATATACTAACACCTTTTCATTATGGTTTAGATTGCTCCAAGTGTTGTTTCATTTTCTTTTCATTTTCAGTTATAAGATTTATTAACTCTTTTTCTCTATCATTATAATAACTAGTTAATGTATCAAAACGAAGTTTAATAAGTTTTTCAAGACTGAGCTTTTTATTATTATCAATAATTTCTTTCTCACTTAAGTAAGAAATATTATTCTTTAAGTTATAATGCTCTTTATTAATTACATCATTAATCTCCATATGAGCCTTTTTAATATTCATAAATAAATCTGCCCACTGCGTATTCAGACTAAAGTATTGATCAATCTTCCAATTTTCCCATTCTTTATATAGTTTTTCATACTCTTTATTAAGAGTTTGATATAATTCGTCAGCATTACTTACTGTCGCATAATTCCCTTTTCCTGCTTCTGCTGTATTCTTTAATTGCTGTTGTTCACTATTTTTCACATCAAATCCAATAATATTTACAACTGCATGAGTACTAGATTGGTTGAGATTTTTGGCAGCATTGACTGGATCTCCCCCACAAGTCTCTTCTCCATCACTCACAATATATACTACATTTAGGTTTTCCTCACCGGTATACTCTTTAAAATCATCATTTACAGACTCAATAGCGGATGCTAACGGCGTCCACCCCTTCGGACCAAAATTAGATAACGCAGCATTAAATTGCTCCTTTTTATAAGGCTGTAATGGATACATTACCTCCGAAGATCCACAGGATAAACTTTTATCATTTTCATTATTACTTCCTTTATGTCCATAAACTCTTAACATTACATTTGCATTATCCGGAATCTTATCAAGATAGTTGTAAATGGCTTTCTTAGCTGCTTCCATTTTAACTTGACCATTAACTTTACCAGCCATACTCCCGCTTGCATCAAGTAAAATCTCCACATTCAGGGATTTTTCTTTTGGTTTTATAGAATGTACATTGTCATTATTTTGTTCTTTAATCGCTAATTCAGGGATAATTCTCTCCAGTTTACTTACAGCTTCTTTATAACTTTGCGCTTGTAAATTTAGTAATTGTACATATATTTGTTCTGCACTTAAATCCTTTGGTAATTTTATCAATTCTTGATTAAGTTCATTCATTTCGTCTGATGAGAGTGCCCTTTCCTTTGCATATTTACCTGGACCTTCTTGTGTCATTAACGGGGCATTTGTAGCAAATAACGATTCATATGTCTTGATATCTTCTTTTTCAAGTTCTTTTTTGCTGCTTTCCTTTTCAACTACTTCACTTTTTGGCTCATTAGATTTAGAAGACGTAGTATCTAATTTTGAACACGCAGTAATAAATACACAGACCCCCAGTGTTATTCCAATCACATTAAATAATGATTTCCCCACTTTAAAACCTCATTTCTTCCTGCAATGAAAACAGATTCAATGTTTTACTGTTGATTAAAAATTGAAATTTGAATGGTTCTTTCCTTCTTTTCCACCTTTTCTTTAATTTCAGGCTTTTTAAACTCTAACTTATTAGCTGCTACGTTATATGACAACACAGCATCGAAAAGATCCTCCCCTTTCTTGAATCCTTTAATCGTGTTTGTTTTCCCATCTTTTAATAGTTTTTTCACTTGTGCACTAGATATTTTCTTTCCTAATATCTTCTCCTTAATTTGAAAATCACAGCCTGTCGTACTATATGCTGTGCAGCCATAAAATCCTTTTTTTAGAACCACTTGACTACCGCACTTTAAACATGAACCTAGTAACTTCTTCTCCTCCTCTTTCCTTTTAGCCTCTTCAATTTTTTTTATTGAGGAATCTAAATTCCAAGATTTAGAGATTTGTTCAATATCATTTAATAGCTTCATAACTAATTTTTCAGCCTTACCTATAAATTGCTTATAATCAATTCGGCCATCTGAGATTGCCTCTAAAACATTTTCCCATTTTGCTGTTAATTCTGGTGAACACATAATCATCTTGTCACCAAGTGCATCCATTAACATCCGGCCCTTCTCTAATAAAAGTACTTTATTATTCTTATTAACTAAATATCCACGATCATATAGTGTATGGATAATACCATCACGCGTAGCGACTGTACCTATTCCACTTGTTTTTTTAAGGATTTTTTGCATTTCTTTTTCTTCCATAAGAGAACCGCAATTTTCCATTAATTCAACTAATGTACCAGGTGTTAAATAAGGAGGGGCCTTTGTCATTCCCTTGTTGATTTCTGTATCAACAATCGTCCCTTTATCTCCTTCTTTTACATCCGGTAAATGGGCTACTTCTTCATTTTCCTCTTCTTGCTCATCTTTCTCATCAGATACTTGTTCTTTCTGGTATAACATCTTCCAGCCCAAACTCACTTCTTGTTTCCCTTTAGTTAAAAACGTTTCTGTTTCATCTACAACTGTGATAATTGAAGTAAAATCATACAATGCATCTTCGTGATGCGCGGCAATTACTCGTTTCACTACCAAGTCATATATTGCTTTTTCACCAGGATTTAATTTAGAAAAATCTTTAGGAACGTCTAATACTATAATTCCGTGATGATCTGAGACCTTTTTCTCGTTTATATACCGCGAGGACAAATCAGAACTACGTATTGGAGCAGGTAAATATTTAGAATATGACTCGGTATACTTTAACTTTTCTAAAACCGCTGAAAGGATTGGCGCTTCAGCTGCCGTAATATACGGGTTATCTGCGCGGGGATAGGACAACAAACCAGCTAGATACAAGTTTTCTGCATGATGAAGAGTTTCCTTAGGATCCATTTTAAATAATTTATTAGCAGTAGATTGAAGTCTGGTTAAATCAAAAAACTGTGGTGGCTTAAATGCCTTACGTTCCTTTTTTACTTCCTTTATAACAGCTGGTTCTTCAACTAATCGAATTGAAAGTTCCTCTATTTCTTCTTCACTATCAAAGCGATTCTTGTCTTCTTTAAACCATCTTCCTGTATATTCTTTACCGTCCACTTCAAAAGTCCCAGATAAAGTCCAAAAAGGTTCTGGTACATGTGCTTCTATTTGTTTAATACGATCGTAAACAAGACGTAGCGTTGGAGATTGACACCTTCCAATCGAAAATACTTCCCTTTTCAAACCACTTAAATCCCCATTTTCAGAATTCCTACTTGCAAATTCTGATTGCATTCTTAAAGATACAGACCTTGATAAATTTATACCTACTAAGAAATCAGCTATTGCTCGCGCATAAGCACTATGATATAAATTCTCTTTGGTTTTATAAGGGACTAATTCTTGCATTCCTTTTTTAATTGATGCTGGCGTTAATGAAGAAATCCACAAGCATTTTGTTGGAAGGTTTCTATTTGTTACGTATTTTATTATTTCAGTAAATATTTTCATACCTTCTCTAGCTGAATCACAACAATTAATAAACATTGTAACTTTAGGATCATTAGCCAGTTTTTTTATTGTTCTAACATGTTTTTCTCTTCCTTTAATTGGTTTATAAATATAATTTTTAGGCATTATAGGTAATCCTGACAAACTCCATGGAGTGTTAGTCCCCATTTTTTCTTCATCAAAAGTCAAAAGGTGACCCATACAATAGGCTACATATGCACCATTAGGAAATTCATTGCAGGGCATTATCTCGTAATATAAATCATGTTTTTTATATTTTGGAAAAGCAGCTACAATTTTCTTTGCTACATCCGGTTTTTCTGCCAAACATAAATACACTCTTAACCCTCCTTATAAGCATAATAGACTTTTACTATCCAGTTACTATTTCTATAAATACCCCAACTGATATCAGCTTATAGAAATAGTCTCCCTCATATGGATTATGAGATTTTCTATCCAGAAATCTAAGAAAATAAAAAAATCGATAAACACATTTGGTTTATCGATGATAAAAAAGTATTGTTGTTTTCTAAATGAACAGAGATATTTGACCGCATTCCTCTTCTTGTATCTTTACATCTGCAACGGGACAACTAAAGATTTGTTTATTTCTTTGATTTGTACTAATTCCTTCACGAATTGCACTAAGCAACAACTGATTTATGCCTAGATTATAATACTTTTTATTCATAGTACCAGGTTCTTCAGTCCAGCCTAACCAATTAAATATAACTTTCTGTGCCTCTTCCATTGTTCTTATATCCGAAGAACATATTATAAATTTCAATTTATTCCAAACGATTTTAAAATCACTATTGTCATAGCAAGACGGGAAACAAAAGTAACTTTTTCTTGTTATACGCTGTCTTTCTTTTAAAAAGGAGAATAATTTTCCTTCTTCAAAAGGATAATCTACATCCACATAAAAAATAGGGTTTGTATTTCTTGTTTTTTGCTTATTCACTTTCATATCAGGTAAGAGCACTAACTCCCCATCATAATTAAAGTCTTTGGGGACAATTTCATTTCTTGATACGCGAATACCTTCTGTTTCGTACCAGGCATCTAGAATGGCTTCTATCTCTTCTTCCTCAATCAATGTATATTGTGATTTCTCTTGTGCATAAAGTAAATATTCAAGTAATATATAACGCCCTTCAAAAGATATTCCACCAGGTATATATCCTTCATCACTAGCACGATTAAAAATCTCGTAGTAATGCATATCTTGATATTCTTCATCACAAAGTTGAAAAATGTCTAATTCACTATTATTAAGGTTATCACTTTTTAAAATTTTATTGTACACAGGTCTTGGTTTTATGCTACGATATCTACAATCATTACGCATTTTAACAACAAGTGTTTTCCAGTCTAACAAGAATTGATAACTGTTTTTTCCTTCCGCAATCAATCGTTTTAGCATCTTATCTTCAGATACAACTCCGCATAACCAACAACCACTTCTCGCACCGTTCATTGAACAGGCAGAACCAATATCATTTGCACTCGTTTTAATACCACACTCAAGCATTTCTTCACCATATTGAATTGTCATTTCTTCTACATCAATACCATAACTTAATGTTCCTCTATCCATTAACTCAAAAAATACTTCATCAGATGTTAAAAACTTTATTGGATGGAAATACTTTATTCTAGGCATATCCGGATGTTCAGCAAAGTATGATGTTGCATCATCTTCAATTGCAGCAATACTCCTTCTGCGACGCGCACTCTCTTCATTCCTTACACCGGTATAAAGCAAAACATCAAATTCGTCGTTTTCTATATCCATAGGAATTTCATTTAAAATTTCTTTCAATTTATTCTGCATGGGCAGAAGTTTCAAATGGCTCGTGCACCATCTATTTCTTACATTTCCTAACGGAATAGAAGTGCCGCGACCTAGTAATTTATAAAAAAATCTACTTTTCATTTGTGGTTTCACCATATGAACCACAAATGGCATTTTCCCCTTATTATGAAATTCACCTGCCGCATATCTCTTAATTTGTTCTAAACATCTATATTGATATGCAGTCATTTCTGGTGTCTCAACACCTGTATCAGCACAAATTATATGAACGATGTGAATACGTTCCTCTGGTTCCATATCTTCTAATGTTTCGCATAACAATTGCATTACAAGCGATGAATCTTTTCCTCCACTCATTGCAACCATGTGAGTCTTATAGTTTAAATAAACTTCTTTCATTCTTTGCTTTATTATTTTAATTTCATCTAAAGAGTTTCTGTTCATTTTTTCTTACCCAAAATTACAATAAAAAACACAAAGGGATCTCCCCCTTGTGCATATTGCAACAAAGGGTTAGCCCCCTTTCAATTTATGTTATTTATTGCCTGAATAGTCTTTAATGAAGCAGCTGATTAAAATAAAGTTAACTGTCCTGATTCGTCATTATTCAAATTCATCTCTTTGCTAATTTTTTCTTCCGGTTCTAATAATTCTTCGGTACATGATTTAGATAAGACATTTTGTGTATTACAATCTGCATGATTCCGCTGGTAACAAGCGCAATACAATGGTACTTCAGGATCCACCTGTTCTAAATAGCAATCTCCTTTGCCTAAAGAACAAGTTTCCCAGTGTCCACATGCCCCAAATCCTTTCTTAGAATAGCCTAGAGCCGTGTATGAAGCGTCTGATTTCATATGTGGGTTTCTTTCCATTATCCTTTTTAACTGTTCTATCCACATAGAATTCCCCCCTTACAAAGCAACCATATATACATTTTTTTGCAACTTAATGAACATTTCTTGCAGAACAAGATTTAACGAAACATTCGCTTGTCTTCTTATATAACCTTTTTCTAAAAGTTCTATTGCATCAGCAATTCCTTTTACACCTAGTTTTTCAGCATGTAGCTCTAAAATATTGATTTGACTTTGAAAAGATATAAAACCCTTCTTTTTCGTTAAAGCATAAAGTACATCCTTAAACCATATGTTTATAAATTTAAATAGAATTGGCTCTTTTTCTTTTGAATCTATTAATTTTAATAACTTTATTATTTCTATATAGACTGCAGGTTCCATCAAATTCTTCATCAAGCAGGCTACTTGCGAATGTAGATCTATAAACCACTGATCTCTTGCTAGTGACATAGCCTTATCTATATTATTTGTCATACGAGTTAAAAGCTTTACTATATCCTGAGAAAGATTTGCTGCAGATAATTCTTCTTCGTATTCTCCCAAAGGTGTATCTAGAAAGTTTAAAATTTGGCATCTAGATTGAATCGTACCAAGAACCTTTTGTATATTTTCTGTAACAAGAATGGCCGTTGTATTTCCATCTGGTTCTTCTAAAAATTTTAATAAACTATTTGCAGCACTAGTTGTTAGCATTTCAACTCGATCAATAAGATAAATCTTTCTTGAGAGTTCAGTAGATGTGTATGAGATCTCCTTGTGTAATTGCTGAATTTGCTCCTTCTTAATACTCCCACCCTCTTCTGGTGAAATAATAACTACGTCAGGATGAATGTTGTTATTTATGCGATTACAATTTCGGCAATCATTACATGGTATTCTCTCTGTATTTTCTAGGCAAAATAGGCTTTTAATAAATAATAAAGCTGTCTCTTTTTTTAAGGTACCTGCTTCCCCGTTAAATAGATACGCATGATTAACCTTATTATTTACTAATCCATTTTTCAGTATTGTCCCTACGATATGTTGCTTTTGCATTACTTCATTCCAAGATATAATTCTTGTCATCATTACCACTCCTTAATTTTTATTAACACAAAAAGACCTTTCGAAGAAATAAGTGCTATTGTAAGAGGCTTACAATAATTCTTATAACCCGAAAGGTCTTGTGTATTAGTTTAAGCAAAATAAAAATATTAATACGTAAATAATACCGAAAATTCAGATAAAAAACAAGTATACACGCCATTGTTATATTACTTCACCAGTTTTATAAATTATTGTCCATAAAAAAAAATAAAGTGTCACGAACGTTGATTTTGTAATAGAAAAAGCCCTTTTATTTTGAAAATAGTTTGATTAAAAATAGAATTATCTTTGTGAACGAATGTACAATTTTTATAAAAAAGTTTGATTAAAATTCATTATAAACCCTACTACAACAACATTCCTTATAAACTTTATGCTTTAAAGCGGTTGAACTTTTTTCAAAACGTCGCGACTTTTTTATAAACAATTCATCTTTTTTCAAAACGGTACGACTTTATTTCAAAACACACTTAAAAAAATCTATGTTCATAACTATAATGTCTATTAATATTTCGAGAAAGGTGGGGATTTTACTTATAAATTTAATTTCATAAAATTAAAAAGGGAGTGTTTAAACTGATGCTTTATCCAATTATTTTCGGCTTATTTGTATGTTTACTCATTTCAATTGGACTATGGATTTCCACGTTTATAGTACAGTGTTATTTTAAAGACAAAACACGTCTTCAAGTTAGTCTTCTTGTAGCAATTTTAATTTTTATGTCTATCGCTGCCTTTATTGCTACATTAGGTGCCAAATCAAATATTATATAGAAATGTAGAACTTACTTATTTTAACTTTTTCATATAAAAAACATATAAAAGACAATAGAAACGTTCTACTGTTGTCTTTTCTTTTTACCAATATTATATTTCTATTTTCATACATTATTGCAGCTAAATTTTTATAACTAACCTATGATACTAACTCAATTTCATTCAAGTATTCATTAAAATTATTAACATTGTATCCTATGCTTTGAAGCATGTGTTTAGTTCCTGCACAAGATACAGAATATCCTTTTGGCACTGAGTTTTTGAGTTGTTCTGCCGTAATCTCTTTTAGGTTTCTGTTCTGATAACATTTTTGATCAGAAACAAACTTCATTATTAAGAACAGGTTAGGATTAATTATGCCATCTGAGATTACTTCTAAATCTATATAAAAATCTACAATTCCCATTTTCTCTTCGAATGAAGGAATATATCGGAACCCTTCATTTATTAACCTTTTTACTATTGCTTCTACATTTGACCCTTTTTCAACACAGTAAATCTTATACATAGTATCACTTCCCTTTATATAAATTATACTTTTATGCAGAATAGGCCCTACCAATAATCTCTCTTTCAGGATGTTCATATAGAGTATCTAACCATTTACTATAATCATAAGTAACAATTATATCGGCACCTGGACACCCCATATGTAAAGCATTTAACATGACTGAGAGAGAAATATGATCATCTTCGGTATAATAACAATGATATAAGTCTTTCCCTTTCTCTACATATGGTGGATCGATAAATATAGTCGCTGAATCATCCCAATAGGCTTCTTCAATCAACTCTAAGGCATTGCATTGGGTTACAACTATATTTTCACTTAAAGAATGGATATATTCTATCCTTTTGATTAATTCTTTAGGGTTCCAACGTGATAATAATTTTTCTACTGGGCCATTTTTTCCGCCTAAAGGATTAGCTTTTGAAATACCACTATACGCCAATCTGTTAACCAGCAATGAAGCCCAAGCTGCATCTACAACATCAAAACCTTTATAATCATTTTTTATTATTGCTTGCGCTTCAAAATAGTCCTTATGCGTAGGAATAATGGATTCTAAGCAATCAATTAATACATAAGGCATATGTTTAACAATCCACCAAAATGAGTAAACTCCCGTATCTAAATCATTAAGGTGTAATTTCCCAACGACATTTGCGCTTAACATTGCTAATTCAAAACTCCCTCCACCAGTAAATGGGGAAACTAATATATTAGTTTTATTTTTTTTGAGAAGCGTATATAGGTAATCTATAATTCTTGTTTTTCCTCCTGGGTATCTATATGGAGATAGTCGTTTTGAAAATTTATAATTTAAATGTTTAGTATTAATAGGTTGTGCATGCTTATTTTCTAATACAAGTGTAAAGCCATGCTTTTTAGCATCTTCATCTATATACGTATAGCCATCACACAGTTCACACCAAAATCCTTGATTGTATTGATCCATTTGAAAATCACATTCTTCTAAAGTACCTGTAAGGAAGCAAAAGCTACAAGTTAGCAATTATATCACCCCCTCGATTATTCGCGCACTTTACCATCTCTTATCTGTATAACTCCCTATCGTTTTTCCCTTCTATAAGATTTCAGATACATACTATCATCAAATTATCTCAACAATAATTTCAGAATTCATATTCCACGTTTCTTCAATTCGCCATACTAAAAATTCCCTCAGCTGACTATCATCTCTTTCTTTACCAGTAATACTTAAAGTAGCAATAATTTCATGGTTACTAACTGTTCCAACCGAAATTACCTCTGGCTCAAAAACCTCGTAATGACGTTCCTTTGAAATTGCAAACTTAAGCCTATCAATTAACAATTCTGGTGTTACTGTGGGCGTTTGATACTCAGATTCACTCGTATACTTTATAAACTTAATTCGTATCTTCATATCAGCAAAATACTGTTGTTTGGTTAGTTGACCAATATCTCCATAAAATGTTACATGAACATTTGAAGTATCACTGATGCGAGAACGAAATTGTAATCTAAAAGTTGTTTCATTTGCCCATTCAAGGTATATTGGAGTATTATTAAAACCTTTCTTGTATATATTAAGGTCGTATTCTCCAAACTTAATTAGCCATTCATCTTTCTCACCTTTATTAATCTCTATTTCCTTCGTGTCTATAAAAAGGTTTCTCCCTAAGCCAGCGATGTTAACCCGTGTCTTTACATCACTTTGATTTGTTTTAATTCTCTCTAAAGCGTAAATTCCAATTTCAGTTGGAATTGCATTTCTGAAATCGCCTTTTTTATTAATTAAAACCTCTAAAGGGTCTACCGGTTTCTTTTTAAACATACTATATACACTTCCTCATATAAAAAACTTATAAGTTATGGGGTTTCTATATAGATGGGTTTACACTTAATGTTATAGATGAGTATACTCATATTTCTTTACAGATCCCAAAAGCGTAAATTTATCATTTTCATATTTAAAAATTTCAATGATATTAACATCTATAAAAATCTCTAAAAGACTATTTGCCTTTTCATTCGCTTCATATTCGCTACTTAATAAACAACTATCGCAACCTTTGGGTTCATTATTTTTCTTTGCTACAAATGAATATATTCCTTTCAAGAAAACCACTCCTTTCTACAAAATTCGATAGCTAATACCTTAACGCATCCATTCATTTTCAAAACTAGGGATAGAACAACAAACTCCCCATCCATCAGAGTACTTTTTCATCAAACGTAGGTTACGCCAACCCATTTCTAGCATTTTCTTTTTAGCTATTAATACAGCCTCATCAACACTATTGGCTTTAAATTTAAAAGTGCCTACCATAAAATCCATTATATATCCCTCCTGATTTACAAAATTCAAAAATCATTACAATACTATGCAAAATTCAAATTGTATTAATACGACTTGCATGTAATTTCCCATTAAGAAAAGCTGCATAGGATTTATCTAACAAATTAAGCAATTTCGTTAAATCCTTTTCATTTCGGTAACTAAACATTACCCCCTTGGTGAAATCACAATCTATAACACCGTAGAAAGGTAAAAAAA
Organism: Bacillus sp. FSL W8-0519; assembly: GCF_038005585.1. Classification (NCBI taxonomy): domain Bacteria; kingdom Bacillati; phylum Bacillota; class Bacilli; order Caryophanales; family Bacillaceae; genus Bacillus; species Bacillus sp. FSL W8-0519. The sequence continues at coordinate 108,570 of NZ_JBBOTL010000002.1, forward strand.
TAATAAAATCGTTAAAATTAAACTTTGTTTCTTCATAATACGTATAGTTAATTACCCTGCTCTTACGAGTGTATTCTTTGTAAAAAGAATAAAAATCCAGATAAAAATTTGCTTTTAGTGGTGTGATAGGTATTTGTATATCGCTCTCACCTATTGTTAAGCATCGTTGATAGAGGTGTAACACAATTTTATTATTTACAGTAATATTTTTCTTCAAAGTAATTAAAACTATATTTCTATCTATTTCTTCAACATTCCAATATATTAAATTGCATTTCTTCAATTGTCTGCACCCACTTTTGTACAAAATTCAAATTGTATTAAAATATCTGTTGAAAAAGCAATGCCTCTTTATTTAAAGTTTCTTTGATAGTCTCTTTTATTTTATACATTGCCTCTTCAGCCTCATTACGTTCTGAAAATGAAAAATGACCGCTTTGAAAATTAAAGTAGTTTAAATTATATAAACAAGAGTCATTTCCTGACATAACAGCCTTATATTGTTTATTTCTATAACTAACAAGTTTTAATTTAATCTTATTTTTTGTAAATTTTTTTACAATTAAGTTTTTGGATTTAATTTCAAAGGCTGGTCTATATTTTTCAACTAAATTTTGAATTCTCATTTGAAATTCTTTATTAAAATAATGAATTTCAAGGTGAATCTCATATGGTTTTTCCAATGTTCTATTTGTTTTCATATCAATGTCTATCTTATAAAAAACATGCATCTTCTCACCCGCTTTTCTAACAACATTCAAAATCGATTCCAATTTACGCAATAGTAAAAATTTTCTACGCGTTATAATTATATTACTATTTGATACCAATGAAAAATCATTCCATAAAAAAATAACAGAACCCCAAAATGGAAATCCCTGTTATTTTGATTCCAAATATTAAATTACTTCTCATCCAACTTACTAATAACACCTTATTCACAATCCATATCTATTACGCTTTTATAAGTACACTTTTTATCCGAGCATTTTAGAAATATTAATTGATCTTTCGTTTCAATACATAATTCTCTATTACATTTCGGACATATTAATTCACTTTTCATTTTACACCTGAACCCTCGGCTTTCTTAAAATTCAATCTTCCTGTTTAATAAAATTATAGTGGTAATTTTTTATCATAACTTACTTTTTTAGTCTCACTATTGAATAATCAAATATACGAAACAACAATAAAACTGTTGAAAGTACAATATAAAAAAGAAAGCCTATTGTTTTAATAAACAATACAATGCCTAATATAAAGAATATAGGTGCAATAATCATTTTAAAATAAGCCGGAATTACCGGCATGTGCACACCATAATTTTCTATGGCTAAAAATGAAATTGAGTTTGATGATAATATTGAATCCTGAGTGTATATAAGATTTAAAAAAATTATTAATGTAGACAAAATCACTACATAACTCAATAACCAGAACTTCAATCCTTTTTCCCCCCGCGAGGGTTTGAATTCAAACTTTAATCTTCCATTCACTTTTACCACCTCTTTTCTACAGAAAACTTCTCACTAATCCAACTAGTTTTAACAAATTCTTAATTTACATAATTCCCCTATATGTGTTATCTTTGTTTATTTTAATTCCTCATAGGATGAAGTAAATTTACCTTCTTCTGCAAGACTAAAATTGATTCCAATGGGTGGTGAAAGTCTTTCTGTCCAGTGGTAACCCTCATCAATATAACGTTGTAACTCATTGACTTCTAGAAATTTTCGTTTCCCTTCTATTGCATGTAAATTCCCCTCTGGATAATCAAACCTACGGTATTCCCAAAGTATCAAGTGTGATTTTTTATCAGGAAATAACTTAAAGGCTATAACACCCGTCTCCAAAGAACCAGATTCATATTTTTGAAGATAAAAGGGAAGATGTACTCCATGTTCTTCAAAAATTACCTTCCCTTGGATTTCACGTATATAAAAGTTATCCCAATCATTCTTTTGCTGCTCTCTCCAATTGAGATATAGTTCTTCAGGAACTCCAAGTTCTTTACATTGATTTGTTACGAAGTTGAAATATGCATTGTTATAACCTCTAACGAATTCCATTTAATATTTCCTCCTTAAAATTCTCTAAATTGGTTGCTTCACAATAATCATTGATATATGAAGAATTTAAATAGTTGCTAGTAACCTAATTATTAACACAATAATAAAAACTTTCTATTTATTGTAATTATATTACTAATTCTCTCTAATTTAAAATCATTCCATAAAAAATAACAGAGGTTCGGAATTTAAGTTCCTCTGTTATCTACTAGCCATAAAATGAATAAACGATATGAAATTCTATTTTGATGCCGCAGCTTTACCTTTTATATACTTCTGTAATAAATCTTGATATTTCACATGGTTGATTTCTAACTACCTTTGGACTAGAGATATACAATTCACTTTCAGCACGGGTAATTCCTACATAAGCTAATCTTCTTTCCTCTTCTAAGCTTTCTTGTAGCTTCATTATTTTTTCTTTTTTATTTGTAATTCTATCTTCCATCACCTCAAGTGCTGACTTATGAGGTAGTATACCTTCAGACACACCAATAAAGAACACGGTTGGAAATTCTAATCCCTTAGAGGAATGTATAGTATGCAATGCAACCGCATCAGGGTTTTGCTGCTTCTGCAATTCTTCCATTTGCTTATTTCGAAGGATAACTTTGTCTATAAATTTTAAATATGAAGCTATATCTTTAAATTTCTTGGATGATGCTGTTAGTTCATCAAGCACTTCATTCACTAATTCTTGATGAATAGTTAAAGATCCACGTTTATTGTTCTGTAAATACTTTTCATATCCAATGTACCCATTTCTAATTTCTTCAATAGCTAGTGCTGGGTTTAATCTCCCCAAGCCCTTTAAGTTTTTAATCACTCCTATAATAAATTGAAGTTGATACTTTTTTAATTCTGGAATTGATGTTAAGTAGTATAAGAAAGGTTTTACCTTTCCCTCTATATAATCTAATGTAGAAGCTCGATTAATATGAGACATCGCTTTCTCCTTACTTATATACAGTACATTACATATTTCATTTATTGCCTCTTCATCATTTGGATTTAATGCTAGCCTTAAAAAACCTATAATTGGCCGTACATACATATTTTCATAGAAAGTATCCTTATTACCATATTGAACATAAGGGATATCATTTAATACTAGCTGCTCTACAATCGCTCTACTGACAGCATGAGTCCTGTATAGAACTGCGATATCTTTAAATTGTCTTTTTTCACCTTTAACTACACTCTTTATACTTTGCACTATATTTATTGCCTCTTCATCACTATCTTCAGGTGAACTATAAATCGGTTTAGGTCCGTCCACTTTATAGGCTCTAAGTTCTTTTTTAAATTGTATCTTATTGTTTTTTATTACTTCATTCCCAAGTCCAACAATGTATGGATTTGATCTATAATTGACCTCAAGCTTTATCACTTTCGCACCTGGAAATTCATTCGGAAAATCTAATATCAATTTTGGATCGGAACCCCTAAACGAATAGACTGTTTGGCCATCGTCCCCCACACCGAATATTAATTTTTGCGGGTATGCTAACATCTTAACTATCATTTGTTGCAGCAAGCTAATATCCTGATATTCGTCCACTAGGATATGAAGAAACTTATTTTGGAGTAATTCAAGAAGATGATAGTCATCTAAAAGAAGTTTATAGGTATATAGTAAGATATCATCAAAATCCATTTGATTATTATCTGCTTTCCATTCTTCATAAGATTGATATATTGTCTTGATTTCCTTTTCAATTGGCGTTTTAGCAGGAAGATTCTTTGGAGTTACAAAAGTGTTTTTGTAATAAGAGATAAGTGACAATATAGTTTCAGGGTCATATGCTTCCTGGTATTTATATTTCTTTAATATGTTTTTAATAATGATGTGTTTGAACTTTTCATTACTTAAAATACGTTGATCGTAACCTCTGCTTCTTAATATCCTCAAAAATACAGAATGAAATGTACCAGCAACAATAGTATTTAATACCGATTTACTTATGCCCGGTAAACCAGCAATTCTTTCCTTCATTTCATTGGCCGCTTTACGTGTGAATGTTAAAACTAATATTCTTGATGCATCTACATTTGCTACACACATTAAGTAGCCTACTCTACTTGCTAGAACTCTTGTCTTTCCACTCCCTGCAGCAGCAATTGCTAATACAGGTCTATCAATTGTTCGAACAGCTTCAATTTGTTTCTCGTTTAGATAAATGCCCTTTTCTTCTAACGCTCTAAAATAAAATGAATCAAGTTCATTATCTGTTATTAATTCCTTTGAAGTGCAAATATCAGCTAATTCCGCTTGAGGTATTGTCTTCATTTCAAAGTAGCCTTCTGGTAGAAATACACTTTGTTTTTCTGACATCTTCAAAAGTTTTCCCTCTCTTTCATACTTTTGTACAAATAAAAATAGCCCTCCGGAAAAGAATTGCATGTACGATGTACAGCGTTCTTTTACCCGAAGGGCATAATTCCTAATAAACGAAAGAAAATTCAAAAATATATTACAAGTATTATATCATACTTAAATATACGGTTCACTTTACATTTTACTCATTTGCATATCTTTTTAACGCACTTTCAAATGCTGAAATTCCCTTACTATTTACAAAGCGAATAGGAGTGTTATAACGAGCTGCGGCTGGAATAATTAATTCATGATATATATGACTCAATAATTCTGTTAGATAAAAGACTACATCAGCTTTTTTAACTGCACTATCTATCTTACGATGCTGATCTTCTGCTACAAATATAATTTCTGCATTGTACTTTTCAACGCACTCTCTATAGTATCTTTCTTTATTCCCACCAATTACAGCCACTTTCTTTCCTGACAAATCATTCTTATGCACATCTCCTTCCGGCTCTTCTTCTTTCTGCAATTGAATGATTTCTTGAGCCATTTGTTCAATCGTTTTATTTAAATACTCTATTTCTTTTTTATGTTGTTCGGACTTGATTTCCTCCTCAGTTGCCAACTCAGTCATCAATTCATTTACTGACCTCTCTGTTTGCTTAACAACTCTTGATGCCTTAGCATCTGATGAGATTTTTTGTTTTTTCAAATATTCATTTTCCATTTTGTATTTATTTAACATTTTTTCTTGTTTATTAAGCTTTTTTTCATACTCGTTTAACTTACTTTGAAGTTTATTCCACTCCTCTTTAAATGAAATCTCTTCAGCCTTTTCTTGACTAGGATATCTCTCCTGATGAAATATTGCTAATTCTGCAAGAATGTTAATGTATCTGAATGGAGCAGCTTCTAAGTACAAATCATGCATATCATCTGTTCCTTGAGTTTTTATATAAGCAGTGATAAAAATTGTGAAATGCATTCCGTACTTCTCAATTACTTCTTGTACATCTTTAATTTTCTTCTGTTGATTAACTGTTTGATCATACGCTGCTTGTAATTGAGCTATCTCAATTTCACCAGCGACTTTTAAATTCTTTTGAAGCCTTTCTTTCATCTGTGGTTTACTATATTCTTTTAACAAGCGATCGATTTTCCCTCGTTTACCCTGTTTCTTTTCCTTCGCTGTTAAGAAAATTTTACAGTCATTGAAAAAACGAGTAACTATTTTCTTGTGTTTCGGTGAATCACTTTCTATTAAAGAAATAATAATGTACAAATCAACAACATCAGGTAATGAGTCCATAGATTCTAACCAATACTGAGTAACAGCATCTTTCACTTTTGTAAATAATTCATCAGATATCTTATCTTGACCTATAGAATCTCCTTCCTCAAAACACTCACTATAATGTTTAAATAAATCTATTGATTCTTTTCCGTCCTTTTTTGTAATCGAAACTAATTCACCCATTTTTAATCCCCTCTCACAATAGAATTTTCTGATAACTCCTCTAAATAGTAATATGTGGAATTATGAGTGTCAAATCGATTAATAAAGTTTTTAATCTTCCTTTTTGTTAGTTCAAGAGTTATAATATTCTTATAATTTTTTACTTTTTGTTTTTTCTTCTTTAAATTAAAAGCAGCCCTTTGGGTTGAGTTAACACATGAAAATGTGAACAGTAACTCTACTCATTTGGCTGCTTTTTTGCATTTAAAAGGATTGCCATTTAATAAAATTTGATATTTATGGGAGGAATATTAATGAGTAATTATGTTGCACTATACCGTGCGTATAGACCAAATAGCTTTAATGATTTAGTGGGGCAAGATCATATTAAAACGACCATCATGAATGCGATTAAACTAGAAAAAGTAGCCCATGCCTACCTACTCTCTGGACCACGAGGTACTGGTAAAACAACTGTTGCCAAAATAATAGGAAAAGGTGTTAACTGCTTAGCTCCATTAAGTAATGGTGAGCCTTGTCAAAAGTGCGCCAACTGTAGTGATATCAATAATAATAAATTCGCGGACATTCTAGAATTTGATGCTGCAAGCAATAATGGAGTAGAAGAAATACGGCAGATACGAGATCAGGTACATTTAGCACCGGTTACAGGGAAATATAAAGTGTATATTATCGATGAAGTGCATATGCTTTCAAATTCGGCATTTAATGCTCTATTAAAGACATTAGAAGAGCCACCAGCACACGTTATTTTCATACTGGCTACAACAGATCCACAAAAAGTTCCTAAAACTATCATTTCTAGATGCCAACAATTCGAATTTCGAAATATACCTCTTCAAGCGATGATTGACAGGTTAAAATTCATCTCCCATGATCAAGGGATTCGTATTACAGACGAAGCATTACATTTAATATCCCAATTAGCTGAAGGCGGTTTAAGAAATGCTCTTAGCATAATGGACCAAGTAATCGCATACGCAACAAATAATGTAACAATAGAGCATGTTGCAACAGTCGTTGGTAAGGTAGCAATTCAGGATATTGAAAAACTAATACATTATATAACTGAGAAAGATTTAACCAGCACTTTGGATTCCTTGCAAACTATCCTAGAGAGAAAACAAGCGGATTTCTTTTTAAGCGATTTAATTGGTTACTACAGAGACCTCATGATATTCAATCTATCTCAAAAAACTGACATGTTTAAAGTGGCCATTTATAATAATGCCTTTATAAATCTTGCTGAGCGAATACCATTATCCAAGATTCCAAGTATTCTTGAAGAGCTTACAACGGTACAGTATAAAATAAAAAGCTCTGTATATGCAGCGACACTAATTGAAATTGCATTAGTTAAGATACTTCAGCTGGAGCAGGAAATATCAACGATCCAACCGAATATCAAAAATAATGAAAATGAAGATTCCAGTGAGCTTAATCAAACATTGTTACAAAGTTTACTTGATACCATCGCAGCATTCAATCAGCGTTTAGACGAATTAGAAAAACAAAAAGAAGAACCAACTGCTAATCAAAGACGCAGAAACATTCAAATTTATCGCGACCCTAAAGCTAAGGAAACTGCAAAAGATATTGTTTTACCAGAAATCACTTGGGAAACAAGCAAATTATTAGAAACATTCCTACCCAACTGTATCGCTCATATAAAGAAAGATAATCCCCTTATTGCAAATAGTTTAGGAGAAATAGTTCATGCCACTGGATCAAAGCACCATATTATATTCGTAATGGAAAATCCCCAACAAGTTGAGACTTTATATAATCCATTAAATGATTCCATAGTTACTAAAACCATTTCTCAATTACTTAGACGTCAAATTAAAATGATTTACTTAGAAAAAAGTGAGTGGGAAGAGATAAATACTAATAAGGAAGTGTAAAAATGAATCGTATCAAAGTACCATTCGGAAGAAAAAAGAAACCTAAACTCCCAGTTGAAGATATTTCCGCCTTATCTTCTATGGAATTTGATTATCTATTGCATGTATTTAACGAAATTGCAAATAGATATACGTATTATAATACTACTGCATATGACATTAGAAACTTTCTTCAATTAACTGCAATTCATCTAGCAAATAAATTAACAAAGAAGCATACATTCTCTAATATCGAATTAGGTATCCTAAACGTTATACTTGAAAATAAGCTCTTACCATTTGATGAGGAAAGTAAAAAATTAGCTGATTTTGTATTATTAAAGGAAATTGATAAGCAAAACAATTCAAATGAGTTTATTACACAATTAATAGAAAATGACTATCAATTAGTTGATAACATTGCATATGTACGGATAAATAATAACACTCAAAGTAATTAATACACTAAAAATACCCCGCTTAAGTAAACTTAGGCGGGGTAAAAAAATAATATATAAAACTAACCAAACACATTGTTTTGATTTTGCTTCATAAAAAGATTCCCCGTTTGATATTTCAGTCAAAAATACTATTGAGGAAGCTGTGTCCTACAAGGCTATAAGAAGCCGAATTTTCATCCCATTTCAATTCGATTTCTACTATTTCTTCTCTGTTAAGAACTGTATTTTCAGCACTACGATGTTCAATCCATTTTATTTTTTCTGGTACATCTGGAATAAATAATGCTGTAAAGTAAGCTCTCCTTAATATTGTTGCCAACTGAGCATAACGATCTCCTACTGCTCGATTATCATTCCCATACATTACAAATCTTGCTGCTATATCGTTTGCTATATCTTTATCATTAAGAACATACACTTCTACAGGAAATCGCTGTACCTCACGTACCTTATCTTCATTCGGTTCCATGGATTTAAATAGACCAGTAATGTGCGGTAATTCAAACTTATATACTCCAGAATGTATTTGTTGATATTTTGGTACTTCTTTGGCTCTATTAAACATTAGTAATCCCCCTTAGTATATAAATATAACTCGATTTAATTTTTGCTACCGATTACTCTTTATTCTATATATACTTTTCTTTAGCTTAGGCTTCTTGTGTAACCGTACTTTAGTTCCATTAATATCTAAATCAATTTTTTCTTCCTCTAAAACCTCCATTTTCTCTTCATGTTCCTTTTTAATTCTATCTCTTTCTTCTTTTTTCTTAGTCGCTTTTGGACCAATTACGAACAGAATTAAGAATATGCTTACCATTACAACAAAAGTTGTCACTAGTACCTCTCCCCCTTCGCCAAAACTTCGTACCATATATTTTTTAATCAATAAGATTTAATCTTGAAATCGACAGGAGAATAAGCACTAGCATCATTACACAGAAATATTATAGAAATAATTTGCACTATTCCTCCTTCTCCTTTTATAAAACGAAATTATAAATGACGCAGTAAGGCCGGTACCAGCAAGGTCATTACAAATATAAAAATGGAACTATATCTCAAACTTGAACTCCATTTTCCATATTTGGGATGTTCAAATTTCTTATAAAGCATACCTAATGCTAAAGATATCAAAAACATTAATACAGCTGTTCCTAAAATTATAGAAGTAATTAAGCCCACCATATTACTCATAAAGGTTTGAAAATCAAATGAACGTGTTGTCAACATTAACACTGGTAGAATCCTTATTAAAAGTATGAGGATAAATGAACCTACTCCAAAATATATAGATCTTTTTTTCCACTTTATATGTTTAAACCATAAAGAAGCCCCAAAAACTAATAATGATATTAAAATTACTACAGAAAGTATAAGGAAAATAACATCAAAGAATGCAGGCACACTCGCATGGACTGCACCATCTATTTTATCTCCCCCATCTTTTATTACATCACTGCCACCATTAAACAAAGAACCAAACCAGTCTACAATCCAATCGGTCATCCAAGAAATATCGAATGGTAACTCTTCATTATTTGTTTGTGCAGGAGCAGCTGAGTTATACACCTCCAAATTATCCTCCCCCTTAATTGAAATTAAGCCCTTTACTTTAAGTATATAAATTTTCTTATTAAAACTAAGAAATTGGCTAAATTTGAGAAGAGATAATATTATCAAATTAAAAATTGTTAGTGTTTTATGCAATGCTAAATTAACGATTATACAATCATTAAATAAACATAACCCCGCCCATAATTTAGGACGGGGTTATCTATATAACTTTAAAACTTAGATTGATTAAGTAAAAAGCCATTTAATAATCATAATTAATACAACTATCCAAAACACAATACTAAAGATTTCAATGAGAAGTGAACCGGTATCACTTTGAGATTCTTGTTTATTTACATTTTGATTTGGTGGATAGTTTGAATAATCTTTCTCAATATCACGATAGATTGTATTGCCTTTTTCTCTATTTTGTTCAGCTATTCTCTTTAAATCATTTAATTCAAATGGAGATACTTCTAAAATATCCTGCATTCCATTATGATAAGAAATTGCAGCATACATTTTAGTCTTATTTTTCGCCGTCACTCCACCTACAACAGCCCCTACTCCTCCCAGCAGAACTCCCCCTACAATAGCTCTTCCTGCCACACTTTTTTTACTTCTAGATTTTTCCTCTGTTAAAATCTCTACATCTCTTATATTCATACTCCATACATCTGGATCAATAATATGTTTATTGGCGATGCCATTATTAAATTTAAAACCATCTTTAAAATTACCACTTATTTTCTTTCCTACCTCTAAAACTTCACCTTGTCGAACAATTGCCATTAAGTAACACTCCTATATTTTTTCAAATTATACTTAAAGATATATAACTATTTTTATAAAATCTTTTATTTTATTTATTTTTTTAATCAAATTAATAGATGTTATAGTAAAAAATTATTCTCTTCCAAAATTGTTAAATTCTTTATATGCTTTGATTCATATACTAAATTTTACACAAATCACCATTTCTTGTCTATACAAGTGAGTTTTCTACAATCATTAGCGTTACTTTGTGTTGATTTGAAATAAAGTTTAATCAAAAAAACTCCACAAACCCATATTATATGGTAAATAAGAAGACTCCATTTTGAAAAAAGAATAATCAAAATGGAGTCTTTTGTTAGAAATCCGAATCTAGTTTTTATAAAAAAGATTAATCAAAACTCATAGACATATCTATTACAACAATATATTTTTACCTAACCTATTCTTCAAACCAAAACAGAACTTCAATAGGTGCTTTCAAAACCTTCGCAATATCATAAGTGAGTTTGAATGAAGGATTATATTTTCCATTTTCGAGATTGCCAATTGTTTCCCTTCGGACACCAACCTCATTGGCTAGATCTTCTTGAGACATACTTAGCTTTACCCTATATTCTTTCATTCGAGTTTTAAGTCGCATCTTGCATCCCTTTCTTTTCTCTACGTTCAAATATTTCTAAATTAATTACAAAAGTTCCTAATGGTATTACAACTGCAAGTACAACGCATAATCTGATTACATGTACATTTGCAAAAATAACGATACTTAAGATTAGTAAAACACCCATTACTAATGCCACGAAAAATGCCTTTGTGGCAGCAATGCGAACATGCAGGATAAAAAGTTCATCTGGTATAACTTTTGCATATAAAAAGAAGGGGAAGAAAGCGAAAAAGTAATATGTAAATGATGTTTCACCTAAAAATGAATGAGGACCTAAAAGTCCTAGAAATCCTAGAAATCCAATAAACCCCAAGTAAGCCAGTTTGTTTTTCATGTGAATTCTCCTTTGTGATGTATTTCGCACTAATTGTTATAAATATATCACATTAACTTGGAAATAAAAAGGATTGAAAACGGTACGACTTTTTTATAAGCAGTTAATCTTTTTTCAAAACGGTTAAACTTTATTGCAAACCTACACTTTGAAATATAATTTGATCAGATATACCTTACAGAATAGCATTTTACAATAAATAAAAACTCAGCATAGCTGAGTTAAATTAGTAGTCTATCCAATTCTCTTTTTGGAATGGGTGTTTCAATTAATAGGTCCAAATAATAACCTTCTTCTGTATCAAAGAAATACTCCATAGTCTTCTCAAATCCTTCTTCTTCACTTTGCATATATTTCTCTACTTCATAATTAGAAAGCGCTGAAACTGATTGAGCAATTAAAGAATATACGAATCGCTCTGCTAACACATTATCATCAAAATGCTTTTTTTCTTTTCGAAAACACCCAGGAGCATTATAAGTAAATGAGACAAAACTTTTCATAATAAAATCCCCCTTTAATTGTCTTTAAATAATCAATGGATTTTCGTATTTTTTTCTTCATTTAATTCTAAAAGTTTAAACCTACCTTTTCCCGTTTTTACAAGTAAGCCTTCATCAACTAACTGATCCATGATATTACGAACTACATTAACATCTAGTTTCATTTCCTGTTTTACACGTGTCACTGCAGTATCCCCTGTTTCTATAATATAAGTCTTTATCCGCTCATATGGTGTTGGTAATGGTTTAATGGTTAATCCATTCTTTGGACGCTCATATGGGAACAAATCACATATACTTTGCAATATATCTTTAGTTTTACCTTTAGATAAGTCAACAACAGGACTTTGAAACCTTACATATTCTTCGCTCATGACAGGGCTTTTTAATAAAGCATCTCCCTTTCCTAGTAATTTCACGCCTGGTGCATTTCCAAAAACAGTTTTGTAATCATGATAACTACCACAACTAAAGGCAATTTTAGTTGGTAAATTCGCCTTGATTAACCCGTCTACAACTTTTACTTCCGGTCTTTGAGTACCACAAATCACATAAATACCTGCGGCTCTAGCCTTTTGGCCTATTCGCACAATATAGTCTTTCACATCAGGGTTTTGCATGACTAAATCACTAAATTCATCGACAATACAAACAATATACGGAAGTTTTTCCACATCAGGTAATACATTATAGTCAACTAAATCATCTATATCGTATTCTTCCATCAATGCATATCTTCGGTCCATTTCTTCAGTTACTGCAGCTAAGACAGCTGTTGACTCCTCAACTTCAGTTACTATTTTTTGAACATGTGGGAAATCCTTAAATTTCTTAAAATCAATACGCTTTGGATCTATAATATAAAAATGCAAATCATAAGGCGTTTTCAATAAACATAAGGACAAAATTACTCCTATTAAAAAATACGTTTTTCCACTTCCAGTTGCTCCAGCTATTAACATGTGTAAGGTATCTGTTAAGTCCTCAAAGAGTGGCTTTCCATGTTCATCTAAACCAATGATAAAAGGTAATCTTGCCTCTTTTGTGAACGTTAAAAACTCGGAACTGCTTATGATATCTCTCAAGTAAACAACACTTCGTTTTTCTTTTGGAAAACTAAACATAATTGAGTTCAGTTCTGAAGCAGATGATAATTGTAGGTCCTCCAAACCAACAGCTACCCGTATATCCTCTACATGTTTTTTAATGTCTCTAAATTTAACATTAGAAGGAATTGAAAGAGTTACATGCATAATTGTAGACCCTTCCTCTATTTTGATAATTTCACACGATTCCTTTATAATATTTTGTTCTCTCATTACATTTAGTATCTTTAATGTATTCTCATCTGCTTCTAAACGCGTATTACGCTCCTCTTTTGTATAGGGTAAAAGTTCAATCACTTTTTCCATAAAGTCGGAACTGTACACTGTATTTGTTTCTGACTTAACTGCAGAACCAATAATCGTACATTCATTCGTACCAATAACATCTTTTTTACTTTCTTGTCTCTCTTGCTGTACAATCAAAGACAAAATTTCACTCTCACTTATATACTGTTTATTTTGGTTCACATGGATCTTTCTGCTTTTTATACCGTCTATAACATTTTCATTTTCTTCGATTGGAGACATTTGTAGGCGGTTAAAATAAGTAATTTTCTCTAATGAATTAGCAATTACATGCTGTAAATAATCTTTTCTCGAAGTGTCTTCAGCGTAGATTCCAATGATTAATTGATAATGATATAGCGGCTCTTTTATTTTGGCTTCAATATCCTTCACCTGAGAATTTTTATTTAATGGATAGTTCATACTTTTAAATAATTGATAAACATATTTTTGGAACTTCCGTTTAAACAAAGCATCTGATGGATTCGCTATTCCAGATAAATAGTCAATGTATTGCTCTATGAGGTCTTCTTTTGCTTTATCCTCTTTCTGAGTTAAAAATTGCATCCATATTTTTTCTCTTTCCTGCAGTACATTCTGTATATTTTGAAATATCCCTTTGTCATTCTTCAATGGAAATATACTCCCTTTTTGTAAAGACACTTCATACAGGTTCATACCACTGATTAGTTCTAAAACATAATTACTATCTATCTGCTCCTGAACTATCTCAAAGTTATTTCCTACTGGCGTAGATAAATAGTTGTTACAACCTTCTTTATAAATGATTTTCTCAAACCCTATTGTTGTATTCACATCACAATTTAAAACATATTTAACCGTGTTTTCATCAAAAGTATTTATTGAATAGATTGTCGATAATAAAACATCAGCCTGAGAAGTAAATCTACGTTGAAATTGTTTAAAAAACATTACCGATCCCCCTATTCGATTTATTTTCTCTTTCCTTTTTTCCATAGCTTCATTACTGTTCCTTTCAAAGGAATTCTTGTAAAATGGCTCTTTAACGATTTTCCTATTGAAAACACATCATCACCATTATCTTGAAAACCTTTTAAAAATCCTGGAGGGTTTGCGACCCTATAGAAACCACCAATTATAAATAAGATTTTCAATAAAATCATATTTGGTTCTATAAGTCCCCTTGTTGCAAATAGAACAATTGCCATAAAAGTAATAAATGTAGCATGTATAAGCTGTATCAAAGACAACTGCTTAACATTTTTCCACCATAGGTTAAACCAATGCCGATGTTGATCGAATATCCATGTACATAGTGCTAATGGAGTACTTATTACAAGCAACATCAAATCAAACCATCGCCTTCCTGCTTTTAATAAAACAGGGATTAGTGTAGAAATAAGTAGTAAATCAAAACCTATTAGTGCAATTAAATTAATTACACTTAAAGATCCATTTAACACTAATTCACCAGCTTTTATTTCACTGACACCAATACCAGTAATTGCATCTGAACATAGATTTAATAAGGAGAAACCTTTTGCAAAAAGTGTAGGAGCAGCACCAGTTAGTAATAATGCAAGAGGAATTCTGTGAAGGATTTTTCGTATAGGGGTGTGTGGTTTGCGAAGCATCATTTTTATCGAATTAATAGTACATAAAATCATGATTAAAATTAATGAAATAGTAAAAAATACAAGTGTCTGATCTTTAATAATTGTCGTTTCAAACAGAAATGCCGGTAACTTTAACAATACGTTTGAAACTAACTCAAAAATTTCATTTAGCAAAATTACACTGCCATTATAAATGTGTTGAGGTAGATTTTTAATAAACAAATCAATACTATCAATTGCATCTGATATTCCTGTTACTTTTGACTTAATATCTGTTAAAAGAGTACTTACACTTTCAAAATAATTACTTCCAGGGATAAATGAAAATGGAGCAGGATCTTCTGTTTTAGTAGGTAGTTTGAATTGAAACTTATCTTCAAATGGCGCCCATGGTTCAGCAGCACTTTCCATAGCATAAGCTTCTTTCACATGAAACATTAGGAAAGATGTTGCTACGGTTGCATAGGGAATAAGGTTTCCAAAGCCTCTTGAAATGTAGGTAAGTACCTTGCAGGATCTATATACCACTTTAGATTTCCAAACAGTGAGTGGAATAACAAAATGATGCAAAATATAGCGAGTGGCATTAATAATACTTGAATTAACCCGCGAATGATATCGTTGCTCCATTCCTGAGCAAACTTGTGTTTTCGAAACATGCGGCAAACTCCTGCCAATACGGAACCTACTAGAGCAATTCCAACTGCAATGATGATACAGCTCATTAAAATAGCCAATAGTACTTGTATCATTTCTGCTGGCATTAATACTGCTTCCGCCGTCTTCGATACTGTTTGAGCAGCTGCTGGTGATGCGTACATGAGAATCCCACTCAACGTTGGTATACTTTTTTTTGCTAATTCTAACCACTGGTACCTTTTCTTCTTTTTGCTGTTTATCACTTCCCTTTTTAGATTTTTTACATGAAAAGGGACTTTCTTAAGTTGCTCATTAAACTCTTTTTCAACATTTTGATACTCAGACTGATTTTGATGAAACTTTATTTTATATGTGTTTCCCACTTGTTCGACGGAAAATGGATGTCCTTGCCCTTCATCAATTCTGTGATGTTCTAACATAAGTACACCCCATTTAAAAAATAATTAACTACTAAACATTTTCTTCGTTAAGTTCCTTTCTGATTGCTTCATAATCATGAGTTGGTGAAGCTGGCGCTTTAGACTTTGTTTGTTTCTTATTCTTTTTATCAAAGGTATGAAAATAGTCTATCGCTTTCGTAACACCAACTGTAAAAGCGCCCGCAACTCCAAACTTCGATACAGTCATTATAAGAAACCCTATACCAGTCATATTGTCATGCCACCTTTTCTTCTCGATTTGGTAAAATTTATTACGCCTGTGCCTGGTTTTATGACATTTATTTTTAAAATTAAATCAAAAAGTTTTAAATTTAAAACTTAAGGACAAAATAAAAACTACTCTAATCCTTATCTCGATAGAATAATTCCTCAATAGGTGGATATTGTAGTGCTGCCCAAATTTTAAAGAATGCTTCTAGCGAAGGCTGAACATGATTATTTACAATTAAGCTTAGATTCCCTTTTTTTATATTGGTTATAGCAGCTAATTCTGTTTGCTTCATACCAATTTTCTTAAGATATTGTCTCAATTTATTACGTAATGGGTTCCCTGTATCAGAAGCTAATAATTTCAAATAGTTTATATTAATTTCTTCAATTTCTGTGGCTTGTTCAATCTTTTTTAAAAAAGTTAAAATAATTCCTCTGACCAATATTTCAAGATCTACTTTTTCTTCAACATTTAATTTTTTCCTGAAATTCTGATATCCTACCATCTCTACCAACTGATCATATATTTCCTCTGAAACCGTAAATATAATCTCCTTCTCATCCATAATTGAATAAAAACCTCCTTTTGCGGAAATCGTAATACTACATGTTATAAGCGAAAGGACAGTGATATGCGTGATTTCACTATTAAATAATACTGAAAAAGTAGATGAGATATTAGATGAAGTATTTGATGCAGGAAAAAGAAGTAAATAAAAAGGGTGAAATTGATGTCATTTAAATTTCTCGGAATGTGGGTACCACAAACTGGAGTAACACCTGAGTGGTTAGAAAAGCTTGAGATATGTGACGAAAGTATATTTAAAGAACTAGGCTTATCAAGAGAAAAGGTTATTGAAATCTGCCAACACCTACATGATAATTATATCTTAATTTAAAATCATCTTTCATATACAAAAAGTAAGACACACCTCTTGTCAGAGTATGTGTCTTTTAAACTTTCCATACTTTAATCTCTATTAATGCTTCTCTCTTTTTTTCTCCTCCGTTACACCTCGCGATGTAAGTAGAAGTAAGTTAATAAAAGTTAAAATAAGATAGACTAATTTCCTCAAGTAACATGTCTCCTATTACATTAATTCTTTTAAAACAGATGAAAAACGAAACCTTATAAAATATTTACATTTTTATAAGCATAGTAAGTTTACATTGAATTCTATTATCTTTATATTATTTATATAAGGATATTAAAACTTTTGAAAAGCTAATTAGTTATAAATTCGAAATAAGGCTACATTTTATTCAAAATGATTAAACTTTTTTCGAATCTGCACCTGCGGAAAAAGTCGAAAAATTCATCATATATTACTTAATCTATTCTGTTAATATGAAATAGAAATAATAATTAGGGGGTAAATATGCATAGTGATTTGGAATATAAACTTCAGAACATTTTATTAGAAAAAAATGATAGTAATGGCCCATTAATCAGTTGGAAAATTAGTACTGATATTATGAAGTTTACTCATTCAGATAAGAAAGGGAGAAATCCTACTTTAGTGGGGAATATCATAGTATATATGTTTGATGAACAAATTGAAGATTTATACGCAGCAGCAGGATCCCACTCTAATGAGTTTCAAAATATTTTAGATGACACTTGGGTAGTGAGTGAGAAAACAGACATAAATATGTTCTCAAAAAATTTATATGAACCTCATTTAAGCTGGTCTGATCCAGTATTGTATTTAGACGGTAATAGTTATAAAAAAGCGTGTATAAGTGGAAGAATTGCCATCTTACATAAATTACACATCCAGGAAGAGACCACTATAAATAAAGAGATTAGATCTCAGTTAATCAGACATCTAATGCATGAACTAATGTTTTACTTCAACGTTGATTTTGTCCTTACAAAGGGTGATTTATTTCAAAACGAAACAGAAAAACTATCTGAAAATTCAGAATATAAAAAAGGGACTATTGAAAGCGAATTGTTATCCATTGGTTTCAATAAAACTGGAAAATCTACTCTAATCCTCAAGTTAAACATGGTTAATGTAGATGATTATTTCACATTTTTAAACCAATAATAAAAACTATTAATATTAAATGAAATACATATATAACGAACATAATAAAACCAGTTGGGAAACGCGTTGCCCAACTGGTTTTATTATGCCACAACCGGAACAGAGTGAAGGGCGTAGCTTAATGTAGCTTTATAAAAAAGTTTGATTAAAAATATAGTAAAAGTGCTGATATATCAATACAACTAATTCTTATCTTTTGAAAAAAGATTGATCAAACCTTTAATTCTTATTTAACCTATATGGTTTTAAAGAAACTAATAAAACCGTACATAAATATGCTAAAAAGTTCGCTAGAGATTCTAACATGACAGTTGAAGAGTGGATTGATTATCATACATCCACAATGAACGCATACACTACAGATCAAATTTCACTTCTAAATGATAAAAAGGACTCATGATTTATTAAAAGAGTCCTTTTCTTCAATATATTATAAGTCTTACTTTTATTTTGCGTCTTCCAAAAACTACTCAACACTCGCTAATATTTCTTGCTTATCTACTGGTTCGATATTTTCATTATTCAATCCCATAATTCTTACCAAGAATCCCAAGCTGTATCTCCCCCTACAAATATTTTGTGAACATACGATTTATAAGCAGCACCTGAAGTAGTCTTTCCTTCAAATTCTAGATAACCATATGCATTACTACTGCTAGTTTCTTTACCTCTCACTATTGTAGGTAATCCAACATTTTTACTAATTAAACCAGTAACACTCGGTGCATATACTTTACTAAGACTATCATAACCACCTTTTACAAGTGAATAATCAGCTTTAAAAGTAGAGCGTACCGATCCGCTTAAACGAGAAACTGACCGACCATAATAATTAACATAACCTGAACCAGTAGTAGAAGTACCACCTGAAATGACTTCTTGTTTATCTGTGGCTTTAACCTTTTCAACAGTACCACCTGTAATAGTTTCTAACGTAACAGATCCATCTAAATATGTTGTTTTCTTTTCTGTACAAAATACACCATTTTCATCTAAATATTCTTTAGATTGTGTAATTCCAGTTCCTACTTTTTCAGGATCCTCAGCGTCTAATACTTCTCCTCTTTTAATCTTTTCAATCAACCTTATTTGAGTTTCTTCTGAAATCCCACCTATAGTGAAATTGTCTTTTATTTCTTTAATTAATTCTTCGCTAAGCATTTCTTTTTGTGGTGCTACAACAGGATTTGCTGGCACTTCTGCACTACTAATAGTTGGCGATGCAGCTATTGTTAATCCTAATACTAAAGCTAGTCCTAATTGTTTTTTCATAAACAATCTCCCCTTGTAATGTTTTTGAACGTCTGGAAAATTAAGACATTTCACACTATAAAGATAACATAACTTATTACAAACGATTTCAGAATCCAGTTTTTTCAACAAAAGACAGAATATTAAAAATATAAAATGATATTTTGGATTACCTACCTTACTTGGTACCGATAAAACACCCTTTTTTTAAGTGGTTTGATATTTAAGTTACCTTTAACAGTTACTTAAATATAGTTTTTGATAAGCGAAAATTTCTTTCCATGTATACATTTTGGAGAAGGTATATGTTTCTTATTGTTAGGAGGAAATGACTTTCATTAAAAACAAAATATTCTGTATATTATTTCTCAACTTTTTAACACTTCTGCTAAGTGATGTAAAAGTTGTATAATACTGGTAGGATTTGTTTTAAAAATTAAGGGATAGGGAGGAAGAAATATGAAACTAAGGAGTAAGATTGCAGCAGGGATATTTACGTTGTCATTAGCTATTGGTTCATTTGCACCTTCATCTTTTGCAAGTACAATAGAGGTTAAAAAAGAAGAACAAATCAAATCTATTAAAGAAAGTTATGGCGATACTAAGGTTCAAAAATCTTTAATAGAAAAAGTAAATAATGGGGAAACTTTAGATAACGTTAATCCTGAAAAGAAATCACTTGGGAAAAAAGAAAGAATAGGTGAATCAGCTACCTTAACAACTTTTCCAGATGGTTCAAAAGAAGAGACGGGAATTGATTATAGTGAAGCGAAGTTTTTTGATGAAAAAGGTAATGAAGTGCAACCTAGTAAAGTTCAACCGATAAAAGGAATAAAAGGACCTCAAGATAGTATTACTGGTGGGACTTGGACGAACGGTTCAGGTTATTCTTGTGTAAAAGGTGCAAAGGTATGGCGTCAATCATATGGAAACTTTATAGTTCAATATTATGCAGATTATTGTAATCACAATGGTGCATATGATAAATTAGATCGAGTTTGGGGACGTACTCTAAGTAATGTTCATGGTAGTTACTCTATAGAAACAGAAGGTGTATTTAGAACTTGGGAAAAAAGTGGTTATTCAGCCTATGGAGGCGTGAAATTTAACTTTACAGACAGTAACGGTAGATCAAGTACTCAATATTTATATATTCGTGTTGGAAATGATCGCGCTTGGGAAGATTCGAATTTTTAAACATATGAATAACGATAAAGGAACAGGGATATATTCCTGTTCCTTTATCGTTATTCTATATATTTTTAAAAAATCATTTTTCTTTATGATTAATTGTATTTTTAATTTCATTAAGGAGCTTAATAACTTGTTTTTGATGGTTTGTTTGATTTTTTAAATATTTTATTAAGTTAAGAGTTAAAAATATTCCTAAAAAATATAAAGTAAATTTAATTAATGTGTCTATAATAACCAGGAATAGCGAAGTATTTGGAAGAAACCAATAAAATGGTGCAACAATTAAAAAACTTAAAACTAACGCTATCCATAAGTTGTTTTTATTCAAATTTATCACTTACCCTTCCTTAGAAATTAAAGTATTATACTATAATCATAACATAGTCAATACATATATATGTTGAGAAAAGTATAAGTTAGAATCAAGAAATTTTGAGGGGATTTTAGGATACAATTACAAACCAATAATATTTATTAACATTTGTTCTTTAAAGAACTCTTCTTCTGATAAACCTATTACATTTAAGAACCATTGAATCAAGAACATTAACCTCTCAAATACAAATACTGTTAAAGATATTCCGTATTTACGTATAAGATGAGTCCTAAGTTTAACCTCAATCTCCTTTAAATCCTCTTGTAGCTCCGGTTCAAAATTCGAAACTAACCTCCATCACCTGATAGTGGCGGGTGCTTTTTCCCACTTCAAGAAATACTCCAATTCCCTCCTGTTGTCTACTAGATTTATAATCGCATCACTTTTTAATTTCAAATCCTTCTCGTTTTTTAAGATTTCAAAATCCTTTTCTTTAGATTTTTTTCAACACTTAATAGTATTTCTTTTTTATCTACCACTAACGGTAGCGAAAACACCGCTTTTTTTTCCAAATCTTCTTTTCTATATCGTATTAAAGATTGCATTTGTATTTTTGGAATACCTTGACTCTTCAGGTAACGATATACCATTACTTTATATCGGAACTTCATATTTAAATCTTCTATATCCTCCACTAATTCTTTGAGACTATATAAATTTACAGGCAATTCACTAATTGCTAATTTTTTAGTAACTCTACTTTTTAATTCTCCTACTGAATATAATTTTTTCGCTTATTGTAGCGCTATAACCTCAAATCCTTTTGCAACAGTAGTTTCTTTCTCTTGTTTTTAACTATTACTTCCAATCTCTCTCTAGCTGCGGCGCTTAATTCATTTAAATAATATCGTTCCCGATCACAAAGTAGAACCGATTCTTCCAATACAAATTGCTGAAATCCTATGCGTGAAAATAACTTACGTTTCGTGAACAAATCTATATATTTACTTTTATCTCCATGTTGATTTAACGCCTTATTTGCTACGAAGTTGATATATATATGATGGACGTATGGCGCTATATTCTTTTGGACATAATCATAACTACAACTAAGATAATCAGCCATTTCATCAATTGTCATATTAAAATCATCTTTTATCAATCCTAAATATAAAGATGCTATTGATTCTAAGGTTTGCCCCTCACCATTTATTTTAACTAGAAATTCACTCTCCATACGTTCTCCCCTCCACTGACACTTATATAGCTTAGCATAACACACCATTTCCATTGTATGTTACGTATAAAAGTAACTTATAATGAAAATCTATTAAAGCCTCTGCATCATTATAATCCATTTCGGTATCTGTAGCTTTATAAAAAATTATGTGGTTCTACTGTTTGAGAAGGGGATTATGGACAATCAAAATATATATGTGAAAACAAGGTTTGCGAAAGGTCAGATCCAGATTGGGCTTATAAAAAGAGAAGTGAAATTTTAGAGCCTTTTTTAGAGAAAATAGAGAAATATAGTTCTTTTAGTCAAGGTACAATTGATTTTTATGATACTAGATGGGTTGGAGATGGTTCAGCTGAAATCACACTAAAGGATGGTACAGAATTTATGTGTCATGTTAAGCAAGGTAAATTCAACCCATTTGATTTTTCTCATTTCGAAGAACTAGAAATTAATATTAACGAGAGTGTAATCAAAGAAATAAAAGAAAACATGCTAAAGTTAATTAATTTAAGAGAAGAAATGCGAAGAGCTATTAAAGTAGGGAGTAAATAAAAAAACTTATCGAACTTTAATATAAATTATCGAACTTTATTACAAATACACACTTAATTTAATAAACAATGTAAAGGAAATCTATATTTTAAATTCACAGTTATATCTGGTTTAGGCGTGGGTAATACTAAAGAGGAAAATACTTGTGCAAAAACTTAAATACTTGTTTTGTAGCAACGTATGAATAATATCGGTTATAATACATTATCTCTGAAAGGACGATGCAATTGTTATTCACATTTTTTATAATCTGTCTGTTTATTTATGGAATAGCTTTTGCTATTAAAAATGCACAATTGAAATTTAGTCCAAAACAACGCACGGATCAAAGAGATATAGGAATCAAACATAATCGTGAAAAATGTGGGAATCGTTTTGAAAGAGAAGTTTTTGACTGCCTTGTGAAATTGGGCTACTACCCTTTATCACAAGTAAAGGAAGGACGATATAGATTAGACTTTGTTTTATTGGAAAACAACAAACGAATTGTTATTGAATGTGATGGAGATATTTTTCATAATGCTCAACATGATAAAAAGCGTGATGCTTATTTGAAAAAGGCTGGTTATGTTTCTGTACTTCGTATTAAATATAGCCAATGGAAAGAAGATAAGAATAAATGTATTCTTAGACTTGAATCAAAATTATACGAACTACAACATTTACCATCTACACACCCCTCTTTTAATTTACAATTTAATATTGAATAAAAACACTGCGCAAAATATATGACAGTGTTTTTATTTTATTTTATTTTATTTATGAAAGATATAATTTATTTAAATCTATTTCAACTAGAGCTCTTGTTAATTTAAGTATGATTCTTAACAAATTATTGAGATTCTTCTTCGTCTAGAAAATTAAAATTACAATCAATTAGATTTTGTAAATACTCATCAAAACTGTTTGCAATCACTTCATATTCATCGGGGTCGTGTAAAAAACGAATTATTTGACCACATACCCCTTCCTCAGAAGGATTAAAATCAATATACAGCCTTGATGTTCCACCGTTGTTCATACAGTCTGAAAAGTGAATATACGTGCCAGGGAGAAGTCCTTCTGGATTTATCTTAGGGTCAACAGCATCCTCGTCATCTTGGTATTCTAAAAGATAGGAGACGTCTTCTCCTTCTTTTGAACTTTCAATCATCTCCTGTGTAGAAAGCAAATAATACGGATACTCTTCAACATCTGAACCTAAAATACATACCGAGACTTCGTTTTCTCCATATTTCCGCCAATATGTACCATCGATATTTTCAAGTAAAGAAATTAATGATTCTGGACAATTTGGATATTTCGTCCTTAATATATCAATATCCTCTTTTGTAGCACCGTATGCTTTATTTAGCGCTTCGAGATCAGCTCTTGATAAGGCTTCTTTCAAACCGTTTAAAAATTTGTTTACCAAATCCATAATATTGTCCTCCCAATAATGAAATATAAAATTTTTCAGTCTATATATCTATCATAAATGAGATTTTACCTTTAACGTTTTTTACATCTAATTTAATTAGTACCATTACGCTCTAGCTCTTCACGATTAAAGTATTGTTCTAGTAGCTCTTTACCTGTTTTGATTGTTGTATAGTACTCGCCACCATACAGTTTCCCTTCTGATGGATTATGAAAATCTTCGTATTTCTTGAAGTCTTCATTTTCTTCAAATGATTTCTTTGCAACTTCCATGTCTTCTGCTTCTATTTTAGCAAACAATCTACCTATATCGAATACACCGTCTTCATCAATACTCTCTTCTACTAAGTAATGCGCTTCTTCCTCTATAGGAGTTAGCTTCTTCTTTGTAACAGAATATAAATGTTTCGTTTCCTCTTCCTCTACCATAATAAAGAACCAACCCACTCTTACTACTGTACATGGTGCTAATCCTAGTAATGTATAGGCAACTACCTTTTGGTCTTTCACATATTTCCCCATTTTTCTTCCCCTTGTAGTTTATTTTAAACCGTAACCGTAGTCTCTCAGACATCTATCTGCCCTCAGTAAAGTATCCCTAGCTGCTTCCTTCTCTGTAGATGTTAATCTGTTGTCAATCGTGTTCCAATACACCTTACCGTATTTCTCTATCACTTCTACATGAGCCATTTCAACAAATGCTTCGTGACGTTGCATGACGTCTCTATTGTTTTCTCTGTACCCCATATACTTATACCACGCGTCTACTCCGATGTCTTCTCCTGTACCGCTTACTTTCGTGAAACCTGCTTTGGCACTACCTATGAAAAATGGCATATTTTATCACCTCTTTTATTTCATAAGTTTTTTTACATATTCTGTTTAAAGAACAAAGTATTTATTAACGTGGTGATACATATCTATAACCATATAAAACAGTAATTCCCTTAACTACAATTGTATTTTCTTCTATACTTTTCACTATCGCTTTTCCTGTTAAACGGTTCATATATCGAATATAAATAGCAAATTCTATAGGCTCCTTTATTTGTTTTGCTTCTTCAAAATAATATAATTCTTCTTCACTTACACTTAATAACTCTAACTCCCAATCTGCAAAGTTAGTTTCATTTATGGATAGTCCATGAGATTCAGGTGATCCTATTTCATATTTAAAATCTTTAACAAAAACACGATCTACGCCATGCCAGTTCCTTTTTCTTCCCATTTTTGTCATCCTTTTCGTTCCTATTAATAATTTTTTCTTCTTCTATTAGGTCAATTATTGACTATGAAAATATTGGAATATCTCCATTTTTATCATACAGGATAAAAAGTGATTACACCAATTATCACCATATATTTCTATAGTTTCTTGAAATGATGTTGTTAGCTCATATAACAAAGCTTTTTAATTGTAAATGCAAAGAGCTATCATCATTAAACATGATGATAGCTCTTATATTAATCAAAACTAATATCTTCTTTATTTTTTTCTAAATCCCCACCAACTAATACTAGTTGTAGTTGTTCATAAATTTCCTGTGTATCCGGTGTAGTTTCTGCTTGTTTACGTTCACGCTTAACTGCAGAATCATTTTCTTCTTTAGTTTCTGCGACCATTTCTACGTGCTCCAGCACCGCTACACGCTCTAAGCCTTCCATTTCATCTAAATCTTCTACATCATCTGCATCGTCAATTATTTCTGGTTCTTCTGTTTGTATAATTTTCTTCTGTTCTTTTTTCAATTCAATTACTGGTTGCTCTTGTACTATGTTCTCTTTTTCAATATTAACTTCAGCAGCTTCAATTACCTCTAAAGGTTTGTTTTTCGTATTTACTTTTTTATTTGCTTTTGCTATAGCAATTTTCACTTTCATCACTCTTAAAGAAGAGGAAATATGATTTAGTATTCTGCCTAACCCATAGAAACGAATTGCCTCAACAATAACACCCATTACAATTCCAAAAATCCATGAATTAGAAAAGTATCCAACTAAACCAAATGTTATAACTCCTGGTAAATATAAGCTAGCATAGGCTATTAAATTAGGTAAAGCTTTTTCTACTGTTAATTTAAAGCTGTATTTAACTATTAAATATATGGCGCTCAACCCCACTATTAAACCAGCCAAACTTAACAATAAATTTTTAAAAGTTTCACCTATCATTACAATTTCCCCCCTTAATGTTTTAATTTTAATTTTTTTATTAAATTCCTCTTTACTTTTCACATTTTTTCAAAAATCAAATAAATTTATCGCTAATTGTCCTTCTTCAATCTTCCGTTTCAAATATATACAACTACTTTCATCCTTTCTTTTTAGAAATATCTATATAAATGGCATAAGCCTAATTGTTTTTAAACACAAAAACCCTTTCGGGTATATGAATTTTTGCAAGCAAGGCTGCTTTACAAAGTCATTTCCCCGAAAGGGTTGTAGTATTTTTGGATTTTAAAAAGAAAAAAGAAAGTCTTACATACATTATATAAATTACTACCATCATATTCAATTTATTTTTAACAGAAGATTCAGACCCTTATGTGTATTTACATTTTTTGTTATAATATGGATATATTTTAAAAGGGTTAAGCTATAGCTCCTTATTACTATTGATATGATTTCATAGTATATTACCACCTATTTTAAGTATTATATATTTTAAAATATTGATTGAATTGTGCTATAGTCTCTTATTACCTTCTGATATGTATGCAGACTAATTGTTTGCTATAGTTCCTTATCACTTCTTGATATTATATGATATGTCACCATTGAAGACCTCTAAAATAACATTATTTAGAGGTCTCCATTTATGGATAAAAGCACTAACTTTATATACTTAAAATATAACATGAGTAACTTTTGAGTATGTTTGATAATTCGCCTTTAACTATTATTTCTATTTTAGGAGTAGATTCTATGGAAGGAAAAACATTGATAAAGTATATTTTTTACTTTTTTTCTTATTTACTTGTTTACATACCCTCACTTCCAGTTATAGTTGTTCTTGGTATGGCTGGCGCTTCTCCTGATGTAGAACATACTATATTAGAATGGATAATTACGACTTTTGAGTTAACTGTTACAATTTTAGGGGCTTGGTTTTTTAACTTTATTTTCAAAAACATAATAGGAATTAAGAAAAATACAAAATTCACTTGGACTATCTGTATTCTTCATTTAATTCTTATTCCTTTGACATGGAGACTTCTTCTTTATTATTAGGTTATCGATCTTTTTTATGAATAAAACTATATTTTAAATCCCGATTATTCAATCGTGTACTTGCATACTAAAAAAATAAATACCTTTGTCTGTCCTAAACAAATATTCTTCATAACAGCATGCATAATAACCTCCTGGATCTAATTTAATCCAATAAACCTCATCTGGTTCTTGTTTGAATACATTTAATAACTGCTGTATTATAAATTCCTTGGGAGTCACTCCATTTAAATCATATCCGTACGGTATTTTCCCAAACCAAGAAGACTCTCCATTGGGATATTGGCAAATTAGAAATTCTTTTTTCCATTCTTTCAAGCGAATAAGTTCTAATATGTCATTACTAGTAGCGTATGTCGCGTTTTTGGCTAGTTCAAAAATATTGTCCTTTTTATTTTCTGACATAATACTAACCTCATAATAATTACTTACATATTCGTCTGCATTTATATCAGCAAAATCGCTTAAGATTTTATTAATTGTATTCATTTTTTACTCCTTTTAACTTTAAATTATAAGAGAACGACAATTATGTAAAAAGTAAAGCCGTCCTGATGGACGGTTTTTTGTATTTTTTGGAGAACATAGTTTTTTCCGAAATGCTGACGATACTCCTTATAGTCTTGCGAAATATTATTTTAAATAATGCGTCTTTTGCTTCATTATGATTATATAAATGTATATAAATTGTAAGTCATATGTCCAATTTTTTCTGTACTTATTTCGTTTTAGCTTCCATACTTTATGTATGTAGTGCATTCTTATCAATTTTCCCCATTACTTTAACTCGTAGGGGCATTAACTTTAGAACTCTACTAACGGATAAGCAAGTTAATAATTGTACTTAAAAATGGAGTGATACAATGAATAAGACGTATGATGTCATCATTACCGGTGCTAGATGTGCCGGCTCTACCCTGGCAATTTATCTTGCTAAGGCAGGTTTCCATGTGTTATTAGTGGACCGAGCGAATTTTCCAAGTGACACATTATCAACCCATACCTTTTTCAATAATACTGTCGCACTTCTTCGAGAAACCGGTGTCCTGGACAAGTTATTGGAAACAAAAGTACCGCCGGTACGGGATATTAAATTTCAATTTGAGGATACCGTGATAGAAGGTCTCATCCCTGAGGTTTACGGAGAGGAAAGTTGTTATTGTATTAGAAGAACTTATCTCGATCATATTCTACTTGAACAAGCCAAATCCCAAATGAATGTAACTGTTTTAGAAGGATTTCGTGTGACGGATGTCATCCGTGATGACGAAACAGTGATAGGCGTGAAAGGTTTAAACGGCGACAACGAGAAACAAGAATTTTTAGCTAGCCTGGTAGTCGGGGCAGACGGCCGATCCTCTATTATTCGCAAGCTGGTAAAAAGTGAACTCAAAATAAGTATTCCGGCAACAGTCGGCATCTATTTCGGGTATTTCTCTGGATTTCGCCACGATAATGTCCCTAAATTTGAAGTATACAAGATAAAAGATAACACAGCCATTCTATTTCCGACGAATGATGATTTATATGTAATTGTCGGCATTTTCCCATTAGAAAATAAGGAATTGATAGAACGGTTGAAATTAAATCCGGAAAGCTGTCTACGCAATTTCTTTACAGATAACTTTCCAAATACAACAATTGGGGCGCGTTTAAAAAATGCAGAACTAGTAGAACCGGTCAAAGGCATTCTCGGATATGATAATTACTGGTATAAAGGAATGGGAAAAGGATGGGCGTTGGTTGGAGATGCAGTTTGTTTTAAAGATCCTGGCATGGCGCAGGGTATCCATGATGCTATATGTGGAGCACGTATATTATCCAATATTCTATCAAAATATAAGGGACAATTCGATCAATCAAATCAAATGTCTGAAGAATATCAAAAGGCAATAGAAGATGAGTTTATGGTTCGGTTTCACATGGGATGCCAAATTTCAAAGAATGAACGCATATCTGAACAACAGGATGCTGTCAACAAGCTAATCAGTTCCCATCCAGAGGCTATAGAGAAGTTTTTAGGGATTTACAATTATGCAAACGAGCCCGCTGCTTTAGAAAAAGAACTCGCACGAATTATGCAATCGATCTAACAATGATTTTAGAGATTAAGTGATTTAAGTACAAAAATAATTCGCTATGAACCTCCCCCACTTACTCGCTTCCTCTTGAAGTGGGGATTTCTTAGCATCAACATAGACAAGGTCCGATGAGGAGCAGATTTCCCATCTCCTCTCTGCACCTATGCAAGGACTCCTTTTCTTCATTTGACTAAGCACCTTCTGCACATGCAGAAGGGTGAGAACACACCGTCTACTACTTTTTGCTTACGCAATCCACAAATACTTTCTCTTCGTTTCTTCCGGGATATGACACATCTTTCTGTACAGTTCTTTTGCCAAATGCTGCGGGCACCGTGAATGTCCCAGTGTTCTTCGTAGCCGCACACACAAACGTAGTTACGTGTCCGCACTTTCTTTCTTATTTGGCAACAAGGGCATGTTTTTAAAGATATTTACTTTTCTTTATGAAGTTACTTTAAATGCTCTCTACGTTCATATTTAGTCATTTGTAACAACTTGCTTTCGTTTTTAGTTCTGTTGTATCTTAATATCCTGTCTTTCCTCATTCCCGACCTTATTATATCGTCCCAATACATCTACTTGATATTTTTCAATCAATAGTAAGTTTTTAGTACCAATACCTCTTGCTAGTAAACTTTCATCATGTGATTCCAAAGTAAATGCTCCTGTACTACTATCGAGCCCTTTAAAATAGCCAATAAATTCCTTTCTTTTAGCACCTTCTACATCATCTGCACCAAGCATTTCAAAATCATAAGGTGGATTTAAATAAATAAGCTGAAAGACATTTCGCTGTACTACCATTGTCTCAATAGCTGCATTACTGCAGTAATCCAGTAATTCCATAGCAACTTTGCTTCGAGCCTGATCTACCTCAACTCCGTATGTTTTTATTTGATTTTCATCATTATCTAAACGCTTGACTATTTGCTTTAATATTCGCCCTTCGCCACAAGTTGGATCAAAATATTTATTGACCCTTTTGGTTTATTGAATAGTTCAACTAGATATTTTCCTTGTTGCTCTGGCGTCGCGAAAAAGCCACTTCTTAACTTGTTACCGATATTACTCATAATTACATCTCCCTTTAATATTTTTACTTTTTAATACCACAAAAAAGCGGTCCTCGGATAAAGATATTAAGCACTTTAAACTTAAATCTCAGTCCGAAAGACCGCTGATATTTGTAGATATAAAAATAAAATTAAAAAGTATACTTACATTTTAACTATAAATCTAAAATAATTCAATTTGATTTAGTATAAATCGAATTTTAAGTCAAGTGTAATCTAGCATATTACGAACCACTGCAGGCAAAAACAACTGTTACAAATGAAGCAGTAAGTTGGGCTATTATATCCGTCTACTGCACCTGTAATAGAACTTCTATCAGTAAAAAATTATGATGTTTCTTTCCCCTAATAGTACTATCATATTAGTAGGTGGGGAATTATGCTTACAGTAGAGAATATGTTAGCAAGTTACGGCTTAGATTTAACTAAGAACATTAAAATCGTTCGACATAAAGATGAAGGTAGAATTGATGTTGTTGATTTATATGAAAAAGGACAAATAGAGTTATACCAGAAACACCAAAAAGATGATGTGTTTGGAGACTGTGAATATGTAGTTAGTTTCCTAGACTTTGAAGAAGGTAAAAAAGCTGTATTTATCGGTGTTTACAAGGTGTTAGGTAAAGCCAATCCCCAAAAATTCATTGCTGATAAATATTATGAATGGATGAAACCTGAGTACAAAAAGGGTAATGCATACTATTATGAGATGGAAAAAGTTACAGGCTTTGAGGAACTAGAGGATCGAATAATTATTAATTGGTCAGAGAGAACATTTCATATGTGGTTTGCTCCACTAAAAAAGGTAAAGGCAGTCAGAAAGAGAAAACAATTTGATATCATAGAAATTATTCAAAAAGGAGCAATTCGTAAGTTTCCAGGATTTCTTGATTTCTCACTTACATACAACGATTTAAAAAGCCTTTACGATAACCCTGATGTAAACTCCACTTGGTGTAAAATGCTTTCCTCAGTAGCAGGAATCTATGTAATTTTAAATAAAAAAACAGGGAAGTTATATGTAGGTAAAGCAAATGCACCTGGTGGAATAGGTAAAGGCGGAATATGGGGCAGATGGGAATCTTATGCTAAAACTGGACATGGAGGTAATAAGCAGTTAATTGAGCTATTAGAAAATAATCCTGAACATAAACAGGATTTTCTTTTTTCGATATTACGTACTTTACCCAAAACAATTACGAATGATGAAATACTAGATATTGAAAATATTTACAAGGAAAAGTTAGGTACACGTGAATTCGGATATAATGCGAATTAGTCTTTAATTTGAAATAAAGTTTAATCAAAACTTGCCCTCAAAATACTTTAACAAATTTCCCCTATAAACAGTTAATCGTTTTTAAAAACGGTTGTACATTGATAAAAACGATTGAACCATATTTCAAATCCACATTCGGATTAAAATTGCACGACATCAATGTCGCACTGAGCAACCAATTTATTAAAATAAATTGGTTGCTTAAAAGATTATTCGAAGAAGATCAGTAACAGCTTTAAATCATTTTCTATCCGTTATAATAAAACTAATGTTAATTGTCTTATCTTTCCCTACATATCTATCATATCCGAAATCATATGTGTTTGGTGACTCGTTCTCGTCTACCCCTTTTGCTATTAACTTATCAATCTCCTCTATTGTTAGTTTAGGGTCTGCGATACGAATCACACATTCCATTAGTTTACGGTATTGCTTATATGAAGTTTTATCCTCAAATACTTTCTTGTTTGTTGCAACTGATACGGAGTTCGATACCCAATCGCTTTTACCCACTTTAGCGTATAGTTCGAAACCCTTCCAGTTTGCTTTATATATATTATCGTTTTCTTTATCACGATGTTCTATCTGTGAATCTTCAATCAAAATCATACTGTTTGAGTATTCTTTTAACTTGTTTTCAAAGTCTAATTGATGTGTATACCCCTCTTCTATTTTATCAACATTACTATTTGTAGTTACAGCCCATACTAATATCAGTCCAAATATAATACCTAAAATAATTTTATATCTCCTTACTTCTTTGTCCACATCTATTCATCCTTATCTTCTTTAATGTTTCAGGCTGCCTTGATTTCACTTTCTGGTTGTGAGATTGGATACCCGTTTTTATCTGTATTTTAATTTCATTCTTTCAATGCTTAATATTAATTTTTCTTGTTGTTAATTTTAAAATAAAGATCAATCAAAAAAACTCAATTTTCCCCAATTTAATTTAAGTTACTATAAAATTATTTTTAATCATTAAATTCAGCACTTAGTGGCATATGATCACTAAACTCAATCCACTCTTCATAGGAACCTATTTCAATAGATTCTAATTTGTTAAGGAATATATCAGAAGCAAATAGACAATCAATATGAAATGGTCTCACTTTTTCTTTTCTAAAATAATGGGTCGCTTTCAACTCTTCACCTTGTTCTTCCTCAAAAAATTGATGATATGCACTCTTAATCCCAAATGCTTCAAGAAATCCAATAACCTCAGAATGTGTCTTAACTCTTTTAATATAATCAAATACCTTATTACTGTTCCAGTCCCCTACAATGATACATGGCTCCTTTAGCAAAGAAGCATATTTCTCTAACGCTAAATATATTTGACCTATGTAACTACTATAACGTTTTTCACCCTTCTGTGACCAAACAGCAAACATTATAAATTCCTGGTTATCAGCAGAGACTTTTATTGGAACAATATAGCGGAAAGACTTATCATATTCAGGATGGATTTCGATTTTATACCTTTTATCAAAAGTAATTATTCCAATACCCTTGTTTGGATTATCCCCTTCCCATAAAAATTTATAAATACCTTTTTCTTTATCAATCTGCCCCCATTTTTCTGGTTGTTCACACTCTGAAATTATCAATATGTCTGCTTTAAGCGGTAATATTTTATCGATTTTCTTCCTAAATGCCATGCCTGCATTCCATGCAACTATTTTCATTTACCCAGCTCCTATATGTGACTACATAATATTTTACAACCTATCGACACCCTAAAATTTTTTAAATCCGAAATAATTGATACATACTTATTCAAGCAAAAAAAGGTCATTGTAACAATGCCCTTTGCCACTCATTTATTTACAACCTTTTTAACTATTCTTTGGTTTGTTTGCTGGAAAATTAAAAGCTTTAAAAACTTCTAAATGCACTCCAGTAATTTGCCCTTCTATAAAATCGATAAATTTATTAATCTCCATATCAGATGTCTTTGAATTAAGAGTGAAATCATAAGAAACAATCGCTTTAGTACCATCAATGTCATAGTATGTTAGATTAAATTTCGGATGATTTTCCACTCCTTTGACTAATTCATCAAAAAAGTCTTTAATTGAAAAACCATACACCTTTGGTCCTTCTCTCTCTTCAACAACTTCCACTTTAAGTTTCATATCTTCAATTTTAGTAATATTCATTTGAACCTTCTTCATAAGAGCAGTTTTTGGTTCACCATAATTTACAAGTGCATACGTAGTATTTAATTCGAGTTGTCTTAAATCCATTTTCAGCGCTGCATCTCTTGATAAAAATACTCTCATAATTATATCCCCTTTCTAAAGTATTTCACGAAATAAACACAAGATATATAAGCATATTTTGCATTACTACCAAACATGTTGTTATTATTTTAGCCAAAAAAACCCCTTACTCAAAGAACGCAAAGTGAGACGGCAGAAGATGGATTAACTTGGTACAAGCAATGGCAGGATGCCCTCTTTATTGTTCAACAGATAGTAAATTGTTACTTGACAATTTGTCATGATCACTTCACTACACATCGAATGTATGTTCAGTTTATAATACACATATATCGAAATGGAGGTGAAACAAATGATTATCAATAAAGCATATAAATTTCGTATCTATCCAAATAAAGAACAAGCGAGCCTAATCAATAAAACGATTGGTTGTTCCCGTTTTGTATTTAATCATTTCCTATCTCTATGGGATAACGCATACAAAGAGACAGGGAAAGGTTTGACATATGGTACATGCTCTGCCAAACTTCCTGCTATGAAAAAAAAGTTTGTTTGGCTAAAAGAAGTCGATAGTATTGCGATTCAGTCGTCCGTTCGCAACCTTGCGGATGCTTATACACGTTTTTTCAAAAAACAAAACAGTGCTCCGCGCTTTAAATCTAAGAAGAACAACGTACAATCTTATACCACAAAACAAACTAATGAAAACATTGCTGTTGTAGGAAACAAAATAAAGTTACCGAAACTAGGTCTTATTCGATTTGCCAAAAGTCGCGAAGTAAAGGGACGCATTGTAAACGCTACAGTTAGACGGAACCCTTCTGGCAGCTACTTTGTGTCATTGTTAGTTGAAACAGAAATACAAGAACTTCCGAAAACACATTCTTACATCGGAATAGATGTGGGACTAAAAGATTTCGCCATTTTGTCAGATGGAAAAACCTATAAAAATCCAAAGTTTTTTCGCTTATTAGAAGTTAAGTTAGCGAAAGCACAGCGTGTTCTTTCTAGAAGAACGAAAGGATCTACTCGTTGGAATAAACAGCAAGTAAAGGTAGCTAGACTTCATGAATACATTTCAAATGCTAGAAAAGATTACTTGGATAAAATCTCAACTGAAATCATCAAAAACCACGATGTTATCGGTATAGAGAATTTGCAAGTATCGAATATGTTAAAGAATCATAAATTAGCAAAAGCAATTAGTGAGGTTTCCTGGTCACAGTTTCGAACCATGTTGGAATATAAAGCAAAATGGTACGGCAAACAAGTCATTGTCGTATCGAAAACATTTGCTTCCAGCCAATTATGTTCTAGTTGTGGATACCAAAACAAAGACGTTAAAAATCTAAACCTACGTGAATGGAACTGTCCCTCTTGTCATACACACCATGATAGGGATATTAACGCAAGTATCAATATAAAGAATGAAGCGATAAGACTTCTAACCGCAAGGACTGCGGGGTTAGCCTAATAAATTAGCGTTCGATAGAACTCACTACTTAGGAATCCTCCACTCTTAAACGAATTGACAGTGGAGGAAGTTCAAATTCTATAGATATACAATCATTTCGTAATTCATTAATAATATCCCTTTTAATACTAGTTATTATAATCAAAGTTTATACAGCTATTACCGTATAGCAACCATTTATTAACATAATTTTATCATGTTATGTTGTACAACATCAAACTACATTTCAGAAAAGTCTATTTAATCTAAAAATTAAAAATAAACTATTACCATATGGCAACCCTTTATGTTAATATAAAACAAAGGTATTACATTACTTCACTTTTTTGTGTCTATTAAGGAGAAAGAATGCGAATGAATATAACACCGGAACTAAAGAAATGGCTCGCACAAGAGCTCATGATAACTAAAGATGTAGCTGCACTTCTTGGAGTTTCTAACGCACGAGTTAAAGCTCTGGTTAAAGAAGGGCGTTTAATCCCTATTAAGTCTGAAGAAAAATGTACTATTTTCCTTCGTTCTGAGGTTGTTATATTAAAAGAAGAGTTAAGAATTAACCGATCAAAGTTTATGAAAAAGGATCCAAAAGATAAATAATATGATTAGACAAGGAGGATAAAAAATGAACAATTCAAATCAAAAATTGATTGATAAAGACGCTAAGAAAATAGGTGCGAAAATACTAGTATTAAAACTCAAAAAAAATAACCAACCTGCAAAAACACGTGTGTTAATTAAAGTGAAATATTCCAATTGCATCGAAGTACATTTGCGGGACAATTTACACTCCACTACAAATGTTTCAATTTTAGAGAGTATCAATGATGTACAGGAACAAATAATCTCAGCTTTAGGCATTCATGATATTAGACTAAAATTTTTACAAGATTCCCGCTGGTTTTTATATGGTCATGATGGTACGATCCATGAATTTTGCTATGGAGAATTAGAACCAATCAATTTAGATTCAGGCCACATAGACCAAGACTTCTTAAAACTCACCCTAGACTCTGCTCCAGATATTACTTTTGATGTAAGTATCCCTAAGAAACAAAAAAAGAACATCATTAACAATAAACACCATCAACTTGAATTCCATCTCATCTAATTTAGCCAAAATAATATATTTTCATTTACAACCATGTTAAGGAAGTGATTTTTTGAAATCCCTTAAAGACCTTTTTAAAAGGAATACCAGACCGCAATTTCCTATTCAAGATACTAAAGCACTTTCCTCCAAAGAAGTTGATTATTTAATTTTAGATTTAAGAATTAAAAATGATGATAGAAAAAAATTGGATCTCCCAAAGCCTGTTAAAGAATTCGGGGATTTGATTACTGAAAAATTGGTAAACAATTTAATGTATGGTATCCAATTTAGCGAACTAGAGATAAAGATCTTAAATGGGTTTTATCATGACGTAGATGTTTCTTTTATTGAATTTCTATTGTTAACCGATTTAATTCAATATGAGGAGCCTAATAAAGTAATAGGAGACTTACAAACACAAGGTTACTCTTATATAGAGGGCATTGGATATTTACGTTTTAGAAATTATTATGAAACTAATTAGCATTTTTTAGGAGGATATATATAATGACTGAAGTTAAATACTTAAAAAGTATGTGCACAATTGTGCTATGTATGAAGTTACTATGTGTTTGTCGCGAAAACTTTTAAATGTTTTTAGTAATCAAAAAAGCTATAAAGAAATTTTATCTCTTTATAGCTTTGAATTAATGAATTACGCAGTATAAATATACTAAAGTCATCAATAATAACCATTTACACTGTAGATAGACTAGCTTAGGATATTAAAGGTAATTATTCCTTAAATAAAATTTATTACCTTTAAGAAGTAGCGCCAACTTCCTATCAACTTAATGTTTTGAATTATCTTCCAAATGATAAAAATGAACTTCCTTGCTATAAATGACACAATTTCTTCGTTTTGGAGCATTATAGAATTTCAACTTGATGCCGATGTAGCAGGCCACCTACTATAAGGGGATCTTATTACTCCCTGTTTACTCATCTTTTATTTTAATAGATATTATATATTAATAAATTGTTAATTTTTTTGTTCCATATAAATTTAAATACTCTTGAATTTTAGAAAGATGAACATAGGTTTTACCATGCTCTTTTTCCATATAACTCATTACATCAGAGATTTTAGCAACTGCATATATTTCTACACCATACGTTTTTGATGCTTCTTCTAAGGCTGAAAGTTGAGAATCTAATGCTTTTTCTTCTCTATCAAGAGCAACAAGAAATGCGGATAATTCTCCACCTTCTCTCTCGATAATTTCTTTTGTTTCTTTAATTGTTCTGCCCGATGTAATAACGTCGTCTACTGCAAGCACTTTTCTTCCTTTTAAAGAAGTCCCCACAATATTTCCACCTTCACCATGGTCTTTTTCCTCTTTACGATTAAACGCATAATTAACTCGTAGTCCATGTTTATAGAATAAAGCCATAGACACAGATAAGGAGATTGGGATTCCTTTATATGCAGGGCCGAAAATAACATCAAATTCGATGTTATTTTCTATAATACTAGAGGCATAGGATTCTCCTAATTTAGCTAATTTAACTGAATCATCAAATGAACCGAAATTAAAGAAATAGGGGCTGTTACGGCCTGATTTTAATTTGAAACTTCCAAATTCAAGGATTTTCTCCTCGCAAATGAACTGTATAAATTGATTCTTATTAGTATTCATTTCACTATTTACCACCTTTTATTAATAGAAGATACACATATATATTTATGATAATTGGAATCTCTTTTCTGTTTCTTTTTATAATTTATATAATCAAGCGGCAAAATTAATATAGACTTCGAACTTAACATCTATATTTCCTAGACTAAAGTTTTACTTTCTATATTGTCTGGTTTCATAAACTTCTTAGCATCTATTCTCTGTTGAAGTTGTTCTTCTTCTAATAATATTATTCCTTTTTTCTCTAACCAAACATCATCATAAATCTGATCCAAATAATTTATTCCTGTATCTGGGATAATAGCCACAACTGCCTTTGCATTACTATTATTAAGCCAGGCCAATGCTGAGACGACTGATAATCCTCCAGAACCGCCTATCATGATTCCATACTTTTTAGCTAAGATACGACAAGTTGAAATCGCTTCTTGATCACTTGCTATACAAACTTGATCTATAACTTCTAAATTTGTATTTTGGCCTCTCCAGCTCAACCCAACTCCGTTAATTAAATAGGGATTAAAGTGATTTTGGAATACAGCAGAACCTTGTACATCACAAGCAATAACATTAATTTCAGGATTAAATTGCTTAATAAATTTCCCGACTCCGCACAAATGTCCACCTGTACTTACTGCTCCCACAACAGAGTCAATAGGTAAATCGACAATTTCTTTACCAGTAGTTTCAGCATGAAAATTTGGATTATCAGGATTATCATATTGATTTGTCCAATATGCATTAGGATATTGGACTATAAGCTCTTTCACACGTTGAATTCTTGCTTTTTGGAAACCACCATTTTCATCTGGATTTTTTACCATTTCAACCTGGGCACCATATGCGTTATACCATTTTAATAGGTTCGAACTAATCTTTGGATCCACCACAATGATTACCTGAAATCCATAAACAGCTCCTAACATTGCTAGAGATTTACCCAAATTACCTGAAGTTGACTCTATTAAAATATCACCTTTTCGAATTTTCCCACTTTTCATAGCAGCTTTCACTAATCCAAGAGCCGTTCTATCTTTCACACTAAAATTGGGATTGAAGTAATCTAATTTTAAATATAACTTTTTCCCATAAGGTACCAAATCACTTTTAAAATCTACCACGGGTGTATTTCCTATACATTCTGTAATGTTATCATAAATCATACATTTATCACTCCACGATTTTGATATGCCCCTTAGTACTAGTTAGAATTTTATTTCCACTAGAAGAAATTAAAACCGGATCCTCTACGTGTAATGCTCCTAATCCAAACTCATAATATGGTGTTTCTACAGATAAAACCATTCCATCCTCAATTACATCCTCATTATTTGGAGCAAGTATAGGCAATTCATATGGTTCCAATCCTATACCATGCCCTACGTGATGCCTTCTGTATTCTTTGAAACCAGATTTATACACTGCGTCCATCGTTAAGTCAAAAACATCTGATCCCTTCATGCCAGGTTGAATTTCTTGCATAGCTATACATTGTCCTTTATAAAGTGCATTAAATTTATCATACTCTGGTTTCATATACTTATAAGATAAAACTCGTGCAATATCTGCCCAATATCCGTCACACACAATATCACAGTCAAACCAAATTAAATCTCCTGGCATTAATTTAATATCCTTACTTTGCCTACGCTGACCACCAACAGCATGTCTTCCGACTTTAATCATTGGTAAAACAGGTAATGCTCCTTTTTTAGCAATAGAACAATTAAAAATATTGGCTATTTCATATTCACTTATACCTTCAAATAAATTAGCAGCTACATCTTCAATTGCATTCTCTATACATCTTGCTGAATAAGCCAATGCTTGAACTTCATGATCTGTTTTTACTGACCTAACATGCCTTAAAATATTAGATACCGAAACTACCTTACTTTTTTTAAAACTATTACTAATAGTATCGATATGATATGGCTGCATTCCATCTTCATCTATACCTATGTTACAATGTTCAACGTCTATATCTTTTAAAAGAGCAATAAGCGCCTCTATCCCATTAGAATGGCTCGCATCGAAATTGGATAATAGTTTCAGACGCTCTTCTTCTTCAGAAAGAAGAACATTATTTTTATGTTCTCTATAAAAAACCCCATAAGTATATATTTTTCCTACCTGCACTCGTGCATCTAATACTTGATCAATTTCCCCAATAGAATGGACAATATGAACAATTTCAGGATTATCTATTGTAATAACTGAATAACATTGTCCAAAATATGGATTTAATGTCTTTACAACTGGCTGAAATCCTGTAAAATAACGAATATTTTCTTTTGTAGAAGCAATAATTGCATCTAACCCATTTTGTTTCATCTTATTAACTAAACGTTCTATATTATAAATCAATGTAATTGTTCACCTCAATTTCCATAGTCAATCCCAGTTCTTTATTAGTTCTAATACGGCAGGAGCTAATAAATTTTTATCTTTATATTCAATCCAACTTACTTCACTAATCTCTGCCTTAGGTTGAATTTTCCCTTCCCAATCCGCGGAAAAACATACAAGATCAACTACTGCTTTTTCGTTATAAGCTGGTCCTGTGACTGTATATAAATATTGAATACTCTCTGGAATTAATTTAATATTTAACTCCTCAAGTAACTCTCTTTTTAACGTTTCACTGGCCTTCTCGTCTTGTTCAATTTTCCCACCTGGTAGATACCAATGTTTATTATCTCGAACTCTTACTAATAATAATTTATTGTTTTCTTTTTTAACGAGACATGCACACTTTATCAGTTTCACTTTTCAATATCCTTTCCACCATATTGTACATTTTGCCTTTTTCGTATGATAAATAATGACCAGCAGCTATACGCATTGGGTCACCAGCATGATAGTACTCATATACCAATTGACGTTGTCCGAAAGCATCTCCTGAAGCATCCCATGCTAAGTTAAGTAGCATTGTTCTTTCTTTTGCATCAAATTCACCTGTTGAAAGAGCGGTCATTAAGTAATCTCCATTTTCATTGAAAAAGTCTTCATGATGAGGTGTCGCAAGCATAGAACCAGCGGCTAGTGATTGAATGCATTTTACCATTTTTTCATAAATTTTTGGAAAATTATATCTAATTGCTTGAATTGCATTAATACTTGGTGTTATTACTCCCTCATTACTCATATATGCATCTTGTTCACTTAACACGATACTTGCCTTTAACAACTCTACATAGGATGTTAACTCTCCTAATTTTTCTTGAATGTTTATAAATTGATTCAGTTTTAGCATCTCAGCTAGCTTAATAGCAATGCCAGTTAAAAGCTCAGCTTTTGCCAGTCCTCTTACAATTCCTTGATGCCCCGTATGGTGCCTTGCAAAAGTCTTATCATAAAACTGATTAGATTTTTCTACATCTCTAAATATTAGAACTCTATCCCAAGGAATAAATACTTCATCTAATAATAAATAAGCATCTATTTCATCAAATTGATTTGTTAATGGATGATCAAACGTATCATAACCTTCTTTGACCAAAGGTTTTCTACATATTACTTTTAAACCTGGAGAATTCACAGGTAGAGTAAATGCTACAGCATAATCTTCATCTCCTGCCTTAAGGCCCGGCATATTAAAAATTAGGAGTTCATCTGCAATTGGAGCTAATGTAACAATCATTTTTGCACCTTTAACCACAATTCCTGATGCATCATAACTCACCACATGTACTCCTGCAAAATCATGTTCTTGTGCACCTAAAGCTTTTGAACGGTCAATCTGTGGATTAATTGATCCATGTGCTATAAATAAATTATTTGCCTTTACATGTTTATAATATTCTTCTGCATTTTGAGTATAATTTGCATATTCATCTCTACCAAAAAAACTAGCATGAGCTGATAGTGTAGCTACTGCTGCATTAATAAAGTCTGGTGTTCTACCAAGCATCCCATAAGAGATATCTGCTATTTCTTTGTAAGCCTTTCTTTTTCGCTCTAAATCTTTTATGCTTCTCGGAATTAGCAAACTAATTGAGGATCGTTGACCATCCGTATCTACAAAACTATGCTCTTCTGGTTTTTCATTTTGCAAACTATAATACTCTTCCACACAATGAATTGCACCTGAAAACGCTGAATGTTTTGTTACATCTTTAACTAATTCACCATTTAAATATACTTTTCGATTATCATTAATTCTTTCTCTGTACACCATTTTCTGTTTACCTCCAATATTAAGAATATTAAGTTTTTTGAGACTAATAAATACTTATTTAAATTTCACATAAATAGATTGGATCCGTATATAATCTAATGGACTCTCTCCATAGTTTTAGCATCTCTTGCCAATCTTCCTCTACATAATCCTCACGGATTATGAAGCTTAAAGGTACATTTAAATTTAAAAAACGTCCACAATTTATTGTAAACTTCGTAACACCAGCAGGAAGTAAAATACCTTCATCAACAACTTGAGCAATTTGTTTTAAACTTAAAGATGGATAACGAATAACAATTCCATCTTCTTTTAACTCATTATTAGAAATACGTTGAAATTGATATTTATCTGTATATACATTTACAATTTGTTTCCATGTCTCTACCATTGAAAACAAATCTAATTGATTCATAAGCTTGGAATAAACATAATGATTATTCCCATCAATTGTAACGATTGCTAAATAATTATGTTCCTGAATAGGAACGTCGCTCCAATATAAATTAGTATTTTTTTTAAAATCTGCAATGAAATTTCTGTCATTTGGAATATAGTGCGCCCACGAATCAATAGATATTAATTCTGATTCCACTACTTGAACAACCATTCGTTTGCAATTTAAGGCTTGTAGAGACGATGTTCTATGTGCACCATCAAGTATTAAATACTTGTCCTTACTTATTTGAAAAGCAATAGGTGGATTCTTTAATTTTTGCTCTTCTTTAATTTTTTTACAAATTGATTTTAATCTCTTTACTTCATATTCTTCATGTAAAAATATTTGTTCAATTGGCACTACCTTTAATGCAGATAACACAGATTTCCCTCCCTAATCTCTTAAACATCCCACTGATAAAACCACAAATGTATAACCGGTACTTTATAAATGATGCAATTCGTCCAATTTATTAATTTATGATATTAATCAGATTTTAATAGTCTGAGAATTCCCAAACTTCCAATGATTAATAATATATCAAACCAAAAATGCTTTTTCAATAATATATGGTAAAATTTATTATTTTTTTACAAAAAAGTAATCGTCTGACATCACTCTTCAGATTTCATACATTTCATTTCCTTTATTTCTTTAAAATCCCTAACACTACCATGAATACAAATCGTTTCTTTATTAAAAGTATGGTTTAAATTTTAATAATATTTACTGGAGAACATAAATAGTTATATATTCGTAAACTATTATCACTAGAAAAAAACTTGATAAAATTTTATCAGAAAATTTTATCAAGTTTTTGCATTTCATCATCTTATAGATATTACATACAGGAGATATCATATCCATATCCGATTTTTTTGTTTTAAGCAGAAAAAAAGGGAACTTATTATAAGTTCCCCTCTCTATTTATTATAAACTATACTATTAAGCTTTTTTATCGACCCATTTAT
The DNA here is from genome assembly GCF_038005585.1 of Bacillus sp. FSL W8-0519. Lineage (NCBI taxonomy): Bacteria > Bacillati > Bacillota > Bacilli > Caryophanales > Bacillaceae > Bacillus > Bacillus sp. FSL W8-0519. The sequence goes on from NZ_JBBOTL010000002.1 coordinate 152,635, forward strand.
TTACAATAACATGATTGTAATCTTTCATTTGTGCAAAAAGCTCCTCTATATTTGTTGAAGATAGAATTAGATTAAGATTTTCTGGTCTTGCAAATCCTTTATCAACTGTATGTTGTAACATTTTAAGTAAGGGGTCAAAGAAGCCGTCTACATTAATTAACCCAACTGGTTTTTTATGAATACCAATTTGTCCCCAAGATAAAACTTCAAACATTTCTTCATAGGTTCCGTATCCACCAGGCAATACAATAAACCCATCAGCCAGTTCACTCATCTTTTGTTTACGTGAATGCATAGAATCCACAACTATTAAATCAGTAAGCCCTTGATGTGCAATTTCTTTATCTCGTAAAAACTCAGGGATAATCCCTACTACATTTCCACCAGCTTGTAAGGCAGAGTTTGCTACACTCCCCATTAATCCGACTTTACCTCCACCATAAATTAATGTGGTATTTTTTTCACCTAAAAATTCCCCTAATTTTTCCGCTGTGTTTTTATACTCTTCACTTTCTCCAAAATTCGATCCACAAAATACACATATTGAATTCATGATTTCGACTCCTCATTTCTAAAATATATTTCTTTGTCAACACCATTAATAATCATATCAAATTTCTTTGTTATTTTTTTATAAAAATATTAAGAAATAACTCTCATGTCTGAAAAAACAACTTAAAAAACATTTGAATAACATTTATCTGTGGAATATAATGGATGAGGCGAGCTCGCTATATTCATAAAATACTATTAATTTCAAAAATATTATTATATATATTTTTATTTCTAACAATTCTATATCAATGGGAGATATTTTATTATGTGGATTTTATTTTTAATATTTGCCTTTTTGGCTGGACTTGCTTTACCGATTCAATTCAGTATTAATGCACAACTTCGTACTGTTGTAGGTTCACCTCTTGTTGCTGCAACTATTTCTTTTATAGTTGGTGCAATCACTTTGTTCACCGTTTCATTATTTAAAGCTGGTTTTAGTTTTAATAAAGGTATTGCATCTGCACCATGGTGGGTGTGGACTGGAGGCGTTTTAGGGGCTTTTTATGTACTAGCTACCATTATTCTTATTCCAAGAATTGGAGCGGGAACAACCGTAGCTTTGGTACTCGCTGGTCAAATCGTTGCATCTGTATTAATAGATCATTTTGGTTTAATTAATGTTCCTATACATCTGTTATCCTTACCACGTATTCTTGGTGCTATTTTAGTAATTATAGGTGTTATACTCATCCAAAAATTCTAGTTATAAATTATTGCCTAGAATACTTTACATTGTTCATTTTAGATAAGGAGTTTTTAGCATTCTTTTAACTTTAATAATTTGAAGGGAAGATTCTAACCATGTATGCAAATATCCGCAATTTATTATTTAAGATGGACCCTGAAAAAGCTCATACACGAACTATTCAAGCTCTAAAGGTTATGCAATCATTTTCATTTGCTAAAGATTTATACAATACAAATATGAGCTTGAATGATTCTAGATTAGAATGTAAATTACTAGATATTACATTTCCTAATCCCATTGGTTTAGCAGCTGGTTTTGATAAGTTTGCCGATGTATATCCAGCTCTTGCATCCCTTGGTTTTGGCTCAGTTGAAGTAGGTTCTATTACACCTAATCCTCAGCCTGGAAATCCTAAACCTCGCCTATTTCGTTTACCCGAGGACACAGCACTTATTAACCGTATGGGGTTTAATAGTGAGGGATTAAATAAAGCAAAGCAAAACTTTATGACTTTACCACGTCCAGCTATACCTCTCGGAATTAATTTAGGAAAAAACAAAGATACTCCAAACCAAGACGCCAATTTGGACTATCAAAAAGGACTGGAAGCACTCTATACTCATGGTGACTATTTTGTCATTAATATTAGCTCGCCAAACACTGAAGGATTAAGAGATTTACAATATGTCGATACTTTAAAGCCATTATTAACTTCTATTTTAACTAAACGTGATGAATTATGTAAAAAACATAGTCAATATCGTCCTATTGTTTTAAAGATTGCTCCCGACTTAACTCCAGAACAACTTGAAGGAGTTATCTCAATAATTTTAGAAGTAAAAGTTGATGCAGTTATTGCTGCAAATACAACTATTTCTCGTACTAATCTAACGTCTAAATATCAAGAACAAAGTGGTGGTTTAAGTGGTAAACCATTAAACTCACGTTCTACAGAAATTATTTCTAAAATCTATCAACAAACTCAAGGCAAATTACCTATTATTGGTTCCGGTGGTGTTTTTACTGGAGAAGATGCATATGAAAAAATTAAATCTGGTGCTTCACTCGTACAGCTCTATACTAGTATGATTTATCGAGGGCCCTCTGTTGCAAAACAAATTAACCAAGAAATTTTAAATCTACTAGAAAAAGATGGACTTTCCAGCATTACTGACGCTATTGGTCTATATCACAAATGAATTCTGCCCCGCTTCTAAAATTGAAGCGGGGCAGAATTCATTTGTGACAACATTTTTATTGGAGTGACATAGCTGTGAGTACCATTTTATGAAGCAATATTAAAGATAAGTATACCGGTACTCTTAAACATTTAAATTATAAACGTTTGAAAGAAAATAAGAATTATAACGTTAAGTGTAGATTCAAGCAAAAATAAAAATTTAAGAATAAATTTTTTAAAAGAATTGGATGATGTCATATATATTTGTAAAATTACTATGGATAGTTCTATTGCACAGTTTCTTAACTGATAGAAAGTTAGAGTGAGTACAGTTGAATCTTATGCAATTGTAAGTAATTGCTGTAATTCATTGTATGTTGAAAAAACGAAGGTCGGCTGCAAACTTCGTTTTCGTTTATATAGCATGGATTGTTCTGATTCCTTTCAAGGTACGTGTAGCATGGCGAAGACTTTGAAATCCTACGGATTTGAAAAAAATGTCGCTGGATATGTCTATAATCCTGTTCTATGAGATTATTCAAATAATCCATAGATTACACCTCCTTCCCCTCTAAATTTAGAGAAAAAGGATTAGCAACTTCTCCGCCCACGCTATACAGTTGAATTTATTCTATCATAGATGTACCACTCTTCATAGTATCCTGAAATTTATAAATGCCTCGATTGGGATATATATAACAGAGCATTTCCCAGTGACTGAATAGTTTTCTCCCCTGTTTTGAGTAACCTGTTTCCAAAGTCAAAATCAACCATACAGATCATCTTGGAGATAACCTAATTCTATTAATTGTTCTAGAAACATCTCTTTAAAATTCTCCCGCATAAATATAATTTTTCTAGTGCATCTGAGAACTTACCGAAACTATGTATCATAATGTATCTAGCATTCAACTCTTTCAATGTAAAAAACGATATACAGAATTAACTAGCAAATGTTATAATTGGTTAATTTGTACAAAGGGGGATATTTATGAAGATGTATTATAACGAACGAGCTCATGAATATGAAAAGGTTTATTTTAGAAACGATCCTATTCGTCAAAAAGAACAGATTCTCATTCAACAGAAACTCCAAAAGCTATTTACAGACCAATCTATTTTAGAAATAGCTTGTGGGACAGGCTATTGGACACAGTTTATAGCTAAAACAGCAAAACATATAACAGCCTTAGATTATTCCAACGAAGTATTAAACATTGCAAATCAAAAAAACATTTCCCCTTCTAAAGTGAATTTTCTTCAAAGGGATGCCTATCAGCTTGACAAAATCTCTGGAAACTTTGAGGGAGGTATTGCAAACTTTTGGTTTTCACATATACCAAAGTTTAGAATTCAAGAATTTTTAAATCAATTACACAATAAGCTTGGGTCTGGAACAACAGTTTTTATGGCTGATAATATTTATATAAAGTCCATAGGTGGTACTTTAATATATAAAGAGAATGATCCAAATACATATAAATTAAGGACTTTGGATAATGGAACAAAATACGAAATCATAAAAAACTATTACACCGAGGAAGAACTAAAAAATATATTTATCCCTGTTTCAAATGATTTACAGATATATATGGGACAGTGTTTTTGGTGGGTATCTTACAAAATTAAATAAGAAAGTTCAACTTCTTATAACGAATTTTTGAAGTGCCCTCTAAAAGTTAGGCATGGTTATTTCATTAGGCAGCTTGATAAAAGTGGGCCCGGTATTGCACCGGGCTCATTTTTAATTTTGTCTTTATCCGTTTTGTATTTTAATAATCTATATATTTTTCTAATTCTATTTTGAAATGCTCTACACTTTCAAACTCGTTTATGTAGAGAATTTCAGACTTCATGATTCCAAAGAAGTTCTCCATTACTACGTTGTCATAACAGTTGCCTTTACGAGATATACTTTGTACGATACCTCTTTCTTGTAATGCCTGACGGTACTGTTTCATTTGATAATGTCACCCTTGATCTGAATACATCAATAGTTGGTAATTTCCCTTATTTTGAACTAAGGCATTCAAATTTTTTAAATACGCATTTTCCATGCGTAAGCGTTCTAATTCAGCTTGTAACGCTTCAATTGAACCTTCCGCCAGAATCCTTTTTGTATCATGTTTTGTGTGTTTATTTTTCATGGATGGATGCCCCTTTCTCTTTGGTTCAAGGGCATCTAAGCCACCTACTTCAAATTGCTTCTTCCATTGATAAACCTTTGTAAAAGAAGGGATTATGAATGTAGCTGCTGTATCCATTAACGTGTAACTTTAGAATAAAGATTGATTAAAAAATTCCCGTTAACCTTTATTTAAAAATAAATGAAAAAACTCCATTTTGAAAAAAGTTTGATCAAAATAGAGTTTTTCTTTGTGATTGGTTGTTCAGTTTTTATAAAAAAGTTTAATCACTTTACTACTTTAGATACAGTATAAACATTTTTATGTAATAAATCTTTCCATACATGAAATCCACTGTCTATTAATTCTTCAAGTACTTGTGCAGTTATCTTCTTTTGTGTATAAACTCTATAACCCGATGAAATCCCTTCTACTTCCACATCATCTCCCACGATTTTAAAAATTCCCTCTAATGCATTCATTTTTCTCCCCATATCCTTATATAGATTGCCTATAGTATAAGTCAGTACATTTATATGTCAAGATGGCACAACAACAAAAATATTTTATGTTAAATATACAGTTTTAAAGAGAAAACCGGCACATTTTTTCAAAAGGTGGTCAATAAAATCTGTCGAATAAAAACTAATAGAACAATTGATTTCTTTCAAAAAAAGGAGCTGACATGATGTGTTTTTCTAGTGAAGAACACAAACATAATTTCCAAAGATTATTAGATGCAAGAGGAATCAATAAAATTGGACAAAGTCCTGATTATGAGACAGTTCTATACATCACTGCATACCCTGAAATTTACAAATGCTTTGATTGGAACATTTTCGAAACAGAATATTCTCCATTAAGCGCATTGATTTACCATGAGGATAAGAAACAAGGGGTTAATCCAGCGGCGCTAACAGGATCTACACTCCCAATCGTCAAGGCTGGTCAATCGCTGTTTAATGGCTATAAAGTAGATTTATCCGAATTACCTCTATATAATGAAGAATTATTTGAAGTGTTTTTTCAAGCATGTAAATTAAGATGGAAAAAGAATCTGTGATAACTAAATAACAGTTCTGAAATAACTTTTATAAACCAAAAACCGTTTTGATTATTTTTCAAAACGGTTTTTTAATAGATTGAAATACTACTTTTACTAACCAAACAAATACACCATAATTTTGCTCACACTATTAGATGTAACATTAAATGCTGAATGTCCTATCCAAGCCGCGAGAAAACCATATTTCATAAATAATTTACCATATATAAATCCTGGAAAGAAATAGACCCAAAAATTCGTTTCATCCGCCCCGTGATACATTACGAAAAAAATATTCGACATTATTAACCATAGCATTTTAAATTTCTTCTCTTTTTCTTCAGACCCATCATAAATCCTATTGAATCCTAAAATTTTATCCTTGCATTTGTATAAAAGAGAAAAGAAAAACACGTACATACAAAGTCTAAAAAATACTTCTTCAACAAACGGCCCTACTAATCCTACAATTACCAATTCTCCCTCAGCACTAAGATTACCAACGGATACATATTGATCTGAACCAGGCTTTATCAAATTAGGATTGAATACATTTATACCATTAGCTACAAAACTGATTAAAAATTGCAATCCAATTCCAAGAACAATAGATTTACCTATTGCAATAACAAGGGGTTTCTTTCGAACCTTAACGAAATGTCGCAAAAAACAATCTCTCGCCAGTTTAAACACAATTAATACTGCTATAAAAAATATACATGCCGAGGACAGTTGAATTCCATTTACCCCTAAAACCCCCCATTTTAAATAATTATCTGTTAATCTCACCAATCCAATCAGTATAACAGTTAACATGATGCATAGCGACGCCATAATTGAGTAGAAAATACCTTTTGAATAACTTCCCATAAATACCTCCTTTATCTTTCTTAACATTATTATAATAGAGAATTTTCATCTCATGTTGTGAGTTTGTATCATCCAAAATGTCTACTTGTAATAAGGAATTTCTAGTTCTTTTTGATTTCAGCTAATTCAACTTTCTACTATTTTCTGGGTTTAAAAGCCCAAAATCCCAAATGAAAGTAGGGATCATAAACTCTTTTACTTTTTTATGTCCATATTCCATTTTATGTGACTTTTACACTTAAATTACTATGCTTAAAAATCATTAAATAACTATCATATACCAATTTTTATAAAATTCTTCCATTTTTATGGAAACTAGATTATATTTATATTGGGTTCAAAAAAATAATAGTTTTCTATTAGGGAAAGGGGAAAGATGATGAAAAAAACAATGGGGAAAGTATTACTGGGAACGACGCTAGCTTTAACTATGATTTTACCAGCAAATGCATCTTTTGCAGCCGTAGATTCAGTTACACACGGGAAAGAACTTTCACAAAAAATCGTTGTACAACCAGAAAAGATTAAGAGTCTACAAGGGAAAGAAAAAGAGGATGTAATCAAGTTTGCTAAAGACAAAGCTGAAAACGTACAAAAGAAAATCGAGCAAAAAGTAGGAATAGCTGATTCAATTGATGAGAAAAACAAAGCGTTAAAAGAGATTTGGCCGACATTAAGCGAGGATGAAAAATTAGCTTACCAAATAGGTTCTATTCGAGTTGGAACTGAAAGAGCTCCAAAAGATTTAGTAAAAGCTTTAGCTAATAGCTCTAACGCTTTTACAGATTATGTTACAGGTACAAATGTATGGGGGAATTGGCTATTTAGATATTGGGTGTCAAATTCTTGGACATATGATTATGCTAAAATAAGATCAGCTAATCCATCTGAAACTGCAAAAGTATATTGGGCTGGTTGGTACTATAAAGGTAGTAGTGTACTATACTCAGAATATCAATATAACCAATACGATTATATTAGAAATGTAGAAGGTCGTTTTGAATCTACAGTAATTCAAAACTGGGATAATGGTGCGGCTCGATTTGATACTAAAATTAGAGCTAATGGAGACTACTCAACAAATGGTTGGATTGTCGAGTAAGTTGAAAAATTTGAATTTTCATTATAAAATATAGTATAAAAGGTCAAGGCTTTTAAAAGCTTTGACCTTTTATACTATATCCCAAGAAGGTTCATTCCACTTAACATCCATTATAAAAGGAGGCGGTTCTTTGATAGGAATGGTTTTATACGGCTTGTTTTATATAACGATTTTAGTATTTTGTATTTATTATTTACCTATAATAGCAAAAGATTTAAAGAGCATTAGAGACTCCAATCAGAAAAATCAAGAGTTGCTAGTTCAATTATTGAAAGAAATTGAAAAACAGAATAAAGATTAACATTCACTAATATAAAAAAGGAACTATTTTGGAAGATTAATCAAAATAGTCCTTTTTGTTTAGTTAGTCCCATTTATAAATAATATTGAAAATAACCTTCCCATCCCAAAAGTACACTCATCAGAATAAATATTTCATCTCTGTATATCCACTCCCTCATCAAAAAAGTTTTTAGACATACTGTAGTTTTTCAAACTCATGTATATTAACGTGCAACGTTAGAATTTAAATTCACCTGCATCAAAAGGTACACTATAAAATAGTTGGTGTCATAAATAAAAAGCCCTCTATTAATAAACTGCACCACAACTATTAGACTATGGCTAATAATTAGAGGTGTAGTTCATAAGGAAATTGGCTTTTTGCTTATCCTGAGGTTGTTATTTTCATCTAAAAATAAATAATAGAAATATAATACAGCTTATGACCTGTTTTTACACGTATCTCGGTCGAGCCCCTTAAAGGACTCCAAAATAAAAAGGCCAATTTCCCTGCATTAAAATTGAGAAATTGGCCTTTTTCGTTACTCAAGAAAAGCGCACGATTGTGGCAGATCAGATGTTTGTCTTATTGAAGAAAAGCATCCATTTTTGTGTTTTACTATAATTCAAATTCCTTATCCTTATCAAATAGTTCCGAGCCTTAGAAAACTAATTTGTGTCGGCAAGAGCAAGAGCCAGTGAGTATTCAATCTTCAGATCTTTTAATTGTGAAACAACTTTACCAGATGGTTGATATGGAACAGACAGTTCATTAAATGGCTCGACAATCTCCATAGGCGGAATACCGAACCAGCCCTGGCAAGTACCAAGTTTAGTGGAAGATTCGATCACATGTGGCCAGTACCGTTCTGTCTTCATTCCCCCAAGAACTGTCGCCGGTGACAGGGTTCCTAGAAGCCTCATATTGGAGATGTGGTCTAATATCACTGCCTGTTGAGCATTCCCTATAACTACTTCACCCAACGCATTTAAAGTACGATATTCAACATTCTCTTGTAATGCTTGACCAATACACCCTAACTTATATTCATTAGATAAAACAAACTCCACTAATAAATCAAGTGGTAAATACAAAGTTGGAACGCCATGATGTAAATTAGCGGCACGCTCAATGTAAGCCATTGCTATCATGTAGGAAAACGCTAGATTCGGGGCGTTCCTAGCTATTAGTGCCGCCCCAGCGACAGGCTCCCTTGCGTCATTTAGAGAGACGTCTAATGGTGGAAGACTCATTACCGACACATGCTTTCGACGCTTATTCCGTGTGAAGATAGTCTTCCGTCGAACATTTCCTGCTAAATCGAGATACCACCAGGCATATGGTCGCCAACGCAGATCAGACATATTAGTGTGTGTTAGAACCACCCGTATATGTAAATCTGCGTTACCGGATCTTACCAACTCTGATGCACGACATACTGTATGAAGTCTTGACATAAACAAATTAGGGCTAGCGTGGGGAAGAGTGATTACGGCACGAACATTCGAGTTTGCTAGCAGAGATAGTTCTCTTTCTCGTAATCCCAAAAGATCCAAAGCCTCTTGACTGCTAGAGTAACGGTTACGGTTACTCCATAGCCAGTCCGAAAATAAACTAGATATCAATATTCTAATAACTCCCTTTTTTCTGATTTAATCTGTTTCTCTATTTCTTGAATAAACCTCTTCGCATCCACCATCGACTTGGTCTTTGCATACATTATGCTACCAAAAGGCCAGTAACTACGAGACGTGTAACTCTTTTTTTTCCTACGATCATAGACCTCGATGTCCGAGCCTAAACTCTTTAAGTTTTCGTCTATCTTGATACCTTTAGCGGTTGGTGGAACACCGATACGCAACCATGACCCATCCGACTTTTCTTTTGTACATCTAATGTCGAGCTCATGACCAAGTTGTTGGTAAGTAAATATTTCCCACAAATTTAATCCCGTAATGAGATGTAAATAGCGTGTTATACCGCCGCCTCCCGGTCTCCCAGCAATTTCACCAACCCACAAATTCCGACCGTCACTCAATATCTCCACATGAACAACACCCTTGGTTATCCCCAGCGCCTGTACTGCCAACTCAGACAAGTTTCTTAGCTTATAGTCTTCCCTGCTAAGTGGGTCGATTTGTATACTAGCATTTAATCCACCAACTGCAGCAAGTTGAGGTCGATAATAAGCCGAGCTAACACAGTGTCGAAGCACTCCCCCTTCGACTACTCCATCGCAATGAAATTCTTGTTTTACTTTTATCTGTTCCTCAACGATTACTTCATAACCTATATTTCGAATGTAATCTAATGCTTCTTCTGAACTCATTTTGATAACCCCACGGCAACGCGATCCATTAAGCGGTTTTACTACTACCTCCCCACATGACTTACAGTTTTCTTCATTTTCTATAAAATCTAATCCAGACCAATACGGAATAACTGGAACACCTGCCTGTTCAAGTTTACGCTTCATAATTAACTTATCAGTGCAAGCCACTGCTTCAAGTTCTTTCATACCAGTTAATCCATATCGTGATCTTAATCTTCCTGCTAGTGAGACATTTCTCTCCGATGTAGCTACTACGTATTGGTAGCTGTCCTTCCCCCATAAAGCCATTGCTGCATCTTCTAGACCTATTATGTGTCCATTACTATCTGGAATACATTCACTATTTTCAATGGAGGGGGGATCCATCAATCGTGTGAATCTGTAGTCATGCAATTCCGACAAGACCGCATTCACTTCTTCCTTCCCCGTATCTAATACCAACGCATGACCTTTAGATTTATTTCGACGAATCATCGTAGGAATAAATCCTTTCCAAAACGTCTGTTAAAAGCTCGTCTAAAGTGGTGAAAGAGGACCACCCGGTGAGTTCCCGCGAAATCGAAGCGCTAATAGTTGCATTTCTTCGCATAGGTGCTAGCAAAGTAGGGATATCTGGTATAGCTTTGTCCAAGACGGTCTTTAGCCCCAATGCAGCCAAAGGGTCGCTGCATACTGCGACAACCGCACAAAGGCAGTTGGCCTTAGCAAACCCTTCAATTATAGGCATAGAATTTGAAGAAATCACATCCCCTCCACACTCTCCAATAAGAATCTTTGCCCCACTTTTAACTAGATAATCCGACATAGAAATGGCTGACTCCCAAACCTCTTGACCTCGTCGACCATATGTCGTGTCCATGCCAGTATCGACGTAGTCCGACGTCGCTACTGCTCCCGCTTGAATGTAGTTTTGTGTATCCCTCATACGGCCGGTACCCGACAGTTTAACTCCACCAACTGCATGACCTGATTCTGTTAAAGTTCGGATGAGAGAGCTGGTTACACGGGTCTTTCCTACCTCTGCTGACGTCCCAACAACTAGAACTGTTGGAACAGCAACCTCCACATCTACCAATGATTTAATTTTTCGCTGAAGGGATAAAAGTTGTCCATCCTTCTTCAGCCCTCCAATTATCTTTAGCCTTGTAGGCGGACCTGCTTCTCGAGGGAAATCATCCGCAACTCCAACTAATCCCCCCACCGCCAATAAATCTGCTTCTTCAATAAATGTTGAAGGTACTCGACCACTTATTGAAGTGGACGAACCACGTTCTCCCCATGCTCCTATAATTTTAGCCCCAACCGAAAGCGTCAAGTCTGCACCGGGGGCCACATCAATATGCTTATAGGACCCAAGACGTATTACCTCTGCTAGAACCAGTTCGTCTCGAACCGGTTCCGGATTTGGCACTACCTCTACCCCTTCAAGATCTCCCACATGTCTAGCTATACTAGTAGTTATTACTGATCCGTGTTTTAAATCCATCACTTATTCCCACCAATCAAATCTAGGATTGCCATTCGGACTGGAACTGCATTAGATACTTGTTGAAAATACTTAGCCCTAGGATTACTATCAACCTCCAGAGCAATTTCATTGACACGTGGGAGTGCATGCATTACGGCTAATGAGCTCTTAGCTTGACGCAGAACTTCATTGTCTATGATTGGCAAATCAGAACCTTGCTCATCAGATGACCATCTCTCACGTTGAGGTCGGCTAACATAAAGTACGTCAAGTTCCGATATGACCTCGTCAATTTCGGAAACTTTTTCAACATGACCTGATAAATGACTATCTAAAACATCAGGCTGAAATCTGTCTGGAGCTATCCAGTAAAGTTTGCAATTATATCGAAGCAGAGCCCTTGTTAGAGAGTGTACAGTGCGACCATATTTAAGATCTCCAACAAACCCTATCGTCAAATTGTCTATTTTCCCGAAAATTTCATTAATTGTAAACAAATCATAAAGAGTCTGTGTAGGATGCTCATTTGAACCATCACCACCGTTGATAATGGGAACCTGAGCAATTTCTCGTAATGGCTTAAGAGCTCCGTTGGTTGGATGCCTAACTACCAACAGATCCGCAAACGTCTGCATTACCTGTATTGTGTCACTTAAAGTCTCCCCTTTCGCTGCGCTGGAGCTAGTTGGATCTCCGAAACCAATTACGCCGCCTCCGAGACGTTGAGCTGCCGACGAAAACGATTGGTAGGTTCTAGTACTTGGCTCATAAAACAATAAACCCACAATCTGTCCTTTAAGGCTTAGGTTCGATCGGTTATTTTTTTTGTAATGTTCCGCTTTCTCAAATATCCATTGAATATCTGATTCTGAAAGATCATCCATCGACAATAGATGACGAATCGATTGACTCATAAATTTTCTCCTCCTGTTAATCGTTCTCTGTATGCGGTTGCATATACAGCACTATTAATCTCAATTCGTTCGGGAGTTGTTTGGTCTTCAATTTCACATATGTAAACAAGCGTAGGAACAACGACTTTCGTTGAATCAAGCCATTCTTTAAAGCTAGAAATAGATTTGAACTCAAAACTTTCCTCATACCCAAACGACTTCGCTACATAGTTCACATCAGGCTGAAGATTCAAAATTTTCTGACCTCCAGTGCTATTATAGACACCATTCCACGAAACAACATGTAGAATCGGTAGTCCAAGTCCCCCAATTACATGTGGTGAAGAGTAACCCATTAAGTGGTTCCCATCTCCCTCAAGTATTACTACATTCTTTTGGCCACCTGTAACAAGACCTGCCCCAACACTGCTAGCCAATCCCATACCACCCTGAAGAGGTAATATACTCCCCATCTGTCCTAACCTCATTGCCTCACGGCTCAAGAACCCATTTCCTACTACGAGCAAGCCTTCTACTCTTTCTATATATTCCAACAACGCTCTAACAGTATCACTTCTACTAATCATTTAAATATCACTCCCCGGGGGTACCAACAGGACTCGATGTCCTTGAGCTTTCTGAGTTAAAAATGTTTTCAAACTATGAATATCTGCCTTATCCCACACAGCCCATGATACGCCTAATGCATTTAGATAATCAATTGTGCGACTACCAGTTACAAGGTGATGGGATAGCTTGTCTGATCCAGTCCCAGCCCAACCAACTATTAATGTCAAATACTCGCCAATGTCTAAAGCCAAAGAGGTGAGTGCATCGGCACATGTAAATAAACCTGCATTTTTCATGAATACAATAGGTTTAGATTCTGCTAAACTAATACCCGTAGCAAAAGCAACTGCAACATCTTCTCTTGGTACATTTAAAACTGGAATTACCAATTCCAAAGGGCCTAAGAAGTTTTTTAAGATTGAATCAGGTACACCCACAGCATAATCATAGCCGGATGATATGATTAAATCAGCCAATGTTCCACTCTGTGTTTGACCGATTTTATCAGTTGTATCTACCTTACGCATCGATGTGCACCGAGTGGATGGTTCGCTCAGAAACATGTATCTCTTCTCCCTTCCTCGTCCAAAGTGGAAACGACCGTCGAGCATGAGCAACGGAGGTATTATCAAGAAAAATCAGCTCATTTTTCTCAAGCATAAACTCGATTGCCACATGATTCAGGGCCCAATCAAATCGCTTAAAAGCCTCTAGAAATGGTTTACCGACCTCGCTACGGTAAACGTCATCACGTATCCCCTCCCAATACCGAAGACAAATCTTGCCTTTGTTATCTCTATGAAGGATTGGTCGGGCATCACTATTAGAAGATCTAGAAATAGGTACGCTAGACAGTTCAGCAATGTCAGAATTCAGTTTATTCGGAAACACCTGATCATATAATTCATATACATCCGCAAGCCGGGCTATGCGTGACTCCCCTCTATTACCAATCGGTCCAAAACTAGGTTCGCTGACAAGTAACATCATAAACAAGGTACACGGATTATCACTTGCGGACCGAGCAGTATGAAGAGGAACCTCTGATGTCGTCTGAGTAGGGCGCGGTGCTTTCCCTATGAGATCTTCCAGAGGACGTACATCGCCAAGGACAGCAAAAGGACCCTCACGGTTTACCACACTGTTCCCATAGGAGGGCTTAATTGATATAGGTCCAAATTTTTTTCCAAACTCGATTAACTCTTCCGGACCAGTAGGAAGATCTACAATAATACAAACACCTATATCTTGAACCGTTTGAATAGCTCTTGAATAGTCTTCTGGACCAATTTTTGGAATATCTTCGTATTTTAACATTTATTTATATCCTCCTTTATATATTTTGAAGTACCGAGATTCGCTACAAAAGAAATAACTCCGGCTAATAACATTAAGACTCCTAGTCCTACCCATCCAGCTGTGCCACCATTTAGGCAAGCTCCAGTAACTACAATGGGTGACAATACTCTGCCTAGGCCTTTTGCCATGCTAAACATCCCTTGATATTCACCAGTTCCAGAATGAGGAGCCAAGAGGAAGCTTAATTCGTAACTAACTGCAGAAAACCAAAGCTCCCCAAAACTATAAAATATCAAACCTGTTATAATAAAGACCAGTGCAATATTTTGCTCGACATTCGGCATAAGCCCTATTAATACGAAAGAAATTAGTAAGAATGTGGCGCTGCTAAGAAAAGCGGCGTTAATTCTTCTGTAAGAACTACTCACCCATCGTGACACTAATACTTGAAGGCCGACTACCATTATCGTATTTAAAGGTATAACCAAACCAAGGGTCCACCGGGGAACCATTGTGTGGTTAATAAGCCATAGTGGCAGGGCGAGGGGCAAGACTGAGTACTGCTGCATAAAGACAACAACTAAAAAAGAAAAGGCAAGATAACGCCTGTCCCGAAGAACTCCTAGCGCCTTTTGGGCTTTTTTCTTATGAATAACCCCAGTCTTTGGAAGTTTATAAACCATACCAGCACAGACAATAAATGTTAATACATTAATTACTATGAGTAACAAATACCCTTGTTGGTTATGTATGGTTATCACAATTCCTGCTAGCGCCCCTCCAAAGGTTATGCCAAGATTGTTTACTGATCGAAGCCCTGCTCGGAAGTGGGTCGAGTTGTCTCCACCTAATTCTCGGACAAGTGCCCCTCTTGCTGAACTACTTGCAACAGAAGCGAGAGATGTAATAGAAATTAAGATTACAAACATATAATAGTTACTTATTATTAGTAACGCAGCCATTGAAAGGGCTTCAATCACCAAAGTAACCAGATATGTTTCTCTTGCACCCTTACGATCTGAAAGCATTCCCACTGGGATCCCGGACAATAACCCTACAGCGCCACCGATGGAGAGTCCAACCCCTGTTTGTATAGCACTAAATCCTTGATAATTTACAAAATATAAGACTGCACTTGAGACGTAGAGACCAGTGCCAAAGTTATTTATGAAAGTCAACCAAAACATTAATTTTTGAGCATAACCCTGAGGAGAAATCCAAAATTTTTCGATTATGGTATTCATGATCTCTCCGAGTTAGGCGATGCTGTCTGCACTTGATCCTGAAACCAGCTAGCCAATTTTCTAAGACGTATTTCAACTTCTTCTTCGTCTTTACCTTGTACTAGAGCTTTCCCAGCTTTAATATTAGATGCCTCTGCACTGTTCTTCATTATCTGACCAACTTTAATGTTTACAGAGGCTTTCACACAACCTTCCATATTCATAACCTCTTCTTCACTTGGTACGTAAATTATCCTCCCTTCAGGCGAAGGAAGATGGACAAATCCGACAGTCCCCACGGTTTCTTTCAGATTCACCCTCGTATTATAACCCAGGCAGGATTTAGCCCACTCAAATGCCAGATTTACGCCGAAAAGATGGTTGACCTCTTCAAAAATCATTCCACCACCTATTCTTCCGCCACATTCGCTAAAAACAAGGCCAGATGGGGTATCGAAAGCCTCTAGATGAAATATTCCGTTAGTATGGCCAAGTGCTGTAAGTGCATCAGTCACCAATGCTCTACCCCGTTCATACAGCAGATGATTCTGCTTAGGCGGGTGCACAATTGAACCTACTAGACCTCCATTTTGGATTTCTATTACGTTTGTTAAGTATCTTGAAATGCTTAACATCTTAACTTCTCCATCACGAATTACGCCATCAAGGTGCAACTCAGAACCACTAACTAAGTCCTCGACTAACCACGGACCAATGTGCTTGAGGTTACGCAACTCACCCAGTTTGTTTATGCTGTCGACTCGAAAAGTGTCACGAGCACCGCCACCGGATAACGGCTTAATGATTACTGGTTTGTTAATTTTTTTGATATCAGTGATCAAATCCACAGTATAAAAGTCCGTGACGGGAATACCAGCTGATTTAATTAAGCGTTTTTGCACATACTTATCTCGAAGTGCCACTGCAACATCGGTCGACATGCCTTGACATTGTGTGAGCTCCTTTAGAATACTTGCTGTGACTAATGCTAATTCTCTCATACTACAAATAACCGAGAATTGTTCTAAATGAATCGATGCCCTGGTTAAACTTTCAATAACTTCTTCTGCACTATGTACATCAGCACAACTTAGGATTGTAGCGTTTTGATTGTGCTGGCGCGAACGCTCAATATGTTTTGCATTGATAACATTAACTACATCACATCCTAATTTAACCAGAGATTCCAAAGCCTCCTTATACCAACCAATTAGGAGAACTTTTACACCAGGTGAAGTTTCTCCTTTAACAAAAACTGCTTCAAAGTCATCAAGATTATTCATGTTCTAACCATTCCGGTAAACGCTGTATTTGAAATATATCTTGTACTGTCGCAATCTCGCTTTGTACAGATTCTGAACTACCGCTTACACATATCTTGGACAAGACTTCCTTTGACCCTGAAATCATAGCTCTCATTCCGTGGTTGGCAAAGATCATTAACTTTACACCAGCAGCGTTAGCTTCTTCGACAGTCAAGGAATAGTAGGTCGTTGGGACAACAACTACAGGCAATCGGTCTTGCCAGCATGATATAAAGTCAAGCACTTCGTCAGGTGTTTTGGCCTTAGAATGAATAAGAATAGCATCTGCACCTGCGTCAGCGTAAGCATGAGCTCTTTTCAGTGCTTCAGATACATCGCATCCTACTACAAGAGCTTCTGTGCGTGCTATGATCATAAAATCCTTGGTTGTTTGCGCTTCTTTTGCAACTTTTATCTTTCGGGCAAACGTATCAATCTGTTCAAGATGTTGACCAGCGCCAACGAAACTATTCATCTTTGGAAACTGTTTATCCTCAAAGCAAACAGCTGCAATTCCGGCCGCTTCAAACTGTTGAACGGCGTAAACTGCATTCAAATTATTCCCAAATCCTGTATCACAATCTGCTATAACAGGAATTGAGACAGCATCGTTCATTTGCTTTGCTGCCGTTAAATATTCTGACATGCTAAGCAGACTTGCATCCGGTAATGCGGCCGACGCTGAAATCTCGAAGCTGGAAGACCAAACGGCTTCAAAGCCGGATTCCTCTACCAAACGGGCACTTAAGCCATTATGTGCCCCTGCGGCCAAAATTGTTTTCCCCTTTCTTGCTATAGCATCACGAAGATAAGCACGTTTTTCTGCACTACTTTTTTTTACATTTAGTTCAATCATTGTTTTTCTCCTTTCTTGTTAAGCTGTTACAGAGGTGAGCATGTTTTTCTGTATGAATCCAATTCGCATAAAATTTACGAAATATACAAATATTACATGATTTACACCCGAAATTTATTATACTAATTACTCTATTCTAAATCAACAAATTTTATAGAATTATTTAAAAATTTAAATAAGCAGGTCGAAAAACGACGTCAATAATATCCTGACCGCTGAAAAACGCAAAAAAAAATTAAAAATATTTATAATATAGAATTACGTCAAGTGGCGCAACATAAGAGAATTGAATATAAGTGTTCCACCACATCGCTATCAAGATAATAAAAAGATATGCCCCCCTAAAACGCTATTCTTTCTTTAGGGTCATAGGAAAGGACGGCGTTTTCATGTCTGTTTCTGCGCCTGGTGAATTAAAACTATTTGTTCAAGAGATTCAAAGTTTTTTATCTCCAAATATCTTACGGAATCTTGCTAGAGATGTTGGTTTTGTACAACGAACCAGTAAGTACCAAGCAAAAGATTTAATAGCTTTATTTGTATGGGGGAGCCAAAATGTCTCTAAAATCTCTTTAACTCAATTATCTAGCTGTTTAGAAGCATCAACAGCAGTACTTATCAGTCCGGAAGGACTGAATCAACGATTTAATAAAGTGGCCGTCCAACTTTTATAACACCTACTAGCCAAACTATTAAGCAAAAAAATTGGCCGCATCTATGTCGATTCCTTCTCCAAACACTCCTGTTTTCAAGCGTATTCGTATTTTAGATTCAACTGTATTTCAACTCCCGGATGTAGATTCACCGATTTATCCAGTTGCAGGAGGATGCAGCCATACAGCCAGGATAAAAATTCAACTTGAATATGATTTGTTAAGTGGACAGTTCCTACATATTCATACAGTTTCAGATAAAGAACATGATTGCACTTACGGCTCTCTGTGTGCCCCAACTGTGACGGAGAATGATTTATGTATCCGATATTTAGGGTATTTTCATTTAAAGACCCTTCAATATATACAAGATAAAGAGTCCTACTATATCTCTCATATCAAGTCGAATACACTTATTTATCAAAAAAATCCTAACTCTAATTATTTTCAAGATGGAAGAATTAAGAAGGGTCCAGAGTATATACAGATAGATATGGAGACGGTAATGAACTCTCTTCAACCAGGACAAGCATGTGAAATAGCTGATGCTTATGCAGATATGATTGATAAAGTGCAAGCTCGTGTAATTGTTCATCGATTAACAAAACAATAGCAACAAAAAAGATTACAAGATCAAGCAGTAAAAGAAAGGAATGAAGTATTTTAAAATGTCCCCTATAGAATAGACACTTAAAAAAAGTCTATTCTATAGGGTATTTCTTGTATAATGAGAGAAAAATGCGAATCGGAGAAATTTCAAAATGACATTGGCTGGTCAATTTCAAGTTGTTTATAATTTGAAGCGTATTCGTAGGATTATGAAGAAATACGGGATTATTTGTCCTATTCGTAAAGCAAATCCTTACAAAAGAATGATGAAAACGACGAAAGAACATTTTGTGGTACCAAATCACTTAAATCGAGCATTCAGACAAGGAGTACCAGGAAAAGCCTTTCTTACAGATACCACATATCTGTTTTATGGTAAGAATCAGAAAGGATATTTATCTAACATTTTAGACAAGCCTACTAATGAAATTTTGGCTCATCACGTTTCAGAACGACTTACACTAGATTTCGCAATGGCGACTCTTCACTAACTCAAGAAGAATAAGAGAGTTTGATTCACTAAAGATGCCTATATCTATTCTGATCAAGGCGCTCATTACAAAATTCCTACTTATTAAAAATCACTCAAAAAATTAAAGCTTGGACAATCTATGTCAAGACGAGGGAACTGTTGGGATAATACCCCTCAAAAATCCTTTTTTGGACACCTTAAAGATGAAGCACACATAAAAACTTGTACCTCTTTTGCCCAGCTAAAACAAAAAATTAAAGCTTATATGAAATACTATAATCAGCATAGGTATCAGTGGAATTTAAAGAAGATGACTCCTGTTGAATACAGAAATCATCTTCTTACGGCTGTCTAACTTTTTTAAATGTCCTCTAAAAAGGGTACTGATTATTCAACGAACGTCTTTTTTTACTTGTAGTAGAACATACACGTTCCCCATTGATTATGAAAGCATACTATATTATTGAGTATGGCTGTTCTGAAAGTTGCACGGGGCGAAACTATTGAACTATTTATTGATCCTTGCGATACAATACTACAACCAATAACTTCATTCTTTGTATTTAAGTTAAATAACCCAAAAACTTTAAGTGGAATTTCATCCGCACACAACACAACTCTAGCAAGAATATTTAAATCATCTGGACTAGTAATTCTTTTTCTTTCAATATCATAAATCTTGTTACTTTCCTTAACCAGTTTTACTGATTGTATCATTATTCGCTTACCCATTATATTTCTCCCCCAAAAGAGCAATTTTTTATTTGCTGCGCACGTTAATATTTACAATTTATATTTGGACCTTTACTCCAAACGCTCTCAAAACATTAATGATATCTTTCGCCTTAAGATGAATTTTGGTATTTGGCTCACAAACACCTAATTCAAAAAGTGTAAATAGTGTATTATCTGCTACATCCTTAACTATGACTTGTTTAGACTTAAGATAGTTTTGAAAATGTTGTAGCTGATTTAATGTAAGAATTATAGGTACTTTTGAGACATTTGATTTTTCATCAACGAAGTATATTTTTAAAATCGTGTCTCCAACACTCAACTCCTCAGTTATTCGAAAATCATCTTTAGCTTTACACTTTTTTTCTTTTTCAAGATTTTCAAATACCCGATCTAAATGACTTAAAAGTACACTTTTTTCCTTAGAAACAACGTTCATATTAATTCCCCTCTCACTTTTTATAATTTGTAATTCTTTAAATCACAATTGATTATCCAAACATTGGATAGTACTTGTTTCTTCCCCCTATTCATTTTTCCTAATTCCATTCCCGAAACACAAAAAGCCTTTCAGGATTACATCGTTATTAGACATGCGAACAAAATGTACGCAATGCGTTAATAATGAGTAAACCCGAAAGGCTTAGATTAGTTATGGATTAGAAAAATATAAAAAAGATATGTTACCATTATATAGTAAATTGAATTTTCAAACAATAATTTTCAATAGAATCATTTAATCATAAGGTATCATTTTCATATTTTCCTTAATTGTCGACTTAACAATCAGATCTTGACCTACAATTAAACATGGATACTTTAATGAATTGCTCTTCATATATAGTTGATTCTTGTTCTTGAGTATAATTTTCGCATTATATACGGAGGCTTCTATACATTCAGCTTCTTCATTACGATTATTAAATGCGTCACTTGCATGGTCCGTTATGATTATTTTTCTTTTTTTGTTAAAGATAATCACGCGCTTTTTTTTCAATTTCTTCAACCAATTTAATTGAAAGGTCATAATTAAAATCGTCTATGACTGTACCCATGGCCATTACAAATGGTACAATTCCCTTTTTCTTAATAACATTATCAATTTTCTTCTCTGCATCCTTTGAAATAATACCAACCCTTTGTGCAATCATATCTTTAATTTCTTGTATATCTGTTTGATCTTGTGTTTTCCCCGTATATTTTTGTTCAATTTTTAAATGTAAGGTTGAGAATGCCAGACTATCCTGAGTAACATCTATTATTTTAACATCTTCAATTATATCTCCAATTTGCAAGTAATCTTCAATACGTTTAACATACATATTTTGAAACTTTGTAATATGCAATAAACCTTTCCCTTTATTTTCATCTTGAATTTGCACAAAAACTCCATATTTCACTACATTTTCAACCTTAACTGTAACTGTTGTATTTTTCTTATACAAATCAGTGTAAGCTTTCGGCAACAAAGTTGTTTCTTCTATATATATCTAGCGATGTTCTTATCTAGCGTACCCTTATTTGACACATATCCTCACTCCTTTATATAGACAAATAATAAAGTGTGTTAAAGATTATAAAGGTGTTATAACTGATTAACTAATTAAAACCTTGGATAATACCTTTATTATGACAAATCACTTTATTAAACAAATATATATATCAAATATCATTTTCTTCTACACTTCTTATTAATCCTTTAAAAGAATACCTACTAAACTAATAATGGGTAACTGTTACGATTTCTGTAAACTCCTCTTCACCATATATCAGAACTTTATAGTAATGATACTTCTTTCTGTAATACCCTACAGTAAACAACGCTGCTACTGTTAAAACTAAAAAAGAACCGTTAAGAGTTGCTGTAAACATATCTATAAAGCCTTTTATAAGTAGTGCATCTAAAGCCATTAAAACCATTACAGACACAATTAACTTATATTTGTATCTTACAAATAATTTTTGACATCGATTTGTATCGAACATTTTTAACAGCTCCATCTCCTTTATTACTCTGTACAGACCCTTACCCGCTTTGCTTTTAACTACAAAAAGCTGCTTCAGCATATTTACCTGAAGCAGCTCTTGTTATCTCAAAAATGGTAATGGTGCTTGCTGAATTCCGTTTTGAGTTGAGATATAAAAAGATTTTGCGAATCCCTCACTGTGAATGCATTCGTCTATTAAAAGCATTATTGGAATCTTTCGTAAGTCTAACATTAGCTCCTTTCTAACATGTTCTGCTAAAGCAAGATTAGATATTGATAATATAAAAATTCCTGGTAAACTCTTCGTATTTTCGAAATTCAATAAATTATTTGGTCCATTTTGAATTTGCTCTTCCCAAATTTTCAATCGTGATTTTAAATGTTGTGCATACCGCTGACCTTGTTGTACCCTTTCAAATATGAAGTTTTGATTTCCAATCGGAGTTTTAACTTCTCCAACAGCAATTGGATTATAACCAGTACCAGTACCAGTACCAGTACCTTGTAACTTCGGATACCAGCACCAGTTTTTTAATAATTGTTGGCCTATTGCAAACTCATATTTTATTTGATTCATAGTGACAAATCTTTGTACCCCCGCTACTCCAAGTTTTAACCACTGTTCTGGCTTCAAAGAATAGTTTGTGTTGCGATTATGGTAAGCCCACATCATTAAATGACCAGCAGTATTTAATGTAATTGGAGCAGAAGTTTTGGGTTGATCCGGAAATAGCCCAGATTTTATCTCCCATCGACTAACAAATCCATACAGTACCAGTTTTTTCAACGATTCTGAAACCTGTGACCTACTAATTTTAGATTCCACAAAATTTTTGATTTGTGCTTCAGTAATAGCTAATGAATCCCAAATAAGCTTTAGTATTAAATTATCTTTTTCATTTATAAAACCTGAATTAATCCTGTCATAAATACTACGTAAATCTGTGAGTGGTTTGAATTTATCTGGAAGAATTGGTCCCCCTTGCAAAGAGGGGTCATCCCAAAGTGATAAAGATTGGTCCCTATTAAGCCAATATTGAACCGCCTTTCCATTCTCTTGTACGGAAACCTGCGGCGCACTCATTAGTTATATAAAAACGCCGTTGGGTCGTTAACTTTTTTGCGTCCAAAAGGAAACTTGAAGATAACCCCCGACCCTCTCTCTTTTTCTACATCCACATGCACAATTCTCATACTAACTACTTCATCCAATACTGGCTGTTCGATTGTTTTAGGGACAATTCCTTTAATTGTGCAGCCTTGGTCCAATTCAACAAAAACTCCAAAACGCGGGTCAACATTTACTACCCTTCCAACGATTGTATCTCCTTCAGCTAATTCAGCTAATAACTGATAAGGGTTTTCCACTGCTGCTTTTCTAGAAACGTGGATTAATCGTTGCTCTGGATTAAATTGCAGAACCTTAACTGGGATGCGTTCACCAATAGGGGCATAACGATCCACAGCATTTTTATACACTCTTCCATAGTTTAGTTCATGTAATTTCATGAAGCATTCGGCACCATTGATGCGTAAGAATATAGTTGGAACCTGAGCATTCATATTGTATCCAGTTACTTCTGCTTCGTAGGTTGGCTCTTGCAGTCTTTCATCTTGCTCCAATTCTATTAACTCACGAATTAAAGCATCTGCCGATCTTCTACTTGCTTCTTTTACTGATACTTGAACTTTATTTACATCCAGTTCATCAGACATTTGAGTAATTACTACGTTAAAAATATTACCTGTGAATTGTGTAATACTTCTAAAAGAATAATCAGAGAAGTCCTCTTTTTTACAAATACCTATAATCTTACCGTTTTCAAGGGCAAATTCAGCATATTCAGTATCTGGATCGTCTTTATCATGTCTTTTAACCGTTCTCAATACTGCCTGAATTGGCTCTTTATATCTACGTAGTGCCTGTAGCTTTTCATAAGTTTTTGAATCCATAAAAATATCTCCTCTCCCTCGTTCAATATTTATAAAATTCAAAAATAATACTTCTACTTGAATTATTGGTACTTTTAACTGAGAAACTAAGTTTTTTAGAAATATTTTCTAAAATTTTTATTTGTTCTTTATACTAAGCCTGCTACTAACCTTATTTATTAGAATTATTGTTAAAATAGTTATATATTTAATGAATTAAATTCTTGCAAAAAAATATGTATATACTGAAAATGATTAACTATTTTTGCTTTGAATTTTGGTGCGAGGGGGAAAAAAGATGCATAAACTGCTTACCGGAATAAGAATATTAGAAAAAGAAACAGAAGAAGGATCTCTTTAATTCGTATTACCTTCCGATGCATTTCACAAATACGTAGGACTTTGGGGTTATCTAATCAGGCCCGGGGAATTTCATCAACCTGTTAAATGGATAAATACTTATAAAATGCATTCATTGGATTCTTATGTATTACTAGATAAATTTAACCCTAACGAATATGAATACATAATTTTTGAAGAGTTTGGTTGAGCTAAGCAGTTAGATCAAATATTGGCTTCTCATGGAATACATATAAATAATAGCTTTGAAGAATTTTTGACTTTAGAAGAAATACCCACAGATGCTGTAAAAGAAGTGAAAGATTGTTTAATTAAAAATGAGTGTATGAACGTTTATCCAGAGGATTTCCCTATTGTAGATGGGTCTGAATATGGATTCGCAGGTGAAAAGAAAAAATTCATTATTGAAAAAGAAGAGCATTATGATGATATTACTTTGTATGATCAAACTCATTACTTTTTTGATCAGTACATTGTAGAATCATACAAAAAAACAGTTAATGGGCAACAAACATACTTATACAAAACAAATTACGATGAGTGATATCAATTTTATACCTTAGATACAAGTGATAAGTGCTGGTTATTGAAAGAAGTCTTTCAATAAGAATTAGAAAGTCTGCCACTCTCTTCATACAAAAAAATATTAACCGAAAAAAGAGAGATTCCAAAAGAAGAGCTTAATAATGAATTAGAAATAAAGAAATTATTTGATCCTGATACAGAATGTGATTTTTATTACCCTGATATGGTTTTAAAATAAAGTTTGATCCAAAACACCTCACAAATCGTATTTTACAGTAAATGAGAAGAAATCCATTTTTAAAAAAGTTTGATCAAAATGGATTCCTCTTTAACATATTTAAGTTTCGGTTTTATAAAAAAGTTTGATCACTTTTCACCTTAGATATTAAAAACTTCTTTAGAAATTATTTCGCTAAAATACGCATTAACACTTCCACATCCGGCAACCCATACTCTTCCTCCTCCTGTTCCTGAGTGAGAAGACTGATGACGATGGTAAAATACCAGGTAAGCAGCTTCCGTGGTTCTCCTGAGGAAAACTCACCAGATTTTTGTCCTTTAATAAAGACTGGAACAAGCAAATCAGTTAGACCATTAGTAGGAATATTTTCAAAAATCCGGGTGACCTTTTCTGGAACGTCATCATCCTTACGAGCCCGTTCTATGAGCATAAAGGCGTATTTATTATTTTCATCAAGCATGTTTTCAGTTAAACTTTTAATTTGTTCAAAGGGTGTTCCAGGCAAATGCTGAACATGCTCTAGTTCCCTTCTCGCTTCTTCTATCAATTCTTGTATGAGTGTAATAAACAATTCTTTTTTTGATTTGAAATAGCGGTAAATTAGTCCTTCGCTAATACTAGCTTCCTTAGCAATCAAGCTCATTTTTGTTCCTGTGTACCCTCGGCGGGCAAACACTTTAAGTGCTGCTTGCTTTATCCCCTCCCTGCGTTCATCACGGATTTGATCAAGTTTCTGTCTGTTTAATGGAGACAATCATTCCAACCTCCGAATCTTTGAAAAATGTTATATTTATTGTACCATCAAACTGGTAAATTTATCATTTCTACTATTAGGAGATAGACGTGGGTGCTAGTGAACGCACTCTTCCAATCAACTCCTCAAGAAACTGATCGGCACGGGCAAAACAAGCAAGATGACCGGCGTTCTTGATTAGAACAAATTCCTTGTAGGGAGCTTCAATCTCTTCGTAATATGCTTTAGCCAGCTCAGTAGGTGTTAAAATGTCTTTATCTCCTTGAAAGATAAAGACTGGCACCTCAAACTGCAGTCCGATTTCTTTTAAGTCAAAAGCCATTAATTCATCAAATAGCTGGTCAAGGGAAAATTTCATGCCTTTAAAGATATCTATCATATCTTTAATTTTGTGTTCCGGGGATGAGAGCATTGAAGGCAAAATTAGATCCGTAATCATATTGGGAACATCCGTTATAGCTTTAACTCTCAATCGATTCATCATGTCGTAGTCTTTACGACTCCACTGGGATATATCCGGCCCCATTTTTTCAAGTAATTGAACACCCTTGGTATTACCTGCTGTACGAAGAGCATTGACTGTTAACTTGTATAAAAGATCTTGTCTTTGTGGATCTGAGGCATTCTGATCTGTGCCGACATAGGCATAAAAAAGATCTGGTCGAAGTTTTGCCATCATGATACCAATCAGGCTACCCACAGAGCTTCCAATGAGAATTACTTTTCGGTGACCGAGTTTATCACGTAAGTATTCCGCTACCTCTACCCCATCCTGCGCGCGACGATTAAAAGTGACAGTTCCGCTGCCTTCTTTACCGTTCTTTCCAAAAGTCTTTCCTGCTCCTCGCTGATCCCACTGAACGATAACAAAATGCTTCTCCCATGATCGCAACAGCGGACTGAAGATGGAATAGGTTGAAGCCGGACCACCATGAATCAATAACAAAACGGGGTTGTTCCGATTTTCTCCACGAATCGTGATCCACTGATCGATACCGCCAATTTTAACGTAATAACCTTCTATTATGCTGTTTGGTGTGTTGATTTGAAGTTCTTTGGCATTCTTGCTCTGATTACGCTTCCGCAAAACGATTTCCCTTAGGATATTTGTTTGGCTCATTTGAACATGCCCTCTTCCCTCTTTTAATGAGTGAGCGACTCACTCATTATCATATTGAGGTATTTTATGGGAATAGTCAATAATTAATTCCCATAAAAATATCTGATTAGATTTCTTTATAGATTCTTCATCACAGAAAATTTAATTCAACATCATCCTTGTATGTTAGTACCCTTACTCCATTAAATAGCCTCATTATTGAGCAAGAAAAATCCTTATAGCTCAGTTGAGATTTTATATTTTTAAATAAACTTCCTGCTTTTTAACTAACTTGTTAATCTTATCCCACAATCTAACCCTTTAATGGAACAACTTTATGTCACTTAAGAGTTCCTTAATCCTTCTTTTATTCATGTGTTTTTTTTGTTATAAAAACACCACTTCATATAAAAATATCCAAAAGAGTAAAGAGTCGTAATTTTTTTATAAACTTCGTGACTTTATTTCAAATACACGTTCAGAACAATCTATCAGATGTTATTTACATGATCGAAGAGATAAAGCACCCATACATTAGTAAATCAGGTCACGACGCTATTTTAAGTGTACAAAAGCCCAAAAAGGCCCCTCTCATTAAAAATGAAAAGAGGCACTTTTTCTAGTACTCTACATGTTAAGTATGTACTAATCTTACGGCATTTGATCCCTTAAATCAGCTAGTGGAATAACCTTGTCAACAAGCCATAACTTCTTATTTCCATCATAAATTAAATTGATTTGCATCAATGACATATTTTCAGACGATACACCATTGATAATCATTTTACTTTTAACCTTAGCAAGTACGTTGGCTTTGGTAGTATCTATGAAAGCATAGTATAATTCGCCACCAATGTACTCTGATTTAAAAGCTAACTTTTTCTTATCTTTTTCCTCTGCAGTACTTGAAGCAGGTGGATTTGGTGCACCAGGAGGTGTCAATTCCTTCTTCGCATTTGGAGTTATATACGCTTCAACGTTTGTAATATATGATTCTCCTTTACCAGTATCATATGTTCGAAATGCTTTCAAAAATCTCTCAGCTGCTTCCTTTACCTGTTGTTGGTTATTACTCTTTAAAGCTTGCAATTCTTTCTCCGTATCCTTATATTGTGATTCTACTTTTTGTATTTTCTTAGACAGCTTTGCCTTTTCATCTTTAAGTTGGGCATTATCTGCATTTATTTTAAAATTTAATCCTATGCTACCTATAAGCAATACGATTAATAAAATTGTCGTTTTTTTCATTTCACCCCTCCTATCTTGCCACCTTACCATAACCCGCAAAATGCTGCTGCCAATACGGTGTATTTAAATCTGCATAACCAATTGGATCTCCTGCATGGAACATACGATTGTTACCAACATAAATTCCAATATGTGAAATACCTGGTTTATACGTACCTTGGAAAAATATTAAATCACCTGGTTGTGGATCATTGGTTCGCTGTGTCATTTTAAATTGTGTTTCTGCAGTACCGACTAAATTAATACCTGCTTGCCCATATACCCACTGAATGAGTCCACTACAATCAAATGATGATTGTGGTGTTCTTCCTCCCCAAACGTAAGGCCACCCCTGATATTTAATGGCTTCATCCATTACCTTTTTAAATAATTCATCTCCGCCGGCTACTGCTCCACCACCACTACCACCTTGATAATATCTTAGTACATGCGGAACATAGTCTGGATCACCATAACACCAATTATTGGCTACTGCTTCTGCACTTCGCCAAGAAGCACATTTATAACCAGTTTTTGCTGTCTGTTCTGCTGAAAATGCTCTTGCATTCGCATGTGTATATCCACCGTTAGAAAGTGCATAGTTTGCATAACCAGTACCATAGTTATAACACTGTAGTGTAATATTCGGATCGCCGTTGGATTTTTTATGACAATCAGCAAAATGCATTAAACCATATTTAATACTTTCTTCTGGATCTGTAAAATACCCTGGACCATATCCTTGTGATTCCGAACTTTGCATTACATCCAATTGAGTCCCAGAACTTTCTTGTTGAATAAGAGCTAGTATTAATGGAGTCATTGCTTCAATTCCATGTTGTGCTGCATACTTTCTCACCAATGGCTCCCATCTCATTACTTCAGGGCTAACACTTGCAGTACCTGGTGTAAAAGGACCACCAATTCCCCCGGGACTAACTTCATCTTCACTCATACTCGCAGTTAATAAAAAAATCACAATGCCTAAACCTGCAACAACAGCCAAAATAACACCGGCTACTATTAATAATGGCTTTGCAACGGCTACTGTAGCTGCCTTCTGTGCTACTTTAACTGCTACTTTCTTACCTACTTGTGCAACTGCTTTACCCGCTATTTTGGATCCTTTTCCAGCCGCCTTTCCTAAAGAATGGCCTGCCTTTTTCAAGGCAGGCTTAGCATTCCCTAGTTCAGCTTCAGGATGATGTTCATTTTCAAAGTCGCGATTTGGTTCCGCACTCAATGTATAAACCCTCCCTCACGAGCTGAATTATTTTGGTTTTATAGTTTCTTTCGCTTTTACATTTTTTAAAGCTTCTTGTTGTGTTTGTGCTTTCGTTTCAACCTTTTTAATTGCAGCCCCTTCTTTTACCTGTTGTTGATTATTCACTTTAGGAACACTTTTAGTTTGTTGTGGATTAACCGGTTTTACTTCTACTTGTTTTTGTGGGGTACCTACATGTGAAGTAGTGACTGGTTTATTCTCACTCGGGTTCGGTTGCGATGGTGTTGTTCCCGCCTGTGGTGTTGTGATCGGTTTGCTCTCCACCGGATTCGCTGGTGTTGGTGTTGTTCCTGACTGTGGTGTTGTGATCGGTTTGCTCTCTAACGGATTCGCTGGTGTTGGTGTTGTTCCTGACTGTGGTGTTGTGATCGGTTTGCTCTCCACCGGATTCGCTGGTGTTGGTGTTGTTCCTGACTGTGGTGTTGTGATCGGTTTGCTCTCCACCGGATTCGCTGGTGTTGGTGTTGTTCCTGACTGTGGTGTTGTGATCGGTTTGCTCTCCACCGGATTCGCTGGTGTTGGTGTTGTTCCTGACTGTGGTGTTGTGATCGGTTTGCTCTCCAACGGATTCGCTGGTGTTGGTGTTGTTCCTGACTGTGGTGTTGTGATTGGTTTGCTCTCTAACGGATTCGCTGGCGATGGTGTTGTTCCTGACTGTGGTGTTGTAACTGGCTTTGTTTGACCTGTTGGTGTTTTAATTGTTGCTACTGGTTTTGCTTCCGCCTTTACATCATCTTGCTTATTCTCAAGTCCACCATTATTTTGATTTGCTACCGGTCTAACATGAGCTTTCACATCTTCTTCTTTATTATTTAGTTCCTCACTTGATTGCGCTACTGGTTTAACATCCGCTTTTACATCTTCTTCTTTATCTTTTATTTCTGCTTGTTGTATTTCAGGATTATTATCTTGTTGTTGCCCTCGTACTGCTAATTCCGGATTTTCTTTTGTTGCGGCTACTTCTTCCTTAACCCTTTCTTGCTCCTGATTTCCTTTTCTATCGCGAACACCTAAATTTTCTTCTTTTTTCATTTGATTAATATTCTTTTCTTTTTCTGCTTGCATTTGCTCTTTTTCCTTACGTTTTCCTTCTCCTACCTTTTCTTTTCTGTCTGCATAGTTTGCTTTCATCTGTTTAAATTTACTATAGCCTGATTTCCCCGCATTACTAGCCACTGCAGCACCAGTTGCTACACCTCTTCCAACTGTCTTAGATCCACGTTTAACATCACGATATTTCTGCCTAATATTACTCATAGCATCTGAAGCTTTTGCTACCCCTGCACTTGCTGGTACTGTAGTAATAGCATCGAAAATAGTTTTACGATATAACCAAACACCTAAGAATGAAAGTACTTGTAATGCGGCAACTACTAAATAACCATACTTATCTGTTGCGCTAAATAAGATTGAAGAAACCCAAAACATTAAAGTTATAAGAAAGCCAATTGCAACTTTCATAAGCAGCGTTCGGAACAATTCAGATAAAAATTTCTTAGCTGTCCCAGTCCATGCAGGTACTAAAGCCATCAATAACATTACTGGTGACATTAGCGCTACAATGATAAACATTAGTTGGTAGAACAACATCGCCATACTACATAAACCTAAGACAACCCATAAAGGTCCGTTGATTAAGAAAAGTAGTAATACTAAAGCTCCACGCTCAAAAGTAGCGTCTAACACCAGAATTTTATTATTTTCATCTTTCACTTCATGTTCTAAAAGTTTTTGCCTTTCATCTGCATTAGTTGTTGTTAACATTTTCTTAATTCTCTCATCACCGATTTTTTTCATATCCGTTGTACCAAACTGCAGTAATGTATACGGTTGTTTTATTAACAAGGTGTGTGTTAAATCAGTAATGGAGTCGACACCACTTAAATATCCTTCACTCGCTCCACTGATACTTTGAGTGGAATCAAGAACAGTTTTATTTACTTGTTCGGAGAAAGTGTTCAGTCCTTTGATAATATAACTTGAGTTTGCGAAAAAACCTAAAGTAAAAACTAAGATCCCTAATGCTTTTAACAACCCTCCTAGCATCTCTGACTGGCGTCGTTGTACAAAACCTACCCAGATAACCCAGCAGGCTAATAAAGCTAACATAAGTCCAATTAATTCACTATATATTCCATTACCCCAAGAACCATTGAATCCTGCTGCTTTAGATATTACATCGCCTAATTTATCTCCTACATCAGCTACAATATTGAGACTCATAGATTGGCCGACCATACTTGTAACAAAAGTACTAACTGCAAGATTAATGGTCCATCCAATACTTACAAGACTAAATAAAACAGCAACCATTTGTTCTTTTACTTTGTCTCCCCATTTCCAAAACTTAAGGGATTCACCAAATCCACCTTCTGGTGTATATATGTCAATTCCATAGCTACTTGGAGGGTATTCTTCATATTTCAATTTTTCTTTATTCTTTGGAATGATATCGTCTATAAGAGAAGGTCTGGGCTCTTCCTCTGCATATACTGGAGCAGCTTTAAAAAGTAAATTAAATGCTAAAAGCAAAGTACAAATTAATAACAATAGGGTAATAAAATTTTTCATTACATGTTACTCCCCCTTTTATCATTTTAGCCAAGAAGACTCCTTCCTCAAGGAACGAGAAGTGAGTAGGTAGGAGATGACTTGGCTTCGGACAAGGGATGGCAGAAAGCCATCTTAATCGTTCGACATACATAAATTGTTACTTCGCTACCTATCGAATGTATGTTTGTCGTATAATAGAACCATATCGAAATGGAGGTGAAATGAATGATGATCAATAAAACATATAAATTCCGTATCTATCCAAATAAATCACAAGCGGCACTAATCAATAAAACGATTGGTTGTTCTCGTTTTGTATTCAATCACTTCCTATCTTTATGGGATCATGCATATAAAGAAACAGGAAAAGGTTTGACATATGGTACATGCTCTGCCAAACTTCCTGCCTTGAAGAAAGAGTTTGTTTGGCTAAAAGAAGTGGATAGTATTGCGATTCAGTCGTCTGTTCGCAACCTTGCGGATGCTTATATACGCTTTTTCAAAAAACAAAACAGTGCCCCGCGTTTCAAATCTAAGAAGAACAACGTACAATCTTACACCACAAAACAAACAAATGAAAACATTGCCATTGTAGGGAACAAAATAAAGTTACCGAAACTAGGCCTTGTTCGATTTGCCAAAAGTCGTGAAGTAGAGGGACGTATTGTAAATGTGACCGTTAGACGGAACCCTTCTGGTAGATACTTTGTGTCATTGTTAATTGAAACAGAAGTGCAAGAACTTCCGAAAACAAACTCTTACATTGGAATGGATGTGGGACTAAAAGAGTTCGCCATTTTATCAAATGGAAAAACCTATAAAAACCCAAAGTTTTTTCGATCATTAGAAGAGAAGTTGGCAAAAGCACAGCGTGTTCTTTCTAGGAGAATGAAAGGATCTTCTCGATGGAATAAACAACGATTAAAAGTAGCTAGAATTTATGAATACATGACGAATGCTAGAAAAGATTACTTGGACAAAATCTCGACTGAAATCATCAAAAACCACGATGTTATCGGTATAGAGGATTTGCAAGTATCGGATATGTTAAAGAATCATAAGTTAGCAAAAGCAATTAGTGAGGTATCATGGTCACAATTTCGAACTATGTTGGAATATAAAGCAAAATGGTATGGCAAACAAGTCATTGTCGTATCCAAAACATTTCCTTCCAGCCAATTATGTTCATGTTGTGGGTATCAAAATAAAGACGTTAAAAATCTAAACCTACGTAAATGGGATTGCCCTTCTTGTCATACACATCATGATAGGGATATTAACGCAAGTATCAATCTAAAGAATGAAGCGATAAGGCTTCTAACCGCAAGGACTGCGGGGTTAGCCTAATAAATTAGCGTTCGATAGAACTCTTTACTTAGGAATCCCCCACTTCTAAACGAAGTGAAAGTGGGGGTAGTTCAAGGGAAACCTATTAATCTTTCGAACTAAACTCATTTGTCGGTTTAGTATTTGCTACTTCATCGATTTCATTTCGATAAGGGGCAGCATAACTCCGTACTTTAAAACCTTTATCTGTTCGAACCACCCTTATCCACTTTATTTCTTTATCAATATTTTTAGGGGGTTTTTTTGATATAAAGTTATACATAATCGTATCCTTATCGACTACATACTCTTTTACTTTATAATCTTTGTAAGACAAATTATTTTTAGGACCTTGATTTTTATCTAATATAGTATCTTTTTCTCCATCCACCACAAGCTTAAGTATTGTTTTATGATCCCTTTGTAAATCAGCTTTTACAAAATCTAGCATTATTTCTCTAGGAGTGTGCCCCTGTTTATCTTTTTCTTCTCCTACATTTGTTTCGCTATTTCCACATGCTGCGCTCAAAATTAGAGCGCCAGCACATAGGCTAGATAGCATTAATTTTTTTAGTTTAGTTTTTAGCATATTAACTCACTCCTACATTTATTTTTTCTCCCCCTTCTTCGACAAAGGTTGCATTAACTTCCTGCTTTTCATCATCATTTGACTTTCTATAATTCTTCCTCGCATTTGGTCTAGTATCAAATGCATCATATAAATCCTTAAACACTACATCCATTGTGACAACACCTGTTCTTCCTTGGATATCTTGGAATAAACATTGTCCTGTTTCTAAATTAGTAATAATTGCATGATTTTCTTCATTATCAGGTAATCCAAAGAAATCTAAGATTGAAGAAATCTCTTTACTGTCGGTATTACGGAATGAGAACTTCATACCGATATTATTCTTAAATGTCTCATCTCCAAGGTCACTTGCACTTTGAGTAGCAAAGTATACTGCTGAGTTTAAGGCACGACCCTCACGAACTAGCTTACGAGCTAACTCTCGCCCTTGAGAAGTTCCCATGATTGCCCATGCTTCATCTAATAGAACAATTTTGAATTTAGTAGGGTCCTTTTGAAAGAATTTTCTTGCAAAAGAAGATAGAGACATCAACATACTAACTGATAAATTTTCCTGTAATGTATAATCTTTTGGATCTTTTTGAATATCTGGCATGTCAAGATGCTGAATTTGTATGATATTTACTGCTGTATCAAGTTCAATATCTCTATTTGTTCCATCACCAAAGATTAAGTGTGCAAATGATAAATTCTCAAATGCTTGAATATGAGCAGCTAATTGTTGATCCACTTTATCATCACTATCTTCAAGGTATTGAGACACAGCTGTTAAGCACGGCTCTTCCATTCCTGCTACGAATTCTACAGCTGAAGCCAAGCGCGGGAATTTCTCCGAGTTATCAGGTTTAATACCTGTAATGAAAGTAAGAATTGTCATAGCTAACTCAATTGCATCTTTTCGGCTATGTTTATGAATGATAAATGGGTCTAGTTTCCCTTCATCTCGTCTATCAGTCCCTAGTGTAATTACATTTACCTTACCTTCTAAGCCGTGTAAATCTTCTGTCCAGTTCCCCCTCTATGATGATAGGTAAGGCTTTGATGTAATCTCCACCTTTTCCCCCACCTCACACCGTACGTGCTAGTTTCCTAGCATACGGCGTTCCATCGTTTCCAACTGACTTTAAAATCAAATTATGTTACTATCGGTTCATTTCCAGCTTTAGT
The DNA here is from genome assembly GCF_038005585.1 of Bacillus sp. FSL W8-0519. Lineage (NCBI taxonomy): Bacteria > Bacillati > Bacillota > Bacilli > Caryophanales > Bacillaceae > Bacillus > Bacillus sp. FSL W8-0519. The sequence continues at coordinate 187,950 of NZ_JBBOTL010000002.1, forward strand.
TCTTAGCACATTCAGTTTATCCATTTGTTTCTTGTTAAGTTTAAAAGACCGAAGGTAATGTGTAATCTTATTAAGATTCGTCATGTGAATCAGTTTGTGTATAAACCAATCTACAATTACCAAGTTGTTGTACTTGTCATCCCCACCTTGTTTAATGGGAACAATGTGATGACAATGAACACGTTCAATACCAATTTCCTCACCAGTTACATAACACTTACCATATTGAGCAACGTATTTTGATATCCTATTATCGTTGTACTCAATACTTTTATTCTTCGAATAAGTCCTCATAACTTGGTTGAGAACATCCTTAGGTATTGCCTTAAGATTACTATGTACTTTATTACGCCCCGTTTCCGTATAGTTACAGATAACCTGCGAAAAATTCCACGGGTTTTTATGATGTATTCCTGTAACTGGTAAGAGTGGAGTGTTCTGTACAACGTAAATCTTAGTGTTAGGTTGTATTCCTTTGGTCTTCCTTTTAAAATTCACAGATGTTTCACAGAACTTCATGTGCTTCATATTGTTTCTAAGTCTGGTTCTTATGACTCTTCGCAGAGAGTAATTTACCTCCGTTAAATCCATGTAAATTGTAACCGCATATTTAAAGTAATTTTGTATACCAAGAAGGGTTGAATTAAATTGAGTAACTTTCTCTGAAGTGGGCTCCTTTTGAATTCCTTTGATTCGTTCTTTTAGTTGTCTTTTAGCTTTTGTAATAGCTTTGTCGGACATACTGGTTTTTGCAATATATCCAAATTTAGCTTTACCTTGTTTAACCACTTTGATTTTGAATCCAAGGAAAACTGACGAGTTTTTCTTGAGATTAACCACTTTGGACTTTTTGGGGTTAATTTCTAATCCCAAGCGGGATTTGAGAAAATCAACTGTCGCATGATAAAAGCGTTGTGCTTCATCATAAGTCCGACACATTATTTTGAAGTCATCCGCGTATCTCACTACATAACCACATTTTAGATTCGTGTACTTCCTAGCATATTGTCGAAACCCTAAATGCCGAGTAGAGATTCTGTGAGGTTTGTAGGTTTCCCATTGGCTACTTATCCACCAATCAAGTTCATTTAGAACAATGTTGGAAAGTAAAGGAGAAATAATTCCTCCTTGCGGAGTACCCTTATTGGGAATACCCTCTCCTTCTATCTCAGATTTAAGGATTTTTGAAATAACACATAGAAGTGATTTGTCTTTTATTCCCAAAGTCCACATTTGCCTTAATAGCTTTTTGTGGCATACATTATCAAAGAACCCCTTAATGTCAATATCAACACAGTAGTGTTGGTGACCTATGTTAATAAGACTTACAACTCTACTTAGTGCATGGTGTGTACTTCTGTTCGGTCTAAATCCATAACTATGGTTATGAAACTTAGCTTCACAAATAGGTTCCAATACTTGGAGGATAGATTGTTGTACTAATCTGTCCCAAATTGTTGGAATCCCCAGGGGTCGCTTCTTATCACTGCCCTCTTTTGGGATAAGGACTCTTTTAACTGCTTGTGGTTGATAGTTATTTAATCGTTTTCTAACTTCATGAATAATCTTTGTATCGTTTAGGTGCCAAATATCTTTAATGGTTAAATTGTCAACTCCAGCCGTGTTACTCCCCTTATTAGTTTTGATGTTGCGGTATGCTAATCTAATATTTTCTTCCGAACCGATAATATCAATTAATTTATAGAAATTGTTACCATTAAGGTTATTAGAATATAACTCATCATACTTTCTTTGCATGTCGTAATATTCACTGTGCCTTAGTTTAGTTTTCTTTAACATGGGCTGTAACCTCCCCTTATTTACTGGAGGTTTACATCTCTTTAGTCTTACTCGAAACCATGTCAACCATAAGTAACAGTCAGTTTTCAATCGACTAGTGGCTATCCCTCCACGTTCGTTACACGTTTCATAGGTACTGTGCCACCACTTTCACTGTCATAAACCTAGGTTATACAATTTACAATTGTTTTCCCTAGAACCACTTCATCGGAAGCAAGCCCTCAGTGTTGACAGCTTACCACGTTCCGTCATTCCTATCTGTGCATATACCGTTAGGTTTCTCCTATGAGCCTGCTACCTTGATATTGCCTGTAACAATATATGGACTTTCATAAAGGCGAGTTTTACTCATCCACAGTAGCGACACTAATTGTGTCAGTAAGCCTTTCGACTTACTTCCGATATAGACCCGTACCATCAGAGATTCGTCCGCACATACCATACTCTATTGGTTCATAGTGCATACTAACCATAGGTAATTTATAGACTTCCGGTTTATAGGTTACACCACCCACCTCTGAGTGACTTTCGTATCCTATAGGATTACGGTAACTCTCAACCGACTTCACCGAGCTTCATACAGTTCAGTTCTTACTAACTTCACTGCATGTCGGAGTATTAAAGGAAGTCCTTCAAGGCGTTACCCTATCATTTGACTTCTTGGAATGACAGTTCACTGTTGAACTGTAAGTTCGACAATGCCTAAGCTTTTCACTTAGGAACGTGTCGCACCACCTTTTGGATCGACTATCAGTGTTTGAGCTCCTCCAAGTACGGCTAGGTAAACAATTAAGTTCGTTCCAAATGATTTACCGGAACCAGTACTTCCTGTTACTGCAACTGAAAGTGCGCTTGTTTTTTGATTTGCAACGGTATTAGTTGCTGCAAGTGAGGGTGTCATATAAACTGCTTTATTTAAAATACCAGTTGTTCCAATATAAAACCCGATATTATCTCCTAAATCTTGTGTTGCACCAAACATACCGGCTGCTAGAACTCCAGGTTCCATAAAGTGTATATAATCATTTACATACCTTCTAGAACCAGGGATAAATTCATTAAACAGCAGGAACTGATCTCCATATGGTCTTACTAGTTCAATCATCATCTCTCTATAAATAGAAATGAGTGAATTGGTATTTCGACGCATTGTATCCAAATCTTCAGCACATATACAGAAAGATACTGATGTCTTAACTAGTGGCATACGTGTCTTTTGTATAAGGGCTTGTAATTCAGTAGCTTCTTGAACACCCTCATACACGTTTAGTCCAACAGTTTGTGAATTTTCCCTTGCATGTGCCTCTTGATCTTCTAAATCTTTTTTCTTTTTATTTAGTTTAGATAGTGCTTTGCGATGATTAATATTTTCTGTGCGTACACTCAGTTCAATTGGAAAATCGATATTTTGAATCATATACATCCACTCTTGGTCTGGAAACTCCATTGTATATGGAATCTTGGATGCTGATAAGAAACTCATATATGCTGGATAATCTAATCCATCAGAACCAATTTGGTTCATTTCTATATGTCTTCCTTTAACCTCTACTTCTGATTCCGTTAAACGTAATAGACTCTCTTGATTCGGAAAGATTGCAGAATCGTCATCAACTACTGGTGGTGTCCATCCTGCTGTAACTGGTGCTTCTAATGTACGATAGAAGTTTCGTAATACAATCCATTGTGTTTCATTTGTTTCTAAACTTCTTACTGCTAAATGTTTTCTTATTTTGTTTCTAAAGGCACTAGCTTCCCGCTTATACATCTCCAAATCAGTTTTTAATATTTTGGTATCACCAAGCAATCCAAACTGCTCTGCAGTGTTTTTAAAGGTATGAAATGCAGTGTAAAGCATTTCCTTAAGTCCCTCTTGTACGTGACGTACTTTTAATTTCACACCAATAAAGTAACGATACTCTACAGCATTTTTACCAAATTTTCTTTCTAACTCATGGACAACGTCGTCAGTATGATCTATTGCCAGCTCTTTTAATTCTCCACTGATTGTTTGTTTAAACTCATCGGCTTTCTCTTTAAAATTCTGATAAACAGGTATCATTAAGAGGTGTTTTTCTTCTTCGTAATTCCAAAATAATCCGAGTTGGCGCATAAACAACGTATTTTTATCATCGTCTCCTTTAAATTCATAAGGAATACCGTATGCCTCATAATACGCCCAGCAAGAACCATCTTGGTTAAAAATCAAATTATCATGAAAATATTTGACTGGAAATTCAACCTGATTCATTTGTGCCTCCTTAGAGAAGAATATGAGACTAAACTAATTCTTCCGTATAGATTAATTAATTACTTTTTCTTAATTGAATCATCCTTAAATCGAACTACTGTCTTATATTGATAGCTTCCAATATTGCCAGTTGTATCTTTATAACGACTCAACTTCTTTTTTTCAAATGTAAATACAAAGAATCGATATATAAATTTGTGTGGACTTTTTCCATCCAATTCTACATTTCCAAAGAAGTACGCTATACCACCAGGTAATATTAGATATTTGAAAAAGACGTTATTTCCTAGTGGTAAAATCTGTTCTAAGAATATTATTATTAATAGTGTTCCAACAAAAATCCCCAGCTGTCTGTAAGGTACAGGGAAAGGGAGTGTTATATCCCTTATCCCATATAAACTCTTAGGAATATCCCAAATAGAGTTGTAAGTCCTTACTTCCTTGCGAGTCGGTTTCTGAGTCACTTATACCAACTCCTTAAAATTTCTATTTTTTACAAATGATCATTTAAATAATAAATTATATAATTTTGTTCCAAGGTCTTTGAATACGTCTGGAGTGAATACAAACACAGATACAATCGCACATAGTACTAACCAACCAATTAGACCAGCCATTTGTCTTTTTACAAGTAAAACTATTACACCGATGATTGCTACAACTAAAAAAATGGGACCTAACTGAGCTACTAACCAGTTTTTTGCATTCACTCCAAAGTTAATGTTGCCTAAGACTGCTGCATCCGTAATAGCAGGTAATTGCTGAGCAACCATATCTAATCCCAAAAGCTCCATAATTATTTACCCTCCACTTTCTCTAATGTGTTTTCAAATTTCTTCATAGAGCTAATTGAAAACTTGTTATCTTTATTTACAAGATTTAAATCATATGTGTATGTGTACTCTAAGCTGCTATCATTGTCTTTTAACTTGGCATCAACTAAGACTCTGTATCCTTTATCCTTATCTTCATAAATTCGTAGATTTTCTAATTTGCTAAATGTCATAATACCTTTTAGTCCATTTGTTATATTACTTTTTTCAAAGTAGTAAGCAATTTCTTCTGGTGTTCCTTCTGTATATACCTTAAATACAGATTGTAAAAATTGTTCTACTTTTTTTATTTCTGCATCTGTATTAATTTCTCGTCCTTCTGATTTGAAAGTTGCTACTTTATAAGCTGCCTTTTCTCTCTCTCCATGAACGATTGTAGGATTGTTAGGGACTACCATTTTCCCTTTCTCCATTAAAATTGGAATTGAGAAGTATCTTGTTACTTCTTTTGGTTCTTTTGGTGTGTCTGGAGCTTGTGTCGTTCCAGGAGCAGGATTATTTACAGGTTCTAGTTTTTGAATGATTTTTAATGTAACTTCTGCTTCATTTCCCTTTTGTCGGACCTCTACTGCTTCCGATTTAACTAAAGTACTAGAAGCGTTTTTTAAAGTGTCTCTATTTAATCCACCTTGCTCATCAGATCCTTCAACTAGAAATTTCTCTAATCGTTTTCTTCGTTCTTCAGCTACATTCATATCAACTTTCCAATTAAAATAATTAGCAGCAAAATTATTCGCATATGCAATTAATTCTGCTTCAGACATTTTAATTTTTACAGGTTCCTCTTTCTTTTCCTGAACAGCTACTGCTCTAGGAGGACCGGCAAGTTGGATAAATGAAAGGGAGCTTCCTACAACCACAAATCCCATTACAAACCAAAATGTAACCTTCCCTACTTTTCTTCCTGTTATCGCTGGAACTTTCTCCCTTGTTTTACGTTTCTTCTTTTCTTTAAGAGCTTCTGAATTCTCTTGTTGCATATCTAATATTTCTGTTGTTTTATTTTTTGCTTTTTTAAAGAATGTAAATTTCTTTTTTTCGGGGTTTTTCTGGGATTTCTTTTTTACCATGTCTTCACCTCTCTTTTTAAATGGTTAGGAGATTACAAATTTCATTGTAATTTCCACTAATCAACTATCTAATTTAAGTATGATTTACTTTTTTCGGAAATCTAAGAGAAAATGAAAAAAATTATGTTTTATATTAAATTTTTTTAGAATCAGTTATAATGTTTATTAGAATACATAAAAAACCAATTCCATTTAGAAATGAAATTGGTTTTACACAGAATCGCTTCCCTATAGTAAGTATTACTCTAATATAAAACCTAATATAATATATATCTTTAATATATTTAAAGAATAAAGATAAAACTTTTATACAAAGAAAAAGTAGTGTTGGACTCTTGCTGTAGCAAGGGTCCATTATTATTTTAGTCATAAAAAATCATAAACAACAAATACTGGAAACGTAATTATTACTTATGGTTACGTTTTTAAACTACATAAAATCAAAAAGTGGAAATATAAAACCTACATATAATCATCATTATATTGATGCGGAAAACTGAATAAATAATAAAGCTAAATCTTAAGGACTTACAAACAAATTTTCCACATTTAGATGAAAACTATACACAAACTACTAACAAAGTGATCAAAGTTAGAAACAGTATCCACTTTTTAAACATAACTAACATAGATTTTTCTGATTTTAAGTAGATTTAAAGATAAAAGCCTATAAGAACTGTATTTCGAGCAATATATTATACACACATGGTCTAATTTATTAAGATATCAACACAATATTAAAAAAAGTTTATGTTTTTTTGTAGATAATAAACGAATTTCAAGACAGAAAATTCAGATTTATAAACTTGGAAACTTGTGAATAATAAAATTTACGCAGTCTGCAATATATGAAATTGCATAAAAATAGAGAGGAAGTTTTCAAGTTTAATGAAAACGCCTCTCTTTTTTATTTGAAGCAATCCACTTTAAATGTTATCTCCAACACGAATAGCCCTCTACTTTTGGTTTTTTCAAAAATAGAGAGCTTATCATTACATTGCTGGAAGCAGCTGATCAACAGTATGTGGCACTTTTTTTGTTGAACGGTAGTATGCTTCTAAAGAATGAAGAAACTGGATTAAATCAAAGTCTTCAGGGACCTCAATCACACGAATCTTTTCTTTCGGCAATTTATCAATTTTTTCAATGAACAGTTCACGAATATCGCTAGGGATTTGATTTCCTTTATGTCCACTGGACTTTAAGAGTTCGCGAATTTCAATTTCTAATGCTGTATATGCGTTAATATTTACGCCTTGTTCATAAGCATATTTTCTAAATAGTGATTCCTCTTGATACTGCATGTAATTACGATGGTAAGCATCTATAGTTACAGGTACAGCATATTTTGCATGAAGCAGGTCATGCGCTTTTCGGAATAGCTTTTGAACATTGCGTAAAGAGTATATAGCAAAATGAGTACCGAATTTAAAAATGGCCTCTTCTTGATCATGTTTAGGTACATTGTGTGTAATTAAAGGATAAATACCAGTTTTAGCAGCTGTGTCTAATACACGATATTGAGAAGATTGCTTTAATAATTTACTTAGTGTATAAACAAGCTTTTTAGGATATCCTTCTTGTCGATCAATCATTTCTCGTAAGCCACGAACTACTTGGCGAATTTGACGGTGACAAGAGTGTTTTAAAACGTTAATGAATTGGTTCATATCCTTTGCAAATTCAGCAATGTTCATTTCAACTAACAAGTTTTCAATGAATTTAACTTTACGCTTATATGTATCTCGTGGTGTAAAAGGATCACGGTATTCTGCTCCTTCTTCTTTCGCGCATAAGAAATCAGGATGTACAGATAAATGCAATGTTGTGTATTGCTTTTTATTCCTCTTCCCTTTTTCTAACTTACAAATTTTAAATAAAGGAGATCCAGTTGCAGAAAGTTTTGTTTCTAATTCATCTAGTACAGCACGAATCTGATGTGGGTATTTCTTATGTAAGTAATGATACATACCACCAAAATGAGTTGAGTTTCCTTGCTCATCAACTTTGAATAAAGAACGTTTCAGGGTAGTTTCGCGTTTCTGCTGCATTGCTACATCCATGAATAGTTTCTTAGCTGCAATTGATAACTCAAAGAATTCTTTGGTAAATACTATCGGGCTAATAAATGTATAGGCATTTGCTTTATTCGTTTCTTTATTCATGAAATCAGTTAAGGTAATTTTATATTTACCACTGTATTCATTTTCGATTGTAATGATGTTATGGAAACTTAACTTCTTCAAAGCTACATAAAATTGTGAGTGGTGAATATGTGCAAATGCTTCTTTATAATTTTTATAATCTTCCCAAAGCATGTGGATCGATACATGTGAAAGCTCACCATATGTATTACATTTTTTATGAAGAAATAGAAATACTTCTAGATCAGCATTTGTAATACCATATAGTTTATGTTTTCTGCCTTCGTTTTTATCAAATTCACTTACTTTATCTACAATCTTTTTCATTTTCAGTGAAAAAGATGGCTTTGCTTTAGCAACAAATCCTTCTTCATCTGCAATTCGTTCTTCATAGGACATTGACTTCACAATGTCTTCTAGATAAGTATCTTTAAAACTGTAATACTTACCTTCTAAAGCTTCTACTAACCTTTGCCATGATTTAATTGTTACAATTACTGGTGTTGTTGTTTCACCATTCAAACTACGTTTGTTCTTTATAACGAAAGGTTTTGCCATCTTTTTCACCTCCTTTTATTTTAAGTTGCAGTTTTCCCCACAATTAGATATAGATTTTCATTTTTGATTATATCAAATCGAATACTGGTGAAATCTGTCCCTTTAAGAGGAAAAATAAAAAAATGAAACGTGCCTCAATCCCTTGTGCGACAAGGGGTTTGACGTTTCATTAAAAAAAGTTTGTTGCCACCATAGGGCTATGAAGTTTTTTGAATATGAAACGTATTATGTAGTGAGATAAATCCCTCGAAACCATTGATTTTATAGGGTTTTCATCTAATCTCGTTTGAAAGTTGTAGCCATCATATAGCTATAACGTTTCATGTTTTTACAACGAGTTGTATTTTATTGAAAACTGCTGTAACCCTTGGTGCATATAGGTTGTTGGGATTTTCACAGTGAAAGTTGTAACCATCATATAGCTATAAACGTTTCAGTTCGTTTCATGTTTACTGCCATCATATAGCTATAACGTTTCATGTTTTTACAACAAGTTATATTTTATTGAAAACTGCTGTAACCCTTGGTGTGTATAGCTTTGTTGGGATTTTCACAGTGAAAGTTGTAGCCATCATATAGCTATAATGATTTTACCTTGTTTTTTTACGTTTTTTATGAAATGGCTTTGTATCAACGTTTATTACTAATTTTAATAGAATAAAAAAATTTTTTAATCAAATGATTTTCAAGATATACTCGTTTCATTTTTTCAAAGTTGTAGCCATCATATAGCTATAACGTTTCATAAATTACGAAATTGTAGCCATTATATAGCTATTCATTATTAAAAGTAAGAAGTAATAGCCATGATAAGGCTATACAGTTTCAAGTAAGAAGTAGTAGCCGCGATATGGCTATAAAATTTGAAATAAGAGCTTATAGCCATGATAAGGCTATAGTTTCAAATAAGAAGTAATAACCATGATAAAACTATACAGTTTCAAGTAAGAAGTAGTAGCCGCGATATGGCTATGCATTTCAAGTAAGAAGTAATAGCCGTGATAAAGCTATAAAATTTGAAATAAAAGCTTATAGCCATAATAAGGCTACATAGTTTCAAATAAGAAGTAGTAGCCATGATAAAGCTATTCAGTTTCAATTAAGAAGCAGCTGGCGTATTTTAGTTGTGACCTAAAGTAACAAGTTTCTAGTCGTTAAGGGGTCCCGCCAACCAAATGACATAAAACCCACGTTAAGACATTTTTTGGAATTCAAATCCTTGATTTAGGTACGCTAAGGGTTGTAACTAAAATGAATATTTTTGCTATAGACGGCAATATTAGGGTGAGTACCAGCGAAGCTGTCACCATTTGCAATAAGGATACGTTAAGATTACAATAAGTTGTTTAAGTTTAACACTTACAATACGCATATCCACCGTACTGTTTTAGATTGATAATATATATTTTCATACTTAGATTCCATTATTATGTATAATAAAGTTAAAAAAATAATGACGCCACTTATGGAGAGTGTATTATGTCAAAAAATGATTCTACCAATTTCGTTTTACATGCAAAAAGTGACCAATTTTACTGGGAAGGAATTGGCCAACTGTCCATAAAAACATTTTCAAATGGTAAAGCCCATTATAAGACTAATAAAGGCATGTTTGCTGTTGAAGAAAGTAGATACCTACTCCTTAATAAAGGTTCATACACAATTTCAATTGATGAAACGAAGGATGTGGAATCTTTTTGTATTTTCTTTAAAGATGGGTTTGAAGCCGAGGTCTTTAATTCATTAAAAGAAACAAACGATAATCTTCTAAACGATCCATTTATGGATACGAGTTCTATTGTTTTTTTTGATAAAACCTATCATAAAAATAATACTTTATCTTTTCAACTTGAAACTTTCAAACATATTTTACCTAGTCTCGAAATTAATTCTGTTGGTTATGAGGAACAATTTCATAAGTTAATGCAATATATTTTGAATGAACATTTTAATACATACAAGGAAGTTGAATCTTTAAGTGCAATAAGGACCTCTACACGTGAAGAATTATATAGAAGGATATGTATAGCCCATGATTACATAAGAGCTTATTATGACAAAACTATTAAATTAAATGACATTGCACGAATTTCTTGTCTATCTCCAAATCATTTATTAAGAACATACACACAAATATATGGTAAAACTCCTCATCAGCATATTTCAGAGTTTAGAGTAACAAAAGCAAAACAACTATTATCAGAATTAAGTAATAATATGACCGATATAACCTTTAAACTTGGATTTGGGGTCTGTGTACATGCCCATCAACTTAAGAATTTTCACTACCCCCAAGTGACAAAAAACGTTATTCTTTCTAAAAAGCTAGCTAGAAAGGGTGACATTTTTTATGAATCTTTCGATTCAAGATGAATTACAACTATTTTCTGAAGAACTGTATCGTCATTTAACCCCTTCTCTTTTGGAAGAACTCGCAAAAGAATTAGGTTTTGTAAAAAGAAAACGAAAGTTTTCTGGAAATGAATTAGCTACCATATGTATTTGGGTAAGTCAACGTACAGCGAGTGACTCGCTTGTTCGACTATGCAGTCAATTACATGCGGCCACAGGCACTCTTATGAGTCCAGAAGGACTCAATAAACGCTTTGATAAAAAAGCGGTTGAATTTTTGAAATATATTTTTTCGGCATTATGGAAAAGTAAAATCTGTGAAACATCGGCCATTTCAAGCGCGGCGCTCACGTATTTTCAACGAATTCGTATTTTAGATGCGACGATTTTCCAAGTACCAAAACATTTAGCCCATGTATATCCTGGATCAGGTGGTTGTGCACAAACAGCGGGTATCAAGATTCAATTAGAATATGACTTACATAGCGGACAGTTTCTAAACTTTCAGATAGGTCCAGGAAAAAATAATGATAAGACCTTTGGAACAGAATGCTTAGACACATTACGTCCAAGCGATTTATGTATCCGTGATTTAGGTTATTTTTCATTAGAAGACTTAGATCAAATGGATCAACGAGGTGCTTATTATATATCCAGATTAAAATTAAACCATACCGTGTATGTAAAAAATCCGTTTCCAGAATACTTTCGAAACGGAACCGTAAAAAAGCAATCACAGTATATCCAAGTTGATTTAGAACATATTATGAACAATTTAAAACCCGGTCAAACATACGAAATAAAAGAAGCTTACATTGGAAAGAATCAAAAACTATTCACACGTGTAATTATCTATCGTTTAACAGACAAACAGATACAGGAACGTAGAAAAAAACAAAGTTACACTGAAAGTAAAAAGGGTATTACATTTTCAGAAAAGAGTAAACGATTAACGGGTATCAACATATATGTCTCAAATACGCCTGAAGGAGTTGTTCCGATGGAACAAATACATGACTTTTACTCCCTTCGCTGGCAAATAGAAATTATTTTTAAAACGTGGAAATCCTTATTTCAAATTCATCATTGGCAAACTATCAAAAAAGAGCGATTAGAATGTCATGTGTATGGAAGACTTATTGCCATCTTTATCTGTTCTTCTACGATGTTTAAGATGCGTAAACTTCTTTTGCAAAAGAACAAAAGAGAATTAAGTGAATATAAAGCCATTGGGATGATTCAAGATCATGTATCGCTGTTATATCAAGCGATACAGAGAAACACCCAAAATCTAACAAAGATTTTAATCCGTTTGTTCGACCTCCTACAGAAGAATGGACGGAAATCTCATCGATATGAGAAGAAAACTATCTTTGATATTATGGGTGTTGTCTATGAGTATAATGGGTTTGGAAAACAAAAGAAAGCTGCATAATTTTTAAAATGAAACTCGTTAGAGTTTATTTGGTGTGTGTACTTTTCAATACCAAAAGTACATTACGTGTTTTTTAGTTTGTTTGAACGAAAGTTCATTTTGTTTTCGTTCTTAAGTTGATGGGCATGTGCAATACACCCTCTAGTGTAAAAATAAATAAGAGGATATACGAAGCTAACTGTTAAAGCTAGACAGAAGTTAAGTGATAAATATTCAAATGCATTTTATGAGAAGCATAGCCCTCATAAACTATGGCCGTATATGCAACAACCCATTATAAAAACAACAAAGACCTTTTATTACTTCGAGACCAACTTGGCCGTACTTCTATGGCATTTTACTAGTATCTACACAGATATTAAACGTGAAGCTATTAAACGACTAGAACGGAGACAATTTGAATAACAAACATAAATAATTGCACATAATCAACATTTTGTGCAATTATTTAGAGAGAAGATTTATTGTTATATCTTCCCTCCTATTCATTAAAACATTGGATATATTCATCTTTTACTGTAGCCTTGAAATATTGTTTGATCAAATTGATACTAATAACTTTGATAAATGAGCAAAAAGAAAGAGCGTGTTTTGAAACGCTTTTTCACACCATATTATACCACTTATCTATCTTTGCCTTATAATACTGTTTTACCCCATATTCTGAAATTTAAATTTCACACTCACGAATTCTAAACCCTTCTTATTCATTTGTAATAATTGACCTATTCACTGAGTAGCTTCTCTTTACTATTGTTTGGTAAACACAAGACGGTACCATTCGCTGGTACCGTCTTGTGTTTATGTTTTATAGATTTTCAAAGAACTCGCATAATTCTTGCCCCCCCATTATCTATCACATCTTTTATATATTGAAGAATCTGTGGGTTCTGATTTAATACTTCTTATAATTCATTAAATACTGCAGGGTTCTCCAAGTCCACTAAAGTAGTCTTTAATATATCCATTTCATATTCAAGTTCTTTGTCTCTAAATTTTAAAAATCCATTGTCATTGCAAGCACTTTACCATCTATATTCCTTTTAGATCCCCATAAACGAACCGCTTTATTTATTTTACTATCCTCAAAAGTAACTTGGACTGTTCTCAGTTCCTCTCCCTCTACATATTCACGGGATATCCAACATTCTTTAAACTCTAGGGTTCCTTGTGGCATAGAGAGAACATAATTAAACATCACTTCTTCTAGTTCTGGAAAGTCAAACCCCTTCTTCTCAAGACAGATGTATTCAAAATCTAAAACGTTCGTAAAATGATAGATATGCTCTTTTTTAGGTTGCACTATAATTCCTCCATAACAATACAGCTATTTATATTGATTTGAAATAGAGTTTGATTAAAAGGTGTTACTTATAATAACCTTATTCTGCATTAACAAGTTGACTTTCATCAAAGGGATTCATTATCAATATGTATTTTTTATTACCCAATCTCAGATGTACCTTATAAGGGCTATTTAAATTAAACATGTATATCTCTGGTTCAAAGTCATGTTTAAATTTATATCGGCGCGTCGCATTTTCAATCACTATATACACATACTCAGCAAAACTATCTGGTTCCATACAATCGTCCCATATTTCTTTCCACTTCGTTTTATCGACAACTACTTTATTTTTAAAATCAAGAGATAGAAGTACTATACCCCATAAATTCCCCCTCCTTCTAATAACTTATCTGATTAAATAAGACTAACTTATTGGCATTACTTATAAATTGATTCTTAATTTAAAGAAAATCCTCTAGTAACAATATTTCAAATCTAAGTTGTCATAACTGTCATAATATGTTCTACCGAAAGCATAATCTTTTTTCAATCCTTTTTTAATAATGTATCCGGTTTCTATACATGGACTCCTCCTATTTTGACAATGAGCACTACGATGCCCATCTCCTTATCCATGAAGATGCCATGTCGCACAATATGGGCACCAAACTGCAAGATTTCCAATTTCATCTCTTTCATAGGCTAATAATACAGGCAATGATCTTTCACTTTTATTTAATCTCATATATATCCTCCAAATAAATTTAACGATAAATTATTATATATGTATGAATAAAATTAATCTATATAAGTTCTCGTTCAATTACATTAATTCTTTTTATAATAACTTAAGTTGAAGAAAACCATCATCGTTATCTTTTAAGTTTTCTTTATTCTCCTTTTTCTTGCTTTTTTGCTTATTTACAGCTTCAATTTCTTTTTCTTCATGTCTAAACTTTCTTGACACAAACCATTTTGGTAATCCAGAAGTGAATGTAGGAAAGTATTTTCTTTCGTAGGCAGTACGTTCTTTTTTTGGTATACCTACGTATTCCTCCCAAAACCGATTTCTAAAATCATCGATTTCATTTCCTGTTAAATGGGGTATCTCATCATAATCTTTGTTTAAAAGCTCTTGTTTTCTATATAATTGCTCTTTCTGTAATTGAATGCGTTTTCGTTCTTCTTCCTCTTTCTTTATTTTTTCTTGATCGATACGTAGCTCTTCTTGCTCCCTTTGTATTTTTTCTTTTTTTTGCACTTTATCTAACTTTTGTCCATACTTATCTAAAAGCCCTTTATAAAACATTTTTTCTGAAGTATGATTGGTTACCTGCTCATAATGTTGCTGTAATTCTTCTACAAATTCAATTAAATTTCTACCCTCAATCCATTTTTTATATCTATTTTGTTCCTCAGTAAAATACATTTCATAATCATTCTTTTCACTTAAGAAACTTGTTGGAAATCCCTTAAATAAAGTTTTTACGAATATATACCACTTATGGCACTCTTCTTTTAAATAATTCAACCAAGAATACCAGTTACCAATTGAAGATAAATGAAATTGAACCTTTTCTGTCTCCAAGCGTTCTATTAGAATGCTAAATTCCTTTTTATATTGATTATATAAGTCGCTCATATAATCCTTTGCCATTTGTTCAGCCAATGTTTCCTCTTGCCTTCTGCGCTCCTCAGCTTTTTCTTGTTCTATCTCTAGTAATTTGTTAGTATAAGCTATTTTTAGTTCTTCTCTTGCTTTTCTCGCTAATTCTATACTATTTAATGCTTCCTCTATCTGTCGGGCTTTATCAAACTCAATAGCAGCATCTACTAAATTCGTAGGATCAGAATCACTTCTATGAATTTGACCTTTAAATTCTTCATTTAATTGAGTATTCTTTTTCAGCCTCGTATCATTTTCACTATGTGGCGCTCGCAATAATTCCGTTTCTAATAATACTGGTACAATGTCAGACTCTGCTATTCGGTTCACCAGAAATATATCATCTTGTGTTGAATGATCTCGGTTCTCTAACAATGCATCTACTCTTAGCTTAGAACTTTCAGGAGTTCTTCGAATTAAAAATACATGCCCATTATGATCAACAGTTACAATAACATGATATACATCCATCAAATAGTTAAATGCTTTATTATTTTCCCCTGTTACAAAGAAATATTCCTCTTTTAGTGGAGAAATATATGTATACTCATAAGAATTTGTTTCTGGATTAAAACTACTAATTCTTGTACCACTATAACTATCCGTGTATATTTTTTCACCATTTATTTCTTTTTCCTTAGGTGGAAAGAAACTATCTAGTATTAACACCCATGCGGTTGGTACATTTTCTTCAAAATATATATTTGTTCTCTTCGCAATATTACTAGTCCGAATATTAGACGCCTGTACTTCGATTGCCAACTTTAGCTCTTCTTTTCCAGCAATTGTTTGCAACACCGCTACATCCGCACGTGAAATGTCTTTATGCCTTTTCTCTTCTTTTACGATGTAACCAGCTTTACTAAATAATTCATATAAATATTTCTTAGTTCTTGCATGTGCCAGTGATTCAAAGGAAAAACAGTGTTCTTTATCTAAATGAAAAAAATATGGATTTTTATTAACTATCTTAGATCCTTTATTAAACGACATGATATCTTTGCATATAGGGCATTTCGCTTGATATAACGATTTTCTACCTCTTATATACTTAGCTTCCTTATCATTGTCTATAACCATAGAATCTAGCTCTATATATCTTTTCTTTTGAAAAACGATCAAATTACCACTAGGAAATATTTTCTCCCAACCATCAAAATACTGGATATAAGAATACTGCATTTAATATACACCCTTTCAAAAAGGAATATTATTACCATTCGTTGAATTCATTATAATACTTTTGGAGCATTAAAATTTATGAATATATACATTTAATTATTAATAGAAATTCTATGATTACTTATTTTTATCTTCTGGTTTTTATTGATAAATGGTTCAAAATTAACTATAAAGCAACTCACATTTGCTATGATAATAATTAAATAGGTAAAGGATATTTTTATAAGAGGCGGAATTTATCATGTGTGTTGCAGTAAAAAGGGGGAGTTTATTTGTACAGAAACTTGTTGAATTTTTCATTATATTGTATTCTAAGTCTTTTTATATATTTAACAACTTATTTTATCTCTATAAAACCTGCTATTATTAATGCTACATCCATAAATTATAATAGGATGCAATTTGTTTGGCTGTTACTTCTACTCATTTTAATTTCAATGATATATGGACTAATAATAAGAAAATTAATTCGTCATAATTCTAGATATTCTCATTCAATCAAAAATGAAAATATTTTATTTATATTTAGTCATATTTTCACTGCTCTTATTCTCTTTTTTATTATGTTTATTTAGGCTTTTAAACGAGTAACAAGTAAAGATATGGCTTATTTTATTTTTACAATTGATTACGAAAAAAGCTAGTCTTACTATTTCTAGTATAAAATTCCGTCAGGGAGAGATAAAAAATCCAACACGCTTTTTCCAGAAAAATTAAGATATTTATTGACAGGAATTCTGACATAGGTCACAAAGTAAAAACACAGAGATGACAAATCTCTGTGTTTTTACAAGTTTTCTCTAGCAGCTGTCTTTTATTTTAATTAACTTGATGGAAGTAATAAGTAGCGTTATCAGCTTCCACAAATACTTTGTATAAATCAGGAACCGCCCAAGCAGCAAGACCTATTGCACCTGCCGCTCCTGCAATTACAGTCCATGGATTTGGAGTTCTTAATAAAGTTAAACAAGCTATTCCTATTTCCCCACCAACTTTAGATAAAAACGAAACTTCATTTGTCATTAAGTTATTAACTGCTGTTCTAAAGCCATTTAAATCAGCTTTATTCTCACTAGTTTGAAGTGGATTTTTAGCATAATCTACAGATGGAATTTTAATTACCCATACATTTCCTTTATAATAGGTATATTCAAACGCTCCATCTAAAGAAACAGCACGGTCTAAAACTTCCATTGCATAATTAGCTTTTTTATTTGTGTTTGCATAAAATTCATTAGCACTTGGTATATTAATAGTCTCTGTTGTTACAGAATTATCTGCTATCTTTTTTGTTGCTATATTTAATACCTTATTTTTTTTATCATATGTAGACGTTACAACGATATTACTGTCTTTAGACTCTACTATCTTTTCATTGGCATCTTCTTTTAAAATTTTTATAATAGGTTGTTCTACTTGTTGTATATTTTTACTAGACGAAGCTGAAATAACCGAATCATTTGTTTCTGCAAAAGCACCTGTTGGGGTAATAGATGTTAATAAACCTAAAGTAATAGCTGAAACAATAATTTTATTTTTTCTAATTTTCATAGTGCATCCTCCAATAATTGTAATTTTTATAACAATACAAATAATAACAATTATCAGAAAAAAACACAATTATTTTTTGAGAAAGGGGTTTAATAGTATGTTTAAATCAAATAATGTTTCTTTATTTTTAGTGGTCATTTCTTTTGCTTGTTTTATCTTATATCTTCTAAACAGTCTAGTTAAATTTCAACCAATTATTCTATTAGCTGTTATGTTATCTTCGATTTTAGGAGCTATTTTCACGATAGATTCTACTGATAAGACCTACAAAAAAAAGATTCTTTTATTTATCGTAATTCTGTATTTCATTTCAATACCTGTAATACTTTTATTTAAACTTATTTTCAAGTAAATCAAACTTTTAATTTTCGAGAGGATAGGCAGAAATACTCATTTTCTAATTAATTAAGTTTTTATAGATTTCATATAATTTTACTGTTTTAATTTGCAAAGAAAAAGCCGATAATCTCTAAACGTAGAGGCAACGGCTTTTTTTCTATGGAAATTTGCTTAGCGTACGAAATTTACGTTTCTCTTAACTAGTCATTATGTATGAAGTACTGACATTCACAATGCTATGTTTTATATGTTCTCCTTCTTATCATTTTTTTCTTCCAATGCAATGTGATTGTTATACCACTTATTTATTTTCCCTTTGTAATACTTTTCAACTTCGTAATTTGGAATCCAAATTTCATGATCATATATTTTACTCATTACACTTTCTAAAACATCCTCATGTTCTCTCGGTTTCAATCTACGATTATGAAACTTACTCTTCTCTATATAAGCCTCTCTCAGCCAATTTGATATGGTTTCACTCTGTTTTTGCTTTAGGTGAGACCATTTCTTATTAATTTGTAGTAATTGTCCCTTAGAATCCCTTGTGTGATTCTTCATAGAACGCCACCTTCCCTACTTTATTTTTACATATTTCTTATTCGAACCGAAACACAGCGCA
Source organism: Bacillus sp. FSL W8-0519 (assembly GCF_038005585.1). Classification (NCBI taxonomy): domain Bacteria; kingdom Bacillati; phylum Bacillota; class Bacilli; order Caryophanales; family Bacillaceae; genus Bacillus; species Bacillus sp. FSL W8-0519. The sequence continues at coordinate 207,041 of NZ_JBBOTL010000002.1, forward strand.
TTCCAAATCGAGCCACAGCTTATGTCGTGCCAATTTTACGGATTGAGCCTTTTGGGAAATCATTTATTCTTTTACATAATGTCAATGATTCAATTCCCCACTCTTCTATTGCATCCGTACTACTCATAATTTCATTATCCAATAAATTAAGGTCTCCCCAATCAACATCTTCAAAGTTAAATCCGTCCATATCTAACTGCTGCAGCATGCCTCTTTCGTTCCCTTTTACCGCAAATAAATTATGATTCTCTACCTGATGGACTTCTTCTAATACTCCTACATTTAGCTAATTATGTTCAGTTACCTCAATTGTACTATTCTCAGATATATAATAATAGATATCTTCTTTTAAAATATAAGTGGGATGCATTTATTAATTGATTTTTCTGAATTTTATTGAAAAATAAATATAAAATAGTTAAATACAAAGGGGGTTTTGTTACAATGGTAATATATAACATTAGCATACTTCTATAGGATGGGGGAATATATAATGATTGTTTCAGTAAAGGGGAACGAGCAAGTTACCAAAATGTTAAATGACTGGTATATAGAGATACGTGCCAGACATATAGGAAAGGCACATAATTTAAAACTTGAGATTGATCAAAAAATACATAACATTGAAGAAGATCAAAACCTACTTTTATACTATGCTCTTTTAGACTTTCGTCATCAATATATGCTTGATAGTTTAAGTATTGGAAAAGATAGTTTTGATAAAGTAGATTCATTGGGTGTACCTGCAGATCAGTTTCTACAATACTACTACCACTTCTTTAAAGCTATTCATTCAAATATTACAGGTGATTTTACATGTGCAAAAGAACATTATAATCAAGCTGAATTACTCTTAAAACACATTCCCGATGAAATTGAACATGCTGAATTCCGTTTTAAATTATCAACTTTCCATTATCATATTTATAAACCGCTTGCAGCAATCAAAGAAGCTACCAAAGCAAAGGATATCTTTAAAAAGCATGCAGGATATGAAACTAATATTGGATTATGTGATAATTTAATTGGATTAGCTTGTACTCATTTAAAACAATTTGAGGAAGCTGAAGAACATTTCATTACAGCTATTAATACATTCAAAAAATCTGGTGAAGAAAAGAATATCACGTTTGTACGCCATAACTTAGGTTTAATGTATTCAGGTCAAAATTTATCTGAACTAGCAATACGATACCTCTCTGAAGTAACACAAGAACTCCCTAAAGATTATAAAGCAATTTTTATTAAAGCTAGGGAGCATATGAAAATCGGTGAGTCCAAAGAAACTTCTAATCTTATAGTGAAAGGCTTAGAGATTTGTAAAGAGCTAAAGAATGAAGAATACGAACATCACTTTTTAATTTTAGAAAAATTAAATCAAAAGGTCTCTGCTGACGAATTAGAGAAGACAATTAAAACAGGAATCTCTTATTTTGAAAGAGAAAACCTACATGAGTACGTACAGGAATACGCTAAAAAATTAGCAGTTTTATTCCACCAAGAAAATAACCGTTCAAAAGCAAGCGATTATTTTTATCTTAGCCATCAAGCAGAAGAACAAAACTTTGAAATGGAGGCTTTAAAATGAAAAAAGTAATGTTTAGCTTAATTGGATTAACAGCCGTATTCACGTTTATGTTTAACGCTAACAATGTAACTGATACACAAAAAGCTCTTAGCGAGGATAAAATCGCACAATATGCTCACGGCCATACTGGTGGATGATAAATAAACAAAGGTCTTCACTTCATTGTGAGGGCTTTTATTTTTTTATGGGATCTCTGCGTAAGAATAATAAAATCATTAAATTTTAATATACAGAAAAAATTATGATTATACCGTTCGTTTTGCATCCATAAGAAGGATCTAAAAAGATTAAAACATTTAAAGAGAGGAAGAAACTATTAATGCATACACAAGAAAATTTTTATAAGAAATTAATAGCGGAACAAAGATTAGTAACGATATTTTTACTAAACGGAGTAAGAGTACCTGGAATCATTATCGCTGTTGATAAATTTTCAGTGCTAGTTTCCAGTCACGGAAAGCAACAATTCATTTACAAACAGGCTATTTCAACAGTTTCTTTATGAATACCCGTTTAAAATCCAATTTGAATTATGTTTATTTATGAAATAGTTAAAAATAAAAAAGGAATCCTCAGTAAAAGGATTCACCCCAGGAAATATGCATAAATAAAAAGAACTAAGTTGATTATAATATAAAAGTAAACGAAACATATTGAGAAAAAATAAGATTGAGGTTTGATAGAAAAGAATAATGTTTGTTATTGTTGCTTTGAAATAAACTTTGATTAAAAATACCTCACAGACTCGTACTTTATGGTAAACAAGGAGAATTCATTTTGAAAAAAGATTGATCAAAATGAATTCTTATCTAACAAATTTAAGTTTCGATATTATAAAAAGTTTGATCATTTTCTACCTTTATTCTTCAACAAACGCGCTCTTTTCTTAAACAACATGAATCGTATTATAATTTAGACATATAGACAAAACCCTAAATTACGAATTGTCTTGTAGCTCTTTGGATATCTATTCGCGATATTGTGTTCATACACTATCGATTGATACGTTTCCGGATTAATTCTCAAGAATGTCGTGTAACCTCTCAGCAAACTCTTTATGATGCACTGTGTTATAGCCCACATGATGTCCTGGAAACTCTGCGAATTCTGTTCCGAGGTGTTCTGCTAAGTTGAATGCGCAATGGTAAGGAAAAGATTCTCGTGAAATACTTCCACCGGCTGGACGTACCTGCATCGATGCAGGTTTTAATGGAGGCTTTAATGCATCGATGTTTAAAGTATAGCTGAGAATTCCTGGGATTTCATACTCAGTGAAATAAATCGAATTGCCGAGTAGTCGCTCTGTTAGCATATCCTTCGATGGTCCGGAATTGCTATCATCAATATTTGACAATAACTTCATGACCTCGCTTTGATGATTCCCTTTAAGGTCTTCCATGAAATTTATAGCCTGCTTCAACTCATTTTCAGGTAAAAGTTGTAATAAAACCGGTTCGTGTGGGATTAGTAACTGTACCTGCTCAGGATGGTGTATGCACAAATCAAGTCCGATGACAGCACCAGAACTACTTCCGAATACATAAGCCGGTTCATTGGTCAGATTGGCTAGCAGCCCGTGAGCGTCTTCACTATGTGTGTGCACATGGTAATCCTCAGTTTTATTGACGAGATTGCTACGGGAATGACCACGACGATCGTAAGTAACAACAGTATACCACTTAGCAAGATGATCTGCGATATTATGGAACTTGTCGGCATCACCACCCCCACCATGAATCAAAAGAAGAATTGGACCCGAGCCACGCACCTCATAATAGATGCTTGCTCCAAGTACTTGCAATGTTCCGTTTTTTACTATACTCATTTGTACATTCTTCCTTTCTTTTGTCATCTCCCTTAACATTACATGATTGGTGAATGATATAAAATGCAGGAAATAACTAAGAAACAAATTCACCATAAGAAAAAGCAATGTGTGGCTTTAAAATAAAGTTTAATTAAAAATATTGTGTTAAACCGTATTCTATGATGAATAAAAAGAAACCATTTTGAAAAAAGTTTAATCAAAATGGTTTCTTATCCAGCAGGTTTATGTTTCTGTTTATAAAAAAGTTTGGTCATAGCTTATTTACAATTCTTTGATTAAAGAGATAAAGCATCGCGTCTTTTTTATAAACATCGCAACTTTATTTCAAAACTACAGTTATACTAAAAGTGCAAAAATATATGCAAAATCAAAAATAAAATAAGGGCAGCCATATCAGGCTGCCCTTATTTTATTTTTAATCTTATACTCTGCAATTTAGTTTGAACTAATTATAAACCTAGTACACTAACAATCTCGCATGCTTTGGAATTTGCAACATGATAGTACATCTCCAACCCTCTTCTCTCCGCGCGGAGAATCTTGCCACGCATCTTCGATAAATGCTGAGATACGGTTGATTGCGGTACTTTTAATAAATCTGTTAACTCTGTTACATTACAAACTTTGCGATGTTCTAGCTCCTTCACAATTTGTAACCTAACTGGATGAGCCATAATCTTTAATAATTCTACATCCGCCTCTGGGATTTTGTACATTTCATTACTTACTTGCATTGTTGTCATTTGAATTTCTCCTTTTATAATTATATTTTATTTTAATTATCTATTTTTAAATATGTTTTGTTTGCTTGAATACATTGTTCATAACCACTATGTTGTTTGTTCTTTTTTCTCCCTATCAGATTTAATATATAGAAGTATTATGATGGCTAAAAACCCAACAAAAGATAGCATAGGAATCGAGATGAAACCAAACAAATTCAAATGATCTTCTGTACAAGAAACACCTACTGAACATATCTTCAGTTCACTTGTTGGAAAAGCCTGAATCGTAATTTGATAGACAGCTATTATTAATCCAATACATGCAAATGGAAATGCATATACACTTACATTAGGATCTTTTCTATACATTCCTATTCCCAATATTAACACTAATGGATACATGGTCATCCTTTGATACCAGCACAAATCACATGGAGGCAGCTTCATCCACTCACTAAAAATCAAACTTATGAGCATTGCACTAGTAGCTATCGTCCAAGCAATTGCAATGTGATACTTTTGAATGATCGACATCTTATTTTCGCCTCACCTGTTTTTTTAATGCAAAACATTTGCTAATATATGACTAGTTTATTTCCGTGTTTCGAGTACCCTGTTTCAATAGAAAGTATCCAATCATTAATATCTTCCCAGTCGTATCCCCTCTCTTTTAATTCTAGAGGAAAAAGATTTTCAAAATCATCACGCATTTCGTACATGGTTTCTAATGCTTTTTCAAGCGGACCAAATCCATATACCATGTGTGTATGTACTTTTTTGTTTTTCTTTTCTGCTACAACTAAATATACATACCGTCTTTCTTTCGCTAAAACAAACTTCAAAAATCCAGGTACTTGACTCACCTTTCACACTCCTTTCCGGTTTTCCTTACCAAGTTTAAAAAGATATAAGTAAGGAAAACTACTAAGTTTTAATTCACTAATTTAATAAATGTCCCGTTTTTTTTGCTTTGAAAATACAAGAAAACGCTCATCAACACAATATTTATTACACCAGCTGCAGCACCAATTTTGGAGATAACATACAAATATTCATTATTACTAAATGGCAATAGACTCACGAAAATAAATAAAATTGAAATGATAAAGGATAAGAGCATATTTCTTTTGTTTTCATTCATTCAAAAAACCTCCATTTTGCACAAATATTTGTATTGCAATGGATTAGGGTGCTACACTGCATCATTACGGTTATAATGCCGTTTCTTTTCATTTACAAACCCTTTAATACTCCACACTCCAGCCTTTGCTTCTTTTTCTGCCTCTAGCATTTCGGGTAGTAATGTAGTATTAAGTTTAGAAATATAGGCTATAATCCCATAACCCGACTTGGCCATTAATTCATTGATGTGTATACCATTACAAAATACATAAGCCAATTTCCTACCGTACTTGTCTTCTTTTGGTCCTTGATCATAAACCAAGGTTACACTTTTCCCATCTACCTGTTTCTTTAAAAAGGAAGAAGCTTCTTTTCCCATCTTTTGTGGTGGGATTTTTTGAGATACAGACTCAGGGGTATCTAATAACAGTAACCTTACCGTCTGTTTCTGCCCCTTTACGTTTACGTCTATCGTATCTCCGTCTTTTATATGTAATACCTTCCCTTTAAGGGTCTCTAAGCCTTTTAATTTCTTATTATAAGCTTCTGGAATATCAAAAATACCTTTCCCTTCTACGTTCTGTTGTATTCGGTTTTGTACTGCTTGGGCAGGTCTCAAATCATTTTTTGTTTGCACGGAACTGCTACATGCTGACATTTGAATTACGAATGATGTTATACAAATAGCTTTAATCCATATTTTCATATCGAAATTTCTTCCTCCTACTTAAAATACGTAAATAGCTGTGTCTAATAAACAAACGGACTTTCCAATGTATTTACTTCTCGATAATTACAACATAGGCAAAACTGTATCCATTTTGGATGATCATTATATAGTTCTCTAAATGAACGTTTCTTACAATTCAGGCATATTGACGCCATGCTTTTTTCATTCTCTTCCTGACTTTTCAATTTTTCAAAAGATACATTAGCAGATGCTATATTACTGGTACACAATATACATCCCCCTTTTGAGTCTTGAAATCTTAAAAATACATAAAAAAGGACACACCTATAGCATATGTATGCGTAGGTGTGTCCTTTTGCAAGATAGTTTTAGAAGTATTTTGTTACTTTCATCATATCATAGTTCTTATTAATTTTATATATGAAATTAAAGATTTTATGATGTTATTTCTTTTTATTCGTTATAAACGTAATACGTTTTTTGTACATCATAGGTTAATTTTGTATCGAATTTCTCTCCGTTTTTCTTACTTTCAAATCCTGAGATTGTATCGGTCATATTCTACTCTAATAACTTTTTTACTTGCGCGCTAGTTATTTTCTTTTTCAAAATGGTTTCAAACACAATGAATTCGCAAGGATTTTTATAATTTTTGCATAAAATTCAGATGTTAGCTATATTTCTGAAGTATACAATATAACCATTCCATGTGTTCTATTTTCACTTGATATAATTAATCTGGTAATATTCTTAGGCGTAAATCGATATATAGAAATAGTTGGACCAGGATTATTAGATTTAAAGTGAATAACTTGTTCATTATCAATAAAACCTTGAATATAGCTTTCACTTCCTTCAAAAAATTGAAAATGAGCTGACACTGATATAATCTCGTCAGTGTTCTCAAATAAAACTATTGAATTTCTATATGTATCAAAATTAATAAGTTTCATTTTTTGCATAATTAGGATGCTCCCTTCTATGAAAGCACGATGATTAAAGTATACTACCATTCACAGCATTTCTTTTATTACCATGTGTAAGTTCTAATGTTTTATTGATAAAATACAAGCCATCTTGCTGATGTGAAATCATAATTAATATATTACAAAGATTGTAATTTTGAAGTATCTCATACATAAGATTTCTTGTATCAATATGTAAATTAGAAGTTGCTTCATCTAATATTATTATATCCCTTTGTGTGAGGATAGCCCTTAAAAAGGCTATAAATTGGGCTTGGCCTCCTGAAACACTGGAACCATCTTGTACAATTATAGTATCTAATCCATTCTCAAATCTGTTGAGATGTGATGTTAAATGATACCTTTTCATTAACCTAACTATATCTTCTCTCGTTTTATTTGTTTGTCCATATAATATGTTATCTAATATAGTTCCTTTAAACAAAAATATATTTTGTGAAACTATACCTATTCTATCTCTAATACTTTCTTTATGTATTAAGTTATAGTCAATATTATTTATCAATATCTTTCCACTTTTAGGTTGATATAAACCTGTTAATAATTTTATAAAGGTAGATTTTCCTGATCCATTTATACCATCAATTAATAACTTGTCACCCTTTTCAATCTGCACGTTTAAATGATCAAATATCAAATCACTATTTTCATTATATTTAAAACAAACATCTTTAAATTCTATTGAATTAATTGGTTCTTTCATTATATTTGTACCTAGTGTTTTTTCAACATCTAAATTGAAGAACTCTTTAATTCTCTTAATACTAATACACACGGGTTTTAGGGTTATATCTAAGCTACCTAAAGCTTGAGTAGTCGCAAGGAGTTTAGCCATATAAATTGAAAAAGAAGTATACACCCCTATAGTAAGCTGATTTTGTAAAATTAAAATACCTGATACCAGTAATACTATTACTGTAACAAAGTTATTTGTTAATATTAAATTTTGCATAAAGAAAATGAAATGTAAACTTTGTTTTAGGGCACTTTTAATTACATTATTTAATTTACCCTTAATCTTATTGGTTTGTATATTTTTACCGTTTAATAATTTTATATCCTCTATTCCATTTAAGGTTTCATACATTTCTGCGTTTAATACTGCCGATGACTCGTATACGTTTGTGGTACTTTTTGATATCATTTTAGATGAATGTTTGGATATCATAAAATATATCGGAATAATAATTACTATGATACCTGTAAGTTTAACACTTAAATTAAACATTATAAATAAAGCAAAGAAAAAATCAAATACGCCTGAAAAAACCCTTAATAAATTTGGAGAAAATAATGCACTTACATTACCAGATTCAGCAATTCTGCTAAGAATGTAACCTTTCTCCTTCTGATTAATATAAGAAAGAGGCGCATCTATAATATTACTTATCATAGATAATCGAATTTCATTAACTACATTTTGTTGTACACGAGTAAATAAATACTCATAACCTATCGATATTAAATAGTTAATACAATAAATTAATAAGAGTAGAAGCGTTGTTTTTAATAATTGATCATAGCTTTTGTTTAATAGTATAACTTTATCAATAATGTAGCCAATAACATATGGTATCGGTGCGATAATCAAAGAAGCTATAACCATCCCAAGTAAACCAAAAACTAACAAAGTTTTTGTATTTTTCAAATACGGATATAAAAATAATAACTCTTTATAAGAAATTTGAATTTCATCTTGTTTATTTATCTTCTTATTCACCCTCTTTCTCCTCCTTTGTCTATTTATTATATTAATTTACGAATCAATATAATGAGGTTGATATAATTCCATAGATATCTTGAGACCTTATCCCGGCGCATTATCCATGGAATTATATTGGTTTATCCTCAGAAACTTAACAATATTCATCTCATCCAATCATACTAATTTTGCCCTACCATTAATGGCTCCTTAATTATTTCAGGGACATGATTTTTAAACCATTTACATTTATCGCCAATTTCTTGTGCTTTTATAAAGCTTCTTAAGAAGCATGTACTACAAAAACGTTTGTTTTCACAATCTTTACATTCCTCCGAGTCCATTTGAGGTGCTTGTAAGTTAAAAAATGCATTAATGTATTTAAATTTTTCATCATAAATATCTTTAATATTTTGTTCAAAAACATTACCTATACTATTTTTCAAGTCATCTAAACTATGCATAGTACACATTTTAATTTCACCATCAGGCGCAATCACAATATGTGATGTTATTGCACCACAATTCCTAATCTCAGCGCGCGCACCTTCATATAATGAAACAAATTTAGGATATTTTTTATTTATTTTCAACAATGCTTCACCATATGTTTTAACATCCTCTTCATTTAAATAAAGATCACTACATCCTAAGGCTCTTCCCATTGGTATTACTGGAGATACCCCAATACTATCAATTCCTAAATTATGTACCCATTCAGCTATATCTTCTACCTCGTGCACATTCAAATGTGTAACTATTGTGGCGATCCGCAAACGAACATCATTTTCTGCTAATTTCATTATGTTATTTTTAATTTTATGAAGTGTATTAGGAACTTTAAAGAACCAAGTCAAATAATTATCATCTAAACTATGCATATCAATTTGCACAAATGTTTTCGACTTATTTTTTATTATTATGTCCATGACTTTATCAGAAAGAGCTATACCATTGGTCAACAGTGTTATTTGAGAAAAATCCAATTTAAGTGCATATAACAATATCTCTTTTAGATTTGGATGTACTGTTATATCACCGCCCGTAAGTTCAATTAATTTCACTCCTATATTATTTAAGTCATCTAATAACGATTTTATTTGATCTAAGCTCATTACTTTTGGCTTTACTGCTCCAAAATCTCCATAGCAATGACGACATCTTACATTACATCTGTTTGTGATTTCAATTGAAGCCACTTTTGGATAGATAGTCTGTTCTTCAATCAAATTAACTGGTACATTTATAGGTTCCTCTTGCGTACCAATATTCATATTGTAAACTTTGGATACATTATTCAAAAATGCATTTAATTTCTTTTCAATACTTATTGGATCTTCACTGTATTTTAAAGATAAGAAGGATACAACTTGACCATATGTTTTAGTACCATCAATTAATTCAATAATTTCAGTGGCAGTTTTATTTATCGTAAATGTATTTTCGTTTTTGAGCGTGGGAGCGCTTTCGTTTGGGTTTTTATGAACTACCAACATAGATTCATAATTTGATGTGAATTTTCTTATTTCTAGCTTTTCTTTCCAAAATAAATAACCATTCACTTTAATCATCCCCTATAAAATTTTAATTTGTTTTTAGTTTATGTATTACAAAAATCCCATACTCATTTTCGATAATTTTATAGGACTTATTCTTAACATAACTGTTTGTCATTAGAATAAGTCCTAATTTAATTTCACCATAAACACTCTCACATTTTAAAATTTCAACTTGCAGTACTAGCTCCGGTTGCCGCAGTAACTAGATTTAATAACTCTACAGAACATGCCGCACATACTAAACAACTCCAACAAGTCCAATCCCTTGGTTGTACTACTGGTGTTTCCATTTAGAACATCTCCTTTTTGGTTATTTATTTTTCTCCTAGAAAATCTAATTTGACCAAAAGTGCTCATTCTCTTAGTGCCTATAACCAAAAAACTTCTGAAAGGATATTAGCTTGCAGTACTAGCCCCTGTTGCTGCAGTAACTAAATTTAATAATTCCACAGAACATGCTGCACATACTAAGCAACTCCAACAAGTCCAATCCCTTGGTTGTACTACTGGTGTTTCCATTTAGAACATCTCCTTTTTGGTTATTTATTTTTCTCCTAGAAAATCTAATTTGACCAAAAATGCTCATTCTCTTAGTGCCTTTAACCAAAAAACTTCTGAAAGGATATTAGCTTGCAGTACTAGCCCCTGTTGCCGCAGTAACTAAATTTAATAATTCCACAGAACATGCTGCACATACTAAACAACTCCAACAAGTCCAATCCCTTGGTTGTACTACTGGTGTTTCCATTTGACCTACCCCCTTTTCTGTATTGTGTGGTGCGACTAAAGTATAACTCTCTATGTTTTCTAAAAACAATCAAAAATTTTTAAACATTTTGTGTGTGTTTCTTTAACATTTTGTGACATATATTTACAAAACTTTCTTTTTAGTTTATTTAAAATAACAAATATCTTTATTAACTGATACTAAAAATTTTATTATTTATGAAAAGTTATTTAAGTTAACTTTCAAGTGATTTAATCGCAGTATATCTTGTTAAACTGCTTTTTATAATTTATAATATTAACTGTGCATGGTGTGTATGGTGTGCATTACGTAGCATAACACTTATTGATAGAGAGGTTGTTTAATGAAAATAGTCTTAAGTAATGTATCAAGTCTGCCTTTATATCAACAGATAAAAGAGCAAATTAAAGAATCTATATTTAACAATGAACTAAAAGAGGGTGAACAATTACCGTCAATTCGCTCACTTGCTAACGACTTACATGTAAGTGTACTTACTACAAAAAGAGTTTATGCAGAATTAGAGACAGAAGGCTTTATTATTACAAAGGTTGGAAAAGGGACCTATGTAGCTCCTACAAATTTAGAGTTGTTAATGGAGTCCAAACGCCGGATGGTAGAAGTTAAACTTACTGAAGTTTGTCAAATGGCTCGTAGTATAGGTATTCATGCAGATGATCTCCATTCAATTTTAGATTTAATTTTAGAGGAGGAGAATGAAAAATGAATGTTGTGTTAGAAGTAAATAATTTAAATAAATCTTACGGAAATTTTTCGTTAAAAGATGTTACCTTTTCACTTAACACAGACTGTATAACAGGATTTATCGGTACAAATGGTTCTGGAAAGACCACTACAATTAAAGCGATTTTGGGTCTCATTTTAAAAGATTCTGGGAAAATTAATTTTCTTGGAAAAGATATGGATAAGCATGAAAGAAAGTCTAAAAACAAAATTGGTATTGTGCTAGACGAGGGCTATTTCTATGATGAATTAACAGTAAAGGAAATGAAAAATGTTATTGCTCCATCCTACACTGAATGGGATGAGCCAGTTTTCCAAAATTATATTAAAAAGTTTAACTTAAATCTAGAACAAAAAATCTCTACTCTATCCAAAGGAATGCGAATGAAATTTGCAGTTGCATTAGCCCTATCCCATCATGCAGATCTATTAATAATGGATGAACCAACAAGTGGCTTGGATCCATTAGTACGGAGTGAATTAATGGATATTCTCCTTGATTTCATGAAAGAACCGGGGAAAAGCGTATTTTTTTCCACTCATATTACATCTGATTTAGATAAAATTGCTGATATGATTATTTTAATTGATGATGGAAAAGTTTTAGTGAATGATGAAAAAGATTTTTTAATAGACACACATGCATTGGTAAAGGGCGACAACTGCTTAATTAATGAACAAACAAGACCTCTTTTTTTAAATTTACATCAAACTCACTATGGATTTGAAGGGATTACTAATAAAAAAGATGATGTACGTCGACTCATGCCTGATGTATTAATAGAAAGACCAACTATTGAGGAGATTATGCTTTCATATATTGGGGGGAACATCCATGTTAATTAACCTAGTGATGAAAGACTTTTTGTTAGTCAAAAAATATTTTCTAATCTTACTCGTTTTTGCTGCTATAGCTCCTATTTATCTTTCTTCACAATTACAATTAAACGATGGCGGTCTTGTTAGCTTTCTTTTAACCGTTATTTTGATGGAATATATATTGTTCGGAACGGTATCCAAATTTGAGGATCAGTACAAGGGAGCGGCTTTACTTTGTGCTACCCCATACACACGAAGCGCATTTGTAAAAGCGAAGTACCTTTTTCTTTTGGTAATTTTTATTTGTGCAGCTATTATCCGTATAATCATTTCAGTTGTCGCACCATCGGGTATAGAAAGCCTGAGCGCTAGCGCTCTTGGAATAACTTTTTTAACTCTAAGTATTTTATTTGGTGTACTACTTCCTGTTCAGTTTAAATTTGGTTATGACAAAACCAAAATCATATCACTTTTAACTGCTTTTTTAATACCTTTTGTTGCTCCTACTCTTATAAGAGGACTACAATCAAGTGATATTGATTTCGAAAGTATTTTTCCATTCTCACCAACTGTCCTAACATGGATGCCTTGTTTCATCTCAATTATTATTGGTTTTATATCAATGATAATATCTCTGAAAGTATATGCAAAAAAAGACTTATAATTTAAATTTAAAATCATAGGAATGAGTAATTAAATACTTTATATATTTTAATTACTCATTCTCTTTTATTTAATTCTCTTCTCTAATGAACCTATCCCTAAAATATATTTTATCGATATCAAAGTGAATAAAGTTTTCAAATCACTAATTCTCTTAACGTCTCTTTTCATTAACAATTTAGTAAGCTAAGGATTATACATAATATATCAAGAGGTTGATTTTATGAAAAAAATAATTAAATTCCTTCTGTTAATTAACTTAATTTCCGGAACTTTCATACCTATCGCTTCAGTTCATGCTGAAGATAAATCACAATATTACACTATAATGTTAAATAATTATCAAAATCCTCAAAAACTAGCTAGTAAGTTTCAAAAATATGATGTGCAAGTAGTCTATAGTGTCCCAGAGATTGGTGTTATACAAGTGAAAGCTACCGAAAAAGCAATGAATATCGTTCATTCAGATCCTAATATAGATTCATATAATAAGTCATTACAATCGTTTAATTCAAGAGAAGTAGCAACCAATGTCCCTTCCCCCCTACCCTTAAATGAAATATGGGAGAATCAATGGGATATGCAACAAGTAACCCATAATGGTGATAGCTATAGACTATATCCAGGAACTAAAAATGTAACCGTTGGTATCATTGATTCAGGCATTGATATAAATCATCCTGATTTAATAAATAACATTTCACCTGGATCTAAAAATTTAGTGCCTAAAGGTGGGTTTAGAGGGCAAGAATCTCAAGAAACAGGTGAATTAAATCGCCTAATAGATCTAAGAAGGCATGGAACTTTTACTGCTGGACAGATTGCAGCTAATGGTTTTATGAAAGGGATTGCTCCTGGTATTGGAATTAAAATGTATAGAGTGTTTGGTAATGGGGCGGGTGAGGCTATTTGGGTTATTAAAGCCATAGTTGAAGCTGCTAAAGATAATGTTGATGTTATCAATTTAAGTTTAGGCGAATACCTCATCAATGGTATAGTATCTTCTTCAGACGGTGAATCTAGTGAGGAATTATCTGAAATTAGAGCTTATAAAAAAGCCATTAAATATGCTAAGTCAAAGGGAAGTGTTATAGTTGCTGCAGCTGGTAATGACGGTCTTAATGTTACTAACAAGCAAGAAATGAATGATTTTTTTAGAAAGAAAAATGAAAATACTGGGGTAACATATAATGGAGAAGTATTAGATGTTCCTGCTGAGTTACCTAATATAGTAACAGTTTCATCTGTTGGCCCCTCTAAATTACTCTCCTTATTTTCAAATTATGGTGAGAATTTTATAGATATTGCTGCACCTGGAGGAGATAATAGATTATTTCAGCAATATGGTTTAGAACAGTGGGTAAAAAATAAGCTAATGTTAAAAGAACTAATATTAACTACCGCCCCTGGTGGTGGTTATGCTCTCTCTGTAGGTGTTTCACTTGCCGCTCCAAAAGTGTCAGGTGCTTTAGCATTAATTATTGATAAAAATAATTTAAAAAAAGATCCAGATAAGGCCGTAAGATATCTTTATAAAAATGGAGTTAGCAATGATACCCCTACTAATAAAAGTTTGTATGGTAATGGTTTGCTTGATGTCTATAAGGCCGTTTCTCAATAGTTCTAAAATAATATGAAAGTGTACGTAAATATGTTTCAAAAGCTTTCCATTCTACATTTACAGGACAAACTATTTGGTATTTCATTACTTTTACAGATATGCTCAAATATGTCACCTCACGGTTATATTAATCAATACATTAATATAACCGTTTTATTAAAAAATATACTCTGTTTAGCTTTTATCCTTATTTGTGTTGCATTAAAATATATACTAAAATGTAGTACCCTGTCCCGCTCGTAACGGAACTAATGTTTTAATATTTAAAGAAAAGACGAATATTTATTATAAATGTAAAGATATTATTCTAATTCAAAAAAATTGCCATATAAACATCTATTAGATAATATATAACATTTTATAAATATATATTGTGTTATGATATCGAAGGATTTATCTACAGTAGGAGGAACGCATAAATATGTTAAAAAAATTATCAGTATTTCTTATTGGTACTTTGCTATTATTTGGTTTAGCAGCCTGTGATAGCATCAAATCGGTGGCTAGCAATGTTACAGTAGGAAAAGTAATAGAAGAATTTAAGGCTGCAGGACTTGAAGCAGAACAGCCTAGTGATCTACCAGAAAAAGAATTTGGGAATACTAGAAAAGATGCGAAACGCATTCTTGTTCCAGCACTAGGAGAAGATAGTGGTGGTAGAATATTTGAGTTTAAAAACAATCAAGATCTTGAACAAACGAAAAAGTACTACGACGATTTAGGTAACGGTAATCAAATGTTATTCTCTCATACTTACGCAAAAGGTAATTTTCTTTTACAAATGAATGGTGACATGGAAGATGCCCAATTTAACAAATATAAAGAAGTAATGGACAAAATAATTAAGTAAGTCAAGGAATCCGCTTTCATTTTTCAGAAAATATGATATGATTATATTTGGATGGTAGCTCGTATACATCTTATTAAATTTAAAGTGGTTATCAAGTCGAAGAAAAGGCACTCAAATGAGTGTCTTTTTTTATGGACAAAACATTAATTATATTATAAATATATATTGATTTTAAGGAAGTTAGGTGAGTATGATAATTAATTTCGAGCAATTAAGTCCAGTTATGAATGACATAGCAATCAAACTTGTTACGGTACTATTTATACCTTTATTCCTAGCATTACTTGTCAAAGTCATACTTATGTGATTTATAAAATTCCATTCAATTTAAGTTAATTATTGAATTGTTTATAAAGTGTTTTTTAAATTTAGGCATTTCTATTATAACTTTGGACATCTATACCTAATAAAATGCTTTAAATACTTAAATTTTATAGGGGGGATTATGGTGACAAATTTATACATTCAACCTGAATTTTCAGGTTATGATTATGAACGTGATGATTATTCACATCACCCACATTATCGTTGGAAATTATGTATTTATAAAAATGGTTGGACACAGCAATATTGGCATAGATTTGTTCCTTCTTGGCAATCATGCCCAACTATGACTGATAATGAATTAGTATATCAAGTATTAATTCCATAAAAAACAGAAACTACTTATTAAAAATAAGTAGTTTCTGTTTTTTAAAGCTAAACTCCTATTCTATTTTCAATTGCGCTTTACTTATATTATTCTGTTCTCTGAAATTTTCCGGGTGGATTTTATATTCATAATTCTTACTAATTTTACCATTTTAAACTACTTATTTATTCTTTTCACAAGATTTTTTGAATCTCCTTTTAGCTTGTAATACTTCATGTTAAGGCGAATAGCTATTACAGAGATTACGATAAACCCTACTACATATAACATTGGCCTTTCTCCATTTCTTATTGTTTAGCAAACTTATTCTGTAAATACTTCACATGTTTCTTTTCAATATCTTTATCCGTAATGTTCGCTCGCGATATTGTTTGATAAATATGCTGGATCTCGTCATTTGTTAGTTGCACATCAGTATATGATTCAATACATTTTTGTAGATCGTTATAATACAGGACATGTTTATCTTTAGAATGAACATGTACCCTTTTTAGACTGCATTTTGGATGAAACGCAGCAATCGAAATACACGGCAGCTGTTGTTCCATCACCCATTCAATTGCTTTTATATGTTTATAGTTTTGTCGAAATGGATTTTGAAAAGAATGTTTTTTTCTAAAGATACCTTGTGTCCATCTTGCTGCTTTCTCACTTCCATAGATCCATCCCTCATAGTTCTTCGTCTCTACAATAAATACACCTGTTTCAGCGATAACAATATGGTCAATTTGCGTTGTATCACCGTACTCCGTATAAACCGTTACATTATGTAATACAAAGTAACTTTTTGGATCTAATTTACCTAGTATACGTTTCACCAGTTTCTCTCCAGCTTTTCCTTTCCATTTCGGTACATGTTTTTTCACAACACTATTCAACGGAATCAGGACTGCAATGAGAATTAATTCAAATATCAATACTTTCATAATAGAAGCCTCCTTTTTAGACCTTTGTGTTTCTGCGCATTAAACGATAGACATGCGTTTCTAATCCTAAAATAAAATATGAGATACATAAGCCTTTTATCACCATCTCTATGAATCCTAATGCCAATGAAACAAGAAGCCCACCCCTAAACTGAAATGGTCTTGTCACTCTTCGATTTACTGGTTTTTCAATAACACCAAAATTAGCCCAGGTAGGCAAACGTTTTTCTACATTCTTTATGGTGCCCATTAATCCGTATTTAAGTGATAGAATGAAACATCCGATTAGTAAATATACAATAGATGAAAAATAGATAGATAGACCTATAACAGTAATTGTGAGCAGCCAACCTATTAAAATAGAATTTTGTAAAATAATATATTCTCGATTTCTTTTCAAAACAAACAGTCCTTTCAAAATAAATAAGGGTATTTATAATTGGAAAATATTTACATTTAATGATAAGCATGATATGATACGTCTATATTAATTTACCAACTAGCCTAAAAAGGATTGTGATAGACATGTTAAAACTTATAGTAGATAATACCGAATCAGAACAAGAAAAAGATTCTGCTTTTTTAAATTTTTTCACTTGCAAAGACTGCGTATACTATCTTTCAAAATCAGATTCTTGCAGTCTGCAATTAGCAGCTGATTCTAATAATCCCCTTGTCCCTTATGAGTGTGGTAACTTTGAGGAAACCTATGAAATCGGAACGGAAGATCCATTGAATTCACACATACATCAGCAACTTCGTGAAGAGAAAGCGCAAATACTAGCTGAAAGCTATCCAGCACAACCTTCTATTGATCCAATTCATAAAAACGCTATATGGTATGGATCAGTAAACTATGGTTGTTGGATTATAAATGATTCGAAGAAACGTTTTGCACTTGCAGAACAGGTTCCTTTCGGTGATAATAATATGTCATCTAAAAAATACGCATCTCCTTTTCCTTTACATGACCATGGTGCAAAAGAAGGTATCCGACACTATATGTGTTGGTACGTAAATGAAAAAGGAATTGGCGAATACCATCTTCTTATTGGTGGTGTCATCATGAAAATTGCAGAAGGGGTTAAGAAACTTGGATTCAATTACTAATCGTATCTACAAGAAAAGAATGTTAGAACATACCATACTATTTAGTTTGGTACAGCTGGTACCACTGATCGTATCTACCGGTATCATATATATATTGCTAGAACTTACTGATACGGAGTGGAAAACCTGGTTTAGTTATGAAGGAATCTTTGTAATTATTTTTCTTATAACAAGGTTCCAGGTGTTTCCGAATAAGAAAAGTATTATCTCTTTAAATCAACACGAAAAATGGTTTTCAAAGTTAAATATCTTCTTGGTCTCTATATTTCTAGTATTATTTGCATCCATACCAACTCTATTAAAAATTGCTTTCATTCTACAAATGACTGTTATTCTATTTCTACTAGAGTACCTTTGTTTGTATATTGATCGTTTACCGATACATAATTTATATAGAGTAAAAGAGATCATTTGTGATAAAAAACAACTCAAAATTGAACGAATTATTCCAAACAATGAGGAACACGGTACTCATACAATTAAAACAAGGGATGAGCAATACTTTTTATATACCGCTGTGTATTTGAGCGGCATACTATCGCCAATTTCAGAAGAAGTATTTGAAGAATATGAAAGAAAGAACCTAATGGGTAGATAAAAGGTACTGAATGTAGATTCAGTACCTTTTCTATCTTTATATATAATTCTTTACATATTTGCAAATAGCCATGGAGCGAGTACGGCTAACATACACAGCAAACAAGATCCTGTTATGACACGGTTAGACCAACGATAATACTCAGGCTGTTTCGTACTTTCATAAATCTTTCTTAAACGAATACCTGCAATTAACATAAATGGTGTGAAAATAAGTGCTGTTGCTTTAAACAGGTCTAAAAAATCCGTGAAGATGTTCATAAACGAAAATACATCGGAACTAAACAAGAAGTACACACTTAGTCTCATGGACATCATGCTAATAAACGAGAAAATCATACTTCCAGTCGCCCACTTCATCCATTGACCATTCTTTGTAATTAATGCCATAACCATAACAATAACGCCTAATACGAATGAAATAGAAAAGATATTTACTCCTACTTTAAAAGCCGGTGCATACATACCTTCAATCTTTTGTATGATTGATGAGCCGAATGAATCATCTTTCTCTGTTTTTTTCGCTCGATTATTCAATCCCTCTTGAAAGGATGACGAAAGGTCATTCCCGTTCGATTTATTAAAATCTACTTTTACAGAAGCCTGAGCTGCTTGTAAGGGCATAAGTAGTAAAATCATTAAAATGAGCGTACATAGGACTCCAATCATCCCTTTTTCTTGTTTCATCATACATCACCCGCTAATTTCGGTTTAACGCTTTTTAATTTGATTTGATTTCCTTCCGCAACATAATAAAGATCTGCTGCATAATAGATATTTGCCTTCGTATATGCTCCCATAATAGCATTCGCAATTTCTTCCTTCTCTACTGCAATGTATGTTTCATTTTCATTGTAAAATTCAATTTCAATTCGATTAATATTATTATTTAGTACTGTGATATGTAACTCTTTTAGGCTATCTAGACGATTTCCTAATCCACATACTAATTTAAATACTTTATTTGCAATTGTTGGTGGTTTTACATACGTCGTATTAAAATGAATCGTTTCATCATCTATCACACCATCTTCCTCGACTTCACACGTCATAATGAAAGAATGATTTTGTTTTTCAATTTCTTGTTGACTCAACTTGCGATCAATGACATACTTCACGCTTGTTGACAGGTTTTCTATATATTCATCCAGTTCGGTATTTGAAATTTTAACCTCTGAGAATTCCGGAAAAATCATGTAAGCGTGTATATTAGAACTACTTTTACTTACACGTAATACCTGGACTTGTTTCTTTTCATAGCGCACCGTTTGTTCTAATTTTTCTACTACATTGTTACTTATGGAATTAATATTCATTTACATTCACCTTTCAAAATTGTTATTTTTTCAACTCAAAATATTTTTTACTTCATTTAATCCTCATGTATGGATTTAATCTATTTTAAGCATTGTAATATTACGAAGAGTTCTCAATTCCCCTGTTTTAAGACTGTTAATCACTTGAATCTCAAAACATTTCAATATTACAATGACGTACAATGTCTCATTATAGTCGAATATCCTTATATGGTGAATCATTCTGTCCCACTCATTTGTACAAAAATAAAAAAATGTTTTATTCTTGTACAAATGAGTGAGAAAATGCTGTGCTTCATGCTATTTAACTAAGAAAATACAACTAGGAAATAGAATTATATATTCCCTAGTTGTCTATTACTCCATTCAACTAGTGTATAAGAATAAGGTGAATCGACCTCTAATTTCATATACAGTAATTGATTTTTCGGTAATATCTCTCCCTCTGTATGAATCCAATAACGCTTTTTATTAGACATATTTATGACACGTGTTAGTCCTTGTTCTTGTTCTATTACTTTTGCAGTCCACCTCACAAAATCCATATCTTCAACATCAGCTACTCCTTGTTGAACAGGAAAAACGTGTTCCGTTTCCGGTGGAATTGAAACATATTCTTGTTGTGAATACATGTCCTCATATTCTAATAATTCTTCTGGTATATCCTCATCACTTGGAAAAGGAATATCATAAACAACTTCAGGAGTAGGAGTATGATGAAAAGCATCAGCATACTCCACTTCTTCTATATCCTCATGTTTTAACCTGTTACTCTCTTCCTCACCCAGATTTTTATGAACAGATGTAGCAACTAAATCATAAATATTTGCTACATCCTTTTCTAAGGTGATTTCTTTTGTTGGAACAGTAACACGCTCTTGTTCCCTTCCAATAGGTCTATTTTCTCTTGGGCACCAATAAACGGGTCTTTCCACCGGTTTATTTTCCATTTCTTTTTTCTTGGCTTCTTCTATTAGAAATTTTTTCCTTGAATTACGAACTACCAAAAACACATAACAAAATAGACCAATAAAAATCTTCGTAAACATAATATTCCCCTCTCGATCATCCAAATAAATCAAACTCATACTGTCCATCGATTACTTTGTTTTTTCGTTTTTCTTTCTTTTTTGAGGAATCCACTTCAACAATAACTGAATCCCAGAATGTGATATCTTGTTTTTGTACAAGCATACGCTTATCAGTATTCAGTGTTGTTAAAGCTCGAATGATATCCTCTATCTCTCCATCTACTTCAAGTACATTCTGCTTCACTCGAACTCCAGGTACTTGTTCTTTTTTAATACATTCAACGGCACTTTGTACAAATTGAGCTTCTTTCATAAATGCTACGTCCATCGTTTCTGGTAATTTCTCCACCCAATTCGTAAATTGAATTTCAATTGATTCAAATACAGGTGTAATGACATTACCGATGTTCGCAAGGACGCGTTTCGATTCATCAGATGCTGCTTTTGTCCATTCCTCTGTAGAACCTTTTAATTGATTTCCACTCTTAATGTTTTGAATTAATAGAGTCTGTAGATCTCCTGTATCACCAAGCATTGCATTCAGTCCATCGCTTGTTGCATCACCATTCATTGCTTCAGCAGCTTTATTCTTCTGAGCAATTAACTGAGCCATCTGAGCTTGGAATGTTTCTTTGTAGCCCAGATAGAAGGTTCTACATTGCTTAGTTTGTCCAATACGCCAGTGTCTTCTTGCAGCTTGGTTTAACGTAAATAAGCTAAATGATAGTTGGTAGAAAATTATTGTTGGCGTGGCCAGCAAGTCCAATCCTACCTTAACTAATTCTTGTGAACAGATGATTACATTCACACCGCTACTTACTTGCTCTTTTAACCATGCACTGCGCTTTGGCGGAGCAACTGTATTCGTGCGAAGAATAGATACTTTTGCACCAGGTACTTGCTCTGCAACCTTCTGTAAACGAGGCTGAATGTCTCGTTCTTTCACTGTAGATCCTGTATCAGATACATAAATGATGGTTGGACGACCTTCAGAGATTTCAGTTTGCAATATTTCTTGTAACTTCTTCTCCTTCGGCTGTATACAATCCTCATCAAATCTAAATTCCTCGTTGGACCAAACCAATTCTTTTTCCGCGTTATCTAAGTGATAGTTTGGATAGTGGTTCATATTATCTGGATACGAATTTCCTGTACGAATATAAGAGAGCCATAGTTTCCCAACATCTGGTGTACCTTTCGCCCCTTCAATCGCCTTCTCAAAAGACCCTTTCATATGCTCATAAGCCTTTTTTTGTTCTTCCGACATCTCGACAAGAATCGTAGGTACATTAATTAACTCTACAGGATTTGGCCAAACATCTTTTAAGCGTACATTAATGGTTGTATCCATTAAGAATTGAGTAAACACATATGGTGAAATACCAGGAACAACTTTTGTTTTATCTAACATCCCTTGTGCACCACGTGAAGCAACGTTGGATACCACTTCACCGTCATGATAATACGTTCTCTCTATGTTTCCGTAGGTTTCATTCCACTCCATTAAAGAACTATATTCAAAGCCCCTTTTCACCATCTTTTGTGGGAATAAACGCCATAAAGTATAGAATACGTCGCTCGCGCGCCCACCGAATAATGTACCTGTTCCAGCTACAACTTTCTTACAAACCTTTGCTAAACTTCCTAGTGCAGTTCCTTGCGCTGTTTCACTTTTTAATTCGTGGACTTCGTCACAAATTAAAGCATCAAAGAAGTGTTTCATTTTTCGACGAATATACTCAACGGTAGCTACCTTTCGATATGCTCGTCCTGATTGTTTCGCTTCATATGGCTTGACACGATTCTCTAGCTCTAGTTGCTTTTGCAACGGTTTATTTCCCTCTTTTATTGCTTGCACTAATTTATTTTCATATTTGGTCCAATCTTTAAAACTCGCATATTTCGTTTTTACTTTTGGACTCCAAATGTTTGAATTACAATCAGCACATACACTGTTTTTATTTGTTTTTGAATCTAAGTCACTTCCTGTGAAATCTTTATACTGGCAGACTTCTTTCTGATCACCATTAGCTTGTTGAACCATAATAGAAGACGTTTTTTTACGTAACTTAGCACCACAATCTGGACAGTAGTAGCCATTCTTATAATATCTTTGCACATCTTCCTTCGATTTCTTGGAAAGTGCAATTTGTTTATAAGGTAATGGCATTTGTTTAATTGAGTCCCCTCGCATCGTTGTAAAACTAATGACAAAGAAGGTTGGTTTTTCTGGTTTTGGTCTTCCTGCCTGAATCCAAGATTGATGAATGCGAATTAAATCCTCTGTACGTTTAATCAGATGTACGTCTGCGTCTGGTATTAAGTGTCGTATTTCTTCTTTTGCCCACTTCTCAGTAAGAGTCGGTGGAACAAATACGCAGGTACGATACCCTTTTTTTCCGGTTAAATGGAAATATCCATCTACTGTCGCTGTCATGATTGCGCTTTTTCCGCTCGACATTTCCCCCTGTATAATGATTCCTTTTTGTACTTGTAACGCTTTTGCTGCACCTGTTGCTACATGTGCCTGTACAGGGAATAATGGTCTTTGGTACGTATCAAAATGAGATAATGCCTGTTCTTTCATCGGTTGATGTAAAGGCTCATCTAATTTCGTTACCTTATCAAGCATGACAGGTGAATACTCCAATAGATATTCATTTAAATCATTAATTTCATTGATTTTTTCACCTGTACCATCTTGTGGGAATTTACATTTTCCAGTGCGTATCATTTCTGATAAAAACTCTTTACAATCCTCTTCTTTTAGCACTACCTGCGCAATAGATAGAGAAGTAAATTCATTCTTATCAAAATACACATCTAATGGTTGTAATAACTTTCTAGTCAGCATCTCTTCGTATATTGGCTTCGCCCATTCTTCTAAGATTGGGAGACCGTATGGAGGAGCCATTAAGAAATCTCTTACTTGCATTTCTGGTGCTTCATCAATTGCAACAATATACTTTTCTTCTAATTCTTTAGAAAACGCAATAATTGCCTTTTTTCTATTTACTGTTTGTGTATTTATAAACTCAAATTGTCCAGTCGAGATTACATTCATTTTTTTGCCTAATACATAATGTAATTCTTCTTTTTGTCCCTCTCCAAAATACAAACGACGAGTCCCCATTGATATGGCTGCTCTGAATGACTTTAATGTACTGTCATTCGCACCTAACACTGCAAATTGCATTTGGTTGTTTTGATTAACTGCCATAGCAAAGCAGAAGGCTGAATGTGAAGCAGTTCCCGTCTCCAATTGCAACATCGCTGGTGTTTGTTCCTGATCAAATGTATCTTGTTGAATCATTTCTTGTAACATAAGTTTCCCTCCTAAAATAAAAAACGCATCTTATTCGATACGTTTCATGTCCTACTCATTCAATTTATTGGCTGAAAATCTATAAACTGTTTCCACTCTGGTAATGACTGTTCAGCCGCATGTAGCATATCACCTGCACCTTGAAAGACAGAGAATTGCTCTAATACTTCCAAATATGTACCTGCACCTAATTGAGAAGCACATAAACAAATGACTGTAAGTACAATAGCAATACGAAACATACGATTACTAAATTCCCATACAATAAATAATGCTCCTATTCCTAATAGTACAGACATAGCCTTCTTCCTTTCCTAGACAAGTTCTTTGACTTCACCTTTTGGCGTTGCAATGATAAATTTAGCGCGACGTTTTTGTAAAACAACTTCTTTTGTTGTTTTTTCCAATTGCTCAAATGAATGTTCATAATACACATTTTCAGATCCACGAACTGCATGGAGTGTATCACCTTCACCAAGCAAACCATCTGCCACACCCGTTATCAGCAATAGTCCTAATTGTCCGGAAGCAATCGGCATTTTTGCTCTTTCAGCTGCTGTTTTCTCATCTTGAAGTGAGTAACCATTCCCTCTATTTAAACGCTTTTTGAATGTCAAGATACCTTCCGATTTTCCCACTCCTTCATAAGCACTTTTATAGTCCACTCGTGATGTAAAAATTAGTTTGTTTTGATGACGCAATTCAGGTATAGTCCAGTCCTTACGATTCACCATTTGTGCTAATGTATTCACATGTTTTCTTACGAAAGCAAGATCGGACATATTTTCACAAAAATTAGCAAATCGATCATTGAAATATGTATCATTCTTCATAGCTGCACGCTTTCGGCCAATAAAAACACATTGCTTAAATTGCTCAAATTCTTCATTTTCATCGCCAAAACGCATTAATCCTATTTCCTCATAATGTTTTGCTAAGAAATAACTGATGTCGTCTCTAGCAAATCTATCGTATGGAATGACATACACCATAATCCCACCTTCTTGTAAATAAAGGTGAGCACGCTTTAGGAAGCTGAACTCCATTTTCTCTGATTTTGTATTTTCTGTACGAAGCTCCGTATTATATGGAGGATTTAAAAATATAAGCGGAAAGTAGTCATGACTAATCATCATGCTTTCAAAGCTTGAGCGTACCACTACATCTAATTGCTCTTTTGCTTTGCCATATCGATTTGCATCTACTTCCACACCATATGTATCAAGTTGTATGCCAACCTGTCTCACCTCATCTGCAAAACTTCGTAAAATTGTCCCTTCTCCACAGCATGGATCAAAGCAAGCATAAGCTCGCTCTGATTCCATTTGTAATAATTGTACTAAGTGTTTCCCTTCTGTTAGTGGTGTTGGATAAAATCCCGCCGCTAAATCATTTCCTAACCGCATAATCGTTCCCTCCAAGTTCTTTTTTACAATAAAAAAAGGAAGCTCCAAGTAAATACATCACTTAGTTCTTCCTTTTACCCTCTATACACTACCTCGACTTTATTAAAACGGTAGTAAATCATCTGTAATCTCCAATAGCTCATCCAAACCAGCGAATATATCATCCGACTCTTTGGATTGCTCGTTTGTTTCCTTCTCTTTGGGATCGTCTAATATTGTCCAAATGTTATCCTTTTTCATGTTCATACTCCTCTATCCTTCTTATTTTTCAGGTTCATAAACAACTTCCTCGTAATCAAAAAAGTAATCTTTCAGCTTACGTAGGATCTTATGAAACTTCGGTTCGGCTACGATCTTAGTACCACTATAAAAACTTCGTTGCCCAACAAAGCGCCATAAGATGACATAGCCTACCTTCATTTCCTGTATCCCTTCAATATATAATGCGATTTCTTGAATGGCTTCTTTTTCATTACGAACATGTGGCTTAAAATATTGAACTTTACCATCAGGTAATATGATTTCTGCCTCTAAACAACCTCGCAATTGATTAATTCTCGATCTGGATTCAGATGACATTTCTGGTGCAGCATATGACTTCTGGTTATTTTCCATTCGTATTTTATGCTCCTCTACTGTTGGTACTAATTTTAAGTGTCTACAATCTTTATTCATTTTCATATCTCCTCTAATTTGTTATTTTATTAATTATAAATAACCCCGCCGGCGAACTTGAAAACAACACAAAAAGGGCTTCTTCAAGTCGATTAAAAATGTGCATAGCAAAATAAGCTATATATACACTAATCGGCTCAAAGAAGCCCTTTCACAATTGAAACAAGACGCAACTTGCTTCTACAACTCAACCACAACACAAAAAAAGGTGTGGGAATAAACGGAATCAAATAAACTAACAATATACCCATATATTACACAATTTAAATTTTTATATCAAGATTTTTTTAAAAATATGAAAATCTTACTCTTTTACTATTAAAATACGAGCCTTCGATAAGTAAAATATGCAAATAGAGAGTCTAGCTTTAGTTCCTAGCACTCTATTAACTAATTAATAAGGAGATGTTAACTATGTTGAAACATATCAAACAGGCTAAAAATGAAATCTTACTTATGGCGATTCTATTTTCTCTATTTTTTATAATGCTTTTATATAATGAGGGGGCTGCTGTACTTAGCGTATCTGCGTGCTTATTTAATATTATTGCAAAGGATCTTTTCTCTCAGAGAGCATAAAAACTATTTATAAATTATTATTTAGAAACAGACATAGTAAAAAGAAGAAAAAACATCCTACAAAATGTTTTTTCTTCTTTAATAATCTGGTTAGCCACTACATTTTTTCTAATATTTCTTGTCTCTCATACCACTTAGACATTTTTTCAACTGCATTTGCAGATAGCCGCTTGGTTTCTCTGTTACAAAATCTAGATAATGTAGGTGCTGATATTCTTATTTCTTTTGCTAATTCTCGTATAGACTTATTTTCAAATTTGCGTTGTTTAAGGATTTTCTCTCGAACAGCCTCTTCATCAAATCTATTAAGCTCTTCATTATTTTTTTTCGGAGGCATATTAACGGCATCCGTAGCCTTTTCAAAATATTCTATAGATTCTTCAGTATTATTTTCTAACTCTAGTGTTTTTTTCTTAGGTAAATTATACATTGACTTAATTAATTCTTCCGGTGGAAGTATAGTAATATTTAAATTCACCCAATAATCTTTAAACCAATTCTTCTTATTAAAACGTTCTTCATCTAATGTTACTG
Organism: Bacillus sp. FSL W8-0519; assembly: GCF_038005585.1. Taxonomy (NCBI): domain Bacteria; kingdom Bacillati; phylum Bacillota; class Bacilli; order Caryophanales; family Bacillaceae; genus Bacillus; species Bacillus sp. FSL W8-0519. The sequence goes on from NZ_JBBOTL010000002.1 coordinate 234,838, forward strand.
TATACTCCCACTTAGAAATTACGTTCTCTTTTTCTAAGTCAGTAAGAACATTCTCTAGATGTTCTCTAATCCGACTCGGCTTCCAAGTAAGCGGGATTGCCATAACAGCTAATAAGCCTTTATCTCCTCCAATGGAGTATGGTCGCTTCAAAGTTGAATATATTTGTCGTATTCTCCATTGCCATGTTAGATAACGAATTAAACGTTTATGATACTTATGTCGATAACTATTATACTCAAGTGCCTTTTTAGATAATAATGCTGTGGTATTATTTGAACCATATAAATAACTTGTTAAAAAACTCCCTGGTTTGATACGGCAAGATTCAATGCCCATATATTCATTTGTTGTATTGTGTCTCCATAATACAACTGAATCCAAGACAAATAACCGTTTGACAACTTCTCTCTTTACTTTATATTTTTCGTCATGTTCATTTTCTTCATTTAAGACTACTACTTCATTATCATCATTTAAATAAATAAAGATACTTGCTAGTGCTGCAATACGCTTAGCAACCTTAATTTTATCTTCAGGTCTGTAGTACTCTCCTTTACTTACTTTCTTTTTTGGTACATTGCACATATCCAATACTTGCTCATATGAAAATTCTATAAATTCATCTGGGGATTTTGCTTGTGCTAGCCACTGGATGGTAATGGAGTCCAATACATCAGCTGTCAGATCATCCATATTGCTCATTACATCATTCACCAAAGTATTCCAACGAGATGCTTCGTCATCTTTAATAAGCTTTAAATCTTCATCTCTGTGAGAAGAGAGCTGAGCTATTGCATTACTTTCCTTTGTTTCAATAGGGTAAGATTTTACACCCATACCTGCGTCTTCTTCAAAGTGATTTTTAGAGATTCCATCACGTAATTTAAAATAAACTGCGGAATTATTAACTTCAAAATATTCTTTATCATCTGGTTCATCTGGTTCATCTGGTTCATCCTCATTTACGTCTCCCTGGATGATTGTTCCATCATTAAACTTATTAGCATTCTTAAACTCGTCTTCTAATACCTTTTCAATAATTGCATGAATTTCATCTTTATACTCTTTTAACTTAATACCAATTTGTAACGAAGTAATTCCTTCTTCATTCTTTTTATTCAACCATGATACTAATGCCGAAAAAGATGGGGAAACATATTGAGACGTCACAACCTTAGTATTATCTTTTTCTACATCTGAACTATAGGCAGTCCATTTGTTCCAAACAGCTTTATTATTTCCATATAAGGGCTCAGATATTAATAATGCATCCGTAAACAGTTGTGTTAATCTCTCCACATTTTCACTCCTTCCGTATTTTCTTTCAAACAAACATTTAATCTAATACATATATGTAAACAATTATTTTTTCCAGCTTTAGTTATATTCAAGCAGTACTGACACGATTTTTCTTTATTTACAACATAAAATAACATTAATTATACATTAGTTTTCAATAGGTCTTCAATCAATCTAATAAATTAAGAGATGAAACACTTTTTACCATATAGTGAACCTTCACTACAAATATGAAACATTTTTATCTAATCGTGTCCCATATTCTCATAAAATGTTCATTTGAATAGAATTTATACCGCATATACACTAAATTCTTTACTATTTATTTGAAAGAAATTTGCCATACCCTTAACCTAAACCCGAAAACATAAAACATCAATTAATTTAAATACGTAATACAAAATTTTTTCCAATACCTTATAAGCCCATTGATATCAACATTTCACCTTTATTTTAATGCATAAAACCTTTGAATTTTAACAAATTGTTTTTGCCATATCCTTGACCTAAATACATACATGAAACGGCCATAAACCCTTATGTACCAATGTTTTACCTTATTCCCCCAATAATTTCATTTTATATTAAACATGAAACACTTTTGCCATATCCTTGACCTTATAAAAATCAAAACATGAAACACCTTTTACCATATCCTTGACCTTATAGCTATTACATTTTCTCCTATAACCCTTTATATAAAGGGATTTACAGTATTTTCCCCTAATGAACGACCTATGATTAAAACATGAAACACTTTTGCCATATCCTTGACCTAAAAATTAGAAACAATTCTCCTTAACCCTCTATATATCAACAATCTTCCCGTGTTTCATTATTGTGTTTAGACAATTAGGACATGAAACGTTTTTTACCATATCCTTAACACAAATTTTTTTCCATAGATTCTCTAATCCCTTATAATCATTGGGTTTATAACGTGTTTCATGTTTTAAAAATTCCTCTTAAAGGGGCACCTTTCAACATTTTTCATTTTGCTATAATCAAAATTGGTATATTTTATAGTATTTTGGCATATATTTCTGAATTTGTAGAACGGAGGTGAAAAAGATGGGAAAATCATTTGTGATACGTAATCAACGTAGCTTAAATGGGGAAACAACCAATGCTGTGTTAGTAACATTAAAAGCTTGGCAAAAATTTGTGGAAACATTTGAGGAGAAATACTACAGCTATAAAGATACATATTTAGAAGATATTCTGCAGCACATGACATACGAAGAACGTATTGCTGACGTAGAAGGCTTTGTCGAAAAAGCCAAACCATCTTTTTCACGTCGCGCAATGTCTGCACTTGCAGAAAAAACAGGAAGAAAACATAAATTATACGGCATTACAAATGCTGATCTCGAAGTTTTCTTATATCTACATAAGAAATGCTTTACTAATGGTGTTATTCCAAATGTAACAATACATATGATGTGGGAAGATTACAAGCAATACAAAGAAGAATTTGCTTATATCCAACACTCTCAATTCTATATTGCATTAAAGAAATTAAACTTACATAACATTATCTCCATTGAAAACGGAGTAGATGGCCGATATACTATCAAGCTGACTCATTTTATGAATGAGGAAACAGGAAAAGCAAATCCATACGTATATATTAGTCCTGTTGTATTTACAAAGGCTTTCTTTAAGCTATCTGTAGCGGCTAAGAAACTATTCTTAGATATCGCCATGCAACAACATACAGAAACAACATTAAAGCGTTCTTTAGACAAGCAGGACGAAAGAGGCAACAAAACTCACTTCGGTGGGATGTATCGTTTCTTACATAAAAAATATCCGCATCAGATCCGTGCGGTTATCGAGGAGTTAACAACTGCATTACCATGTACGGGGAATCCCCTATTCAAAATTTGCAAAATGCAAAAAGGGGTAAAACATACAAAACGATATACAACCTTATATCTATCTATCCATTCGGACTTCTTATGTACGAAAGAATCTGGTGAAGAACAACACAGGGATCCATTTACACCAAAGGCTACGTATGCGCGTAAAGCGAAATTCATTGAATCAGTCCTACAAGAGATGAATATCGGTGAACTTTCTGCAGACATGAATAAATTTATTCATGTATTAAAGCATACTTGTCATCGTCAAATCCGCAGCGTCATTCGCGGACTTCGTGACATGATTGATCGAAAAGAAGGATATCCAACGAAAATTGTATATACATTGAAAAAGCTATTACATCAAACATCTCAATATCAAATCCTTGATACAGCAGCAAAAGAAGGTATCTACCCTCTTATTGCGCAGCATATACCAAAAGAGAGAGATAGCGAACGTGAGCAAGCTGTCTTTAATTTCGGTTTACATTATTCTATGTACTCTCTTCACAACATTAAGAAGATGTTTAAGAATGTGCATGCACTACTGAAGCAGAAGTTTGCGGTACCAGTGACGGAAGAGTCTTATCACCGTAATTATCTAAAATACCAGGAAGAAACGTTATTTAGAAAATATGCATATGATCAGGGGGTTAATCTCCATGCATATATCGCTTTAGAAATTGAAATGCGTGAAAAACTAAAAGTTCGTGGCCATAAAGAACGCACGATTCCAAGTGATGTACGTGAATGGTTTATCGAGGCAATTGATAAGCTGCCACAAGAAAAACTTCGTGTTATTGAACTACCAAAGCAGTTTAATTTACTAGAGTTTATGCGTACCTTCGAACGTTTAGTACGTGCTGGAGTAACAATAACAGCTCCAGATCAGGTGCTAAACGCAATGGAAATAAAATAATAGTAATGAGCTCTCTATTTTTGAAAAAATCGAAAGTAGAGGGCTATTCGTGTTTGTTTGATTAGTAATCTATTTCTGCTACTCTACTTATACATACCAAATCAGAAGAACTTCATGTAAAATGGAGTCTTTTTTTATGCAATTCTATACAAATTCGCTTCTAGCAATATATAACTCTCCACATAACACTAGGGAGTATTCTTCTAATGTATTAAAACCTATCTTATAATACCTACAAAAAATCAAAAGGAAAATTATAAAAATAGTGGATATGCGGACAAATATGATTCAATGTGAATATAATCTTTCTAAAATCATTGTAATTACTAATGTCGTTGTATATATCTAATAAAAATCATCAATAATAATGTGAGTTATGTGTAAATACTGAGTAATGTTAACAAATAGCTGCCTAACCTGAATGAAATGTGGATAATTAGAGGATAAATATCAACTCAACAACCAAAATAAGTAAAATAACTTCTATTTACAAGGTTGAATATATATAATGTGATTGGTATCAAATTCTTTCTGATTTCATGTAGAAATGTATTATTTTCTTTCTGCTTTTTTGTAGAATTAAAAGTCTAATAATCCTTGAATCTATGGATAAATTTTATGTAATTTATGATTTTTTATGTTCTTATATTAAATTTCCCCTTGCGGGAGTAAGCCTAACCTCTATTTTGAATAACCTATAAAAGTTTTATCTTTATTTCTTTTTAATATATAAGATATATATTTATAATAGATTTTTAATACAACTAGTATGATTGTTAATAAGATCTCTGACCTAATTGAAAATATTTGTAAATTACGTTATAATAATGGTAATTAAACATATCATTACCCCATACAAAAGGACAAACCTACGTATCCCTACCAGGACTAGGTTTGTCCTTTTTTCATTTTAATAAACAATTTATATTGGAGGATTTAACATGACAGCATTAAATGATACAACTTATACAGAAACAAATACGTATAATGAGATTAGTTTTTTTAAAGGACTGCTTTGGGGATTAGTTTTTGTAGTTCCTTTTTGGAGCATTTTAATAACGCTATACATTTTACTTTGCAAATAATAATCAACATATAAAAAATACAAAGGGTTGTTTTTCCGTTTGCATTTTTTATATGCCAGCAACCGTGCGTAGCAAAGGGCGGTAGCAGGTCTTTCACTTATTTTCTGTTATAATATATCCTAAGAAATTAGGTGATTATTATGAACGAAACAATTTGCTTAGAGAAAACATTAGAGGCTTTTTCAGCGTATTTAAATGAACAAGGACGAAAACATTCTACAGTTCAACGTTATGCATACGATATTAAGGATTTTTTTAAGTGGTTAGAAGTAAGTGAAATACTTTTTCATATCAAATCATGGAATGAACTTTCTGAAGCAGACTATCAGATGTATTTCTCTGAGTTAGAAGACAAACGCAAATATTCTCAGAAAACAAGACACAGAATATGGGTTGTTTTAAAGAAGTTACACATGTTTTTAGGTATAGTTAGTCCGTTGGATGGTATTAATCTCTCTTTAATTCCGGATCAATCACTAAATGATAATGATTTTATTACCGAAATGGAAGAAAAGCTTTTAAAGCAAACTGTTCTATCAATAAAGGGATTAACGGAAAGACAAGCCCAATATCGGCCTTTAATCATGGATAGAAACGCTTGTATAATTAATTTAATAGTAAACTATGGTTTGTCTTTACAAGAGCTTGTATCGCTTAATATGAGCCATATACAGTTTGCTAGAAATATATTAATGATACCTGGGGAAAATGGAGCAACTAGGTCTGTTTCTTTAACTATGGAAGATACGCAGCAGCTTTATAAATATTACACCACTATTCCGGAACCTGTAAGACCTAGACAACACACAGATAATCCCCTATTTGTGGCATTTGATTTTAATCGAGGTACGTATCGATGGGTGTACGAAAATGATGCACCAAAGGCTTTGTCTGAAGTTGCTATACAAAAGATGATACGACTTGAAGTGAAACGTGCGGAGTTAAATAGGCGTATCTCTGCACAGCAGATGAGAAACACTTTTATTCTCCGTCTTATTAAGAAAGGGTTAACTGAAGATGAGTTGGTAAGTAGGATGGGGTTCAAAACTAAAATATCTTTAAAAAGATATTATCAATATTTACAGTGACCTATATTAACCATACTAAAATAAGAAGACATGTTCTATAAATAGAAGACGTCTTCTTATTAATGTACTTTTCTTTGATTACTTTTTACTTTTCCTCATCTATCTTTTTACTTTTCCTCATCTATCTTTTTAATTGCAGCTTCATTCTGACTGATTATATCTTGAAAATGCTCTTGCTTATTTTCTTCTACAAACTGTATAAATTCTTCGAATTCCATTATTATCACCTTATTTCATTAACTTTGATTACTTGTTCTAATTCGAATACAGAAAGTACCTGGATGTGTAAAAATGCCTTTAGGGCATTCCAAACCTCTCTGTGATCATCTAACGATACCTGGAGAGCGCTTTTCCAAACATCCATCCCAACCTTGTTATATTCAGGATTTCCTTTTATAAGGCATGCTTTATGTATAGCAAACGAAACCGGATCAGCTTTTACATCTTGATATAGTACAAGTGTAGGAACCCAATCAATTGGAGTATATAAGTGCATAAGATTCTCCAAACATTTCTTTAGAACGCTATTGTCTCCTATGCAATGTATTTCACCGCTTATTGTATCCATTATGATTTTTTCACTCGGATGTATCTCTCTAACGTAAAATGGTACTTGTTCTTCATAATGTTTATATATCCTTTTAAATGCTTCTATGGCCTTTTCTATTGATGTCGCATGAATAAAACTGATTTTATGTTCCGTAGTAATTTCTAATATGTATAGGCGCATAATTATTCATCCCCTATATTATATATATATATATTAATTGATACATTGTATCATCTTATTTTAATTTAAAGAAAGCACCTACGTTACTGGTACTCTCTTTAAATATAGCTTCTATTTATTTGTTAATCTATTAAAAAAGCCTCGTTTCTTAATTCCTTAAGTATTTTTACAAAGAGATGGTTTGTCTCTTCGGATAGTATTTCCTCTGTTTCTATTAATCTAGAAAGTCTATTTGTAAACTCTGCAGCATACAAAAGCTTCGTACTAGCTTTTTCATCTTCTTTAAATAATTGTTCATTCTTCATGGATTGAATTAATAGCTGAATTAGCATTTGTTTATGTTGTTCGTTCTTTTTTCCATGGTACATATCCATTCCTAACCAATGACGAACAATTCGTTCAGCGTCTCTTGCTTCTGTTACATCTACTCTAGATACAACAAAGGTTAGTTTGTTCCATGTAAGCTTTGCAGAATCATTAGAATAATTTGAAGGAAAAAAGAAAAAACTCTGCTGCGTAACTTTCTGTCGTTCCTTCATCCAACGAAATATCTCCTGCTTCCCTAAATGAACATCAATTTCCACGAAAAACACAGGGAATGGAGACGTCGTTTTTTCTTCATTTATTGTACAATCAGGTTTGAACACCAATTCACCAAGACATGCGTGATGTATTGGCTCCAATTCATCTCGATATACACGAATACCATCTGTGTCATACCAGCCTTGTAGTACTGCCTCAATTTCTTCTTCAGATATAAGACTCGTATTCATTTCTTGTTGAATATAAAGTAGATATTCTAAAAGCATTCTTCTACCTTCTACTGTTAGTCCTCCAGGTGCATAGTCTCCCTTTTCTGTACGATCAAACATAATATAATCATATTCAACATGATTACATATGGAAAACAAGTCTGAATCCCTTTTATTTTCGTTTCTAAGGAGCGTTTGCAGGCTTCGTCTATTCATTACATTCCGATACCGAATATCGTTTCTAATCGAACGTAAGAAGCTTTTCCAGGATTGTAGATAAGCATAGTCCGTATACCCCTCACTAATTAGCTGGGTCAACATTTTATCCTCACCATTCATCATTAGGCAAGTCCAACATCCACTACGTGAGTTTGCAGCTCCACAAGCATTTCCCTGCTGCTTCCCACCTGTTTTTATGCCACATTCAAACATAGCTTGTCCATACTGTATGCTCATTTCTTCCACATCCACACCAAAGGGCAGTATCCCTCTATCTAAAAGTAACATCCATACTTCATCACCGGTTAAAAATTTAACTGGATTAAAGCAGAGGATATTCTTCATATCATTATGACGTGAAAATAAGGAATCATTACTTATCTCATGCTTTTGAATACTATGTCTTCTTCGAGCGCTCTCTTCATTACGAACGGCCAGCATAAGCACACCATCATATTCATCAAAGCATTCTACTGCAGTAGTAGTTTGAGAAGCTATTAAGATTTCTTTCATCTTTCGCTGCATCGGTTTGACCTTGAGAGAGTCAGTACACCATCTCAATCTACTGTTTCCGCTCGGCGGTAAAACGCCTCTGCCTATTACTTTATACCAATATGATTCTTTCATAAGTGGTTTCACACCATGAACGACAAATGGTAGGTTTTGCTCATTTGCTTTCTCCTGGATCTTTTGTAATGTCCTTGAGATATAAGCCGTCATAGCAGGTGTTTCTACTCCAACTTCGGAAGTTAAGATATGAATTGGATTTGTACGTTCCTCTAGTGGTAGCTCAGCAATTGCATCCCATAGTAACGTCAACATGGCAGAACTATCTTTCCCCCCACTGTAACCTACAAAACAACAATCGCGAGATAAATAGACTTTTTTCATTTCCTCTTTAATTTCTTTATATATATCCATCATTATATTGTTATCCCCATAGCAAAGTATCATTTCATACTACTATGGAGCATACCTCCTCTGTTTTTAGATAGAAAAAGAGAGTCCCTATTTAATAGGCACTCTCTTTTGTGTATATCCTCTATTTTTAATCAACTGTGATTTCATGTATATTCAACTTGTTTAACTTTTCCATATAAAAGCTCATTACTTTTTGAGCATGTTGTATAGCGATTAATCCATCTTGAACAGTAAGTGCTTCAAAATACGGATAACGAATGTCTGTAGCATAACCATTTAGCTGCACGCACTGTTCTAAAATCAATGAGAATTCCTCATCTAATTTCCGACATGATTTGTGCAGCATTAAAAGGTTATGAGTTTTTGGGACTGTCCTACCGTTTAGTGCAAGAAATCCTTTTAGAAGTTTTTCCACACATTGTTGACTATGATAACAAATAATTGCAGTTGGGAAAGGTTTCATGTGAGTTAAGTAACTAGCAGAATCTAAATCAGATTTTGCAATAAATACCCACTCTTTTAGATCCTCAATATTTCTCATATAGGACCTTCCCTTCTAGTGCAATCTTATGTTCCATAGTAACGGTACGGCTAGCACGTTCTTGAAACTCTTCTGGTCCGTACACTAAAATATCAACTGGTGTTTCCATAACATCATAAATACCCCAATTGATACGATTAATGACTTCCCTTTTTCTTTCTCCGACACCTTCCACAACAATACAGAGATCAAAATCACTGTCTTCATTTGGTGTGCCATATGCATGAGAGCCAAAAAGGATGATTTTTTGGACAGAAGATACAGTTTCACGAATCTTTTGCACTAATAGGTCCAATTCCCTTTGTACTTCTTCGTTAATCCGAATCACTCCTCGGATAAAGTAATTATATTGACGTTTAAGTATATTATACATACGTTTCCCTTCTCCTTGCTATTACATATTTATTTTTATATTTTTCTCTTGTTTCCCAACGTTCTGCAATGCTTGATAACATTCGTATATCTGCTTGAAATCTTGTAAAAATCCATCGTCAGAGATACTATGAAAGCCTTTAAAGTTCTTTCTACACCAATATAAAATGCTAGATTCATCCTTCGCTAAAAAAGAATCCGGATTGAAATGAATCAAAGCCTCTGCTAAACAAGCCAGAAGCAATGGTATCATTCCGGAATCTTGCTTTGATAAATCAAGTACAGATACAACGGTATACTGTTTATATTGGTAGTATTGTAGAACACCATTACACATGTTTGTTGGTGTTAAACTGTGTTGTAATTGAGTGGAATCTAATTGATACACTCTCATCTTGTCCCCTCCTATATCATTACCCCTCAATTGGTGCAGCTTTCATAAAAGCCTTTTGAGCTTGGAAAATGATATAGTGATTCGATACGGTACCTTCATCAAAGAGTTCGTTGACGAATTGAGCAACAGTCATGGCAGCGAACTTATTGGTAATAACGCGCTGTGGTTCTGAAGCAGCTAATTCGGAACAACTTAATTGACTTGGAGCTGTTTCTTTTTTCGTAAAAGCATCCGGAAATAAATCACCAAGCGGTGAAAGAATGACCTCGCCATTCAATTTAACTCCACATACTGCTTGTCCGTTATAACCACTGTTTTTATAATCAGCTATTTGTTGAGGTGTCCAATGTCTTTTATTTACTTCTCTCCAATTATCAGGAACTGTTACAGCTGTATTCCCTACATCGATGTAAAGAAGATTATCTGATTGATGGAAGAATTGATGAAAGACCTCGCGAGAAAACATATTATCTACTGCCCCAATTACAATTGGCAGATACAAGTAATCGTCTTTATGTTGTTTTTTTAATAAATCATATTTGTTACCAAACAACTGCTGCATTGTTTCTATGTCTTCTATATACTGCGACGTAAAGGAAGAGATAGGAACGTTATAGCCAGCTTTATATCGACGAGCCAGTACTTCTGCTTTGTATTTACCAACATCAGGTCGAATAAAGAGTTGATTTCCAAGGTTGTAGAGTAGGAAGCGAGCGCCTTGTCATATTGCTATGATAGGTTTCTCAAAACCCCTCACCGAACCGTACGTACTCCTCTCAGAGTATACGGCTCTCCATCAATTGCTTGTCAAAGTTATTTTTTTCTGTTTTTCGCTATAAGTTCTACTCTCATATCATAGTGAATTTCATTATGGCAATCCTCACATACGGCTAATGTTTTGCGTCTACGGGCAATCATTAATTTTTGCCATTTGGCTTTGCCTTTCTCAACATCTTTCATTTTTCGGACATGGTGCATTACTAAGTTAGAATCGGTTTTACCACAATGTTCACATTTGTTGGCTGACAACCTATCCATAAGACTAGTTGTTGACATATGAACTCTTGAGGCTAACAAGTTGTCGATGTTATTTTCTTGTGTTTTCATCTTAGTTATATCAACCGTTCTAAATCCTTCCCTGTAGAAAGAATGAGAGTGTTGTTTGCCTTTTTTATCTTTGTAATTGACTATGAATACACCGTTTTTGCAATATTTCCCCTTAATTTTTCCGATTGAGCTTTTATATTTATTGGCGAATGTTTTATACATGCTGTATTCTAGAACGTAACTGAATTTTTGGAGTACCGTTGAATTAACTGCATATTTGTAGTAGTTGTACATCCCTCTGATCTGTAATACATAATTATGTAGTATTTCCAAATCATCTAGGTGTGCCATTTCCGGTCTATGCTTTGGTTTCCAAGTTTCTTTCCCATTCACATACTTCATTTCTAAAACATTCAGGGCAAGTAATTTATTTCGCCATGCTTCATGGGGGATTTCAAGTCTTACTTTTAGATTGTGATGTCTTCTTTTTGCACCTTTCACCGAGTATTTGGTAAATAACTCGTTTCTAGTGATATTGACGTTGTATCCAAGAAATGTTGCTTTCTTGCTAGAGTGGGTGATAAGTGTTTTTTCTTCTGATAAAGTTAATTTTAATTCTTCATTGAGAAATTGAGCTATATCAGATTTAATGGCTTTGGCATCATCTTTACTGCCGATTATCATTACAATAAAGTCATCAGCATATCTAACATATTTTAGTGACTTAAATTTATCCGACATTGGATTGTAGTAGGGACGTTGTCCCCTTTCCTTAACCCATTCGTTGACTTGCTTGATTAATTCCTGAGCTTCATTGTGTTTACCTTGTTCTCTTAGTAAGTCTGCTTTCTTACGCCCTCTTTTTATTTTGAGGTGTAAGTATTGATATCTTTTATCAACTTCTCTGTCTTTTGGTTGACCTTTTCCGAACTTTTCAGCGTATTTTTCCATGTATATATCTAGTTCGTTTAGATATATGTTGGCAAGAAGAGGACTGAGAATCCCTCCTTGTGGTGTTCCACTGAATGTTTTGTGGAATTGCCAATCCTCCATGTACCCAGCTCTTAGGAACTTCCATATTAATCCGATGAGTGTTTCGTCATTGATACGTTTTCTTAGTAGGTCAATTAGGATATGGTGGTCGATATTGTCAAAGAAACCTTGAATATCACCTTCAATAAACCATTTAGTTCCATTACCACTCTTTTTAATTTGTTTCAAAGCTGTATGACAACCCCTATTTTTCCTGAATCCATGTGAGTTCTCAGAGAAGTTTGGTTCATAAATTGCTTCTAAGATATACTTTATTACTAATTGGACAAGTTTATCGTCAAATGTCGGTACCCCAAGAGGACGTTTTTTCTTACTCCCTTTTTTATCAATATATACTCGCTTAACAGGAGTAGGTTTATAGTTACCATTTTTAATGTTGTTGATGATTTTAGATACTCTATTTTTTGAGAAGCCATCAACAGTGTTATTTATGGTTCCTCTGGTCATATTACCTGGATTGGCATATATTTCTTGATAACCTTTATAGTAGAATTCTGGATTATAAAGATTTCTATATAATCTTTTGAACTTATAGTTTTCTTTAATAGTATTCTTCGACAAGGTGTTCAATACATAAACTGGATTTCTCATCAGCATCTCGCTTCCTTCCTGTTTATTATCATCATGAACTAATTGACTACCTTCCTTCGCCATCCTGATTTCACAACCATGACCTAACGTAATTTGTCATACGTTAGTGTGATAGGCTTTCCCTATCTCTGACTACTACGAAGGCTCCGTTACCATATGGAATATTCAAGAGCCACATTTCTTGGTTTTTACCTTGAAATCATCCTCTATAGCCATAAATGGCGCTTCCACTTAGGTAATCCCCATTTAGTACCTTGTAAATAGTTTGTAGTAATGTCGGTTGGGACTTTCAATCTTTACTAATGTACTTTAGTTGGTTCTCTAGTGTGAAACACACCTCTCTCCACAAAAAATAGATGAGCTGAACTAGAGACATATCGTTTCAATGTCTATTTCGATATGGTCGTCGATAAGACCCCTTGATTTATCCTTCACGCAGTTTAGCATTCAACCTTGTTTACCACGGTACACCTAGAAATTCAGTCGCACTCATGACATTAGAGTGACTTATCCCGTTGCAGCCATGCTACACTCCCCGTTCACTTTCGATTACGGATAAGGCTACCGGTGTCGGGTTGTTATCTTGTTTCACTTCACCCGCTGATTTACTAAATCAGAGTTTACAAGGCCCTTATGGGCGCACTTTTTCTTCAACCGTGTCTGGATCTGCAACTACAATTTCGCCATCCAATTGAAAAATACTCATCATTTGAGCAATATGTTGTAAAATTAATCCTCCGTTTCCTCCAGCACCTACTAATACAATATGTGGTACAATCTTCTTTCCTTCTGCAATATCAATAACAATACTCATTTTTATAGCCCCCTATTTTCTTTTGATAGTGTATTCTCTAAATTTCGTAGAAATGGAATCGATAAATTTGTAAGCCTATGCACGGTATACAAGTCAAATGAATGCATCACTAGTATCGATGCAGCATAAATAACTCCTTCCTCTTGCACAATGCCTACAACATATTGAAGTAAATTCAACTGCACAACAAGCGTGTCTATATATTCTTGATGTGTGTCTAAATCAATATGAGTATTCTTCCTCTGTCCTTCTAATGCTTCATATATGTGATTCATCTCTAACTTGCACATAAATTGAAATAGCTTATAGTCATCATGCGATTCCTCTATTGCTTGTTTATTCTTTGTAAGAACTAACATGTAGTGCTTTATCTTTGTAAACATTGAAACGTGAATTGTTTTTAATGTTGTCATAATAAAGAAAGAGACATAAAAATATGTCTCTTTTACGCCCCCTTGTGTGTTTATTTTAAAAGTGTGATCCTACTTAAATCGTAATCTTGGCTTATCCCTTTCGTTGCATACTCTCCTGCAAATATAAAGTTAGGATTAATAGAATAAAATTTTCCATCTATACAAGTCCGTACTCGTAGTTCAGGGAAAACATCCTCTATTCTGCCAACAATTGCATAAAGAATAGGAGCACGTTCACTTTGATCATCTAAATCACTTGGTTCAGCAGAGAAACGATGATGACTGTGTATCTCCATAACTTTCATAGCGATAGACTGCATCTCTATATTCGTTTCTGGGATTACAATTTCAGTTGCTACCTGCTGAGGTGGAAAATCCATAAAATAACCACGCTCTTTATTGAAATAGATATCAGCATGCAATTCGCAATCACATTTACGAGAAATGGCTTGTGCAATAATAATAAAGTCCATTAATAGTGTTCTCGGAATAAAATCCCCAGGTAAAAAGTGATTCAGCCAAGTACTAAGAAAAGAAAAAGGACAATCTGAAATGGATTGTCCCTCTACAATACTTGCTCCTTTTGCGCCGACAGTTAAAATCGGAAGTAGTGCATTTGTATCCTCATCATATTTAATGACAGTTAAGCCTTTAACAAATGAGGGATAACGATGCTCTAATTTTACGCGGATATCCTCTGCTTCTATTTTTCTTACATCTGTTGAATCCCCATTTTGAACAGCGATTCCATGTATAATTTCTTCTTCTGTAAACCAATCTACTAATGGTATATCCCCAAATACTACGTGGCGAACAACCGTTGTTGTATTGATTTTATCTAGACAATCTGTAGATTTTGTAGCCTTAGCTTTCTTACTACTTTTTGTCTTACCTTTTGCTTTTTCCTTTTTTTCTTCCTTTTTAGCAGTGGCTTGCTCTGAAGCAGCTTTTTTCACTGGTACTGTTGTTTCCTCTACTTGTGTTTCCATATCAAAAAAATCGAATAAGTTTGTCATAATAAAAAATCCTCCTAGTATCTTTGCTTATATATAGTTCTGCTATTTTCAGAAATTCGATGTACTCAATTACTGTCTGCCAGTAACTTATTTTCCATTAAAGTTAATGGCCAAAGTGGTAAATCATTGACTCTTTTGCCATCTGAATTTTGTGTAATACCCTTCTCGTTTAAAAACTTAATAATTCGTTGTCTTTCTCTCTCAATTCTCATTCGTGTTTCATAATCTAAATACACCGTATTTCCTCCTAAGCATGTTGGATCCAATGTTTATAATCTAAACTCCAACAAAATTATTATTCTTAATAAATACTCCCCTGCTTCTAATAAACAATCACTCTAAAGAGCGTGTATTAAAAAGTCATTTCCGATTCCATTAAAATAGAATCATCAAAACTTTGGTTTTCAAATCGTTTAAATAGCTCTCCAACTGGTTCCGTATGAGTATGTGTAAGGTCGTGATTAAAAGAACTTGCAAAAAATAAAACATGAAATGTTTCTAAATCTTTTAAAGTCCGGAATTCAGGTATCACAACTCTACCTGTACATACAGATCCACTAGGATGAACATTAGAATATGGAAATTGATATAATTTCATTCCTTCTTCTAACTCCATATCTTCTTTTACAGCAAAGACAGAGATATTCGTAACTCGTTTTTGGTACACCGTATAACGAAATAATAGACGTGGAAATCCTACTTGTTGAAACGGTCGTTCAAAAAAATGAATATCCCACTGAGCCTTTGGTACTTCAATCCAAACAGCTTGTTTATCTCCACTCTTAGATAACACCTCGTGTTTTATACAACCTTTTGGGAGTACGCCACTAGAGTAATGAGTATTATCTTGTGTACCCTGCTCCATAACTTCTTTTAAAGCTAAATAAAAGTCCTTAAAAGTAACGGCAGTTTCTCCACGTGATAATTCGTTGTTAAATTGCTGAATGGTTACAATTCCTTTTGGCTCTAAAGCATCAAATATTGCTACTGTCTTCATTTGTTATGTCCCCCTGCGTATAGATTGTTTCCACTAAATCTAGTAACATCTCAAATTTATATGGTCCGTATAATGGTTCCTGGCCATAATAGAGATACAGAGATTCTTCATCAATTTGATAAGAATGCTGCACTGGATAACAATCTAGTAATTTAGAAATTTTTTCTTTATGCTTCGGTGATATGCCGTCTATTGTTTCAGCTATAGCACCCCATGTGTCCTCTGCTGCTTCCTTTATTTCCTTTAATGGTATGTCGAATAGTGTAGAGAGCTTTTCATACTCTTCTTCATCAATTGGAAAAGCTTCTAAGCCCATATCTTCGATCATGTCCGTACCCAATTCTATAAATCCTTCTTCATGGTCTAATTCATAGATATTCTCTCGGTCTAAATACGAGGGAGAATACTGTGTTACATCAATCGAAAGCTCATGCATGCTTTTAAAGTAACGTAAGATATGAAATTGACATGAATAAAATTTAGATAGATTTATGTTTAATAGGTTCATGGAAAGTAAGAAGATGACAATCGTATCTGTTGATTCTATGTCCTCCCACCTTATTGTTTGGTTTTCATCTAGAAAGTCCACACAAGTTTGGATTTTACTAATTGTTCCATGAGAGATTTTGTTGAAATCTATTTCTATATCTTTAGAAAGGCTTTCTAATATATATATTTCCTCTTGATATCTTTGTTTAATTTGTTCCCAACTAACGATGCTATAAGTTTTGTTTAACTTAAGTGATAGTAAGTAGTTTGACATCGCTACATTAGATGAATAGCTAAATAATTTCTTCATTTTTTGGCCCTCTGTACTAATTTGCTATATTTTTTGTTAACTGTATCTCTTCAAAGATACGAAGTAACATCTCAATTCGTTTAATTGCTGGAAAATATGTATCATCATCATAGAAAAGGTAAAGTTTTTCCTCATCAGCTTGGTAAAGCATACGTATATCAAACTGATTCTGGATTGACTGAAAGAAACTTTGATTCTCTATCTTGATATTAGAGAGCATTTCACCAATTGGACTCCATGCATTCTCAACAATAAGGTTTATCTCATCCATAGATATATGAAATAAATTCGAATATTGGATTAAGGTATCTTTATCGTCGCTATCTACCTCTTCGTGATGTAATTTCATATCTTGAAGTAAGTCATCACCCCAGCTTTTAAATGAATCCTCACAATCGTATTCTTCGAAATTATCTTGTTCTAAATAAGTTGGGTAATAATCTTTTACAGGAATCCCCAATTTATACATACGTATAAATATCTCCATAAGATAGAATTGCGATGTATAGAAGCAGGAAAGATCAGTATCTAAAGATGTTTCCGCAATCATAATTATTTCAAGTAAGGTTTTCGAATCAATTAAACCAATTGGGAAATTCGAGTCTTCCTCTAAATAAGAAACAGTAGCCATTACTTGTTGAATGGATCGTTCTGAAATCTTACTGAAGTCTATTTCTCTTGAGTGCTCTAAACAATCTAATATATAGATTTCTTCTTCATGCTTCTTATCTGCAAGTAATTCATGCAGTAAGTGAGCATTCTTTTGCATTTTTAACGAAAGTAGATACTTTCTTACTTTCTGGTGATTGTATGTAAATAATAATTTCATACCTGGTTCCCCTTCGTCTTTTCTCGAATCATTGCCGCAAGACGGATTATAATTTCATAATAAGAAAGTACCCATTCATCAAATGAGTACTGTTCATAACCATCCTCTAGAAATTCAATCAAAATATGACTGGGATACGCTTCACTTTGATAGGTGTTAAACGAAAATTCATGTAACACGAATTGAAAATCAGATTGTGTTATATGTTCCGAGCCTATACATAAATAGTAACCAGCTGTATCGAAGTAACATCCTTCCGCAGCCATAGAACTAATATCCGAAGCGAAATTCGAATACATGTCTTCTGAGCTAAATAACGTCCCATCTAACAGGTCTTCTTCAGTTCCAAAGGCAAAGTGACAAAATATACTTGTTTGCTCGTTAAAACGCGCAAACGACTCGAATAATAGTTCACTTGTGATATGCAACTTGTCCCTGTGAAAATCATTGATATTGATTAAGAATGGGATGTTATATTTACGAATTAATTTTTGTATGCGTAGTATCCGTATGTATACTTTCATCTCATTTCCTTGATTAAATAAATATCTCATCTTCTAGCCCCTGCTTTTCCACATCTTCTAGTTGTTCAGTGAAAAGATGTAAATGTAGCATTTCTTTTAATTCACAATCTGGACCATTTATACGAAATGAATTATCACTATAAAACGTGACATAATGTCGTAGCTGCTCAAATTGCTTTTCAAATTCATCTATATGTTCTAATGGTATGTTTTCTAAATCAGGCATTTCGTTCGCAATAAATCCATTTATAATCAATTCAAAGGATTGACGAAGTTCTTGATTATTAGGAAGGACTTCTTTTGACTGTAAAAAGTCAAAGAAGTCACTGTGATTCATACTCATTTGGATGCCCCCTTACACGCGAACCGGTAGAATTAACTGCAGATTAGAGTGAGTTGTATCCTCTGCTCCCACTACCACGATAGGTCTCTGATTACTAATCATTTTTATCGCGATTGTTTCAGAAGTTATCGTTTGTAGTGCTTGTAGCAGATATTCCACATTACAAGCCAATGTAAATGCTTCTACTTGATTACATGGAATTTCTACACTTGCAGTACCTACTTGAGAATTTTGTGGTTTAAGATGGATGCTTTCTTTTCCTTCTGACGTAAGTACGATTAAGGAAGAAAATGCTGAAAGCTGCTCCAACGTATTTTTAAATTCTTCACGTGATAGTTGTATTTCACTTTTAAATTCGTCGGGTACCATACGTGCCGTATCGGGATATGTACCAGCTAGTAATCTAGACTGATAGATAATACTTTCGCCACGGATCAACAGCTGTGTATCACTAATGAGCTTTAATTGTAAATTTGTTTCACGATTAAAGAGCTTAAGAGCTGTTTTAAGAGACTTAATTGGTAACACGACTTCACCATCTTTTGCGATAGTGATCTTTGTACAATCAAAATGTAAACGGGCTAAACGGTGAGCATCAGTTGCTATACTAAAGAACTTATCATCAACTGATTTTAAGTTCACACCTGTTAGAATCTTACGTGTATCCATTGCAGGAATAGCATGTAACGTTCCGTTGGCCATTGATACAAATTGTTCTTGTGAAAGTGAAATCCAATCTTCCCCTGCTTCGATTTTAATTTCAGGATATTCTTCGTGATCCATGGTACAAAAGCTAAATTGTTTCTTCTTACTTTCTACAATCTTTAGCTCATTGTTTTTATGTTCAAGACCGATGAATTCACTTTTGAATTTCTTAATCGTTTTAAGTACCGGAGCAGCTGCAAAAAGCACCTTCCCCGGTTCAGTACAATCCCCACTGTTTACATTAAAGCGAGTTACTAATGTTACTGTTTCTGTACCGTCTGAACCCATTAGAATCATTCCCTTTGAATTACAATCCAATAAAACACCTTGTAATGCCGGCATTGGGTTTTTAACGTCTACAGTAGCACTTGCTTTCTCTAATTTTTCAATAAATAATGTACGGTTAATAGTAAATTTCATAATAAATCCCTCCAAAAAGTAATAAAAAAAGAACAGACCTCATATCCTGTTCATTCGTTTTCCTGCTATAAAACAAAGCTTTACGCGCTTTGTTGTTTTTTTAACTGTTGTATGAGTTGATGAATGGCTTCTGTATGATCATGAAGTAACCATTCTCTAAAGGATGTAACATCACCAGGAATAAGAGCTGATAACCACCGGTTAAGCTGTTTCTCATTTCCAGGACGGATATTCTTCGCTTCGTGAATCAACTGTAAACTAGTTAGAATTCCTTCTAAACCACCAATCGTCGTATCCTCAAATGTTCTTGCTTGCGCATTATAATTGTGATTATAGGCAAGTAGAATTTCCTTGGATGTAATACTTAATGGTTTTGCAAGCTCTTGTATGTTTTGAATTAGTACACCTAGACTTACTTGGCCATTCGATGGTTCCTTCTTTGAACTTCCTTGTTTATGTTTTTGCTGTAACATAGTAGGTGGTATAAAATAATATCCTTTCTTTTGATAAGAAATATAGATACTATTTGGGCCATTACTACATGTAGAAAGTTCTACTTTAGTAGGTTTTACATTATAATACCGATAGGTAAGCCAATTCTTCAGCATTACCTGTTAAGAGTGGCTTTTCCCCCGGTCCACACCGTACGTGAGACTTTCACCTCATACGGCGCTCCATCTAATAATCAAATAGCATGAATTTTGTTCCTGAATCGTTTCAGTTTATTAATTTCCTTATTATTCAAGATGCTGCTCATATCAACTTCATTGTGTATTGCCTTGTGAATTTCCTTATCTACACAGGCTAGATTTGGCAGCTTATTGACTTCTTCTAACGGGAGATTAGGATTAATGTGATGAACATGCAGGTTGTGCTTCCCAAGTGGGACTCCTGTAATTCTACATTTTCCTCTATCTCTGTTGAACGCATATCCTCTATTCATAAAGTACTCAAAATTGTATCGGGGTGAATTCACAAGTTTTTTCCTGACTTTCTCAAGGAGAGAGAGGCTTGTAATTTCATCTAGTCTGACACTGAACTCCTTTGTTCCCTTTCTTCGCTCGATTAATTTACGTCCCGAAGGAGAGTATGGAGTTTCATTTTGAACCTTTTGTTTATATAGGTTTTCGTTCATCTTGGTTAGGTTTAAATGCATAATGCCAATGTAGCCAACTTCGGTTTTAATAGCTAAAGTCTTTTGTGTCCGTTTAGGGTATTTGTCCGCAAGGTTAATACACTTGTTGATAGGATGTAAGACCCCACCACGCCTAGATAGAAGATTAAAAGTCTTTTTTCTTAACTTATAACCTTCTCTATCCATTATGGGAGATTCGGTGGCATATGAATAATAATTTATTAATCCTCTAACCTTTGAGTTATAGGCTAAGATTAGCTGTGCATTACTCAGTTTATCGTGGCTTAATCTTTTGCCGAGAGAAGTGAGTGTGGCTCTGAGTTCTTTTACTTTTCTTTTAATCTTCTTATCAGAAGGAGTTATTTGGCTGATATATCTTGTCTTTTTATCCTTCTTCTTTTTTCCTTTTACACCTTTTAAGACTACCTTGTATTTGAAGCCAAGAAATTCTATTGGCTTATGCCTGATGTTGGTTATTCTTGTTTTCTCTTCGGATAGTTCAAGTTTAAGTTCTTTCTGAAGAAAATTCTTGATAACAGTCTTCCATCTATAAGCATGGGATTTGTTATTAGTGACTAGAACCCAGTCATCAGCATATCTGATTAGATAGCCTGGCTTAAGGTTAGAAGATTTTAAACCTCGTAATTTATGATCGTGTTTCGAATACTCATGTCTGGTTGTAAATTCTTCAAATTGCTTGGCAACCCATTTGTCGAAGGAATGTAAGTATACATTTGCTAAGAGGGGGCTTAATATGCCACCTTGGGGTGTACCATTGTCATTTCTAATGATATTTTTGAAGATTCCAGCTTTGAGGAATTCCGTTATTAGGCACAATATTCGTCTATCTTTGATTCCCATGCTCCATAGTTTTTTTATAAGAATCCTATGGTTTACTTTGTCGAAGAATTGACGAATATCACCTTCTACGATCCAGTGATACCCAGTGTTATGAACAAGGACTTTTACTCTTTCCAACGCATGATAGGTAGTTCTTTCTGGTCGAAACCCAAAGCTGTATTTGAAGAATTGTGCTTCGAGTACAGGCTCTAAGACTTGCTTCATCATTTGTTGAATTATCCGGTCTTCTATGGTTGGAATACCGAGAGGTCGTTGTCCGCCATTAGCCTTTGGAATAAACACACGTTTTATTAGGTGCGCCTTGAAATTTGTGAGTCTACCACGAATTAACTCGATAAGTTTTTCTTCGGATAGTCTGAGGTAGTCTTGGATTGTTTTTCCGTCTACCCCTGGAGTCATGGAGCCTTTATTGCTTTTTAGCGAGTGTATCGCAGTGACAATATTAGGTTTTGACATCGCAATTTCAAGGAGAGATGTGTGTTTGATTCTCGTCTTTTTTTCCATATGCTCTTTTGTTTTTGAGTACAGCTTGTCTAATGTTCTCTTTAATTCTGTTTCTGATTCAAGAGTATTTTCTAGTTTTCGCACCAAATTGCATCACCTCTTTTGCTGAGATTTTGCTCTAAGGTT
Organism: Bacillus sp. FSL W8-0519; assembly: GCF_038005585.1. Taxonomy (NCBI): domain Bacteria; kingdom Bacillati; phylum Bacillota; class Bacilli; order Caryophanales; family Bacillaceae; genus Bacillus; species Bacillus sp. FSL W8-0519. Next base: position 257,198 of record NZ_JBBOTL010000002.1, read on the forward strand.
TAGTCGGTTACTGTTACACATTCCTAGAATAATTTTGCCTTTGCATGATTATTAGACTTGGGCCCTTCCCTCTAGTTATATTACATAACCTTCTTTGGTACTATGACCCTACTGCCATTGGTGTTAAGGAACTTCAGTATTGTATGTGTAATACCTTATATCCACGAACCGATAATTAACCATCGTATGACGTTCTCACCAACTTCAACTGTTCCACATGTTTTAGCCTTACATATAGCCTTAGGACTCACCTTTATGCCGTCAGTTACTAATGAACTAATCGTAATTTGATTCATTAGATGAATAGGGTATAGTCCCTATCCGCAGATTTGATATACCTTATTATCATTTCCACAACTGAAAAGGTATGGTTTTACCTCCTCCATATTTCTAAGGAACGGATAGTATCGACACGTACATTCAGTGATTCGCCAGAATCTATGATTCATTCTATCCATAGCTATTTTATGGCGTCCCGATTACTTTTCTTACCATGTTCCCTGAGGAATTTAGGTTCGATTTTCACCGCCTTCAACGGGCTCATAACAATGATAGGGTTCTCTATTATTGCTATCCGTAGTATTAGACCTTTTCAAGAGTTTACGATGTTCTTGCAAGACTTACTTCCGAGTCTTGATAGTCAAACATGCAGTTAGAACATTTTATAGTTCCCTCGCTTTTATATAGTGTGTTTCCACAACTTTTTGTGCGAGAACAGTTCACACAAGGTATCTTCCTACGCCCCAAAGCACAGCAGCTCTTTTTAAACTATTTGAAAAGCCACCTTTTACAGAACTATAGTCAGATTCTTCACTTCCATCCTCTTTTGATATCCAACGTTCATTCAAAAACACTGATATGGTACATTTCGTTGCTTTCTCACCCCATTTTTCATACGACACCTGCCAGTTATCAATACCAAAGACTTCATCAAATCGGTCCTGAATGGCGCGTGCGTCAACAAATGGAGCTACAAACGCAAAAAAACGACCTTGGCTTTCAAATGTATTTATAATTTTCCATCCTAATTGTTCGACAGGAAATTCAGCTTGTAAACTTTCCATTATATTTGTCATAATAATCCTCCTGTATTACTTGTTATTTCGAATCTGGGTGTTTCCACTCTTTCTTTCGAAATTCATCAATCATTTCACATATAATTCCTCTGTTTTCATGAAGCAGCCAATCCTCATGGGAAGTAATATCTTTCCCTGATTGAATGGATAGACGCTTATTCAAATCCTCTATACTTTTACAACTGATATTCCTTGCTGCATAAATGAGACTTAAACTTACTTTTAAATCTCTTAAATAAGAAATGGTAATATCCTTAAATGTCGTAGCTTTCGTATTGAAGTTTTGATTGTGCGCTTGCAACATTGATACAGAACTGATCCATAAAGGATTAGCTAGTTCTTTAATTTCTTTAATAATGTCATGTAAATGAGCATCATTTTGTAATTTCCTTTGTGATTTTTCCATGACTAAATTCATGATGTTTCCCCCTAATTAATAAAATAATTGCCTAAAGTGCTGGCTATACAATAACTCCAAACTTGAAGACAACACAAAAAGGGCTTCTTCAAGTCGATTAAAAATGTGTATAGCAAAATAAGCTATATATACACTAATCGGCTCAAAGAAGCCCTTTCATAAATGAAACAAGACGCAACTTGCTTCTACAACTCAACCACAACACAAAAAAAGGTGTGGGAATAAACGGAATCAATTAAACAATAAATATATCTGTATATTAAACTATCTTTATTTTTAATGCAAGTAAAAAAGAGTGAAACAACCGTATCACTCTTTCATCCATAGTATATTATTTGCTCCAAAATTCATTATAATACCAAGCTCGATAAGAAATATGTTCTGATACATCCATTATTTTCATACGTCTTCTATGATTTTAGGGTGAACAGGTATACTATATATCTTCGCATCGTCTGGTTTCATCATATCTTCTACTTCAATTTTTACAACTTTTAGATGGTACGGCATACGACCATTACTAAAAATATCCCCTACACAAATTGTCCAAAGACTTGTTTCTATTTCAGTTACATTATTCATTTTATATTCTCCTCTATAAATTAATAAAAAAGACATTGAACAAATACGTCCAATGTCTTTTTCCCTCTTATATACTAGTTAACTCAAAGTATAATTTTTCTGGTTTTCCATACATGCTAATTTCATTTTGATATACGACAGCTAATGGCTGAGGCATCTCAATGCTTTCCATATAGGATAATGAAGCAGCTGCTTCTATTTTTTCTTTAATCTCATTAGGAATGGCTGAATAAGATAAGCTATTCATTTTACTTCCTAATTTAGTATCTGTAGCAGCTTCATAATAAATTTCGGTAATTATGACCTCATTATCATCTGGATCATACATATATCCTCGGTTAACTGTAATCATATTGTAGTGCTCCTCTCAGGTTTACATTTTCTAATTCCTTGTGCTTTTAGCATTGCAACAAGTACCTTACTTATATATAAATCCCATATTTTCTATAGTTGCATTCCATTCTATAACTACTGTACTATGTCTCTTTTATAAATTGTTCTTAAAAACGGAGAGTTCAGAAATTCTTAACAAAAGTAGGATATGATAAAGCCCTGGATTTGGTTATAATTTCTTACCGCTTTTAATATTTGAGATTCTTTAAATTTGCTTTTTTACAGTGTAATTGCATAGACCCAGGAGCCTTTTTCAAGCCTGAATGTATCAAGATCTTTATCTATACGATAGAAAACATTCAGTTCATACTCTGAAACTACTGCAAAATACATATAAACTGTCCCTTTACCTAAATATTCAATTCTCTCAATTGACAAAGAGAACATATCCCTCATAAGTTGTTTACAATGTAAAATCTCTTTTAATTCTTTTTCAACATTCATATATATACACCTACTTTATTAAATTTTTGGTAGTAAATTTGCTATAACACATGGTAAATCTACAATCTTTTGACGATGATAAATTTCTTCTACTGTGTCATAGATTGCTATATGCCCATAATCTACCTTTACTCGCTCACGCAAACCTAATCGATTAATATTAACGTACTCCACTTCTCCATAATCACTCTGCGCTTCCATTAAATAAAACCCTACTGCCTCATATGGACTATTGGCTGCAATAATTTTTATAGCAAGTTCTTCTCCATAACTAACCTTATAAAATTTCATTTGTACTTCCCCCTTGAAATAGAAAAAAGCACCTTAAAATTGTGCTTTAATCACTTTTATTATTCGTTTAGCCTAAATGGTCTAATACATGTATTTCCTAACTTAAAGACAACACAAAAAGGGCTTCTTTAAGTCGATTAAAAATGTGTATAGCAAAATAAGCTATATATACACTAATCGGCTCAAAGAAGCCCTTTCACAAATGAAACAAGACGCAACTTGCTTCTACAACTCAACCACAACACAAAAAAGGTGTGGGAATAAACGGAATCAATTAAACAATAAATATAGTTATATATTAATCTATTTTTATATCATATTCAATTGTTTTAAGGAAACAAAAATAAGAAGGGAATTTATATATAGTTGTTTTATGTACCATATAATAATGCCCCTGTTTCAACGTTTATAAATCCCCTCTTATTTCAGTTCTTGTTGTTACACCATGTACTGCATTTCAAAATAAAGTTTTTCTGGTTTTTGATTTTGGTCTAAATGACATAGTATTTCTGGAATGGTTTGTTCTTCTACTTCCATACTTTCCATATAAGACATACTTTCGTTTTCTTGAACTTTTTTAAAAATGGAAGTAGGTAGTTTGTCTGCAGAAAACACACCCATTTTGCTTCCTAACTTTTGTTCGGATGCAGCGTTGTAGAAAATTTCGTTCACAATGACCTCATTATCATCTGGATCATACATGTACCCTCGTTGTATACGTAGCAATTTGTTACTCCTTTCAAATATATTCCTTTACACGAATGTTTATATTTGTATATATTGTTTTTCTGTATAAAGGTGTCAAAGAATATTATTTCGTAAAATCCGTAATTTGTATAGAGGGAGATACAGGATAATTCGTTTTCTTAAATTTTTTTTAAATATTCCACGCTTTTTTATATAACAAACAAGCCACCCTTTAAAATGAATCAATAGCTTGTAAGGGCGGCTTAGTTTGTTGCGAATAGCTTTGTATTTAATTGTTTAATCTCTCCTTCTGCAAGGGGCTGGTAAAATGCATGTTGTAATCCTTGTATATGCAAGGTTTCTCCTATACATAACAATACTTTACCAGGGAGCAGGTCGAGTAATAGTTCATTATTAATTTGCTTTGCTTGGTTTTCAGTAGAAACATAGATAACTAACACTGTAGGATTGTTTCCTAAATCTTGCATAATAACATCTTTTCCTGATTCTACGAAATCTTTCCATCGAGCAATAATTCGTTTTAAACGATCCTTTTTATCTGTTAGTAGAGTGGAGTATACAACGAAATTAAATATGTGATTTACTCCGCCTTGCACTGCAAAACTTAAAGGAGGGGTAAAAACCCCTTTACTAATAGATGGATGCATAATATGACCTAAAAACGATGGAGCATAACGCAGGTGGCAGATTAATTCTATATCGTGCCAATAACGTAAGTGAACATATTTACCGTGATTATCAATTCGTTCTGGGGCAAAGAAGAACATATTTCCTTGCCAGTATTTTAAAAATTTGTAACCATTGTCGGATAACGTATATGTTTCTTCAAAGATCTCCATTTCAAAACTCTCCACTTGCCATTTTTCAATTAGACGGTAGTAAAGTAATCCTTGAAGTGCATCATTTATTTTCTTACGAGAATATTTATCCTTAAATAAATATAATAAATGATTAAATCGAACAGATGTATGAACACCAATGAAAGCAAGTAAGGCATACTGTTCTTCTGTTAAACGCTGCTTAAACTTAACCAATTCGTCAAAAGAATGGAATACATAGGTTTTATCCAGTTCATGTATCCGATATATTTGAAGTCCCTGTACATCCTCACTTGATAAATGAGGAATAGAAGGGACATAAGTGGGCAATTGTTTCTCTATTGTACGCATAGTCATCCATTAAAATTGGAAAATTGACGAATTAGTTTTTTTACTTTGTCCCTGCGGATAATTTAGGATACGCACTGTACCTTTTCTATTTTTCGCGTCGATATTAAGCAGCTCACATGTAACAATCGTTTGATTTTTCGCATCTTCTACAGTTGGATTAGCAAGATTACGGCTCTTAAGTCCTTTAAACTGAATTCCTGGTGCAACCTCTACGAAAATACCCGCAATAGCGTCTACCCCTACAATTTTACCTACAAATCGGTCACGGCGTTTCTTTAGTTCTAACAACTTTTCAATTGGATCTGTTTCTAGTTTCTTTTTATTTCCTCTAAATTCATAACGGCCATTCTTTTCCCCTACTTTATCGATGATAAGTTCTACAACATCACCAATGACAATATCCTCCGGACGGACGAATGTATAGGACCAGTGTGAGTACCGTACACCTATTGTTACACCGTGTACTTCAACTAAGACTGTTTGTGCAGATGGGATATGTCCTGAAACGGTTCCTGTGTATACCTTGTTGCCCTCTTGCGCTGTCACTTCTTCATATAATCTTTTTTGAAGTGCCAATTCTCCTGCAGTGATAGATACAACAGCAAAGTTGCCTTCCTCCGTTTTTTGGAAGTGTTCAATGATTAAAGGCTTGGTTCTACCAACTAGCCATTGAGGATTTTTAGGAACATTTATACCTGCCTCTGTAATGGGGCAATATGCTGTTGTATGAGTACCAATTTGCATTGTAAGTACTTGTATACGCTCAGACTTTCCGTTTTTAGTTGGGAATAGCTTTTCAGATACGACTGTAATCAAGCCTTTTCCTACAGTACGCTCACGTTTCATACGGGCTAATTCCTCTAGTTCATGATCACGTACTCGCTCAAATTGATTAAAGTTTGTTTCTAGCACTGTGTCACCTTGTAGGTTCTCTGCTTCAAAAGCCATTCCAAGTTCTTCTACAGTTTGAGTGTTTGTCTTATCTTCTGCCATTATATTTTCCTCCTAGAACGTAAAAAAGGACACACCTGTACCGTTGGGATGGTACGTAAGGTGTGTCCTTCACGTAAATTATGGTTTATTTATATAGTTGTTAATACAAATATAATGGTATTTCTACTCAAATGCAAGAATAATTTTAAAATCATAAGTTTGCTATAGGTTAAATCAAAATCTAGAATGCAGCCTTACTAGGGGGACCGCTAGTATTTCGGAAAAAACACGCTAAGAGTATGCATAATTTTATACAATTTTTCGAGTAATTCAGTAACAAACGAGAACCCTAAAACCGCGCCAAGATAGGAATGTATAAAAAATTGAATAGATCCATAGAACAAAAAAAAGCGGACTCCCTGTGAGAGTAAGGGCCCGCTTTTTTCCTCTCTACCAATAATGATGCGTTATGTTAACTGTACTTGTATACAATATACAAAACAAAAATACTTTTTTAGATGCAAACACATATAAGATATCTAAAGTTATAGATGAACAAAATGTACTATTGAAGAATATATAAAATATATATCAAATATATATCAAATATAGTACAAGCCTATTCATTACATCCTTAGTAAAAATAAAATTTTATGGCTTTTGGAGGAAAACATATGCCCAAAAAAGTTCTCTTGTTTACAGATTTGGGAATTGATGATGTGTTTGCTATTCTGTACACCTTTTTTCGTAAGGATATCCAACTTGTGGGGATTGTAGCGGATTATGGAAATGTATCGAGAGAGAATGCTATAAAAAATATTAACTATTTGAAGTATATTTCGGGAAGAAAAGAGATACCCGTATTTCTCGGTGCTTCTGTACCTTTAACAGGTATATTGGTTCAATATTTTCCTGAAGTACATGGAAAAGTAGGACTAGGACCTATCATTCCACCTGAAATCCCTTATCCAATTTATCCCATAAATGATATTTACAAAATTATAAACTCAAATTTAGACGATCTTACAATTATCAATTTGGGAAGACTTTCATCATTGGCTACGTCATTTATTTTGAATTTAGAAGCAATGCGGAATGTGAAAGAATACATTTGCATGGGTGGAGCCTTTTTTTACCCCGGAAACGTGACTGCTGTGGCTGAAGCTAACTTTTACGCAGACCCTTATGCAGCAAACTTAATTCTGCAGCATGCGAAGAATTTGACAATTATTCCATTAAACGTCACCCAACACGCGATTGTTACACCTGAAATGGTTCAACAAATTGATGCATTTCACCGGAATACACAAGACCTTGCAGGACTCATCATCAAACCTATGTTAGACTACTACTATAATTTCTACTCTAAATCGAATCCTGGCATAGGAGGAAGCCCTATGCATGATTTTGTAACAATATGGTATTTGTTGAATCCAGATGCAGTTCGTCTGTCAAAAGTGCCCATCAAAGTAATTCCCGATCAAGGAGAAGGATTTGGTCAAAGTATCGCAGACTTTCGTTTTGTGACAAATCCAGGTTATAAAACACATAATATCGCTTTTCAGTTCAATTATGAAAGATTTAAGAGAGATATTATGGAAACATTTTTAAGGAAAAGACTATAGCATATCCTAAGTAAAGATAAAAATACATATTTAAAAAAGAATTATTTATAGTTGGATGTATTGTAGTTGCTATGAGTTTACTAAAATAGAACTTCCTATATCGAGAATTATGGTGCGACAAGAAGTCGCATTCCCACAGGGTAGCTTCTGCTACTAGATTAGATGCAAAGTCTATCTCCATCCGAAACTGCGGACTTGGTAACGGGCTCGTGGGTTGCATGAGGAAATGTGGAAACAGAGAGTCTGTACATGACTCGGAATACCGCTAGGAGAAGACAGGTACGGTGAACGAGAGTGAAGGCTCGTAAGCTTCGTAATCGTTAGCTTGGGATAATGTACAGCTCTACCCAGGTCTTGATAAGAGGAAAGGCATTCTCATAATACTGCCGCGTTGCATCCCGCAACTTATCCGGAGTAAAGAGTCCACCTAACCCTGTCGTATCTGTGGAATGTGAAACTTGGTAAGCCCTATGTCATCTGCGCAAGCAGTAGGATGACTGTAAAGTCAAACGATGTGGCAGAGGGTAAAGGATATAAGAGAAAGCAAAAGCCGCTAGCCGAAAGGAAACAGGAAAGCATAGAAATATGTATAACTGAGCGGATATTGTCGTCCTTACGGACAAACCCATGACAAGCCTGAAAGGGAGCCCACTTCTTATAGGTCTTCAACATGGAAATACATTTGTAAGTTATCTTCTGACGAATAGGAGCGTGCAGTTATGAACACCTCAGAACGAGCGTCGGCGCACGTCTCGTATACAAACTGGAAAGCAGTTCAGATGTATGTGACGAAGTTACGACAAAGAATTTACCGTGCCGAACAGTTACAGCAACAAAGAAAGGTAAGAAAACTTCAACGCTTACTCATGAGAAGCGAAGCAAACTTACTGTTATCAATTAGACGAGTAACACAGCAGAATAAAGGAAAGCGAACAGCAGGTGTTGATGAACATACAGCCTTGAGTCGCAGAGAAAGAAATCTTCTCTATGAGCAACTCAAAAAGTTAAATACGCTACAACACCGACCAAAACCAGCAAAACGTATATACATTGTGAAGAAAAACGGAAAATTGCGACCGTTGGGCATCCCAACTATAAAGGATAGGGTATATCAAAATATAGTGCGAAATGCCCTTGAACCACAGTGGGAAGCCAGATTTGAAGCTATTTCTTACGGGTTTCGTCCTAAGCGAAGTACCCATGATGCCATACGAAGCATTTTCAATAGAATCAACGGGGGCACAAAGAAGAAATGGATATTTGAAGGAGATTTTCAGGGCTGTTTTGATCATCTCAACCATGAGTGGATACTCAAACAAACTTCTTACTTCCCAGGAAGAAAACTATTGAAGCGATGGCTCAAGATGGGATACATGGAGCAAAGCTTTTTCGCGGAAACGCAAGAAGGTACTCCGCAAGGAGGAATTATCTCGCCACTTCTCGCTAACATTGCCCTTCATGGAATGGAAGAAACCTTGGGAATTACTTACAAGAAAAACTATAAAGCTAATGATAGTTATATTATGAATCCTGCTTGCAAATTTACCCTTATCCGTTACGCAGATGATTTTGTGGTCTTAACGGAGACAAAAGAACAAGCACTCTCTGTATATATGAGACTTCGTCCCTACTTAAAGGACAGGGGATTGGAATTAAGCCCTGAAAAGACGAAGGTTACACATATTGAGGAAGGATTTGAGTTCCTAGGATTCTTGATTCGGCAGTACCAAACTGAACAGGGGAATAAACTGTTCATCAAACCAAGTAAGGGCAGTAGACAGAAAGCGAAGAAGAAAATTGGAGATACTTTACGTGTCATGAGGGGTCAACCCATCGGAGAAATCATCCGAGTGCTTAATCCTATTATCAGAGGATACGGGCAATACTGGAAACATGTCGTTTCTAAGAAAATCTTTGGTACAATGGATAGCTATATCTATTGGAGAATCGGCAAACATCTTCGACAGCTCCATCCAAAGAAGTCGTGGAAATGGATATATGCAAGGTATTACAGGCATCCACATCATGGTGGAAATGCTTGGACACCAACCTGCCCGAAAACAAATATCCAACTCTTACATATGTCATGGATTAAGATTGAGAGACACAACATGGTGAAATTCAAAAATAGTCCTGATGACCCAACATTGAAAGAATACTGGGAAAAAAGAGACCGTAAGGTATTTGATACGGAAAACACGATGGATAGAATGAAGCTGGCTAGAAAACAAGGTTACCGCTGCGCTATCTGCAAAACTCCACTACAAAACGGGGAAAAGGTAGTCGTAAAAGACATGCCTGTTCCGCAACACCTCATATTGTCTAATTTAAACTTAAAATTAGTTCACTTACCTTGCCTATACTAAAGGGACTGAAATCGGATAAAAAGAAGGCTTGAGCCGTATGATGGGAAACTGTCACGTACGGTTCTGAGGGGAGTTGGGGGCAGCGATGCCCCCCGCTTACCCGACTAAATAAGCTGCCTATATGGGCAGCTTATTTTATTTTTGGCTTAGCGTGGTTTTTTCCGAAATGCTGGCTATACCAATACTAGATTTAATTTAAGATTTACAAACTATTAATCAAAGAAATTATTCAATTCCTTACTCATTACGTTCGATGTTTTGGGCTTTGGTTTCTCATTTTTATTAAGCAGCGACTGCGTAGTATTATTCTTATTTTTTTGATGAGATTTTAAGTGCTCTTGGCGTTCTTTATAACTCATAGGTTTATATTCTGGTTGCTTCTCATCATTTTTCGAATGCTCTTCTCTATTTTTTTCTAAGTTTTCTTGTACCGTAATACTAATAGATTCGTAAACTTTTGCTACATCTTCATCTAGCTTGTTTTCTTCGATATGATTAAGCGTTTCTTCAATTGGAACCGTGTTGATTTCTACATGTGTTTCTTCTAGCTCTGTTATTGTAACGGGAAGTGAAGTAGATTCTATACTTGTTTCTGCAGTTCCTATCATTGTAACGGGAAGTCCATCAGATGGGAATTCTTCAAACAATGGTTCGGTCTCAACAGGAATCACGGAATGAATAATGGAATCTTTATTCCAATCTTGCTCTAACATAGTAATAGATAATTCTTTGTTTAGTTCTGCTACCTCCATGTTTATTTCATAGCATTCTTCCATAGGAGGTAATGCTATATCTATGGTTTCTTTAATATCTTCTTTCACGGCCGGTTCTTTTATTTCAGAGCTTATACTTTCTACATGTGTTTCTTCTGCTATAACAGGCAGTTCACCATTTCGTTGTAAGGCATCTATTAATCTCGATGCACGTGTATAACTAATTTTAAACGTGTCTTGTAGTACAGATATAGAGATACTTCCCGATTCCTTCACAAAACTTAAAACATCTTCGTATAGAATATCCTTAAAGGAGCTAGTTTCCTCTTGTTCGATTTCTTCGCCTTCAATTGGAATTGCTACTTCCGGTGAAATAGTATTGTCAGGTGAATGAGTAGTAATAACACTTGTTTCTTCTGATGTACTACTATTATTTGAAATTAATACTTTACGAGGACCATCCCCTGTGTAAGAACTTACAACTAGATTTTGTTCTAACTTCTCAATATATTGCATAGATTTCATATAGCTAATCTTGAATTTTCTTTGCAGAAGAGATGGCGAGACTTGTTGTGATTCGATAATAAATTCCTTAATATCTTCATACAACTTATTTTCAACTTCATCATCAACATTCCCCTGCTGGTTCATTGCTGCAGGATCATTAGATAAGGTTTCATTTTGAGACTTTTGTCCCTTATAATCCTCCAATGATACAATGTGTTGATGCTCCTCGTTTGTTTCTATGGAGTTATTCTGTTCAATCTCACCTTCTTGTATAGGTGGTAATGGTTGTATTTTCTTCATGTTTTCTGCATCTACATGCTTCATAGGATTAGCTTTTTCTATAGATTCATTAATAAGGCGAAGACGCTCATTTTCCCAATATTCACCTGTTTTTGTATCTACTTGAATAATTGCTTGGGCAAATTCTTCTTTTGGTACAAAGTTACTTGTGATTTGTTGTACAGGTTGCACATGATTATCTTGTACGATACGAGCAGCACAGATGAATGCCCCTTGTGCCATGATATCTCCTGGTGACATAACAACTTCTTTCGTTTTTTGATAGGTTGATCCTAGTCGACTAACTGGATTCTCTTGCATAGGAGAAATGCCCTGTTCGGATTCTGCCTCTTTAAATTCCTCTTTCTCACCAAACATGTCAGAGAAAATTTTTGCATCATATGGTGTTACATCTCCAAATATCATTTTGTTACGGAATGAACCTAGTAAAGTAAACATGTATTGCTCTGTGAAGTCGAGAGCTAATTGCGATAGTGTTTGGCTAGCGATTGTTAAAATTACTTTATATTTACGAGATTGTGCAGGGAATTCTTTAAACGGCCGCACAACGTAATCCGGAAACTCATCGACAATAATATGATGGTAAGGTGAGACGTTTGGATCTCTACGGAATACTGCATTTTGCATACTTAACAATACAAATTTTCCTAATACGTTTGAAAGGTCTGCTAATTCTCCTTTTGCCGTATTGACTAACAAAATCCCACCCTGCTCTAAATGAACATCGAAATCAAAATCGGATTTTCCAAATAAAACACGTCGTATTAAAACGTTTGAAGCTAAATCTTTTAATATGTTGCGTAAACCTTTTACATATTCTTCTTCTCTGTCATAATGCATCGGTTGTCCGCGGTATTTTCCCGATTTATAAACGGCTGGTTCACCTTGAAAATCCAGCTTTTCACGAATGGTATTATCAAACCATTCGTCTATACCTTTTATAATTTTATATTCATTTTTTTGGTCACGTGAAGCTGCTCCACTTTGAACAAAATCATATAACTTTTCGACCTGTACCTTTAATAGCTTATGCATTCGGTGAACACGTTCTACATCGTCATACATCTCAATCAAATCGTCGAAGGTAACATCTTTTTGTGGGTTGTGAAGCTTTAATAAATAGATATGTTGTTTAAGGTGGTTACGCTGCGCTTGTTCAAAGAATGCATTGTTAGATTCAGACAAACCTTGAATAACCATTGCGAAAACTTCTGCTACTTTATCTACTGGTCCTCGCAGAATGTTTATATTTTTGGTATCAGGATTAGTTGGATCAATGTAGTAAACTGCACTTTCAGGTATTTTATGTGCTTGCACTAACTTAAAAACCTTTTGGCATAAATCATTACTCGGTTCGATAACAGTCACACCATTTAAAAATGTTCCTTTTACTTCTTCTGTATGATAATCCTTCTTTTTAAAGACATTTATGAACTTATTGATAAAACGCGCCATCCAATGTAAATCTTGATTAATCATGGGAATAATTAAACTAGATGTTTTACCAGAACCAATAGGACCAATAATAATACAATTTAACGTTCTATCTTTCCCCTTAATACGAACCATCTCTTTATGCTCAATATGCGGTCCAATTTCTACATCAGGATATATTTGTTCTTCTTGGCTATTAAACCATTTTTGTAATTTGTGATTTTTATATTCGTATTTTTGTACCCACTTTAATATCTCTTCTCGGTAGCGAACAATATGCCCACTATACCAAAGTGTAAACAAAATCATAAATACTGTTGGTAAAAATACAAAAATCATAGTGAGTGTGTGAAAATTACCTGTTAAGACATGACCTAAGGCTTCATACTCACCAAAATTAAGATGTTTTGATTTATCCGCTAGATAAGGAATAACCTTTGCATGGATCGGAGCAGTTGCAAACCATAAAAATTGAATATCAACCGCAAAGTGGGAAGCAACCAAGATTATTAGTTTCCCATTATTTATATGTAAAGCTGGAATACGGCTGTAAAACCTAAAGCTAAACTCTCCTAATAGTAAAGAAAAGAACATTAAAATAAGCGGTACATATGTAATTTCTATAGGATAAGACGGTGGTTCAAATGCATAGTAGAGTAACTTGATGTAGTTTACTAAACCGAATCCAAATGAAAGAATAAATCCGCTAATTAAGCCGATTGTAGTAAATAACGGTAATCGTTGTTTAAATGTCTCCATATAGGCTCACCTACTTCTTACAGATATAGTTGAGCTTTATGTTTAAACTGGAATCGATTATTGAATTCTGGTTGGAATAGTTCCTTTGATTTTTCGAGAAAGAATTTTGCTGCATCTTCAGTTTGTTTTAAATATAAATCAATACTCTCTCTTTCACAGAGTTGATTGTATTCTTCTTGAGAAAGTACCGCGATATTTACCTCAATCTTTTTATCCGTTGCCGTTTCAATTATGACATCGTACCAATAGAAATTTGGTTTCCCTGGAATTTGGATATCTTGTAGAGAAACACTAAACGTTGCCCCCTCTTCTGTAATATGATTAAGGACTAGTTCCGGGTTTTTAAATGCTTCTCTAGCAGAGAGCACTCCCCCAGTAGTAGTAGTTGCATATTGTAAATCCATTTTGATTTTCCACCTTTCTCCATATAAAAAAAGGCAAGCGACACCCACTGTAAAAACAGCGTGTGTCGCTTGCCTTAATTTCATATGTTCTGATTTGATTGTAGTTTTTTGTGTTTAGTTCAAACGTAATTCTATCACCTTAAATAATAAAAATCAATAAAATTGTATAAAAGTATATAAAAAATTAACGATTAATATAATTCAACAAGCTTGCGTCTTTTCGGATGTATGTTATTTGCAGTACGTGCCATGATCTGTTCATCCGCATCGATAGTAACACCTTCATTTTGGAGGGATAGCAGTAATACGTTGTCATACGTGTCCATTAAAAGTATATCTCTAGCCTTTTTGCGCTTTGGATAAATCACAACAAGCGGCACCCCTTCATCACCTTCTCTTCTTGAAAACACAACATCGTCTAATCTAGCAATCATTCGGTAATCATTTTCATTCCCAAAAATAAAGAAGAAATCTTGCATTACATCTTTATCTCTCTTATACGTTCGTCTAAGACCACCATCTATTTTCTCTTTAAATGTTTGAACTGTTTCAACAAATGCATAGCGCCAATCAGCATCTCCTACTGTACGTTTAGATAAAGGTAAGAGAATATCTTGTTCAAAGTTTTGATTATCATCTATTCCTAGAAGAATATCTGAAATAACATCTCCAGCTTCTTTCAAAGAGCAGATGTGCATATTTAGGTTTGGTAGATTCATTAAATGTTCATGATATTCTCGCATAGAAAATAAGAGATTCTTCATACGTACGTATGGAGGTTCTGCATCTTCTGCAAGGAACATCGACTTGTCATACATAACAAAAACAACAGTTATATTTTTAGTGTTTTTTTGTGCATATTCAATATACTTCCCCACCTTTTCAACTAAGGTAGCATTGGTTTCTTTGCACATATCCATTTCAATGTAAATATTTTTGTCTTTATATGAAATGTGTTCATCAGGAATTAGAAGTAACCCTGCATCTTCAATTTCTGTTTTCTTTTGTTTTTGATGATATGAGCGAATATCTAACTCGCATAATAATTTATTCGTATTGGTCTTTTTCGACACTTCCAAAAGTGTGCGTACTAATATTTCTCTTGAGCAGAGTGTATGTAGTGAGATTGAAGAAGAATATCTACGTTTTGAAGATCCTGCAGGAATCCTTCCTAATTCTTGAAGGTAATCAACCATTCTATCTTTTAAGGAGAATGTCGCACGTCTGGTTATACTATCATCTCTTTTATCAATTTTTTTAGTCAGGATAGCACCGTATTTTGAAAAACGATTAAGTTTCGTAAACACACTATCCTCAGAAAAATCTCTACCCTCAAATGCACTATAAAGCTGAGTAATTTGTCGTGTAGTAAGATACCTTTTGTAATATAAAAATGTAAATACAAATATATCGGCCTCTTTTAAACGAAAAGATTTCTGTGTACCTTTGCTTGTATATTTATACGTTTTACTTTTCATTATATGCAACTCCATAACTCGAATGTATTTTCAATAAATAACAACCATTTCTATATATCTTATTACAGCAAAATTTAGTTGTAAATTATTAAAAGTTTAAGCTGAATTTGCTTTAATCTAGATACTAAAACTTGTACGCTGAAGTTTGGATTACTTCTCTTCCTAAAAATTAGCTAGAAACATTGATTTATATAGTCTTTCAGTTCTTTTAAAATTGTTCGGACGGAAGACATGTTTTAACCGAACAATTTTTTAAAGGTTCAAGTATTGGAATAAAATCGTTAGGACGGCCTAACAATTTATTTAAACAATTACATTATATAAAGACATGTTACACATACAGAAAATATAATAGATTAATCACTTGTGCATTGTAGTTTCTTTTTGCTATTGAAATAGAAAAAGACCGACAAAATTATATTTGTCGGTCTATTGTTTAGAATGATAATTTCTTCTTTGCTGGTTGTGAATCGTCAGCAACTTCTACTTCAGGTTCAGCACCAAAATTTAATTTTTTCTTTTTAGGTTTTTCTTCTTGTACTGAATCATCAAATGCAAAAAGTTTATTTAAAACAGCATTGGATTTCTTTGAATTAGCTTGCTCACGTTCTTCTTTAATTCTCGTAATCTCATCAATAATATCACTAACACGTTTTGGTAATGGAAGTCCTGCAACAACTGAATAGAATTTTACTATATCCTCTTCTTTTTTTGTTGTATGTTTATTAACGTATGGAGCTATAGGACGTTCATCTACATATGGAGTTCTTTCTTTTAAGAAGTTTTCCATTTGATTAAGGAATGAGAAGTTGTATAATCGCCCTGCTCGCAGCGGTGATGTAACGATAGATAACGCGCTTTTTTTAGCACTTTCTAGCTCTTCTCTTTCTGTATCGTATAAAACGCCTTTTTCTAGTGCGTTACCTAATTGAGTCAAGTAACCTAGCGGGTTTTCAGTGTCTAATTGATTTGATTTTAGTTCTAATTTTGCTAATGATAAAACGCCTGGTGTATTAATTACTTGAGCAAATTCACTCGCATCAAAATGTGTATCTGAAAACGGTGTAAATGATGAAGTAACTAGGTTAATCTCATGTAATGCATCAGCAATATATTTGTTACTATAGCTAGTATATTCGTTTGCTAAAGCACTTGGATTTTCCTCTTCAAATTTTCTATATAGTTTAGCGTTATCTATTAATACAATTGAGCCAAAAGCTTCTTGGTTCATAGCAATACTACGAATGCGTGAAGTTGCGTTTTCTAATACTTTTAAAGCCTCAGCATCACGTGGTAAAGTCAGTAACAATCCAAAATTGTAATCATGTTCATAGAGCATTTCAATAGCCTTTAATAGAGCACCAGTTCCTGTTCCTCCACCTAGACCACACGTAATCCAAATAAAATCACGATCTTCAAATTCCTGTTTTACCGCTTCGAAAATCTTTGTTTCATGCTTTACAAATGCTTCCTCTCCAACCTGTGGATTACGAGCTGCACCTTGTTCATATCCTTCTAACTGTATTTTACGGACGTTCCCTGTGTTTTTAATCTCAATTTTATTAAAATCTTGACTATTTGTATTAACAAGAATCGCACGATATGGGTATTTGTTATTTTTAATTTGTGTTTCTTTATTTGCGCACTCTGCTGCGATTGCACATCCACCCATACCTAGTCCTAAGAATCCAAATTTCAAACTAATATTTCCTTGGCTTTCGATTTCTGAAAAATTGCCTGCCATATGTATATCCTCCTCAAATATATATTTTAGTTGTTTTTCTCAACTCGTTTTTCCAGTTCCTTAATTAAAACATTTCCTAGATCTGTTACGTCATAAATTCGAACACGTCCTATTGCTTTGAAAGATATTAACCCTGCTCCTTCAAGTCTTGCAGTCATAATATCTAAAGCATATCGCGATGGAAGTATTTTTTTACCCTCATAATCTTTTTCATTCTCAATTTGATAGTCTTTATGATATTGGTTGATATAATCCCATAACTTTTCTTTGTTCATTGCGCCCTCGGCGTATAGCACACGTAAAGCCCAAATCCCATCATTTAAATTCTCACAAAGCACATCAATAATTTCACTACTACTCATTGATATATTAGACAATAATTTCACACCACCTTTAATAAATAATAAATTTTATCTATAGGTACAAAAAGACAAGATAATTATACGGAATTTAATACCGTTATAAAAGCCGTAAATACTTCGGTATATATTTCCGAAGTATTGTATATACTAACTATAATACATCTACGGATGATAATCAAGAATCTTATTAAATCAATACTTTAAATAATTCCGTAATAATTACCGTAATTAATATTTTAATTGTTACGCATTTATTACGGTAATAAACACTGTAATGAATACGTAATGATTATAAAAGATGCATTTTAATAAGTGAAAATCCATGTAAAATTTTTAGTTCAGTTCACAGAATTTTAAGGTGATTTTGTACATAATCAAGTGTTAATCACGCTCACCCGACTAATCACCGCTCGATAACATAGGTATTATTGGTATGCAGCTAAATAAATGAGCAGTGAATGATTGAGTGATCAGGTATAAAAGTCCATGATATTTTATGTAATCTACAAAGGGGTTCTTTTAGTTTCTATAGAATTTTTATATAATGTATTATAGGACAGGCATCATATAGTTAGGTGGTGAGCAAATGATTGATGAACAGTTAAGCGATGGTTATTATCGCGTATCTGAAGTAGCAACCATGCTTGATATTCCTGAAAGTACTCTTCGTAGATGGTTGAATGATTTCGATGAGTACTTGAACATAAAAAAAGAACGCCAACTTAAATATGTTCATGAGGATAGTATTGATACAGTAAAAAAGATTAAACATTATTATTCTGAGTCAAAGAAAAAGCACGAAATTGTTGGGCTTTTAGATATGGATCCGACGGTTATTCGCAATGTTTATGCTGAAGATGTTGACGGTGATGGTGAACCAAAAGAAACATCACTAGTTAAAGCACAACAGGTCAATCCAGACTTTATAGAAGCTTTGACGGAAAAAATTACTGAGGAAGTTACAGCTAAAGTGACTGAAGAATTAACAAAACAAAATATGGAATTCTTCGCTGCGGTGGCTAAACAAAGTCAGGATAATTTCGATAGAATCAATAAGCGATTAGAGGAACGTGACGAAAAGTTAATGAGTACTATACGATTAATTCAAGAACAAAAAAGTGCTAATGCTCAGCGACAAGAGAATACTGAACAAAAAGGCGGCTTTTTCTCTAAGCTTTTTGGAAAAAAATAAAAAGGCTATCATTTGATAGCCTTTTTATTTTGCTTATTCTTAATATCATTTCAAAAGCTTAGTTCATTGATTATCAATATGATTCATTCACAGCTATTGTTTTAAACTTATAATAATCATAGAACTTAGGTTTATTTTGCTATACAAAGAGTTTTCTAATTCTATTTCTTCCAATCTGTGAACTACCCGCCACTTAACGTCCTAATGGACTGTTTGAAGTGGTGGCTTCTCGGTTAGTCGTTACTTTTGATAGCTAACGAATTTGTCCTAAGACAACCGAGCTAACCCCCTCGTTCCAAGGGTTATTTTATTGCTATCTATGCCAACGCTAATAGGCGTATTGCTTCATTTTTGATATTGATAGCTGCGTTATAATCTCTATCAAGATTTACACCACATATACAAGAATATACTCGCTCAGACAATGACATGTTTTTCACATTTCCACAACTGCTACATGTTTTTGTGGAAGGAAACCATTTGTCTATTTTCATAAGTTGTTTGCCTTGTTCGTGTAGTTTATAAGCTAAAAAAGAAGTGAACATACCCCAAGCATTATCAGCGACGCTTTTTCCAAAATGAAGTGCTTGCGACATGCCTTTCATATTTAGATCTTCAATAGCTACAACATCAAAATGAGTAGCTAACTCTTTAGACTTATGATGAAGGAAGTTCTTACGTTGGTTCGCTACTTTTTCATGTAACTTAGCTACACGGATACGTTGTTTATTCCAACGAATAGAACCTTTTGTTCTTCTTGATAATACTCGTTGTGCCTTTGCTAATCGGTCTAACATTTCACGATAGAACTTAGGATAATTGGCTCTCTCATCCTCAGAACTAACGTATAATCGATCCATCGCAAAGTCTAATCCAACAACTGTTTCTACTTCATTTTGTACAATCTCTTTTTCGTATTCAGTCAAGATAGACACATAGTATTTACCAGTAGGTGTCATAGAAATCGTACATGACTTGATTACATGGTCTTGTGGTATTTCTCTATGCTGCTTGATACGTACCATTTTCAGTTTTGGCAATTTAATATGACCGTTAAGCAACATAATATTTCCGTTCACTACATTCGTTGTATAAGACTTTCTGTCTTTTTTGCTTTTGAATGTTGGGAAGTCATTTTGACCACGAAAGAAATTCTTATAGGCAGTTTGCAAGTTTAGTTGAGCATTTGCCAGTGCTAATGAATCAACTTCTTTTAACCACTCAAATTCTGCTTTGTATTTCGCAGGAGTGGGAAGCTTTTGTTTCTTTAGTTGTTCCTTATCATCTTTGTGATTTTCATACGCTTCTTTCCGTTCGGCTAACATTCTGTTATACACGAAACGTACACAACCGAAGGTTTTACGCATAAGATGTGCTTGGTCTCCTGTTGGATACAAACGGAGTTTATATGCTTTATTCTGCTTTGTCATATCATTTCACCTCACTTTTCACTTTGATTTTCAATATATTTTTTTACTACGTCTATTGATGAACCACCAGTAGTTAGTAAGCAAAAACCTCTTGACCAAAACATCTCTTTCAATAGTTTCATACTACTTAATTAGTAGTATGAAACTATTTTTATATTAATCATAAAAAAAACAGTTTATTCTTATTCAAAACTTACACCTTCACTCGATCACTCAACCATTCGCTAATCATTCATTCTAAAATAGTAATATGATTGACCGGTGATTAATTGACTGATTACAATTAGGTTTAATGCAATGAAATCAACCGTTCAATCACCACTCAACCTACATACGAAAATAACAGTATTTACACACGAGTGACTGGTGATTAGTTGGGTGATTTAAGGTGTGGATAATGAAAAATGTGCCATTAATGCGCTTTATCGATGATATTTTGTTAATTGAGCGACAATCAGGCGGTTGATCAGAGGCTGTTTAAGTTGTTCTTACTTATTGTGAATTGACTTTTGATTGAGCGGCGCTCAACGAGGTGTTTGAGTGGTGGTTATTTATACATAGTCATTTAGCAAAGGTCATACTTTTGAAAAAATCACCTTGCAACCATGGGAAAAACTATATATGATGTAGTTACTTTATATTTTTGTATTTTTTTAGATACAAATTTATTAATAATAAAATATTTATATAATAAAAAATAAAATATAAAAAAGCAAAAAAAGGTTCATCAGCCCAATGAAATAGCGCCAACTACTTCATTGTGGTACACCGCACAAAAATCCCAAAAGAAATTTTCAATCGACCGCGGTAAACAAAGCCAATAAACCTTTTTATTTTGCATGAAATTATAAGATAATTTTACTGTATCTTATGTATTTGTGCAACTTAAAAAGGGGATTTCTTGCGTAATTTTAGGCATTGTTTACCGTTGTTATACAAGTATTACTCTTTTAAGAGAGTAGTATTTTTGTATCCGTGGTATGACAGTGCCTTTTTCTGCTCTTTCGAAAGGAGTTAGCAACATTATGCATACGCAAATGGCTTTTTCCCAACAGAACTTTAAAGTTCATGGGGTTAAATTTTTTGATGGACTATTAAACATCGTAAAACTAGAAAATGAAAGAAAAGAGTTACCATCTTCAGCTTTAGCTACTTACATCTTGCTTCACTTTGAATGCAATGATATAGGAATGCTACCACGTGAATTTCAAATAATGGATCTTGCTAAGAAAAGTGGGATTCCCTACACAACAATTTATACAGGGTTTCAAGTTTGTTTGGAGCGTAGACTCGTAAAAGAAACACCTGTTGGAAATCGTACTGTATATGAAATTGTAGATTATGCGTTGTATAACCACACTACTGCAGAAACTGCAAAGATGACAGGCATATCGCTATCGTATTTCCGTATTCCATTTCACCTAATTCAAACAACGATAATGAGTAGTCTAGTAAAGGCTCGTGATAATAGAGGGATTATATTCCTTTTAGATTTAATCAATACTTTTTCAAGAAAAGTAGGTATGGAACATTATAAACATAAAATTGAGGAGTTTCAGATTACAAGAAAGATGTCTTCCTTAAAAAGGAGATTAAATCGTAATGCAAAGAAAGTAAGACACTACATAGAAATTATTAACCCCATCGTGCAATTTACTGCAATCGATTCTAAAGAGAAGAAATCTAATGAAACAAGAATTACTAGTGCAAGGAAACAGGTAAAACAAATCATCATTGAGAAGTTCAACGTTGTATTTTCTTCAAACTGCGTAATTGAGAATGATAAAAAAGAATTACATAGACCAGTAGCGAAGTGCAGAAAAGAAGCGGTGTCTCGTTTGAAACATATGGGACAGGCGTTACGTAAAAAAGATAAAGAAAATATAATGACTGCATTTAGACAAGAAATTGTTGATATCGCAATCTATTTACCGACGAAACAAAAACAAAGTGAATTATTAATTTACGCAATGACTTATGCATTAGATCAAGTGGAAAGTTGTTTGAAAGAGCAAGAAATATTCTCTATTCCAGCATTTATGCGTGTAAAGTTTAGAGAGTCCTGGATAGGTTTTAAGGAAAAAAACTTGTCTACAGGGAAAAAACACGATGCAATGATAAATTATCATAAGAAGAATGGTGTTTATCCGGAATTTATGTGATTTTAAAAAAATATATATGGAAACCCTTGTTAAAAAGTTACTTAAAAGCAAGGGTTATTTGGCATGTTCTTTAATTTGAAGACATGCTTTTTTATTTAGGAAAATATATCTATTAGCATTTTTACGGAAGCATATAATTGATTTACGTTATGTTTGGTTACGACTCGGTATGTTCATAATTCGATTCAATACTTGTGGTTATCTTAGTAATATGATTCTAACCTTGTGAATTCTTAGTAATATGGTATTTAACTTCTTAATTTGTGATTTCTATGATGTAGAGCTTGTATGTAATGGGGATATTACGATAGTGAATTTAGCTTAATATCCAGGAACGTATGTAATACAAGGCTTTAGAGGTGTTTGCTGAATCTCTTTATAATTAATGATTGAGTTTAGTTATATATATTTCTTGTTGTTTTTATATAAAATACTTGGATTATTTATATTTAATTACTTGTATTTTTTTAAATTAAATACATAGAAAAATAGAAAGAAGGAATAAATATAAGTTTACAAGGAGGTAATTAATCTATTGACTTTTAAAATTCATAGAGGTATTCTTATACGTGAACTACAATTAACTAAGAGAAATATACAAATTAATAGATTTAATTTCTAGCTAAACGGACACACCGAAGGCACATAACCTGCCATCGGTGTGTCTTTTTTTTGTATAAATAACAATAAAAAGGGAGAATTTGAAGCTATGAACGAAATTGTGAACATGAGTAAAGAACGATTTACAAAGTATTGTGAGGAGAATGCAGCATTTGAAGAGGATATTAGTCGCATTATTAATCACTACTTTTTATTACTAGGGAATAAGGCAAATATCTTACAGGAAAGAGAATTTAATAACGAAATTGAAGAAAAAACGTTTAAAAATAATGTGAAACGTTTTGAAACTCTATTCCCTGCAGCTGTTAAAAATGCATTTTTAAAAGGATATCAATTATGCCTTGAGTTTATAAATCATCCTGAAACGCAAATTCCTGAGAATCTATATACTGATCCGAATTTTATAAAAGATATTCCTTTTGCCTTAGCAAATGCATCTGAATATGAATTGTACGAAATCATTCGTACAGATGAAACACAGGAATTTAGTGTATTTGCTATACGAACATATGAAGGGATTCGTCCATTGTTAGAACAAGTATTTTGCGAAGTTGCATTCACTGGTGCTGAATATGCTTTTGAACATGAGCGAATGGAAAAAGGAATTGAATTAAAGAAAGGTAATAGTACCTCGTTAACCAAAGTTCCTGTAGATCGTCTTTTCGCGATTACGCCTTCTGTTAATGGAGTTGTTGTACATGCGGAAGAACATTGCGAGATTTGGAATTTAAATTGGAATAGCAAAGTAACAATTAATGATCCTTTTATTGAGCTTGCTGAGGTTACGTTTATTCATCAAACAAAAGATATGATTCAAAAAAATATTGAAGATGGTGTTTTATACTACAGCATTCTTTATCTTGGTACACCTTTACATGAGATACAAGATCGATTAGAAATACGAGTAAAGCTAAATTCTGATTTTGGAGCTCCACGTACAATGGAACAAGTTGAAATTGAGTATATTTTGAATGAGATTATTGGGAAGGTTCATCTTGAGGCACAAATTCCAATTGAAAACATGATTTTAATCCAACGTTAGATTTTGTAGGAGGTTAACTATGGTGAAAAAAATCGTTTTAGCTATTAGTGATACTGTATATACGGCATATTTACGTGAGGATTTTATTGGTGCGGGATTTGAAGTAGCTGATAGTGATGTGATGCATATCAAGTATCTAGATGAAATTCTAGATACAGAACAGCCCGATATTCTATGTATTAATGACAAACGATTAAATATTGATGCGGGACATGAAGAGAAACGTGAATTGATTATCTTACAGAAACTAAGAGATATTCGCTTTAATCGAGATATTCGTATTGTGGTATTTACAGAGCGTGAAAATGATGATGAGTTTTTGGCGAAACTGATTTATCTAGGTATCTATGACATTTTTAACTCTCGTAGAATTGATATTGATAATAAAGTTATCCCGCAGCTGCTACAGGAGTCGGATATTAAAAATGTAGCAGAAATTGTAGGCGCAAGTCAGGCACCACAACAAACAAAGTTACCCGAAGTTCCTGTTGATGAGGAAGAAGAGGAAGTATCAAGTGAATTAGAGGAAGGTGGCAACAATGAAGCTTCCTCTAACTCCAAGAAACTATTTAAAAACAATCAAAAGCGTAAGTCTGTTCCAGGTGAGTCACAAAAAGCACCTATTATAAAAAAACAATATAAATTGGCTTTTGAGCCGGTATATGAAAAACAAATAGGTATTGCTATTCCGAGAAGAACAATTGTTGTGGCCAGCATGAACAAAAGAAGTGGTGCAACTTTTGTTTCACATCTTTTAGCTGCTTACTTAAATGAACTACAGATTGATGTGAACTATATAGAGAATCTATATGATGATGGATATACGTATCCTTTATTAAAGGGATATACAGAAGCACCAGAAAACTATCGTAGTGAATTTATGTTACAGCGATATAAGGAGATGCTACAGAAGGAATCTGATATATTATCAATTCCAAAATGGAAGCAAGGAAGAATAAATTATATCGTAAAGAATCCTATAGTGGACCAAGAGCTGAAAAACGAAACAGAGCAGGACTTTGACCATTTTATTAAGGTATTATTGGCTAACCAAGAAGCGCCTATATCTATTATTGATGCGGGGTACGATTGGGATAAAGATTTATACCATGAAATATGTGAAATGGCAGATTTTATTTTCTTTGTAGCAGAACCAGATCTGCATCAATTGTTAAAGATAGCGCATCCTCTTACACAAAAGGAGAGAAAACTTGTTTCTTACTTAGTTTTAGAGAAAACGAGAATTATTGGGAATAAGTTTTCTACTGCACTTTTAAAGTATGAAGTAGTAGAAGAATGTTTTGGCGATAAGGTATTAACTGCTTTAGCACCATATGAGATAGAGGATGTATTTGAATCTCAATTAAAAAGTAGTACGTTACTATCTAGTCGGAACTATTATAAAGAGCTTGAAGGAATAATGAAGGAAATAGCAGAGTTATTACTGCCAAACCAATTGTTGAATCAAAAGAAAAGTTCCATTTTAAGTGGATTTCGATTTCGGAAGTCTGAAAATTAAGGAGGGGTGAAGAAAGATGCAAAAATTTATTATAGGGGCCGCCTCAATATTATTATTTGTTGGCTGTTTATTCTTAATGACAGATATGATTATTGGAGATACAACACACACAGATAATAAGTCTGCATCAGAACGCGCTGGAAGTACAGCAATGGATAAAGCCGTAAAAGTAGGTGTTTTACGAGCGCAAGAAGAAATTGCTATTGAACCAGGTATCGCAAAGAAAGAATTTGAAAAGTCTTATAAACAAAATGCAACATTTAAGGATCCTGCATCAAAACGAGAGTTTTCTGTACATGCTGTACAAGAGCAACCTGCAATGATTGCGGTTGAAGGAGAAGCGGAAGCTGCTAGTTATACGAAACAATTTGATGAAAAGAAAGGTAACATTAAGAGTAACGCAAGACACATATTTATTTATGAAGCAGATTCTGACAACAAGAAAGCTGGAGGAAACGTGAAATAAATAAGAAAAAGTAGGTGTGTAAGAAATGCAAAATACAGTAACAACAGCGCTTTTTCTAACGCTTTCTTTATTATTGATAACTCTTATACCAGAAGGTGTACTGTATGGAATGCAGTTAGTAAAAGCACATGATTTTGCTTCTAGTACAGTAGAGTTAGCAGAACAAACAGGTGGTTTTCAGTACACATATGAAGGAAAAAACGTAAATCTAATTCCTGATATAGAGAAGAAAATGAAAGAGCAGAATATGGATGGATGGAAATATGAATATACTAAAGGGCGCGTGGATCATAATCAGCCGTTAAATTTTAAGATAAAAGCTGAACATCACTTCTTTATTTTTAAAATGATAGGGATTGATAGTGTGAAAGCACCAATATGGGCTAACAAAGATGGAATGGGACAAATCTATTTCCGTTGAGAATATCAATATATATAAAGAGTTAAAAACTATACTGAAAAGTGTAGTTTTTTTACTAGAAATAAATATTTATAAATAAATATATAAAAATACTTTACAAGCCTATTCTTATATGGTAATATTTTCCATATAGAACAGCGGTTATAAAAAAACGCTAATTTATAAATTTATATGTTAAAGTATCTGGATTTTATATTTAAATTCGATACAATAAAGGAATCTATTAAAAAACTAATATACTTGGAGGAACAAACAATGGCTAACAAATTTTTAAAAACAGCAACAGCATTAACAATTATGGGTACATCATTACTAGGAGCAGGAGCATTTACTGCTAAGGCTGATAACACAGACTCATTAAAATTCAGTGATGTTCCAGCAAATCACTGGTCTACAAAAGCAATTTATGATTTAACAAATCGTAAAGTAGTACAAGGATACGGAAATAATATCTTTGGTTTTGGTGACAATGTAACTCGTGGGCAAGTTGCTCGTATGATTTATATGTACGTTAAACCAGCAGATGCAGATGCTAGCTTCAAAAATCCATTTACAGATATTAGAGGACACATGTTTGAAAAAGAAATTAGAGCACTTGCTAAAGCAGGTCTAGTAAATGGTTATGGTGAAGGGAAATTCGGTCCAGATGATGTCTTAACTCGTGAACAAATGGCGCAAGTACTTACAAATGCTTTCAAGTTCAAAGCTACTAAGACAACTTCCTTTACTGATGTTGATAAAAACTCATGGGCATTAAAAGCAATTAGTGCATTAGAAGAAAATGGCGTTACTATTGGTACAGGAGGTAAAATGTATTCACCATATGCACATGTAACTCGTGAACAATATAGCCAGTTCTTATATAACTCTATTAATGCAGTAGAAAAAGAGACTAAACCAGAAGTGAAGCCAGACCCAAAACCTGAAACAAAACCAGAAGAAAAACCAGATACAAATTTACCATCAAGTATAGATAAAGGTTTAGTTACAGAGGAAGTTACGTATAATCCAAACGCTATGAAAAACCCGATTGCTCAAAAATCCATTTCTACAGAAGCGCAAAATCTTATTAAGAGTGTGAATAGTAAATATGGTACTAACCTTAAGTATGCAGATATAAATGGAACAATTAGACTGGTTGATAAAAATATGTACTTACCAGCAGGTACAATTGGTGCACAAGTTTATATTGATGCGGTAAGTGAAAATGATTTTAAAATTATTTTCCTAGATAATAACGAAGCAACTATTGAGTTAGCTAAAAAGTGGACTACTATGTTAAATTCAGATTTAGTTCTAGATAAAGAAATTCAGGAAACTGTAGATGCTCAAGAAATTAATAACTATGAAAAAGGAAATTATAAAGTTCGTGTAGGGCACTCTACAGCTGATCATATGATGTACATTCAAGTGCGTGTATAATATTATTGCATTTTAAAGCTACATTTGATACATTTAAAGATGTAATATAATAATTAACTAATATACAATTTATTTACGTAAAGGACACACCTTACGTACCTACCAAGGTACGGGTGTGTCCTTTTTTTATGTTAAAAGGAGTGAGGTTATGAGACTGCGAAAAAATATACTATTAACGTGTGTTTCAGTGATGTTGGTATGGCCATCAGTAGCAAGTGCAAATAATGGGGATATTCCATTTTATAATGGGAATGAAGACACGTCTTTAAAATCACCTGAATTACAATTGAATGGGAAGCTACTTAGACCAGGAAGTGGTTATAAAACAAAAGAGTTCGATTATAAAGCGGATTTACATTTTCCTGCTGTTTATAATGGTTCTTTTAATTGGGGGAATTCAAGGGAAAACCTTATCCAAAATGAAGACCATTCAGAACCTTATGTGCGTATATCAAATGAAGGCTACATTAACCCTTCAGTTGTAGTGGGAGATAGAATGGTAACCGAAATAGAGAGAATTACAAACGATATAATTGCAAGTAAATATTGGGGTAACCCTGAATTCGTTTTAAGAAACTTAATTCCACATAGGATTAAAAATGGGTTTTCAGATAAATCTTATGGAGAGTTCTATTGGATTAGAGACATTGCTTATCTTTCTGGCGGATATGCAGGGGCTGGTGGTGTAAATGACGTGAATAGGTATAGCTTGTGGTATGTACGCACAAGTAAACCTCAAATAAAAGATTTTAAAGCTACGAGTGGGAAAAAAGATATACCCGTAAAATTTACATTTAACGGTTTTGAATATGTAAGTAAAAATAAAGGATACAATGACCGAGATCCTAATGGAACAACAATAAACCCTTATCAAAAAGCTGCCGGAGAACGGAACCGAGTTAAATGGATGTTAGATATTACAAAAGATGGCGAAACCGTGTATCATCAAGAAAATTATCTGCGTTCAACTCCGCAAAAAGATAATCAAAAACCAAATGAAGGTGATGCAGGGCAATTTAAGTCAGAAGAACTAAAGTGGCAGCCACAAATGTGTGGCCGATATACTGCGAAAATTAAAGCCATTGATGCTGTTCAAAGGGAATCAAATGAGAAAACTGTTGATTTCACCATAAATGGTAACTGTGGTACAGAAGTAACCCCTAATCCAGATCCAGGTGATGAAGATGATTTTAAATATAAAATCGATTTCTCTGCTGACCGAATTGAAGGAGAAACAGCAAGAGAAGGAAAGAATATAAAAACAAGAATAGATGTATCACGTGATAATTTTAAACCCGAACGTGACCAATATAGAGCAAAGGTAAATAACAATATTAATAAGTCCGAGCAAGCGGTAAATAGTTCTGAATCCGATAGAGATAGTGCGCAATCTAGTCTTAGTTATTGCCGTCGTAATCCAATTCATGAGGTAGATGCAGAAGGAAACCATCACTATTACGATAGAGACTGCTCTTGGGAAGAAAATAGATTGGATAGTGCAGCAAGTAGGTTAGATACAGCAAGGCAGAAGTTAGAAAAAGAGAAAAATAAAATTAAAAAGTTAGATGCGCTAGAAGCGAAGTATGCAAATCCTGAAACGGTAGTCGTGCTCAAGCATAACGGACAACAAGTAGCAACACAAAAGGTAAGGTTAACTGAGGGAGAAAAGAAAACCTTGAACCTTGGCTGGCAACATAAGGGGAAAGGAACAATTCAGGCAGAAATTAACCCTGCTGGTAACCGATTAGATATAGAAGAAACCACATACAAAAATAATCCTATTAAAACAGCTATCTATTCACCATCTCATGAAAAAGGAATGTGCGGAGTAACGAGTGTAAAAGGTGTGGTAGAAACAGTAAGTGAACGTGTGTCAAAAGAGGACACAGTGGGAGAAATGTTCTATGAAACATTAAGTGGAAGTATTGATAATTTAGAACCATCTAAGCTCCATGCGGGGTATGGTTTTTCTTATGAAGTTAATGGGAAATACAAAAATGATTGGAATACCAATTATCCAGGTGTATTTACAAAAGCAACGGCACAGTATCCATTTGCAGATGAAGGACTAAAAACAGCTTATGATTTAGAGAGTGTTTCTAATAATGGCTTAACATCTAAATTCCTACCTAAAAATATGTATTTGTCTGAAGTAACAGGACATGTCTTTGATAGTAAAAGACCAACTAAGTCTTTATATTGGGATGGTAAGGAAAAAATTATTGATGGCCAACGAAAATGGTATGCGCCATTAAAAACAAAAGATGGAAAATATTCGTTCAATGTTGAAACAAACCCAGCAGGTGTGAATGAAATGAGTTTGTGCCTGACAGATGAAGTGGAAATTAAAGGTGTTGCCTACGATGATTTTAAAAAGAGAAGGGTGCTTGCGGATCTTCCATTCCCTGTGCAAACACCAGGTTGGAATTGGGTTGGAAAGGAAAATATTATTACTGATTTATCAAATTGGTACTATATGAAGAATAGAAATTAGATAAATAGTATTGTATAATGACTTGAATCGACAAAAGTATATAATCCTTCTTGAACTAGTAGCTGAATGGATAAACCAAAGGCACACCCCTTAATGGGGTGTGCCTTTTTTCATAGAAAGGGGAATTTTGAGTGGATAAAAAGAAAAAGCAGCGTGTGAGACGAGTGATTTTTATTGGAGTAATCGCAATGATAGTATCAATATATGTTGGAAATGAATTTCAAGATCGAAATGGGACAAGTTATGCTCCTGCAAAGTATTTTGAAACAGGAACAAAATTGATTTTGTTTTAATAATAATGTCTTTTTTATCAACTATCGCGGATAAATCTGCATGACATGTACAATAGTTGATGTTATAATAAGTGTAGAAGTATTATAACAATAGTTTTTGCATAAACTAAAGAAGACGAGATGCTCCAACATCTCGCCTTATGTAACTGTTACCGCAAGGTGGCTAGTTGCTAAAAAGTTTATTTTTTCTTAGAACCGCCCTTCACACGCTTGCAGGCATTTGAACCGCACCCAATTTGTTAGACAAATAACTAACAATTGGAGGTGCGGTTTTATTATGTCTAGAAAATATAAATTCGAATTAAAAAGAAATGCCGTTGAACATTATTTAAATACAAATGATTCTTTTAAAGTGACTGCCAAAAAATATCAAGTCAGTATATCGTTATTAAAAGAGTGGGTGGCACGTACTAGAGAACAAGGAATAGAGTCCTTAAACTCTAAATGTACAAGGTATGACATTCAGTTTAAAATGGAAGTATTGAATTTTATGAACAATACAGGAGCTTCGCCCCTACAAGCGGCCGCTATGTTCAACGTTCCATCTCCTCGTACCGTTAGGAAGTGGCGATCAATGCTAGAATCGCAGGGGATAGATGCTCTTCGTAAAACAAGTAAGGGGTACTCCACTGTGAAGAAGAAACAGGCTATTGCACCTAAGAAAAAACAAAATATTAACTCTCAAAATGATTTACAAAAAGAAATTGAATACTTACGCATGGAAAATGCTTATTTAAAAAAGTTACACGCCTTAATTCAACAAAAACAACAATCTCTGAAAAAGACAAAGCACACATAATATATGAGTTAAGGCATGAATATAAAATTATCGACTTGATTAAAGCGGCTGAAATGGCTCGTAGTACATATTATTACTGGGTGAAACAAATGAGTCGTGAAGATAAATATAACGAGGTTAAAGAAAGTATTAAGCAGATTTTTCAGGAACACCAAGGGCGATATGGCTATAGGCGTATCACACTTGAATTACGTAATCAGGGCTATACCATTAACCACAAAACCGTCCTTCGCTTAATGAATCAATTAGGGTTAAAATCGTTGGTAAGAATCACTAAATACCGCTCTTATCGCGGGAAGGTTGGGAAGGTAGCGCCAAATGTCTTGAAGCGTGATTTCAAGGCCTCTAAGCCTAATGAAAAGTGGGTTACAGATGTTACTGAAGTTCATTTGTTTGGTGAAAAACTCTACCTATCTCCTATTCTAGACTTGTTTAATGGTGAGATTATTTCCTATAATATTGAGAAACGCCCTACATTCCTTCTAGTCGAAAGGATGTTAGATAAGGCTTTAAAATGCTTGGATAAAGAAGATACTCCTATCCTTCATTCAGATCAAGGTTGGCACTATCAAATGGATAGATATCAATATATTTTAAGAGAAAATAATATAACTCAAAGTATGTCCCGTAAGGGAAATTGCTTAGATAATGCAGTCATTGAAAATTTCTTTGGCTTATTAAAATCTGAATTACTTTATCTTAAAGATTTTGAAAGTATGGAACACTTTAGGGAAGAACTAGAGAATTATATTTATTATTACAATAATAAAAGGATTAAGGCAAAATTAAAAGGATTGCCTCCTGTAAAATACAGAATTCAATCCTTATTAGCTGCTTAAATATATGTCTAACTTTTCGGGTCCAGTTCACATTGTGGGTGGTTCTTTTCGTTTTTCGTCGCTTTTTTTGTGCTTTCTTCCAAGACGTTGATAGGTATTTACCTACTCGTTTTGCAAAAAACACAGCGACTTCTCTAGCAATTACTTTTAAAATTTCAATTGCTATTATGAAAAGTATTTCCATGCGATCACCTCCTTTCTCCATAAAATGAAAGAGAAAGGATAGCAACCAACCACCCTGAAATATTCAGTTACGTTATATTAATTATACCATATTTACGGGTGGGTTAATAGCTTAAAAACCTTGATATGACAATGTTTTTAAGGGTTTTTGAGTTTTGGAATCAGAGATTTGAAATGGTAAAAATAATATTTTTTTTAGAAATGATTGACATATAACTCTATATATCATAATATTGAAATTGTAATATTAAAGAAACCAAATCCAACATTTTCATATAGACTTTAGATTAGCTAAAAGGACACACCTAAGGCGCATTATGCCATAGGTGTGTCCTTTTTTTGCGTTTAAAGGCTACATAAGGAGGAATACAAACATTGAAGCCATCTAAGTTTCAAAAGAAGCAGATTGTTGCGGTAGGTCTAGCTGCTGCAACAGTAGCGGGTATCTATGGATACAATCATTTCGCAGTAGAAAATGCTGTAAAACCAACAAAGATTGTTGTAGCCGCAAAGGATATACCTGCACATACAGAAATTAAAGAAGACATGCTAGTGGAACGAACTTTACCTGGTGATGCGATTCCCCCAAATGCATTACGTGTAAATAAAAAAGAGGTTGTAGGTAAGTGGACAAATGATGGGCAACCCATTACAGAAAATAGCTATCTCTTTAAAAACAAAGT
Organism: Bacillus sp. FSL W8-0519; assembly: GCF_038005585.1. Classification (NCBI taxonomy): domain Bacteria; kingdom Bacillati; phylum Bacillota; class Bacilli; order Caryophanales; family Bacillaceae; genus Bacillus; species Bacillus sp. FSL W8-0519. The sequence goes on from NZ_JBBOTL010000002.1 coordinate 290,470, forward strand.
AGTAAAGAAAGAGGAGTTACCGGACTCTGCTATTTTAAATTTGAAAGATGGAGAAGTTGCTTTCCCGTTACTCGTTGATTTAGAAACAAGTTCAGGGAATAGTATTATCCCAAACACGTATGTGGACTTGTATTTCAAACAAGTTGTGAAAGAAGGAGACAATGAGAAGGTTGTCTTTGGTGGTCTGTTCCAACGTGTACGTGTGACGGCTGCAAAAGATAGCAATACAGAAGATGCATTTGTGCTAGAAAAGAAAGAATCAAAAGAGGAACAAGAAGGAAAACAAAAGCCTAAAGTAACGCGATTATACACACTGGCTGTTTCCCCTGAACAACTTCAATACTTAAATCGTGCAAAAACACTTGGAGATGTCATTCCTGTTGCAGTTGGACAAAAGGTGGAGCAAACAGGGAAAGAATTAGAACCAGCTGAAGGATTCTCACAAATATCTGATCAAAAGAACATTTTAGACTATGTAGAGAAGCATTCGACTAATCCAATTTCTAAAAATGTAAAAGAGTATGTAGCACAGTATCTGAATGAATCTAAGTAAGAAAGGGGTTATTAAGATGGAGCGGCAAGCAAGAATCATTGCCTTTTATGCAACAAACGAAAATGTAGGGAAAAGCACATTAAGTATTGCGATGGCAAATGAATTAGCTCATTTAGGGAAAAAGGTGCTTTATGTTGAAGCAGACCAAGTAAGACCTAGCTTTGCGGTTGGAACTGGTCTTAGCCACGATAGTAAAAACATCTTAGAACTTGTAAGAAAAGAAAATGAATACAATCTCTCGCAATATATTTGTACCAAGCAAGATTTATTAGAGAGAAAAATGAATCCAAGGTTGATGCAAAAATTGCACGATAAGATGGATTTTCTAGTGTTTCCATCAGGTTATAACTTAGCTCAATTCCCAGAGATTCAAAACAAAGAACTGTTTGTAACGACATTTATAGAATCACTTGTAGATACAGAATACGATTCTATCATTCTATCAGTACCAACTGAATTATCTGAGGTTCTGAGTTATCCAATCCTATACCAATCAGACCTTGTAATTCATGTGTTAAACGGCAACCCTCGTGGTGCAATAGCAATTAAAAGAGAATTACAACTACTAGAAGAAGCAAAGCTAACATTGCCTCGTATGATTCATGTTTTAAATATGGCAGATGAGGATTATGTAGAAGATATTGAAAAGCTATCTTCCCAAAAAATTGCGGTGACAATTCCGTATGACAGGGATCGTACGAGTTATGAATGGGGGATGCAGTTTGGTTCCCCGCAAATTAATACAAAGGTCCATCACATTATGGAAGCAGCTGGTCTTGATATTCCAACCCAGCATACATCCTCTATGAAAAAGGGTCTCTTTGGTTTACGAAATTAAAAGGGAGGCAGTAGTATGTGGGGCTATTTACAGGGAAAACAAGTCGCCTTAAAGCGAAATCGAGTTGATTTATATCATTTTGGTTATATGATTCGTTCCAAATCAGCTCGAAAGTTAGGAACAACTACAGCTCAACAAATTAAAGATATCACGGATGAAATTCGTGCATTTTTAGTAAAAGACCATCGTGATATTTTAAGCGAATCTTTTATGAATAAAGAAAAGAGAGCAGCTGTAGAACAAATCATTAAAAGTTTTCTATTAAGTAATCAAGTCGTCATTTCAGATGTACCTTCTGAACAATTATTAAATATGGTATGTGATGATATTGTGGGATTTGGAATTATAGAACCTTTAAAAGAAGATCAGGATGTAACCGATATTTATATCAATGGTACAAAAGAAATTATTTACGAAAAAATTGGAGAGGGAGAGTTAACATTCCCTTACCGATTTGAGACGGAAGAAGAGGTAAAGGCTTTAGCCTATAAGATGGTAAATAGTACGTCAGAGTCATTAAATACAGCAAAACCATATGTGGACTGCGTGTTTCCCTATATCCGTATCAATATTGCTTTAGATGAACTTGGGGGACTCGGGACAACAATAACGATTCGTAAGAATGCAGATCATCTTCGTGCTTCTGAAGAGCGAATGTTATCTACTAATCAAGCGTCAAAAGAGATGTTGGACTTTTTGGCTGCAGCCGTGAAAGCCAAAATGAATATTCTAGTCGCTGGAGCAACAGGGACAGGGAAATCAGAGTTTATGAAATTTCTTGCTTCTCATATTCCGAAAGGAAAGAAAAAAGAACGTACTCTTGTAGTAGAAGATAACCCTGAATTATATTTGCATCGAATTTTTCCAGAACATCACTTTGTTCCGATGCAATGTAGGGCATCGGAAGTAGAAGAAAATGCAATTGATTTTGATAGATTGTTAACGAATGCACTACGTCAAGGACCAAAGCGATTAATTGTAGGGGAATCGAGGGGTAAAGAAGCATTAAAAATGATTAACTTTTTCCAAACAGGCCACCCTGGCTTTACCTCTGTCCATGCAAGAAGTGCCATAGAAGCAGTCAGACGTTTAATGCTCATGTGTCTGCAAAGTGGTGCGAATATTGATGCCCAGTATTTATATGAATTAATTTCACAGACATTCGATGTGATTGTCTTTTTAGAAAAGAAAGATGATGGGAATCGTTATATTACAGAGATGATTGAATTATTAGATTATCGAGGTGATATACAGTTTAATGAACTTTCTCAGTTTATCCCGACATACGAGGAACAGGATGAGATAAATGAAAGCATAGGAAAAATTCATGGACAGCACATTATTACAGGGAAAATGTCAGCTAAAATGGAGAAAAAATTCCGTTCTGCTACTTCTGTAAATCCAGCTCTTTATGCACCGTTCCTATCACAACAGGAGGTGCAGTATGCATAGTTTGTTCGCCTATGGATGTATATTATTAATCTTTATTAGTGTAGTATTACTTGTTTTACTTTTTGCAAAATCTAAAGGTTCTGCACTTTCCCAATTTGTACAAGAAAATGAGAAAGAAGAAAGGCGCTTGGAATTAAGGAATATTAAAGGCATACGAATGTATCTTCCACAATCTGTTATCCAAGAAGCCCAAAAGTACGAGTGGAAATTGACGAAAAGCATGTACTGGGTATATACGATTCTTTCGGGAATGAGTATAGCAGCAATATTCTACTTCTCATTTGGAAGAGATCCTTTTACCCTGATTTCTGCTTTATGTGGATTTTTAGTTCCGAGATTTCTTCTCTATCGAAGAAAAAAACGTTACTACTTGGTTGTCATTGACCGTCTCTCTATTTATATGAAGGCAGTAGCGAATGCGCTTCAAATTAGTAATAACGCTAAACGCGTGTTAGTACAAGTAAAGCCAATGATGCATGAGAGTATTCAAGAAGAAATAGAAAAAGTTTCTCTTTTATTAGAAGGTGGAACTACAATGCACCGTGCATTTAAAGGATTCAATGAAACTTTTAATTTTAGAGAATTGGTTTTCTTCCATGAAATGTTGGAAGTGTGTAGTCGAGAAGGCGGGGCGAATTCAGTACAAGTCTTATTAGATATTGCAGAAGATTTCGAAAAACAAAAGCTATATCTGGCAAGATTACGTTCTAGTTTGTCGCAAGCACAACGTGCGTTTGTACAGAACTGCTTAATCGTGATTGCCATGCCGATTGTGATTATGTTGATGTCAAAAGAAGCATATGGATTTTTAGCAGGTTCTATGATGGGGAAAATTGCATTAGCGGTAAATATGTTCATTGTATTTTTCTTAGCGACCCGTGTAGAAAAGATTGCAAATTATAATCCAACAGAAAGAGGGGAATAAAGTGGCTACGATTTTAGCTTTAGTGGTATTCGTTGTCATGTACTGGGTATTCTCTACCTTTCTACAAAGTAAAAAAGACAGCGGTAGCCTACTTACAAACTATGTAGAAAATGCAAAACGAATTGAAAAAAAGAATTTAAATCAAATGATGCTTGCTCCCTTCCAGTCGTTATCACATAAGTATCTGACAGAAGAAAAGAAAGAGCAGATCCAAAAAAAATTAGAAGAAGCTGGTTTGGATACGAAACCAGAAGAATATTTGAAAATGAAGGTTGCCTATCCCATCATTTTCACCTCTGTTTTCTTGATATGTACGGTGTTTCATGATTACTACTTATTTAAAGTGGGCGTTTTAATTTCACCGCTACTTTATTTCTATCCTGATTATCTATTAAAGAGAAGAATCAAGCAGGCTATAGAAGCAAGGAAGTTCGAATTACCGGAGTATTTAATTCCTATGCTGCAGTTGTTAAAAACACATACAACATTAGAAGCAGTAAAAAAGGCGCAGATATATGCCGGGAGACATCTTCGACCGTATGTATCTACACTTACAGCGGAATTAGAAATGTATGCGGGTTCGGATCAACCATTTAGAAACTTTGCAGCAGCCTTAAATAGTCCAGAAGTAAATACCTTTACTATTGCATTGCAACAAGCACAAAAAACGGATAAGGTACAGAGTCTTCGTATTATGGATGCACAGATTAAAATGATGCGTGAGTTAAAACATGAGAACTATAACCGTCTCATTCAAAATAAGCCAATGGAAATGAATAAATTTAACGTAGCTGTTATTGGATGTATTGTAATTTATCCAATGGTTATTGTTATTCAATCCTTAATGCAAGGATTTGCAAGTATATAGAAAAACATTATTCAAAATGGAATAGGTAAAGGAGCAAAATATATGTTAACGAAAATGAAGAATTGGTTAAAAAATGAAGACTCACAATTATCATCAGAAAATGGTATGTTAATCGCCTTGGCGGTAATTATTGTGCTAGTAATTGGACCATTTGTATGGAAAGCAATCCAAGGTGGCTATGATACAATTCTAGCTCGATTCACAAAAGCATCAAGCAATGCAGATGTGAATACTTGGAACAAGAAATAAAAGTTTTAGGTTCATGATGTTTATTATGTATATAGTTCAAATAAATGAATAAGGGAGATTCAATCATGTTAGCAAAAATGAAAAATTGGTTAAAAAATGAGGATTCACAACTATCATCAGAAAACGGTATGTTAATTGCCTTGGCGGTCATTATCGTATTAGTAATTGGGCCGTTTGTATGGAAAGCAATCCAAGGTGGTTATGATACGATCCTGGCACGATTCACAAAAGCATCAAGCAATGCAGACGTAAATTCTTGGAATAAGTAATAAAAGATTTAAATAATTAAGTTCTTATTTTAGTAAATTCTTAAAATCGATATATAAAGGAGACGAAATGTAATGTTAGCAAATATGAAGAATTGGTTAAAAAATGAGGATTCACAACTATCATCAGAAAACGGTATGTTAATCGCTTTAGCGGTCATTATTGTATTAGTAATTGGGCCATTTGTATGGAAAGCAATCCAAGGCGCTTATGATACAATTCTAGCTCGATTCACAAAAGCATCAAGCAATGCGGATGTAGATTCTTGGAACAAAAAATAAATTTTAATTGAAAATAAGAGGGGGCGTGTTTTATATAGCTCCCTCCTTTTAAAATATAAGGAGGTACTATGATGAAATTCAGTAAAGTAATGATTCCTACATTAGCAACATTAGCCCTTGGCATGTCATTAATTAGTACACCTGCAAGTGCAGCAACAACAGCTGATACAAAACTAAATCAAAGTATAACAGGTGGGGAACATAATATTGCTGTTACACCAGTTAGTAACTTTAACGCGGTAACACTAAGTGGAGAAACACAAGTAACACATGCAAATCCTGGTGTACTAACAGTGACAGATGCAACTGGTTCTGGGAATGGTTGGAGAATCAATGTAAAAGCAGATCAATTTAAAGTGAGTGGAGATGCAAAGTCAAATCGGACACTTCCAAAGGGTTCCTTAGTTTTGAATAGTGGTGGTGCTGCTATAACGAAAGTTGGAGGGACAAGTTCACCAAATCCGGAGTTTAAAACGACTAACTTTATTATAGATACTGATAATCAAGTTACGATTTTAAGTGCGAAAAAAGATGAAGGTATGGGGAAATATAATGTTAGTTTCAATGATAAATCTCTAGCTTTAACGTTAAATCCACATAGTACGTATGTTGAGAATAAGGCTGGTGCTACCTCATATGAGTCAAAACTGACATATTCTATTGTAACAGGACCTTAAAAGAAATTTATCATATAGAAGGGAATCACGTATGTATGATTCTCTTCTATACATAGAAAGAAGGGGCAGAATGAAAAGCTATGTATATAAAATTTTAATTAGTATTTTGGTTGTGATTATATTCATTTTAAGTATAAGCTTAAAACCTTTTAAAGTAGTTTATGCACAAGAAAAACAAGATAGTTTACCATTTGATGTAAGCATTCATGTCCCGGATAATCAACTAGGTGATATAAAAAATTATTTTAATTTACAGGTGAAAAAGAAACAGAATCAAACAGTAAAAATGGATGTACACAATAAAGCTAATACTCCAATCAAAGTCAATGTAAAAGTCGCTAACGCTCTCACCTCTACAAACGGAGGTATTATGTATGTAACAAATCGTGAAGTCTCACAAAGTATATTAACAGATACAGATTTCTATATGGATCAGTATGTTCAAGCGCCTGACGCTGTTAACTTAGAGGGGAATCAAACGAAAACTATAGAGGTACATTTAACGACACCAAATCAAGATGGAGTGTTTTTGGGTGGATTATTATTTGAGTTAGCGCACGATACCCAAGGACAGAAGCTTGAAAAGGACGGATTGAACTTTTCTGTACATAATAGCATTGAATATGCGGTAGCAATACAATTGAATAGTGAGGAGACTGAAAATTCGGTCAATAAAACGCCTCTTAAACTAAATGGCACAACTGTTGAATCTTATCCAACACAACCACAAGTCCATGCACTTATTCAAAATACAAATGCAAATATTGTAAGGGATGTAGCAGTTTACTATGAAGTTTTATCCCAGGATAACGTTCTGTTTCATGGTAATATTCCAACATTCAATGTAGCGCCAAAATCTAAGGTAGGATTAGCAATCCCATGGAAAGCGAAAGAATATAAAGATGGAAAGTATACACTAAAAGTCACTATAAAAGAGAATGGTATACCAAAAACATATACAGAACAGATACGCATAACTGCTTCTAATGTGACAGATTATGCGGAACAAACAGGTGTAATAAAAGTGTTGCCTGGATATTCTAATCAAATATATATAATAGCCGCTGGTGTTTTCATATTAGTTATTTCAATGTTTGTATTTGTATGGTGGAGAAAGAAACATGAAAATCAGAAGGAGCAAAATAAGGCAGCATAGATAGCATAAAAATGAAATGGGGGAGGAAACAGTGAAATGGGGGAAGGTTCTTACTTCAATCATACTTTTGGGTGTATCGTGCTTAATTATTGATTCAAAAGATAACTCTATATTAGCTGATCAAATAGGAAAACAGCAAAATGGTATTCCAACACTCACTGCAAATGGAAAAGAAAATGAAGTGAAGCTAGAATGGGCGATTGATATCTTAGAGCAGGACGTCTTATGGAAAATTGATTTTAATAACCCAAAAGACGTTAATTTGATGAGTGGTTGGGGAGAGTTTTACGGTAACGGGAATCAAAGTTTACAATCTGAAGTTTTTTATCCAAATGGTACAGATACTAGCGGATACAAAGTATTTGATACAAAATCGGTAGGGAATCGAGTCTTATATCCTTATACAGTAAGAGAGAGTTCCATTGCTGTTTTTAAGCGATTAAACGTACCTAATAATGCTTATATTTCAGCAACGTTTAAAGCAAAGTCACAAGGATTAGGAAGAATTAGTTTCTATGGTGATGGAGGCTGGGAAACAGGGAGAGAATTTGACTATTATAATGCTACTGTTTTGAAAGATGTTCCAGGCGGTTCAAAAGAAATAGAAATTAGTAATATCTCTTTGTTTCCAGAGAAGGAACCGGGTACCAACATACCAAGGGATAGAAGACATATAACTTCGGATATAAACAAAGATGTGTATCAAGATTCCCCTATGATTGAAAAGGTAATACCGTATCAGGATGGTTCTGGAAAGGGAAAGATAATATTAAATAGTCCTATTGTGACCCCGATGAAACAAGGTGATCGCCTAAAAACAAGAAAATGGGCAGCACCTATCCAATTACCAAATAATCGTACGATCACAAAGAATGATTCTAATAAAGATATAAATGGATGGTCTACGTTTAGTATGAATACTCAAGTTGCAAATAATCCGTTTTATATTACCGAGCAATGAGGTGTAACTTTTTATATGCTTGCTTATTCAGAAGGGATTACCTATGTGGATGAGTTAAAAGTGGGATATGCATCGGAAGCGGAAGTATACAGGGGAAATCAGCAAATATATAAGGGTAGACTCTCTGACTATGTAGATAAAGAAGCAAAAGATCAGGCAGTGCCAACAACACCTGAAAGCTTCCAATTTGAAAATAGAGAACTGAAAGAAACTAAAGTAACGTTTGCCCCTGCTAAAGATGAAGGGAGTACCTATCATTATAAAATTCGTGGAGTTGGCAGGAATGGCGTTTCGGATTTTTCTAAGGAAGTTCCTGCAACTGTAACAAGTGGTGTAAAGGGATATGAATATGTAGTGAATGATAAATCCGACACTTCACTTGATAAAGTGGGTGGTGTTCAGTTTACAAATCAGACTAGCATTCAGTTTCCAACTGATTATGCGAAACCACAATATGTACATATCCGTACAGTAGATAAAGCTGGGAATAAAAGTACGACGAAGCATATATCTACAACACAAAAAGGACGAGTAGACATGCTTACTGTTCCTAAAAGTGTAGAGTTTACTCCTATTCAACTAAATGGAGAAAAGCAAAATTCATTTGGTACATTAGGGAAACTCATGATACATGATAGTCGAAATCAAGCGGATGGATGGAGATTGAATATGACAATTTCTCCATTTACAGAGCCGAATATTGCAAAACAATTGCCAAAGGGTTCTTTATCCTTAAAAAATCAGGTAAGTATAACTAAAGTAAAAGGTCCAGAGACAGGGAAACCTATCATACAAATTCCAAGTACACCTATTGATACTGGGGCGGCACACACTATTATACGGGCTTCAAAAGATGTAGCAATTGGAGAATATCAAGTCGATTTTGGACAAAATGGATTACAACTGCAGTTAGATCCAGGGACAACTTATGTAGGGAAGAATCGGCAAGCTACTTATACTTCTACGGTCACCTGGTCTCTAGTGAGTGGACCGTAATAATTCATTAAAATAGGAAAAAATAAGGAGAAAAAATTATGAGTATATATGTAATAGGAATACTACTAGGATATATGGCCCTGAATGTATTTACTGATTTGAAATATAGAAAAACGAAAAATATATGGCATTTGCTATTCTTAATTGTAGGTATAGGAATCACGTATTTTGCTGGAATAAGAACAGGGAAAGAGATTGTGATTGTACTAGCTATGGCATTAGCGTGTGGTTTGTTGTTAGAGACATTTAAATTTTCTTCACCCGGTGATACAAAAATGCTTGTGGTGGTAGCTATATATGTTAGTAATTTAGTGGAAGAATCAGCAATCCTTACTGCTATTACATTAACAGCTTTCCATTTACTATTCTTTTGGATTGCTAGTGTGTATCGATTAATTAAAATTTTGGGGTTTATGGGGGCGTTTAAAGACCAATTGGAGCATGCTGCTTCTATATTTGGGGCAAAGCTACCAAAGAAAGAAATACAGCTGATACAGAGCTTTCCGGGGGCTTGTTCTATTTTATTAGGAGCAATTGTATATGTTGCTTTCACTATTTATCAAAACGGAGGTATTTTAGCTTGAATAGTAGAATCATTCATCAAAGAGAAACTTATATTTACTTCACGATATTCGCATTAGTAGGGGTACTTATTACCAATATGTTTATTAATATGGTGTTTATACTAGCGTATCCGTTACTAATTGGATTAATTGTACAGGTTGTCTTGCTTCAGAAGATAAAAAAACCGTTTTATCGGAGCGGAAAAGAATTAACGGAACAGTTAAAACTAAAAAACATATTCCTAGTAGAATCAAATATTTTAGGAGATGAAGAAGGAACAGTTTATGAGGTGCATCAAATGCCTTTTACATTCTCTAATGGATTAATTAATAAAGACAAGACTTATAAAGTGATAAAACAAGAGTATGAGAGAAAAGTAAAAGAGGATTTAACGAAAATTGCAAAATGGCAAGTTACAACAAAAGCTAGGCTTGTTACGACAACTCATTTTCGTTTATATACAATTTGGCAGAAAAATAGTACAGGCTATCAATTAAAAAAAATAGAGGATTGTATTGATCCATATGCCAAGATGAACATTATACAATGGATGATTGCTTCATTCTGTACGACTGGTCGTATTAAGTACGATAAAAAACCAAAAGAGTGGGCAAGTTATGAATGGATTACTTTAAGATAAATAAAAAAGACAGAAAAACTTCTGTCTTTTTTATTTTGGTCTTAAAATATGAAGTCAAAATGAATATATTAAATAATGTAATAGATAAAACATTCGAAGGAGTAGATTTAATTGACTGATTTACCAATGATTTTAGGAATGCTATTTTGGTTAGGATGGGCTTTATTCTGCTGTTTAGCTATTTTTGTAGCAAAAGATGAAAATAAGTACTTAAAAAGCCTCATGTTTAGTATGTTTATGACTATGTTAGTAATTAAAATGGGTGGATATTAATAGAGAATGTGTAGGGGGAATTTCCTGCCGTGGAAAATTAGTAGTTATTTATTTATCCCCTAAAAAAAGACCTCCATATAAAATGGAGGTCTTTTAAAATGACGATGAGATATGACTCAATATCTCGTGTAGGATACTTTAATTATACATAATTTCAATAAAATGAAAAATAATAAGCTCAATGATAATATAAATATATATGATGATACTTGCTAATACTTAATAAATTAATTAATATATAACTATATTTATTGTTTAATTGATTCCGTTTATTCCCACACCTTTTTTGTGTTGTGGTTGAGTTGTAGAAGCAAGTTGCGTCTTGTTTCATTTATGAAAGGGCTTCTTTGAGCCGATTAGTGTATATATAGCTTATTTTGCTATGCACATTTTTAATCGACTTGAAGAAGCCCTTTTTGTGTTGTTTTCAAGTCTGTTTGATTGTTAGAACCCATTATTACACTGGGCAAAAATTATTATTTAGGGGGATTTATTTATGAATATCAGTTATGAAGTATCTTTATTTTGTTCTGCGCATCCAGATGAACTTATTCCAAGTTTACGTGCATTACGAATGAGAGTTACAAAAGAAGGAGCATTTTGGGAACGAGATTGTTATCAATTTTCCATTAAACCATCAAACTTGTCACAGCGAGCAGCAAAACAAGCAGGGGAAATCTATTTGTATCATGTTCATTTTAATGGATGTGTACGGGATTTCCTTTTTTTATTGGAAAGATGTTTTAGAGGGACGAGTTTTCGCTTTACTGCTATCCGTGGTTTTTTAGATGTAGAAGGTTATTCACTTAAGAAATGGAAACCAATTCTACGTAACCACCACATAAATTCTGCAGATGTAGATTGTATTTTTAAGAAAGATGATCTTGTAATGATTGTGCATCAGCATGGAAGTTTAGAGGTGGTTAAACGTGCGGAAAAAGGTGAACAATTAAAAAAAGTAAACTTTCTGGAGGTAGATAGCTGGTTACAAGCACTAAATCCAACAAAAGAGGATCTATTCTCTTTAACAGGTGTGAGTGTATCGTAATGAGTGATTTACATAACTATATGAAAGTCTACAGACAGAGGGAATGACAGAAATCCGTAGTGAAAAATAACTATGAATTTCTGTCTTTTATTTTATTCAGGAGGATTTTAGTATGAATTTATTTGAACTTTTTGGTTTAGAGGTAGGAGAAGACATAATGGTACAGGATGTGAGAACAGATAAACAAGTTCGCAATCGATACAGTTATGATGTAGGTGAGAAATTAGCGGGAGCAAAGAAAGAGATACGAGCTTTAAAAGAATCATTTTTAGTATCATTTTCTTTAGAAATTTTAGCTGAAATTGAAAAAGAATCTCCAGTAGAGGCGCTAAATGCATTGGATCGAAACGCATTAATTCCATTCTCTTTTGAATATGAAAAAGAAAATGATGTCCTGCCACGTGTTGCAAAGTTAAAGCAACTGCTAGTGGGCAGAATTAATAAGAAGCCAATTGTAGATACACCGACTGCAAGGAAACTATATGTTCAGGCATGTAGAAGAATATGGAATGATATACAGTCAGTACATACCTCAGAACAATGGGTAGATCTTGTTGTTTCTTATGGTATGGAAATGAGCAATGGTTGGTCTGCATTTAGAAAAAATAAGAATGTAACATTCACATTTAAAAGAATGGTAGAGGAATATTTTGATGAGTTTGTTGATGCAGATGGTATGGAATTATTGATATTAGGAAAGAAATTCATATCACTTTGCACAAATTCAAAAAGTATTAATTCTACGTATCTTCGTGTATCACATGAACTAACATGGAATGATTTACTTACGAAAAAGGTTACAACTCGTAAGAAATCCGCAGCTGCTTGGAGTAGGAAACTGCCAGATACCCTGCAAAGAAAAGGGCCAGGAGTAGAAATTGCTACCAAACCTGAAGACGTAGTTGCTATGTTTGGGTTGAAGGGGATGCAATTTGGTCATTATTGCACCGAACAATATGCAAAAGAGCATATTGGGCATGTATCTGAAGCATTGCATGATTTAGCTCGTATATTGGGAATTCCACCTGAGTATATAGGGTTAGGAGGACGCTTAGGACTTGCGATTGGTGCGAGAGGAAGCGGCAATGCATTAGCACATTATGAACCTTCTACCAAAGTCATTAATTTAACTCGTGATAATGGAGTCGGGGCATTGTGTCATGAATGGGGACATGCATTGGATCATTTCTTATATGATTGTAGTCATGATTTTCAAAATGGTACTCTTGCTTTCTTATCAAATGGGAAGAGTATTGGGAATATCTTGCCTGCTATTATCAAGGAAAAGATACAAGCTGTGTTAGATGCTTGTAAACAAGGAAAAGTGGCCAGAGTAATCAACGTGGAAAATGCCTACAGTAGAAAGTGGTATTTCTATGGTGGTGTTATCGATAGTTATGATGTGTTTAAAGGAAATCTTTCAAATATTTTAGAATCACATCATGCTAGTTTGTGTAGGAAGCTTGATACTTTATCAGGAGCTACAAAAACGCGTATGGAGCGTAAAATTGAAAAAGAATTCGAGAAAACCGCACAAATGTTAGCTGCATATCATTATAAAAAAACTGGCGAAAAACTTGTTGAAATATCCTATCAAGTGAAAGGGTCTATATACTTTGATACAGCCATTAAGTTAGATAAGAAGAGAACCAAAAAGTATTGGTCTACGAATCATGAGATGTTTGCTAGAGCATTTGAAGCATATGTAGAATCAGCTTTGCTAGATCAAGAACATAGAAACGATTATTTAGTTTGTGATACATATTCTTTTGTATATCCGTTAGGAGAACAAAGAGAACATCTAAATAGAAGTATAAAGAGTTTAATGGAAGTAGCTGTTCCATATATAATAAATAGTATACAAGGAGTGGGAAATGATGAATTATAACATACAAAAAGGACAATTTCGTTTAACAACTGCACATCCAAGAGGAAGTTGGTGGGAATTTTATCGTGTTCCATGCCCAATCTGTAATGGTATTGGAAACTGTATGCTGCATGTTTCACAGGAGAAAGTAGCATGTACTCGTGTGGAAAGTAAGTGGGTATACGGTAAAAATTCAAGTAATCCAAGTTATATCCATTATCTAAATGGTAAGAAGCAATACCAATTACCAGATGTAGATGTGGTAAAGGGGCATAGTAAGCGTAGTAACGAAGAATTAGATGCATTTAATCGTAATTTAATCGGATTTTTGCCGTTAGAGGAGAAGCACCATATACATTTACTACAAGATAGAAAAATGACTGAAGAAGAAGTACAGATACGTCAATATCGTTCTTTTTTAAAGCAACAAATTGTGTTGGAAGATGATAATACGTACACAACTATTTGGGAAAAGTTATTTAAACAAATTGGCAAAAAAGATTGTTGGAAGGGAATACCTGGCTGTGCGAGACGTTCGTAATTGAAAAGATTACGCACCATCTTGAAACGTTGAAATGTAAATAACACCCACAACGAATTAAGATTGTAGAACTCTTAACTTGAGAAGTGGAATGATAGAGTAACGTCTTGAAACGCTTCCCCTAATACTCCGACATGCGCCTTCTAGTTTTGCGACATAAGAAGGGGTCTGAAGCTCGGTGAAGTCATCTGAAAAATTACCGAAGTACCTATTTTAACAGGCAACCGAAAAGGATCTCAGAGGTGAGTCCCGTAGTTGATAGGGTGGGGGTCACAAAAAATTAGATATGGTGAGAATGAATAAAATGGTATTCTGACGAACTTCCGAATGTACGGGTCGAATATTCGCATACCAGAAATGGTATGGGAAACGAAAGTTTCTATGTCCAGTGGTGGATACGTTATAGCCTGGAAAAACCACCATGCAATGTTACAGGCATTGGATAGGGCATCGGCTTAAAGGAAGCATCTAAGTCTAAAATTGATAAAGTTAAGGGAACGTCGAAAGCTAATGATGTGGAGAGCGCAAACTCTATGAAACAGTAAGGAGGAAACGGTATACCGAGGGAACTTCTTTTAACATTAGTGAGAGTAGTGGTAGGAGCAAAGAAGGTTCTGTAATGGAACTGGAGCAATAGCCACAAGTCGACTCTTTAAAAGTCATATAACCTCAATCGCTCATGGAATTCTCGTATGACTTAAAAGGTCACGAGCCAAGATTGGAGCGTGATAAAACATGAAAAGGTCTAGAAAAGAGGGACTAAAGGATAACTCGCTTAGACATTCTGAATACTACGGTATGCAGGAATCACAAGACGAGTTATATGCCAAAAGTCTAAATGGAGGAAACTTCAAGCAGTTAATGAAAGTCATAACCTCTGAAAGTAATATTCTTTTAGCGTTTAGAAATATTAAACGCAATTCAGGAAGTATCACAGAGGGGATTGATGGAGTTACTATCAAGGATGTTGAGAAACTCAGTCAAGAAGATTTCATCAAAATTGTTCAAAAAAGATTTTCTAACTATACCCCACGAAAAGTGCGACGCGTAGAGATACCAAAGCCTAATGGGAAAACGAGACCACTCGGAATTCCATCAATGTGGGATAGAATTGCGCAACAATGTATAAAACAAGTACTTGAACCTATATGCGAGGCAAAATTCAACAAACACAGTCACGGTTTCCGTCCAAATCGAAGCCCTGAAACAGCTATGGCAGATGCAACCTTGAGGGTGAATCGAAGTCATATGCAATATGTAGTTAATGTAGACATACAAGGATTTTTCGATGAAGTTAATCACAAAAAACTCATGCGTCAACTATGGACTATGGGAATACGAGATAAACAACTTCTTGTAATCATCCGAAAAATGTTAAAAGCCCCAATAGTACTGCCCAATGGTGAAATGCAATATCCAAACAAAGGTACACCACAAGGTGGAATATTAAGTCCATTATTAGCCAATATCAATCTAAATGAATTCGATTGGTGGATAACAAATCAATGGGAAGACAGGTTGTTAAAGGAATTGTCATTAACCATTAAAAAGGGCGGACATGTTGACAAGTACCCACATTACAGTAAAATGCGCAAAACAACGGCTTTGAAAGAAATGTATATTGTTCGATATGCAGATGACTTCAAAATCTTCACCGCTACGAAATCGAATGCACAAAAAATCTTTAAAGCATGTGAGATGTGGTTGCAAGAACGCCTAAAACTACCAATTTCGAAGGAAAAGTCAAAAATCACAAATCTCCGTAAGGAAAGTAGTGAATTTCTTGGTTTTGAAATCAAAATGGTAAAAAAGGGAAGTAAGTTAATTGCAAGAACACACATATCAAACAAAACCAAAAAGAAAATCCAAAAACAATTTGAAGATCAAATCGCTGTAATTCAAAGAAGTAAAAATGAGGGACTAAAGAATAAAGCTATTGTTCGCTACAACTCTATGGTAATTGGCACACATAATTACTATGAGATTGCGACCGAGGTTAATAGGGATTTAGCAAGCATCCATAAACACCTAAATATAAGGATTTACAACAGATTACATGTTAATAGGAAAGGGAAGTACAAAGGGAAAGATAAAGGAATTAAAAGATACATGAAATCAGCAATGGTTCGATATCTAAATGATATTCCTATTCTACCACTAGCGTATATCAAGCACAAAAGCCCCAAAAATAAGGATACAAAAATCAATAAGTATACACCACAAGGTAGAGAATTGATACATAAAAATCAATCTGCAGTGCCTGAATGGAAAATACAATGGTTAAGAGAACACCCTGTCATTAGTCAACGAGCAACTGTTGAATATAATGACAACCGAATCTCTCTATTTGTAGCCCAACATGGCAAATGTGCAATTACTTCCGAGGAACTAATACTATCAGACATGCAATGTCACCATAAAACACCTTGGAAATATACGCAAGATGATAGTTATAAGAACCTAATCCTAATATGTAGAGATGTACACACATTAATCCATGCAACATCGCCTGATGTGATCGGAGGTCTAATGGAGAAGTTGAAGCTAAACGAAGGACAACTCATTAAGCTAAATAAACTTAGAAAACAAGCGAAAAATGAAATGTTAGAAATCAATTGACAAACAAAACATTAACAAAAGTAATAAACCTTTAGATTGAGGAAACACAAAGACATTAAACAGTCGATGGAACGCCGTGTGCGGTGAAAGTCGCACGCACGGTGTGGGGCGGGGGAAAAATTGGAGATAACATCAAAGATTTACCTATCGCACCCGAAATGGGTAGGCGCTACCCCAGAGGGAAATATCCTTTGGGATGCGTCACATTTTATGAAATGAAGAAAGGACAACTTTCTCTTCGTTTAATGGCAGGTTTTCCAGGAATTATGATTCCATTCCGAAACCAATATAATCAAATTGTTGGTTGGCAAGTACGTGTAGATGAAGTAAAGAACTCTGTTCATGTGAAATCTGGACCTACAGGTATACAAGCCGAACTACTACAACAGCCTAATATTGTGAAAATAACGAAAAACGGTGATTGTATCTATGAAGGAAAACTAGAAATAGGGAAAAATAAAGAATTATTAATCGGCGGGGAAAAAGTTATTGTAAAGATACATAAAGGTCAAAAATACTTATGGATCTCTTCAGCAAATAAAAATGAAGGAACCGGTGCGGGAGGTAGTGAAAATCCACTTCCTGTACATGTAGCAGTACCAAGCTCACATTTGAAACATCGGAAGTCTGGTACGCTGCACAAAACAAAATCAGTAATGATTACAGAAGGGCCGATGAAGGCGGATTTGATTGCCGATTTACTTCCTCAAAGACTAAATAAAGAAGAAATAGCTAAAGTAGGGACAACAGTTCTTGCGATTCCGGGTGTAAATGCATGGAGAATCGTTATGCCAGTATTAAAAGATATGGGCGTAGAAAATGTATACTTAGCATTCGATGCTGACTTAGTAGAGAATGAAAAAGTAAGAGCCGCCTTAATTGCTTTTGCGACAGAGTTAAAGAAAGAGGGCTATAACGTAATTATTGCAGCATGGAACCCAGCACAAGGGAAAGGTTTAGATGATGCGATGCAAGCTTCTTTCAAGCCTGTTTTTCGCACAATATAAAAAATCGTTGTGAACTTAAAAGAAAGTTGTACATTTTACAACAAAGTAGCAGTATTAGTGTAAAAATTTCTTTTACAATACACGTAACAGTTTAACTAGGGGATTTTATATAAAAGAAAGGTGTGTATGAAGGATATGGATATTATGCAACAATTAATGGACGTAGACAAAAAAGCTAGGGAACAAGAAAGAATGGAACTCATTCAACGATTTTATAGTGAAGGAGTTTCTATCACGACAATTGCAAATGCGACAAATATGTGTGAAGAGGATATTTCGTATATGTTAAATAACTAGTATCCATATATGGTGAGATGAATAGAGGGGGAAAAGATAGAATTGTAATTCTATCTTTTTTTATGTCCTAAAATACAATTTTAAAACGAGAAAGGTAGAGGAAGAACATGAGTGTCTATGTAAAAAAGAATCTAGTAAATTTACGAGTTGATTATGCTTTTAAGCGTCTGTTTGGAGTAGAAGGAAATGAAGATATATTAATAGGGTTTCTTAATGCGGTACTACAATCATCTATTGATGAAGAAATTACATCTTTGCACTTAGATGATCCGCATCTTCCAAGAGAGCAGAAGGATGATAAATTATCTATTTTAGATTTGCGAGCTACTCTGAATAATGGTATAAAATTAAATATAGAGATTCAAGTTCGAGACAAAAAAGATATGATAGAGCGTTCTTTGTTCTACTGGGCTGGCATGTATTATTCTCAAATGACTCAAGGGATGAAGTACACAGAATTAAGACCAACCATTTGCATTAACATAGTAGATTTCATTCTGTTTCCAGAAGAGCAAGAGTTTCATAATGTTAATACAGTGATGAACAAGAAATCGAAGCGCATTATTACTGAAAATATGCAGTTGCATTTTCTTGAAATTCCAAAAGTGATTCAAGAATGGCGAGGAGAACGAATGAATCCATGGGAAAATTCTTTAGCGCGTTGGTTATTATTATTCCCTGCGCATGAGGATGAGAAATTAACAACAATCCTGGAGGCGATAGCAATGGAAAAAGATCCAGTTTTGAAAAAAGCAATAGAGGATTGGGAGCGTTTAAGTAGCGATAAGGATTTTTTACGCTTATATGAGGCTAGAGAAAAAGCAATAAAAGATAGAATATCAGAAATAGAAACGGCAGAAGAAAAAGCTACCAAGAAAGCCACAGAAGAGACTAGAATTGCAACTAAGATAGAGATAATTCACAATTTAATTCATGTCGGTGTACCTATAGAGAAAGTAGCGGAAGCCACTGAATTAAGTGTGGAAGAGGTTAATGAAATTTTAAAACATAAAGAGTAAATATAAATGATCAAAAATAGGTAATTGTGATTACAAACAATTACCTATTTTTGATTTTTAATTGATGCCCATTTTGTGATTATAACTATATTTTTTCTTGCTTTAGGATTTCCTCTAATTCATAACGAAATTCATTAGTCTTCTTAACATCCTTTAAGATTGCCTCAAGATCCTCTTTTTTAACAAGTTCTCTAATGGAATAGTTAAATACCATTAATCTACCGTATCTTTGTTCAATCTCTTTAAACCACGTTTCTTTTTTCAATAACTTAAAGTTTTTACGAATCATTTTTTCCTTTTTTGAAGGAATCGACATAACGATCCCAACCAATACATCACTGATTAATTCACTCATGAACAAGTCTCCTTTTTCTTTCATTTTAACATTAAGAAAAAACGATATGTCGTACAAAATTGAATATATAGCTAGTTATCTAGAATACAGTTTAATTTAAAATATTATATCTGCACTTATTTTTTTGTGGTTAGCCTTGGTTTGAATCTACACATTTTTTTTGCTACAAATTTGAATACGATATAATAAAAATGGTATGGTACGATCCAAACAAAGTAGACAAAAAGTAATAAAGGTGTAAATAAGGGGTTGTATTTTTAAAATCGTATTGCTATAATATAAACGTAATAAGATTTTACAATAAAATATAAATTTAATCAGTTCGCATATAAGAGAAGACCTCAATATGCGCCATGTCCTTAGGGGGCGTGTGCGTGTATTGGGGTCTTTTTGCGTTTTGCGAGCAAAAACACCCGGAGGTGCAGGAATTATGTTGAATTGGTTGTCTGCAAAACTTATGACAACATCAGTAGGAGATTTCTTACTGGCAAAAAATAGTTTTTCGAAAGGGCTTGGTGGTAATGGTGGTGGCGGTAATGCTGAAACCGTTCAAAAAAGCATGAACACTTTGGTGAAAACCTTAATTGGTTTTGGGGGAATTTGGGTAGCAGCTTGCGTTGTATTTGCAGCTATTAAACTATCTGGAGCACAAGGGAAGAACCCTGAAAACCGTACACAAGCTATGATTGGTTTAGCTTGCGCGGCAATTGGAGGCTTTGTCATGATCAAAGCTTACGATATCGCTGCTTGGGTTACGACAATCTAACATAAGAGTTTGTACAAGCTCTCCTCTATTTGGGGAGAGCTTCTCTTATACAAGGGAGGAAACAAAATGAGAAAAGTAACCGTTCCTGTTGATATGACTTCGGAACAAAAAACACTATTAGGTGTGCTGAGCAAACGCCAATTGATTTATCTATTAGGTGGCGGAGCATCCCTTTATTTATATGTACCATTTTTATGGCGACTATTTGCACCTATTGATGCGGTAGTAGCGTTTTTTATTTGCTTAATTTTAGCACTACCGACGGTAATAGGTGTTATAACGTTTGCGTTTATATATAAAGAAAAACAACACATGTATCTAGATAAGTATCTACTTATTAAAATGCGTAGCCGTTCCGAAAAAGGTAAGTGGAGAAAAGGATACGAGCCAACTACATGGGCAAAGGAGAACTTATAAATGTTAGAAATGATATATTTTGCAGCAATAGCCATTGTGGGATTTTTCTTTTATCGGAAAATGAATGGAAAACCGCTGTTTGGTTCTAAGAAAAAAGGGAAAAAGCAAGGTGGAGTAGAGAAACACACTACTGAAAAAGCTGGAAAGAAAAATAAAAAAAATACGCCTGCTGAATCGGAAATTGATGAGGATAATGTTGACTTCTTTCGTGCTTTTGTAGAAGACATTAAGGAAATCGATAATCATATGATTCGATATCATGATGATACATTTGTTCTGATTGCGGAAGCACATCCAGTTAACTATTATTTACTCTCCAATATGGAACAAGAAGCAATTGATATCAAAATTGAATCATGGTTAACCACATTAGAATTTAATACGAAAGTATATATTCAAAGTAAGTTTGTGGATTTAACAGATCCTGTACGCAAAATGACAGAAACGATGAAAGGTGCGAAGGACCTTACACCAGAGACGGTTCTATATGGCCAAGAAGTTATCGATAACTTAGAGTACTGGCAGCGTTCGCAACCTCGATATGAACAAAAGCGTTATTTAATTTATCCATACAAGGTTGATATTAGTACGATTACTGCTGATACAGAGGAAGAGTTGGAAGAAAAGATTGTGGATAAGGCGTTTAACGAATTATATCGCCGTTATAATGCTTCTCGAAATCTACTATCGAAAGCAAAAATTAATGTAGAAATGTTAACGAAAGATAAATTAATAGAACTTTTATATGTAGCATTTAACCGTCGGAAAGCTGTAAAAGCTCGTTTCCAGGACTTAATTGAAAATGAGAATTTCTCCCTCTATTCAACAGGGGAAACAAATGAAAGAAAACTAGAGTTAATGAAGAAAGTGCTAGCAGAAGAAAAGGCAGAAAAATCAAATAACGGGGTGGCGTAAACATGAAGTTGTTCGGAAGAAAGAAAAAGGAAAAGAAAAAAATAGAAGCAGAAGAGAGGGACGAATTGGAGCTAGAGGAGGAAGAGTTGGAAGAAGAGGAAGTACCGACGCAATTAGACAATCAAACAACAGTGTTTGATGTTATTGCCCCAGAAGGAATGAAAATTGATGCAGAAGATTATGGGGTTATTAAACAATCTTTAGGAAGTAATACGTTCTTCCGTCCGTTTTATATTCCACGTGATGGATATCCACGTATGATGCAAACGAATTGGCTGAACATGTTAACTTCAGCCGGGGAAGTGGATGTCATGATTGATATTCATAAAGAGCCAAAAGCTAAGGCAATGCGATCATTAGATATGCAGCTGACAATGTTACGTTCGAATCTTTCTTTCCAACGTACACGAGGAAACATTGACCAAGAAAAAGACTTAGATGCAAAAATTCAAGATACAAACAATTTAATGGATGAAATCCAGTTCAATGAAAACGACTCGTATATGGTGAGTACAATGGGTGTTGCTTACGCAGAATCAAAGAAAGAATTGGACGTTTTATGTGAGTATATTGAAGATGAAATGCAAGCATCTCATTTTAAGATAGCAAGTACTTGGAACCGTGTGAAAAGTGGTTTGAAAGCTACTATGCCACTAGGGGCACCAAATACGCTGCAAGATACTTATCGGAACATCGATAGACGTGCTCTATGTACATTTGCACCCTTTGTGTCAGGATCCGGAAGATTTAACGGTGGTATACCAATAGGAAAGAATAAAATTACTGGCCAAGTAGAATTTTTAAATTCATTCGGGAATGCAGATTATCGTCCACCAAACTATAACATTGGTGTGACAGGAATTTCAGGTTCCGGGAAAAGTTTACTTTTAAAAATGAAGCTCGCTCGTGAAACATCACTTGCAGATACACATGCAATGATTATCGATCCAGAGGGAGGTGCGACACGTTCCTAAGTGAAAAGCTTAGGCATTGTCGAACTTACAGTTCAACAGTGAACTGTCATTCCAAGAAGTCAAATGATAGGGTAACGCCTTGAAGGGCTTCCTTTAATACTCCGACATGCAGTGAAGTTAGCAAGAACTGAACTGTATGAAGCTCGGTGAAGTCGGTTGAGAGTTACCGTAATCCTATAGGATACGAAAGTCACTCAGAGGTGGGTGGTGTAACCTATAAACCGGAAGTCTATAAATTACCTATGGTTAGTATGCACTATGAACCAATAGAGTATGGTATGTGCGGACGAATCTCTGATGGTACGGGTCTATATCGGAAGTAAGTCGAAAGGCTTACTGACACAATTAGTGTCGCTACTGTGGATGAGTAAAACTCGCCTTTATGAAAGTCCATATATTGTTACAGGCAATATCAAGGTAGCAGGCTCATAGGAGAAACCTAACGGTATATGCACAGATAGGAATGACGGAACGTGGTAAGCTGTCAACACTGAGGGCTTGCTTCCGATGAAGTGGTTCTAGGGAAAACAATTGTAAATTGTATAACCTAGGTTTATGACAGTGAAAGTGGTGGCACAGTACCTATGAAACGTGTAATGAACGTGGAGGGATAGCCACTAGTCGATTGAAAACTGACTGTTACTTATGGTTGACATGGTTTCGAGTAAGACTAAAGAGATGTAAACCTCCAGTAAATAAGGGGAGGTTACAGCCCATGTTAAAGAAAACTAAACTAAGGCACAGTGAATATTACGACATGCAAAGAAAGTATGATGAGTTATATTCTAATAGCCTTAATGGTAACAATTTCTATAAATTAATTGATATTATCGGTTCGGAAGAAAATATTAGATTGGCATACCGCAACATCAAAACTAATAAGGGGAGTAACACGGCTGGAGTTGACAATTTAACCATTAAAGATATTTGGCACCTAAACGATACAAAGATTATTCATGAAGTTAGGAAACGATTAAATAACTATCAACCACAAGCAGTTAAAAGAGTCCTTATCCCAAAAGAGGGCAGTGATAAGAAGCGACCCCTGGGGATTCCAACAATTTGGGACAGATTAGTACAACAATCTATCCTCCAAGTATTGGAACCTATTTGTGAAGCTAAGTTTCATAACCATAGTTATGGATTTAGACCGAACAGAAGTACACACCATGCACTAAGTAGAGTTGTAAGTCTTATTAACATAGGTCACCAACACTACTGTGTTGATATTGACATTAAGGGGTTCTTTGATAATGTATGCCACAAAAAGCTATTAAGGCAAATGTGGACTCTGGGAATAAGAGACAAATCACTTCTATGTGTTATTTCAAAAATCCTTAAATCTGAGATAGAAGGAGAGGGTATTCCCAATAAGGGTACTCCGCAAGGAGGAATTATTTCTCCTTTACTTTCCAACATTGTTCTAAATGAACTTGATTGGTGGATAAGTAGCCAATGGGAAACCTACAAACCTCACAGAATCTCTACTCGGCATTTAGGGTTTCGACAATATGCTAGGAAGTACACGAATCTAAAATGTGGTTATGTAGTGAGATACGCGGATGACTTCAAAATAATGTGTCGGACTTATGATGAAGCACAACGCTTTTATCATGCGACAGTTGATTTTCTCAAATCCCGCTTGGGATTAGAAATTAACCCCAAAAAGTCCAAAGTGGTTAATCTCAAGAAAAACTCGTCAGTTTTCCTTGGATTCAAAATCAAAGTGGTTAAACAAGGTAAAGCTAAATTTGGATATATTGCAAAAACCAGTATGTCCGACAAAGCTATTACAAAAGCTAAAAGACAACTAAAAGAACGAATCAAAGGAATTCAAAAGGAGCCCACTTCAGAGAAAGTTACTCAATTTAATTCAACCCTTCTTGGTATACAAAATTACTTTAAATATGCGGTTACAATTTACATGGATTTAACGGAGGTAAATTACTCTCTGCGAAGAGTCATAAGAACCAGACTTAGAAACAATATGAAGCACATGAAGTTCTGTGAAACATCTGTGAATTTTAAAAGGAAGACCAAAGGAATACAACCTAACACTAAGATTTACGTTGTACAGAACACTCCACTCTTACCAGTTACAGGAATACATCATAAAAACCCGTGGAATTTTTCGCAGGTTATCTGTAACTATACGGAAACGGGGCGTAATAAAGTACATAGTAATCTTAAGGCAATACCTAAGGATGTTCTCAACCAAGTTATGAGGACTTATTCGAAGAATAAAAGTATTGAGTACAACGATAATAGGATATCAAAATACGTTGCTCAATATGGTAAGTGTTATGTAACTGGTGAGGAAATTGGTATTGAACGTGTTCATTGTCATCACATTGTTCCCATTAAACAAGGTGGGGATGACAAGTACAACAACTTGGTAATTGTAGATTGGTTTATACACAAACTGATTCACATGACGAATCTTAATAAGATTACACATTACCTTCGGTCTTTTAAACTTAACAAGAAACAAATGGATAAACTGAATGTGCTAAGAACTAAAGCTGGAAATGAACCGATAGTAACATAATTTGATTTTAAAGTCAGTTGGAAACGATGGAACGCCGTATGCTAGGAAACTAGCACGTACGGTGTGAGGTGGGGGAAAAGGTGGAGATTACATCAAAGCCTTACCTATCATCATAGTTTGTAAAAATTACAAAACGTTTAGGTGGTATTAACCTAAACATTTCACCTGAAAGTAATATCATTATTAACCCTTGTGCAATTGCTGTAACAGAGCTTCAGATTACGGATAAAGATGAAGAACTAGAAGCACTTGAACAATATGATAAGAAAGAACTCGTAGAACGTGATGGCGTAAAGTATGTGAGATTTGTACCAATTTTAGAGAAAATCAATGAAATACTAGGATTCTTTGACATTATTATTCGTGGGCAAGACTTTGATCAACCAGGATTAAATGTATTCCAACGTACGATGCTAGAAGATGCAATCCGTGAAGTGTTTGATAAACATGGTATTACTTCACATCCTTCTTCTTTATATACAGATGAAGTGAAGAAGGTGGATGGACAATTAATTCAGTCTCAAGTAAGAAAGCCAGAGCCGGAGTTAAAAGAAATCTACGATGTCATAGTAGAACATCATGGAGACGATGTGAAGGCAGAAGAGTTAATCGCTGCGATTCGTCCGTTCTTACGTGATGGGTCAAAACCATTATTTGATGGGCAAAGTCATTTTGGTCGTGGTGTAGAAACACAGTTAAATGAATCACGTGTTGTTAACTTTAATATTAGTCATTTAGAAGAAGGATTCTTAAAACCAATCGCTTTCCACGTTATCTTGAACTATATTTGGGAGCACTGGATTAAGAGTCCAGAACACGCTATCAAACGAAAAGTACTGTATGTGGATGAGATGTGGCAGTTTATCGATTATGAACAAACGGTTAACTTCTTAGAAAAAGTAGCACGTCGTTCACGTAAAAGAAATGCCGGTATGTGTTGGGCAAGTCAGGACTTTGTTCGTATTTTAGAAAATGTAAAAGCTCGTGGTATCTTGCAATCTACTTTCTCTTATTTCTTCTTAGAACAAAATAAGATTGATAAGAAAAAGATTCAAGAGAACTTTAACTTAACTGCTGGGGAGTTAGATATTATCCTAAACAACCCTGGAAAAGGAGAAGGAATCTTCCGTGTAGGAGATAGTTCGGTTTGGATTCAAACAGATCCATCAGATAAAGAAATGATGTTTATTGAATCGAATGAAGCGGTACTTCAAGAGCTTTTAAACAATATGAAGAAAGTACAAGGGTACGCAGGATAGTAGCGTACCTTTGTAAAGGAAGGTGAAATTATGCTTGAGAAAATAATAGATTGGGTCGGAGGCCTTGTTATCCATATGGTAAAGGCCCTACTAGCGCCTATTTATGGATTTATGGATACTATTCCAGTTCTAGTCTTTGGTGGAGATAAATCTAATCTAGATTTTTTATATGAAAAGAATGCAGTTACGAATGTATTAGATACCGGTATGCCTGTCATGTTTAAACTTGTTGCTTTTTGTGTTCTCGTCAGTGTAGTAATTACAGCAGCAAAATATTCAGCAACGACTCTGAATCCAAATAATCGCACGGCATTAATTGAATATGCAAAAGACTTAATGATTATCTCGATTTGCCTCTGGCATTTAGATTTCTTTTATAATTTTATTTTTGATCTAAATTCTTGGATTATAGTAGAGTTTAAAGAGGCGTTAGGGAATTTTAACCCAGATCAGCAAATACCTCTATTAAAGAATGGACTGGCAGATAATAAGACGATTACAGAACTTTCAATGAAAGACCATAAAAATGATTATATGTTTATCATATTCGGACTATTTATTGAAGCTGGATTAATGATATGGGCAAACTTTTATTATTTAATGCGTGCTGTGACACTATACGTATTAATGTTACTAGGCCCTGTAATGGTAGGAATGTGGATGTTCCCACAAAAGAAACAACAGACTTTATATTGGATTCGTGAACTTATGGGTGCAGTATTAATTCAAGCGATTCACGCAATTACCCTATGGTTAGTTATTACACTTATTGGGGGTGCGCAAAATCCTATTATAAAATTAATATTACTTGCGATGTTTATCCCAGTTGGTGAAATCGTGAAAAGCTTTATTGGCCTTAGCACCAATGCATCCGCTGGTATTCATAGAGCAGGTACGATGATGGGTATGGGTGCTTTAGCAAGTGTGGCCGGGCTAGTTAAAGGTGTTCGTGATGACTACCGCAGCGCAAAAGATAAAGGGAAAGAAAAGAAAGATGGAGAGAAAGATAATAAAGAAGATGCGGATAACCCGAAAGATGCATTAGGAGCGAATTTAGGGACAGATGTTGGTACAACATCTCGTGCAGCTCGTATGTTAAAAGCTGGTCAAATTGGAAGTTCAATTGGTAAAGCAGCGACAGGACTTGCAGGTATGGCAGCGGGAGCTGGTCTTGGACCGGGAGCGATGGTAGCAGGATCGCAAGTTGGAAGTGCATTAGGTAGTGCTCCTGGTGCAGTGGCTGGTAGAAGTGTTGCTGCAGTCGGCGAAGGAGCTGTGGCTTTAGGAAAACATATTGGTTTCAGTGTAAAAAAGGGTGCGGACACGTATTCAAATCTAAATGGCGAATCTTATCCGGAACTAACCGATGAAGATATCGCACAGGATTTAGCTACAAAAGACTTTGAAAATTGGAAAGCAGATAATCCGGATTCTGCAGTTGCAAGCCGTTTAAAACAAGCATTCCCTGGTGCATCTGATGCAGAGATTGCTAAAAAAGTAGCGAAAACAAATAGTGATCAAATGTCTCGTTTCTCAAATCAGCGGAAACAAGATTTACAAAATATGAAGAAAGCCGCTACACCATATGGAAATGCTAGAGATTTAGTAAAGGCTGCAACGAATGCATTCCAAAAGGGGTATGAGGCAGACCATAAAGACACGTTTATGAGTCAGTTACCAGAAAATATGTCAGCAGAAGAGAAAGAGAAACATTGGAACGATCATCTGAACACAAAGGTACAAGGATTTAGAAATCACGCAGAACAGGCGGCAACAAAAGCGGGAGCTATGCCAGTTGATGCGAAGGACAAACAAGGAAATAATCTGTTTGATAAGTCCTATGTGAATAAAGATGCGTTTGCTTCTCGACTTGCATTAGGAAAAGTCGGAAAAGCAGTCGAGGATGTAAAAGGAGAAACGTTAGAAAGTGGCCATCAAAATATGGGACAAGTCGGTGCTCTTGTCGGCGCTTCTACTGCTGCATTTAAGAAAGCGTATAGTGCAGACCATAAGGCTGGATTTATGAAACAATTCCCTGCAGATATGCCGCAACAAGAAAAAGAAGCAGCATGGAATAAGCATTTAGATCAAAAAGTACAAGGCTTCAAAAATTATGCACAACAAGCGGCGGAATCAGCTGGTATTGTACAGCAAAAAGACGGTACAAACTATGCGAATAAAGAAGCTTTCGCTTCTCATTTATCACAACAGTTACAAAAAGATCCTGGTTTAAATGCTATGGGTATATCCAGTTCGGCAGGTATTCAGAAGGCAGTTAATGGTGTGAAAACACACGGTTTGACAAGTGGAAATGGAAGTCAGCAAGCAAAACAAGTAAGTAATGTTGGGAACCTAGTACAAGCCTCTACAGAATCCTTTAAACAGGGCTATGCAGCAGAACAACAGGCAAGCTTTA
Source organism: Bacillus sp. FSL W8-0519 (assembly GCF_038005585.1). Classification (NCBI taxonomy): domain Bacteria; kingdom Bacillati; phylum Bacillota; class Bacilli; order Caryophanales; family Bacillaceae; genus Bacillus; species Bacillus sp. FSL W8-0519. The sequence goes on from NZ_JBBOTL010000002.1 coordinate 319,218, forward strand.
TGAAAAAGTTGTCTCCAACTATGTCTCAACCACAAAAAGAGCAAGCTTGGCAGTCTCACCTGAATGAAAAAGGAAATGAATTTAAAGCAGTCGCACAACAAGCGGCAGTACAAGCGGGAGCGATGCCCGTACAGGCAAAAGATATGAGTGGTAAGAGTCTACATAATCAATCGTATATTAATAAAGATGCCTTTGCTTCGCAATTAACGAAAGGTTTACAAAGCCATGCAAGTCTTGGAACGGTGAGCCAACAAGTAGGTTCTGGAATTACTAGTGCGATTCAAGGTGTTCGTTCACATGGCGTTGCGACAGGTGGCGCAATCAATAAAGCTGTATATGCAGCGACACAAACGCAAGCGAGTATAGCACGTGCAGGAGATCTTTCCGTTGCGGAAATTGAACGCTCTTATGCAGATGCATCAACAAGTGTAGCGAATATTGCACAAAGTGCTGGTAAAATGTCTATCCCAACTTCCGCAGTGGGACGTATGACACAGCAAAGTACAAAACTTGGCATGAGTGTAATGGAAGGTGCGAAACACCTTATGCTTGCGGATCGCATTGATACGGTATCAAATGCATACTTTAGTGCCGCGAGTGCTGTACAACAATCCGGAGGGAATGCAGTACAAAGAGTAATAAGTGGGACTACTGCTGCAGTTAATACATCATTAGGTGGGAATGCAGCAGAGCGTCACTATAATGTGACAAAAGGCTTAAGTTACGCCGCAGGTGTGATTGGTGGTGCGGGTGCTTATCAAGCAACTGCACGTATGGTAAGTAAACATAATCCGTATAACAGTGCAGTTCGTACAGAAGCAAAAGAGATTCAGGAAATTCAACAGATGGTACCGACAACAACAGATCATACAGGCGCGCAATCGGTTGTAAAAGGTGCCGTACGTCTTGTGACGACAAATAATAAATCTTGGATTGAAGCAAAAGACGCTAGTGGTATGACGCAAGTTGTATCTCGTTATGGTAGTGGAGATAGCAGTATACGATCTGGACAAGTCGTATATCAGGACTTAAATATTTCAGATGGACAATTAACGCAGTATCGTAATGGTGCGAAAGCATCTCCAGCCTATATACAAGATTCAAGTGGTGGAAAAATCAATATCAATCGCTCGATCAATGTAAATCCAAATCAATTAGTAGGAAATCAAAATCAAAGACCGTTGCAACAGAAACCGGTATTTAATGAACCACCACTTACGGTCAATCACAAGGTAGACAATGGTCACTTCTATATGTCTGATTTAGACCAAGGTGGTTATAAGAATGTACAAATGGTGGTAGAAAGAGATCGTAGTTACATGGTTGCGACAACAACAGACGGTACAGTGTCACGTATTTCGCCATTCGGAAAAGGAGATACGCGTTTACAAGCAAACCAAAGGATTGAAAGAGCTTGTGAAGTGAAAGACAGTAGTATTAAGCCAAAAGAAGAAATTTTAGTCACACATACACAGGACGAAGTTGTTCGTACAGAGACGCATCTGAATTTATCAGAACATGACCCGCAAAATCTGATTCCATTTGCGCCAAATCCTCGCTTAGCGCAGCGAAGAGGAAGAAATTCTCAAAATGGAAAATATGGTGTGATAAGTCTATGAGTCAAAATCCTAACGATCCAAATGAACAGAAAAAAAGTAATCCTTTAAAAGATGTAGCTTCCCACTTTATTAAGAAAAAAGGGATGCAAGCACGCGGGAAGATGGCAAAATTGGCAGGAAAAGCAGGAAGGGCGGCAGCGAAAGCTGCTGCCAAAATGCTAAAAGCAGGTATATTAAAAATTGTGGGTGCTGTTGTAGCAGCGGTTGGAGTACCTGCCGCTTTGGTAATGGGAGTAATTATTGCTGTGTGTGTGATTTTAGTCTCTTTTGTACCTTTTACCGATGATGAAGATAAGACAGAGGAACAAGTAAAAAAATATATGGAAGTCTCAATGGCTTTGAATGTGGATTGGAAAGAGGTCGTCGCCTTTGACATGGCACGATATGATAATGATTTAACTGGTAAAGATCCGCATGATGCTATATCATATTTCTTGGATATCCAATATGAAGAATATACGGAAAAAGAGGTATGCGAGGCGGGACCGAATGGTCCTTGCGAAAAAAAGAAAAAGGAGATGCAAAAAACAAAATCTGAAAGTTACTCCGGACCAGATGTAAAAAAGATATTAGGAGATACAGATTTTAAGAAAAAAATAGATGAGATTAATGCGAGTGGAAGTAAAAAAGTGACAACATCTTCTCATGGGCTAGAGAAAGCTATGGAACTCGCAAAGTTTAGTAAAAGTCAAAAAGAGCGTGCGCGTGAGATATTAGAAGCCGGGATGTTAGAAGGTATGTATGGACATCTAGCACCTTCTAGTAATTTTGTTGGTGGTATGTGTGTAGGTAATGTGAGCCCTGGCGGGGAGCCTGTCAATCTTAATGCAAAAGTTACAGGATATCTTCCAAAAATTAAAGAAATGGCAGAAAAACATGGTGTTGCTCAATATGTTGGTATTTTGGCTGCCCAAATGATGCAGGAATCAGGTGGAGCAGGAAATGACCCGATGCAGGCTTCAGAGGGGCAATATGGAGATATGAGCTCATCTTGTATTGGTGTAAAGGGAAATGCTCGTGTAGGGTGTATTAAAGATCCCAATATTTCTATAGAAGCAGGTGTACGGGAATTTAAAGATGTACTAGGAAAGGCCAATGGTGACATTGCACTCGCTTTGCAGTCATACAACTTTGGCGAAGGTTTTATTAGTTACGCTTTAGCAAAGGGTGGCTATTCAGAAGAAACAGCTATTGAGTTCTCAAGAAGTAAGAATCATTTAAATCCAGGTGGTTGCTCCGATCCGAATAACTTTCGAACCAAGGTAAATGCGTGTTACGGGGATTTTACATATGTTTCCAAAGTTTTAAAATATTACAAGGATTTAGGTTGTGTAGCAAATGGAGATGGAGAATGGATTTCTGATAAAGGTTGGAAATGGCCAACGAAATCAGGGCGTATTACAGGTACATTTGATGAAATTCATAATAACAAACCGCATAATGCTGTAGATATTGGAGCCATGACCGCTGGAAAACCAGGAGACCCTGTATGGTCGATGGAAGCAGGAATAGTTACAGCTCAAACAGGATATGTAAACTACGGTGGTCTAGGTGTCTATATTGACCATGGAAATGGCATTGTATCCCGTTATTTACACTTGAGTAAGATTTCAGTTACTCCAGGAACTATGGTAACAAAAGGACAAATTATCGGGGAAATGGGTGGTTCTAACTATGTTGGTGGTGTTCTGAACATGCTTGGATACGCTGTCCATTTAGATTTCCAAATTCGTATAAACGATCAACCGATGGATCCAATGAAGTTCTTTAAGAAAAATGATGATCCAGGGTTATCATCTGGTGGTTCTCCTACCATGACAAATGCTAAACGACAAAAGGTACTGGAAGAAGCGAAAAAATGGCTAGGGCAAGGAAAAGTCAGATATGTATTAGGAGACCGTAATCCACCAGGTGGCTCTTCAGATTGTTCAGGATTTACGCAGTATGTCTTTAGAACAAGCATAGGTGTACAACTTGGAGATTGGACAGGTGCTCAAGTCGGACAAGGTAAACCAGTACCAGATATCAATCATGCACAACCAGGGGATCTTATTTTCTATGAAAACCCAGGGCACGTTGCAATTTATATGGGGAATCAAAGAATGATTCATATTGGTGATAATAAAGGTGTACAAATTACAGGTCTAAACTATACGGCAAGAGGTCAACATATGACGCAAATTCGTAATGTTATAGACTGATATGGGATGTGAAGAAATGAAGAAAGTCATGAATGTGTTAGCGAATCTGCCTCGTAAGTACTTAGTTATATTGGGGATTATTGTGTTGGTAGTAGGCGTTGCTACTTATAATACGATTCATCGTTACATGATGAAATCTCAAGTACAAGAGGAAGAGCAAGTCAATCAAGATGAAATCGAGATGCTTGGAGATAAGCCAAAGGGATTTGATACAAAGGAAGAGGAATATATCGCAAAGACAAAAACTGTAGAGGATTTACTACGAAAAATTTCTAATAGTAGTTATGATGTTCCGTATTTGTTTACAAAGGCTGGATTTGGTATTGAACCAATGAAGATGACAAGTAATGAGCGTATGCTGGCTGCAGAAGCTGTTCAAAGGTATTTTCTAAATGGAGATAAGTTTTACAATGCGCGTATTACCAAAATTGATCGTGGGAAAAAAGTAGATACGTTTCATATTGAAGTTTTAATTCAACAGGTAAACTTCTTAGAACCACGACAATTTAAAGTGCAGGTAAACAAATATGCTCAAATTGTAACACCAATTGAACAAATTCCACATGGACAAGAAGAAGTACCTGTGGATTAAGAAGAAAGTGAGGGTTGTGGAGAAAAACACAACCCTTTTATAAAAAAATAAAGAGTACCTAAAATTATTTATTGAATATTCATAATTTTCTGATATAATAAAACCATGGTTAAAAGAAATTTGTATATAACGCTAAATGAAATGGATATGGAGGAATACAAATGAGAATGTTAATTGGTACTGCTGCGAATTTTGTTTCGGGGTATTATATAGGACGAAATTCTGGATTATTAGGAACGTTGCTTGGCTGGGCTTTTCTGTTGGGTGGTGGCTATCTGTTAATAGAAAATTGGGATAGTATCACAGTATGGATGCATAGTTTGAATATTGTACAAGGACTAGATGGTTACGAAGACATGAGCAATGGCTTTATTTTTATATGCTTGGTAGTAAGTGGCTTTATTCTCATCTTGTTGTCACCAATTTTCGTTATATTATTATTAATTTGTTTCGTATTAATGAATATTGTAGCTTGTACACTTGTGTTATTAACATCACCAAGTACGTACATAAAGAAGAAAGATAAGGAGAGTGAATGGGAATGAGTACAATTCTAGTTTTAGGTGGATCAAATGGAAGAACGTTAGAGAAGTTGGCCAAAAAAAGAGATTGCCAGGTTATTTTCCATGATGGGAAAAATCACGGAGGCGTAAAGAAAACCTTTCGAAGTGTTATAAAAAAATGTGATGTTATTGTCATTCAAAAAGGTGCATGTGGCCATGTATCTATTGATGTAGCAAAAGAGTACGCAAAGAAGTATGATGTCCCCCTTTTATTTAATCAAGGATTTGGTGGAACTGGTGCGCTTGAAATGGGATTAAAGCATTTGAAGGTTGCATGAGGTTTGATACATATCTATGGAATTATAATTGTTAAATCAATATATAACATTTATAAAGAGGACGGAGGAAGCTAGTGTTTAAAGATATATATGTATTATTTCCACCAGAAGGGAAAGAAAGCATTGAATTTCAATTCTTTTTAGATATAGAGGGAGAGAAGTTTTACGAATATTATAAGGAAAAATATAAAGACCCTATGTCCGATGTATCTGCATATTTTCCAATGTTTCAAAATACGTATGAATCCTATTTAGAAAGATTTTTGTACCCGTATGTAAGTAGCTTTAAAGAAATTCGATTAGGACGGGATACATGGGAAAATGAAGGTATTTGGTTTGGTATTCATCAAGGCGGAAGGGAACTGGGGATTCTTTTGCCTAGAGTTGATTTTACGTATTACAAAGGAGCGTTATCCTACAAAAATTGGCGAACAAAATAACTGTACAAAGTCTTTATTTACATACAAAAAAGGAGAAATGAGAATGACACAAACAGCCGCATATCGTTATACAGTTCCGTCAGTAGATGGAGAAGGATGGGGGGTATTTTTATACGATCAATCCGGAGTTTTTACAGCTGTTACAGACTTCGGTAACTTTTCTCATTGGTTTTCATTAGGAAGAAACAAAAGTATAGAAGAATACTTAATTAGCCGAAGACCGGATCAGATACTTTGCAAAATTGCAAAAGAAGATGTGGTTGATATTGAAGGAACCATTACTTATATCAAAAAGAATTTGCTATATGATCGCAGAGAAGGGCGCTTTACAGAAGATGATGCAAGGACAGAATGGAAGCTTATTGAGGAATTACAGGTAGATTTGGAAGATTACTCAAATGAAGTAGCATTTCAATATTGGTACGACAAAACAAAGATACAATTTGACGACGGTTTTTTTCAGTACAAATATCCAAGTGCAGCTGTTCGATTTTCAAATGAAACATTTGTGAGATTTCAAGAGAAATGGAAGGTGGAATTAAAAGAGGTGCAAGCATGAAGCCAACACTTGAAATGATAAAAGATGAACGTGGTGGAGTGGAAATGACTTATACAACAAGTGGAGGTAAGCAATGCTCTACTTACTTTACCGGTCCTCCAGAAGATATAGATCACGTTTGCTCGGATTATATGAAGGGACGTTTTGCAAATGTTAGAACAAAGAAGCAAGTTGATTTCATAAAACGTAGATATAAAGAAGCATATCAAACGGTATTTGGTGTGATGGACGGATTAAAGGTAGGCGACAAGGTAGTAATGCACACTTGCTTAGAGGCAAAGCGTTATGACGGAAAAGTATGGACTTGTAGGACAGATCAGTTTACAGCAGAGAGTGGCACGCAAGTGGTTTTTCTAGAAGAGTTTAGAGGGTACTTTGCAGTTAAGTTTTTACAACGAATTAGTTTGTTAGAAAACTAAGCAGAATAATTATGTGGGAGCGATTAGTAGCTGAAATGCTAGTTATCTAGCATTTTGTGCTTATTGTTGCTGTAATGAGTGGTATCGAAAAGATAAAGAAAGTGGAGGATGGAATTAAGAATATGAGTAGTGGTATTAAATATAAATCGGGTTTCGTCATTTTGATTTATTTTGTTATGACACAATTTGTAGGGATAATAGGTGTACTATTGCTAGCAAAGACAGGTTGGTATGATATTCAGGGAAACCAACAGCAAGCAATCCAAAAACTTCTTGTGCATTGGGAACTAATTGGGTTTTCACTTACGCTGATAATCTTTTTTCTTATATATAGTAAAGAATTAATAAGTGATCCAAAGTTATCGATTAAATTATCAAGAAAATCATTCATATGGATTTTAGTTGGGATCATATTCGTATTTCTTGCGCAGATGGTTGGTAGTGTATTAGATAAGAGTGTATTTCAGCTAACTACGCAATCAGCAAATACGTCTAATACAGTCGCTGCAGCAGCAATATCTCCTGTGGCACTTATTTCAATTGTTCTTCTTGCACCGTTAGTAGAAGAGTTTGTTTTTCGTTATGCGGCCATAAACATTTTAATGTCTAAGTTTAAGCAAACTTGGAGCATAATAATAAGCTCATTGTTCTTTTCTATTATGCATTTTGATTTTCCGTTTATATTTGGTTATTTTTTAATTGGACTTGTACTTGCTGTAGTATATGTGCGTACCAATAGGTTACTAATATCATTTGTTGTTCATGCTAGTATGAACTTAATTGTTGTCATACTTCAGATTTCTTGATAAAAATGTGGTGCTTGCACACATGACATTGAAATAGGATGTTTTAAAAGAGGATACTATACTCAATAAAAGGTATAGCATCCTCTTTTTGTGAATTTAATATTTTTGATTTTTATGCGCTTTGCTTCCATAAAAGACGATTACCAGATATCTCGAATCCATGTTTCATATAAAAATTAATTTGTTTGGCTTTATGTTGACTATCATCACTAACCATAAGACCAGTTACTTTGTCTACCTGAGATTCTACTGCTATTTGTAGTAAATGTTTCATTAATATGCTTCCTAACCCCAAGTTACGTATTGGTTCTTCAATAAATATATCAGCAAGGTCTATAGTGGTTCTTGCCGATATATAATGTGCGTACAGATATGGCTCAGGGAAAACCGTTCCTTTATTTGTAATTAATCGAATTTTTAATACAATAGAATTTTCTTCGTATAAATTGGTATCTTCATATAAATGACGGTACACAATGATACCACCATTTTTAATATTGATTACAGATAAAACCTGATATCCCTCCTTTAATAACAAGTTATAAGTAGTGTGAAGTTCATATTTCACATCACCAGGTACTTGTAATTTAACTTTTCGTATTTTACTTTTTCGAGGGTTATTGTTAATACTAAACATATTATCACCTATCTTTATAATTAAATTAATATTACCTTATATTATGTTAAGTGGATTTCTATGGAATATAGGTTCAAGTCAGAGAAAAAGCACCAAAAGGTGCCTTTCTCTGACTTGAACCACTTTAATTTTAATAACACCATTTTACAACCACAAATATATCTTTAATCTTTCATATAATATTTTAACATTTTTTTCAGTTAATTGCATGTAGCTGGTAAAAAATAGTCTATTTCTTATAAATTCCTTTTCTCCATATCCACTCAATAGGACCATAGCGGAAATATTTACTCCAAATCTTGCTGAATAGTATTTGTACAAAAATAATTAAAAGCCCAAAGATACATAGTTGCCAGTAATATAAGTGTGAGACATCTTTAAAGCACCACGAAAGAATCACAAGCGTAAGTATGCTTTGAGTGATGTAATTCGTTAAAGCATACTGGCCAACGTTCATAAAGGGGTGCAGGCATTCTATATATTTTTTATTCTCACAAACTCTCAGTAGAGTACAAATATAGAATATAGCTAGCATTTTCCCTCCAAATAGAATCCATAGTTGTACATCCTGAGAGTAATAGACATCTGTTTTTATAAAGTAGTAGATAATAGGACAAGAGAGAAGGCATGAGATACATAACGAACTCCACTGTAAAAATCTAATTTTCTTTATTAATTCCGGTACCCTTTTAAAAATATTTTTCTTACCAGCCCATAACCCGATTAAAAATAAGCCTATATATTCCGGAATTCCTATGAGTAGTTGCTGGAATTCCTGAGTCATTAGAAAGAAAAGACGTGCTTTTACTTGATGAGAATAATGTATAAATAGATTTACAGTGTGATTGGTAGTGTTACCTGTAAACATATATTGATAGTAATTTGGTACTTCAGTAATAGAAGAACTTGCTCGTAAAAATACAATAATATGTAATACATAACTAACCGTTAGGAAACTACAACCAGTTATAAAAATAAGCTTAGTAGATCGCTTATAAAAGAACAATAGAATAAATCCAGCTATAGCATACGCATGTAGAATATCTCCATACCATAGAAAGGTGAAGTGGAGTAAACCGAAGACTAGTAAAATACATAGTCTCCGGGTAAATAGCTTATACATATGATATCCTTTTATTTCTGTATTTTTCATAAAGATATAAAATCCTACTCCAAATAAGAATGCGAAAATAGTGTAGAACTTTGCTTGTATAAACAAATCTACTAAAAAACGAATCGTTTTATCTGTACCGGTGTAACCTGCCTGATTAAAGGGATCTAGTCCCGTCATAGTGGGTAGATTCGCAAATAGGATACATAGTGTGGCGATACCTCTTATTATGTCTAAAGAATGAATACGGGCGTTTTGTTGCATGTTAATTCTCCTTTCTTACAAAGAAAAACGAGCACTATACTAGCTAGCGCTCGAATTACGTCTTGCAAAGAATCCATCATAGGTAGCAGCTGAAACAGCTCCTTCTAAACGTTCAACTTCTTCACCTCTGTTATAAGCTACAACAACTGGAGTACCTGGAATGTCGAACTCTTGAAAGGCACTTTGATTTTCTGGTGTAGAGATATCAATACGATAAATGGTTCTATCATGCTTTTTTGACATACGATTGATATCTGGTGCAGCTTTTTTACAAAAATGACAGGTAGGTTGATAGTAATACGCAATGAACTCTTCATGGGATTGTATTTTTTGCTTTAATTCTTCTTTTGAAATATCTTTTATATTCTCAGGTGATCCTTTTACATCTGCAGCAGATACAATTGTTTTTTCTGGTGTTATAGTTTCTGTTTTGACTGATTCATTCTTAGTTAAAGTAAAGATCGCGATACATGCAACGCATAAAGTTGTGATAACTGCTCCAATTTTGTAGACTTTTTTCATAGTAAATTCCTCCTTAAAGTAAAAAAAAGGACAAACCTCGCCCGAGTTAACAGGGCGTAAGGTTTGTCCTTCACGCTACGTACAATAGAGTATAAACAATGGAAACAAATTTTCTATCTATATAATACCATAAGATTTATATAGAATGCTATAAGAATTTTAAAAGAAAAACAAAGGAACAACTTAATTGTAAAATTTCATGTACCAGATTACATCTTAAAAATAACAAACATCACAACAAGGGGATTCTCTGTGCTGTATCCAACTGATAGGGATATCCAATAAGCATAAAATCATTCAACAAACACATCTCAAAAAGTGTGTGTACTTATGAAGTGTGTCTTAAGTACATTTTGATACCTTTTGAAGTAGTTTAAGCTGCATAGAATATACTATATCTAAAGGTGTACCTTTTGGTAGAGTGTAATTGACTTTGTGTTACGATTGTTTTAAAAATGGGTTGCGAAATTAATTGTAGGATACACGGCGGCGAAATAATATTAAGGATTTTATAGTTAAAATTATCAAAAAAATCAATAAAATCAATAAAATCATAGTTTACAATTTTATCCTTTAGTTGGTATCATTTACTTATTAAGGGGGGAGTACATGGGTTTAAACATGTATTTGGGAGAAGTACAAGCTCAAACAGAAAGTATGAATGCTTTTTGTGTAGCCACTATTCAAGGTATGGAACAAGTTATTAATTCAATTGATGCTTTTGTGGGCGATACTATTTTGCAAGGGAAAACTTATGATACAGGGAAGACATTCTTTGCACAGACATTTCGTCCTTTAGCTCAAGGCATTATTTATTTGTGTGAAGAATTAATTCGACAGAATAATTCCTTTCCGAACGATTTTCAATCACAAGTCGCTACAACAGATGTCATTGAACAAGAAATACGAGAACAAATTCGAGAAATTGACCGAATGAAAGCAGATATTGAAGGAACTAGTAGTACCCTTCCAGGAATGCAAGTTATGGTGGGAATTTATGATACGATGAAACAAAAGCTTCAAGAAAAACTAGAGTATTTATATGAATTTAATTATGTTTCTAGTAGTAATTATGATACAGCGCTTCAATTAGCTACGAGTATTGCTCAAGGTCTTGCAGAAGTTCAAAGTGGGAAAGGTTTTAGTCCTGCGAGTGGAACATTCAGTATACAAGATTTAAATATGAATTGGACTGCATCAATTCAAAAAATCACAGAGGAAAAAGCGCGTGAATCTGATAAAATTGTGTATAGCGATTTAAATCAAGAAGAAACAATAAACAATGAAACTTCATTAGCATCAGGAAAAAAAGAATTTGATGGTAATAAATTAGCCAGAGATATTACAGGTGAAATAAGTGGGGTCACGTCACATGCCCATCAACTTAAGAACGAAAACAAAATGAACTTTCGTTCAAACAAACTAAAAAACACGTAATGTACTTTTGGTATTGAAAAGTACACATACCAAATAAACTCTAACGAGTTTCATTTTAAAAATTATGCAGCTTTCTTTTGTTTTCCAAACCCATTATACTCATAGACAACACCCATAATATCAAAGATAGTTTTCTTCTCATATCGATGAGATTTCCGTCCATTCTTCTGTAGGAGGTCGAACAAACGGATTAAAATCTTTGTTAGATTTTGGGTGTTTCTCTGTATCGCTTGATATAACAGCGATACATGATCTTGAATCATCCCAATGGCTTTATATTCACTTAATTCTCTTTTGTTCTTTTGCAAAAGAAGTTTACGCATCTTAAACATCGTAGAAGAACAGATAAAGATGGCAATAAGTCTTCCATACACATGACATTCTAATCGCTCTTTTTTGATAGTTTGCCAATGATGAATTTGAAATAAGGATTTCCACGTTTTAAAAATAATTTCTATTTGCCAGCGAAGGGAGTAAAAGTCATGTATTTGTTCCATCGGAACAACTCCTTCAGGCGTATTTGAGACATATATGTTGATACCCGTTAATCGTTTACTCTTTTCTGAAAATGTAATACCCTTTTTACTTTCAGTGTAACTTTGTTTTTTTCTACGTTCCTGTATCTGTTTGTCTGTTAAACGATAGATAATTACACGTGTGAATAGTTTTTGATTCTTTCCAATGTAAGCTTCTTTTATTTCGTATGTTTGACCGGGTTTTAAATTGTTCATAATATGTTCTAAATCAACTTGGATATACTGTGATTGCTTTTTTACGGTTCCGTTTCGAAAGTATTCTGGAAACGGATTTTTTACATACACGGTATGGTTTAATTTTAATCTGGATATATAATAAGCACCTCGTTGATCCATTTGATCTAAGTCTTCTAATGAAAAATAACCTAAATCACGGATACATAAATCGCTTGGACGTAATGTGTCTAAGCATTCTGTTCCAAAGGTCTTATCATTATTTTTTCCTGGACCTATCTGAAAGTTTAGAAACTGTCCGCTATGTAAGTCATATTCTAATTGAATCTTGATACCCGCTGTTTGTGCACAACCACCTGATCCAGGATATACATGGGCTAAATGTTTTGGTACTTGGAAAATCGTCGCATCTAAAATACGAATTCGTTGAAAATACGTGAGCGCCGCGCTTGAAATGGCCGATGTTTCACAGATTTTACTTTTCCATAATGCCGAAAAAATATATTTCAAAAATTCAACCGCTTTTTTATCAAAGCGTTTATTGAGTCCTTCTGGACTCATAAGAGTGCCTGTGGCCGCATGTAATTGACTGCATAGTCGAACAAGCGAGTCACTCGCTGTACGTTGACTTACCCAAATACATATGGTAGCTAATTCATTTCCAGAAAACTTTCGTTTTCTTTTTACAAAACCTAATTCTTTTGCGAGTTCTTCCAAAAGAGAAGGGGTTAAATGACGATACAGTTCTTCAGAAAATAGTTGTAATTCATCTTGAATCGAAAGATTCATAAAAAATGTCACCCTTTCTAGCTAGCTTTTTAGAAAGAATAACGTTTTTTGTCACTTGGGGGTAGTGAAAATTCTTAAGTTGATGGGCATGTGACGTGACCCCATTTACAAAAAGATATGGATGAAAAGAAGAATAGAAAAGAGGATACGAAAAAGAGTTATGTGTCCGAAATCTTGTCATTTTGTCAGTGCATGGTGCAGCACGCAGAGGAATTCGAATTGAATGGGGAAGAGGTACAGCAAAACGACTCTTTATTAAAAACATTGCAACCTTGGCATATTCGTAAATATAATGCTTGGTTGAAGCAGGTAGAGAACGGTAGAAACGGAGATACGTACGCGGTCGCAACGCTTGCGAAGAAAACAGTGCTCATTCGTTCTTTTCTAAAACATCTTCACGTTTTTTCTTACATTGAAAAGCCTCTTCATGAAGAACTGAAGCGAGCGAATGTAAATGAACAGGATCGGCCAAATCGAGACCTATCCTATGATGAAGTGATGAAAATTTTAGAGTTTTATAAAGAACAAGGGCATTTAGTAAACTATACAATTTTACTAGCTCTAGCAAGTACCGGTGCAAGAATTCAAGAATTGTGCACTGCGAGAGTGAAAGACTTACATTATGACGGAAAGTATTGGTTAAAAGTCACAGGAAAAGGGGATAAAGTACGTGAACTTTTCATTCCTGAGCATTTATTCCAATGTATTAGCGAAATGAGACGAAGACGAGGATTCCAAACTGTATTGAATCGTGGAGATGAAAGTCCTGTATTTATTAATCAAAGAGGAAACTTTTATAATCCTAAAACGTTATCCAACCAGGTAACAGATATGATAAAAAAGACAAATTTAGATTTTCTAAAGTATCGTGAAAATCCTGTAACGGCACATACATTCCGTCATGCTTTTGCAATCATGGCAGTTGAACAAGGAAATGCGGATTTATATCATTTAATGCAAACACTTGGGCATGAAAATATTCAAACAACAAAGATCTATTTAGAGAAGCATATGAAACGAAAGAATAATGTGGGGACTACATTTGCGGATATGTTGGTGTGAAATTTTAATATAAAAAATTATTTAATTATGTCTTTTTTACACAATTAAATACACATTATTTAACGTGTAAGGAGGGTTTAATTATAGAATATAGAATACTCAAGAATCTACACATTAAGAAATGGCCTAGAAAAATCAATAAAGGTAGAGTCCTGGCGTTCATTTAGAGAAGAAATGAATGTGTTAGGAATTCAGGATTCAGATGTGTTTCAAATTCAGTTAGTGGAATATGGTAAAGAGAGAACGAAAAAGAGTTCTCCTAAAAATAATAGAAGAAAATAGTTTACTTACGTATAAATATCATAATTAAGCACATGTTATATACAAATATAGTGGAGGTGCAATTATGAATATTCAAAGACGCGAAAGTAATACAAATGAAATTCTTATTTCTGCTGCAGCAAGTGCTATTGAACAAATGAAGTATGAAATTGCCCGTGAATTAGGAGTCACACTAGGACCTGATACATCATCACGTGCAAATGGGTCTGTCGGTGGAGAAATTACAAAGCGCTTAGTTCGAATGGCTGAGGAACAATTATCAGGACAACACAGATTACATTAAGTTAAAATAATAAAAGGAAAAAGGGTCCATAAAACGGATTCTTTTTCCTTTTATTTACATAAATATTAAAAATCATTTTTAAAAACCTAAAAATGACCACTCAGATTCATTTTTAAGGGTTTTTATTTGATGTGACAATACATTAAGTATAGAAACCCATTAAACCCTTTAAAAGTAACCTTAAGTCTGTTAAACGCTATTAAACCTAAATTCGCTATTTTTTGTTTTAAGGTGTAGTCTACAAGAATTCATCTACAAATTCTAAAATTATAGCATAAGTTAAAAGACCGATTGGTAATAAATTTCCCAATAAAACAAAAATTCTTTTGGTTAAATTCTCTTTACTGAACATTGAAATGACGCTTAAAGGAATAGCAAATAAGGAAGAAAAAAATGTAACTGATATAGAAACCTTTAAAATAGATACTATATTTTCATTTGAAGTCATTGCTAACATATATAAGGATATTGGTAGAATTGTAATTGAAGTTAATGCTGTTAAGAATGAAATTTTAGTAAACACCCTCAAATTTTCTCTTTTCAAAAAATCCCCTCCATTTACTAAAAATAATGATAGTTCATTTGGAACTTTGTTACAATGGACATTAAGAGAAAATTTAAACCTGAGAACATATAGGAAAAAAGCTTTAAAGGGTGTGAAAAAATCGCTTGGAATAGAACTGAAAATGGAGGGACTAATTTGGTTAAAACTCTTATCTTCGATATTGATGGTACAATTTTAGATACAGAAAAAGCAATATTAAAATCGTTACAAAGAATTTTGAAAGAAGAATTAAATGAAGATTATACATTAGATGCATTGGACTTTGCATTGGGTATCCCCGGGAAGGAAGCTTTAAAAAAATTGAATGTGCCTAATATAGACGTTATTCATCTAAAATGGAGTAAAGCTGTATTAGCTTATAATCATGAAGTCTCCGTGTTCAAGTCAATTGAAGATATCATTGGTATGTTGTCTCTAAGTACTATAAAACTAGGCATTGTGACATCGAAAACTAAACAGGAATTAATAGACGAATTTGAGCCATTTGGCTTAAGTAGTTATTTTGAACATACAATTTGCGCATGTGATACGGATAAACATAAACCACATCCTGAACCTTTATTAGCCTGCTTAAAACGATTAGATGTTCCTTGTCACGAGGCAATCTACATTGGAGATTCTATATATGATATGCAATGTGCAAAAAGTGCTGGTGTGAAATTTGCTCTTGCCTCGTGGGGATCAAAAACAAAAGATGCTTTTAAAGATGCGGAATATATTTTACAAGAACCTAAGGACATTTTAAAATTAATATAAACATACAGGCAGGCTTTTTAACTTTTTGAGAGACAGAAATAAAACTATTATAATAGGAGGTTTTGATGATGGAAAGGGATTATTATTGAAAAAGATAACAAAGGGATTGAAAGAGTGAATCGAATCAATTATGAAATTGCTGTTCTTCAATCACTTCGAACTCGACTTCGTTGTAAAGAAGTTTGGATTGAGGGGGCTGATCGTTATCGAAATCCTGATGAAGACTTACCTCAAGATTTTGAAGAACGTAAAGAAGAACATTTTCAAGCATTGAAAGTACCTTTGGAAGCTGATCTGTTTATTTCAGAAATCATACGGTTAATGAAGGAAAAGTTAACTCTATTGAATCAAGGATTCGAAAAGAACAGTAATCGACAAGTTGTCATTACGACGAAAAATAATAAAGGTTGGATTCGAGTTTCTCCTTTAGAGAAACAGCCTGATCCTCCCCATTTGGCTCAAATTAAAGGTGAAATCAAGAATCGATGGTCAGATATTAACTTATTAGATTTGCTAAAAGAAACCGATTTTCACACAGAATTTACGAAGCATTTTAAGACTACGGCAGATCGAGAGATTTTAGATCGAAAAATAATTCAACGTCGACTTCTTCTCAGTTTATTTGGCCTTGGAACCAATACAGGTCTGAAAGCTGTCTCTGCTGGAAGCAACACTGATAGTTATCGGGAACTTCGATACATCCGTCAAAAATTTATACATAAAGATCATCTACGTAAAGCGAATGCAGAGGTTACGAACCATATCATTTGCAACCGTATGAAAGAAGTATGGGGAGAAGCTACTACGGCATGTGCTTCCGATTCAAAACATTTTGGATCGTGGAATCAGAACTTGCTGTACGAATGGCATCCTCGTTATAAAAGACAGGGCGTTATGATCTATTGGCATACAGATCGAAAGTCAGCTTGTATCTATTCACAGCTTAAATCCTGCCTTTCTTCGGAAGTTGCAGCTATGATGGAAGGGGTTCTTCGTCACTGTACGGACATGGAAGTAGATCGAAATTATGTCGATACACATGGGCAAAGTGTCGTTGCTTTTGCTTTTTGTCATCTACTTGGTTTTAAACTGATGCCACGCTTCAAAAATATTGGTTCTCAAAAATTATATCGTCCGGAATATAGAAATCCCCTTGTTGACTATATTTTAAATATAATTAATAAATATGGTACGTGAAATTTTATAATGTGCGTAGAGATGAGATTATATTTAACACAATTAGGGAAGAATGGCATATAAGATGATGGATTAAATACATATACTTTTATTAAAATGGCGGAGTGTTATTAACGCAGTTTCTAAAGAGTTTAAGCAGACCATAAACGCATTAAGTTCTGCCAACACATATTTAGATTGCTTAGTACAAACTAAAACGTATCTGCACTTTCTAATACTTATCATACTTTGTATTATTACTGTTTACATACCTTTTCCATCATTCATGCTTAATTATATAAATGAATTAGATATACGGATGCAATACTTAATTAAATCTTTTTATTTTTCTTTTCCCATTTCATTAGTTTTCCTATTTATAATGAGGGATCAACGGTTTTTGTTTTCTAAAAAAATCACTTTCCAGCAACTAAAAATTTCTTTTTTCTGTGCTTTTATTATTTATGCTATTATGTTGTTATTGTTAGCCGTACTAATATCTTTTACAACATTCAGAGGAGCATCTCATCCCATTGGGAATGAAGGGATTACTAATATGCTTCACAAAACACCTGGTATTGCAATTCAATTAATCGGAGAGAACATTATGTTTGTCTCTATATTGTTTTTTTTGCATAAGATCATACGCTCATTCATAATAAGCCCCATAGCTTCAATTACAGCCTCTTTAATATTATCTGGAAGCTCATTTGGATTACTCCATCTCTCTACGTATAACTATAATTGGATACAATGTTTAACTATCATTGGGATTCCAGCTATCGCCCAAATGATTTTCTTTCTAATATTTAAAAATATTCATATGGGATACATACTACACTTCAATTACAATATAATCATTATACTTTTTAGCTATATAGCTACAATTTAAAATAATTTACCACTGAAAATAAAAGAAAAGGTACCCCTGCTGCAAGGTACCTTTTCTAAGGGGTATAACTCATTAGCTAAGCGGCCGTTGGTCAAGTATACCGCCTAGACTATTACATGAGTTATGTTTTTATTATACATTGATCATATCAAAAATATTATCATTAGTGAAATTAACTTTCATTATTTTTTAATTTTAAAGCTGCCACCATAATAATAATTTTCTCCAAGTTTCATAACAGCTACATATGATCCTGGATCTTGAACAGATGTAATAGGTGTTACAAATCTACAATTCTTTTTCGTTTTAGGGGGTATTTTGTTTTGTTAGCTTGATAGCGATGTGCCTGTACCCCACATCCATCAACTTAAGGATTTAGACTATTCTTAAACTTAAAAGCACGTTACTTTTCTCTTATGTTAATGAGAAAGGGTGACGTGCTTTTTATGAATATGCATCAAAAACAAGAGCTGTCTTTATTTGCCGAAGAGTTATATCGATATATGTCTCCCGCTACACTTAATCAATTAGCTATAGAAGCAGGTGGAATGAAACGAAAACGTAAGTGCCATGGGCACCATTTTTTATCTTTGTGTGTATGGTTAAATCAACAAATCGCTACAACCTCTCTTACTCAACTTTGTAGTCAATTAGAAACTTCAACAGGAATTTTATTAAGTCCTGAGGGACTGAATCGACGATTTAACTCGGCTTCTGTAGCCTTCTTTCGAAATGTATTTACTACACTTCTACAAGCTAAAATTGGAGGATCATCTACAATTTCTCATTCTCTTTCTGCTTACTTTAAGCGGATTCGCATCCTTGATTCTACAACCTTTCAAGTTCCAGATCGATTCGCAGCTACTTATCCTGGTGCCGGAGGCTGTAGTCATACAGCTGGTGTGAAAATTCAATTAGAGTATGACTTGTTGAGCGGAGAGTTTTCTGATGTGAAAATTGAACCAGGAAAACGAAGTGATCAGGCATATGGGGCGACTCGAATGGACATGACACAAAAGAATGAACTATATATTCGTGACTTAGGGTATTTTCGTTTACAAGACTTTAAATCGATCCAAGATAAGGAAGGGTATTATTTATCGCGTCTTAAATTACCAACTAAAATATATAGAAAAGAATTCGAAACAGTGGTATTTAAAACAAAACCTGCTCAATTGAGACCGGTATATATACAAATTCATTTGGAAGACATCATGAACCAATTACAACCTGGCCAAGTGTATGAATTACATGATGTATATGTAGGGAGCAAAGACAAACTACCCACTCGCATTGTGGTTTATAGATGTACAGAGGAGCAAAAACAGAAACGTCTACATGATCGAGCTATTCGTGAAAAGAAAAAAGGGATTACATATACAGAGCGTACGAAACTTTTACAAGGAATTACGGTATATATGACAAACATTCCTACGGAATGGGTACCGAAAGAGAAAATCTATGATTTATATTCACTGCGTTGGCAAATTGAGCTGTTATTTAAAATATGGAAATCTTGGTTTCGAATTCATCGTTGTAAATCTATTAAACAAGAGCGATTAGAATGCCACCTTTATGGACAACTCATTAGTATCCTATTATGTTCTTCTACTATGTTTAAAATGAGAGAACTCCTGTTACGTAAGAAACAGAAAGAACTAAGTGAATATAAAGCGATGTACATAATTAAAGATTATTTCTTACTTTTTCATCAAGCACTACATAAAAACACCCAAGAATTATCAAAGATTCTCCTTCGTCTGTTTAACCTCCTACAGCGAAACGGACGAAAATCTCACAGATATGAGAAAAAAACAGTCTTTGATATTTTAGGTGTTGTGTATGAGTATACCACTTCTGCCCATCAGGTAGCATAGCGAAAAATTTGAAACCCGTCAGGGTTTATTTGATGTGCCTACTTTTATAACATCTATAAAAGATAATAAAAAACTACGTGGAAAGACCGCATTTTGTATAAAAATATACGTTAAGTTGATGGATGTGTGGTAGGACCCCATTAAGGTATTTGTTTTGCTTACAATCATAGAAGGAAGTACTGCTTGCATTCCATTTAACAAACCTAACATATTCACATCATACTTTTTTGATGTGACCACAGGAAATCCTTCTTTTGTTGACCAACATCCTATATTAGGTTGCGCATGCATTGCTAAAATAGGATTAAGCCGGGTAAGATATAATTATTTTTCTAAATAGTCTACTTTATAATTATTTAATCCGTATATTTTGTTTTTAGGGATAATGATTTTGTTTAGTGTTATACATATTTCTTTTCTACTGTATAAACCTTGTCTCCTCCATGAATAATAAACAAGGGATCTAATTTAGCTGCTCTTTGTAATAAAAGTTCGAATTCACCACCCATCTTAAAACAGCTACCTTCAGGTCCGTTGCATCTGCTGTCTTCAAAAAACACAAAATTAAATTTATTCTTACAGTGTAATTTTTTCATTCATTCTTTCAGTAAATATTCTGAACGTCCATGTAGTGTCATAAACATCTTTTCCTTTCATAAAAATCAATAATCTATCTTTTTAATTACATGAAGATTAATTGTTAAGTTAATCAAAAAAATAAAGGTTCTATAATGAATCTTGAGAAGCAAAAATAATTGAAATCATTTGAGTATAGAGATGAAAAACTTAGATGTTGGGAACTTGTTTTTTGTGGCATCTTCAACCAGTGATGTATAGGTGCATCTTCTATGCCTCGAGATATCGCTATCCAAACTTTCTTTTCACACAGTGGGCTTATTTGGATTTTAAGTGATTTGATATGAGATTTATTGTGTTAGCGCCTTTACTAATTTTTATTGTATATAAGATAAAATGAAGGAATGGTGGAAATGAAATGTCTTTTTAAAGTTATAACAATTGCGCTTATAGCTGGGGCTATCAGCGGTTGCTCTGAGTTAGCGGAGATAGAAGAAAGAGGCTTTGTAGTAGGTGCCGCTTACGATATTGTTAAGGAAAAGAAATCTAATCCAATTATGAAAGGGACGTATCAAATGGTACTTCCCAGTAAGTTAACGCAAGAAGGTGGAAAAGGCGCAGGGAATAATTATATTGATGTGAGTGCAAAAGGAGATAGTGTGTTTGAACAAATACGAATAATCGCTAAAAAGATTAGTCGTACTTTATTTTTTCCACATATACAAGTAATCATTTTTTCTGAAGAATTACTATCGAATCCA
Source organism: Bacillus sp. FSL W8-0519 (assembly GCF_038005585.1). Taxonomy (NCBI): domain Bacteria; kingdom Bacillati; phylum Bacillota; class Bacilli; order Caryophanales; family Bacillaceae; genus Bacillus; species Bacillus sp. FSL W8-0519. The sequence goes on from NZ_JBBOTL010000002.1 coordinate 340,395, forward strand.
AATGTTTTACAAAATACGTTAGATGTATACATTCGAGATCATGAAATGAGAAGAAATATTCGTCTATTTGTTTCTGAGAAAAATGCAGAAGCAATCTTGAAACAAAATGCAAAACCAGAAAATTTACCGGCACAGTATATTGATATGCTAGCTGAACACCCTCCTAAAAATGCTCAGATGGTTGAGGCAGCAAGAATTGGTGACGTGCAGGAAAAGATAATTTCAAACCGAAGTTTTGTACTACCTGTCTTAAAACCTACAAAACAGGGGATAGAAATGGATGGGGCTGCGTTGTTTCGTGGGAAGGATAACAAGTGTGTTGGAATGTTAAACGGCGAACAGACAGTGGGAATAAACTTTATAATCGGTGAAAAATTAGGAGGTTATTTTACCATACGTAAAAAGGACCAGCTTATTACATATGAAATTCATAAGCTACACCGAAAAATACAGGTATTTACTGAAAATACTACAAAACCGAAGTTTGATATTCATCTATTTCTCGAAGGTGCTTTAGCGGAGTTGCATTTTAGTGATCATAAAAAATTCATGAATGAAAAACGCTTAACGAAGGATATTTCAAAAGAGGTGGAACAAAGGATTCAAAAATCAATAAAGCTTGTTCAAAAAAAATATAAGGTAGATGTATTAGCGTTAGGAGAAGTATATAAGCGGCATAATTATAAAAAATGGAAGAAAATACGTAAGAATTGGGATCAAGGCGAAAATTATTTTAGTGATGCCCAAATTAATGTTCATGTTCATTCAATAATTGAACATTCAGGTTCAGCTTTACCCAAGAAAGTAAAATGAGTTAATTTGATTGGTTACCGAATTAGATATTAGCTGCCAAATATCAATACTAGCTATACCCCGTATTATATATTTTATTTTCATAACTTCGATTGCTTCATATACATTACCTGTATTTCTTACATAAATTATATAAGTGAACAAGCTTTTACACTTTTCTTCCAATTTCACCTTTTACTTTTCTTAATATTTTCTTTTCAACTAAAAAATTGACTGAATAATTTTTTATCAGAGGTTTGAAATAGATTAAGTAACTAGAGGTACCATGTCAAAAAAGCTTGTAATTTGGATAACATCCAAATTACAAGCTTTTTATTTTTTATTTAATTACTGCCACCAAATCCAAGCCCAAAGGTAATTTCTTATATTTCGAGGAGTAATGCGAATGAAGCGTTCACCGTCAAAGAAGCAATTTAAATTTGGAAGTGTTTCATCTGGATTTTCTGGAACAAAGGTGACGATGTTCTCGTTACTTGTAACGGTTACTGTAATTGGTGGATCGGTAGGCGAGACTTGAAGTTGTAACGAAATATTGGCCGTATTTTTAAACTCATTATTAACAGGTGGACTTATTACTTGTACTGTGAATAACACGATAATTGTTTCGTTTGGCTCTAAATTAGTGGCAACTAGGAAACCGATATTCGGATTCGCTAGTGGAGAGCGTTCACCGTTAATAAAGACAGTGCCGTTTATAAATTGTAAACCTGCTGGAATAGTATCTTGTAACGAAATATTTGAGAGTGAAATTTTGGAAGTATTTGTAATGCGTACCGTGTAATCAAAATATTGATTTAAATAAGCTGAGCTGACGGAAGCATTTTTCGTGACTGTTGTAGTTATAAATTGAACTGGTATACGAACAATATTTGAATTAACAATGAAAGTAATAATTGGATCCTGTGGTGTCAATTGAAAAGCAGCGGTAACTGTTGCAGAATTTATAATTGTACTGTTTGAAGGAATAGAAGTTACGAGGACTTGAAATGTTATAGTTGCTACTGTACCTGCAGATAAAGAACCAATATTAATACCAGTGTCTGGACGAACATTTGGAACCGAAGTACCGTTAATAGTTACGCTGTTTTCTATAAATGTTGTACCAGCTGGAATGCTGTCTATAACAGAAGTACTGATTGTCGGAATTGGGGAGTGATTAAATACCGCTAATGTGAATGTAATGATATCTCCTATAACGACAATAGATTTGTCAGCTGTTTTTTCAATGTCAACCATCGGATCAACGACTGTCGTTGTAACGGTATTTGTTTGCTTTGTAACTGTATTTATTTGCTTTGTAATCGTAATAGGTGGTTGGATTGGACCGACAATAGGTGTATAGGAAATAGTAGCATCGTTATTGATTGTAGATTGAAGAGTAGAAGAAGATATTGTCACTTGGAATGTAATAATAACAGATTCGTTTGGAGCAAGGTTGCCTAGCGTAATACCATTTTCAGGATTCGCATTAGGTTGATTGATTCCGTTAATCGTAACACTACCAATAACGAATGTCGTATCTACTGGTGCCGTGTCTACTAGAAGAAGATCTTCAATAGTGATATTACCACTATTAGTAATCGTAATGGTGTACGTTAAAGTTTGACCAGGTAAGGCACTCGTGAAATCAACAGCTTTTATCGCAATGACATTATCATTTTGGACGGTTGTTGTGACTGTATTTGTTGTCGTCGTATTTGTAACAGGTACGTTATTTGGGTTGACTTTATAGTTAAAAGTAGTGATTGCTTGGTTGGTGAGTTCGTTTTGTATTGGAATAGAAGTCACAGTTACTTGGAATGAAGTAATAGCGTCTCCACCAACAATTATAGTACCAATTGGTATGCCACTTACTGGATTAACTCCCGGAAGAGTTTCTCCGTTTACAATAACGCTATTTTCTATAAATGTGGTACCTTGAGGAATTATATCTTGAATGACTACATCATTTGCTGCAACATTACCAGTTTGATTGAGTGTAATCGTATACGTTAACGTATCACCGACAGTTGCAAATGCAAGGTCAACAGCTTTATTGCTATTTAAAGTCGCGTGATTAATTTCTGTTACGGCAGCTGATGAAATAATAGTTTCGGTAATAGGTGGTCGACCTGGTAACGTGTATTGGTATTCAATTGTACTCGTGTTAGAGATTGGATTTGTTTGCGGAATCGAAGTAACCCGTACTTGGAATAGAATAGTTGCTGTTGTATTAGGCGGAATGTTCTCGATTTGTATCCCGTTAAGTGGATTGTCATTTGGACGAGCGTTGCCATTCACAATAACACTGTTCTCTATAAAGTTCGTATTTGCTGGGATGATATCTGTCACGATAATGTTTTCTACTTGTATATTCCCATTGTTTGTGATGGAAATTGTGTAAGGGATAATCGTTTGTAAGTCAGCGTATTGGATAGGCGTTGTTTTTGTTGCGACTACAGTAGCAGTAATAACTTCAGTGAAGGTAATATTACTAGTCGATATTTGTTCTTCTCCATTTATCGTATAACGAGAAGTTGATTGATTTTGAACATGGCCGCTAGCTGGAAGCGCTATGACGGTAACAGAAAATGTGACTGGGATAGAAATGTTAGGAGCAATCGTTCCTACAAGTATACCGGTACTTGGATTGGCGTTAAGCTGCGGAATGTTATTTACTAAAACGCTACCGTCAATAAAGGTAGTTCCACCAGGAATATTGTCTGTAAATACAACAGCAGTGGCATCTGTATTCCCTGTATTCGTTAAAGTTGTTGTATAAGTTAAAATGTCACCAATTGTTACAGAAGTCAAATCAACAGTTTTAAGTGAAACGATATCAGCATCATTAATTTGAACGAAAGTAGTGTTGGAATTAGTCGATTTTTGAATTGGTGCAAAATCAGGGTTGAAAATAAAGTCGTAGACGATGTTTGCAGTATTAGGTGTTGGGTTTACAGCAGGTAAATTCGTAACGGAAACTTGGAACGTTATTGTAGTCGCTTGACTTGACGCAATATTAGGAATAGAAAAACCGATATTTGGATCTGCTGCAGGAAGTACCGTGTTGTTAACTATTACACTTCCTGGAATAAAGACTGTTCCATCTTCTATCGTATCTGTAAAAAAGATGGAGTTAGTTGTAGTGGATCCGTTATTTTGAATGAGTACTGTATATTCAATAGTTTCATCAATATTAGCTACTATTGTATTAGCAGATTTTGTAGCGATAAGAATAGCATCAATAAATTGTATATTTGTAGTATTGGAAGATGTCGTTTCTGAAATTGGTGGTAAGCTTGGGTCCGGCTGATACTCATAGTGGATGACGGCGATATTATTAATGTTATTTTGAGGAGGTATAGAGACTACATTTACTTGGAATGTAACGATAATTGTATTGTTTGGAAGGATAATATTAAGGGTGATTCCGGTACTTGGATTCTCGTTAGGTCTTGGTATACCATCTACAAGAATGCTATTTGGAATGAATGTGGTGCCAGCAGAAATTGCGTCAATTAGGAGAGTATTTGTAATAGGTACTGTACCAGCGTTTGTAACTGCGACTGTATATGTGATGATTTGACCTATGCGTGTAATAGATCTGTTAGCAGATTTAAGTGAACTAACATTTGCTGTACGGACTTCAGTAGTTACGGCATTTGATAACGATCTACGCTGAATAATTGGAGAACTAGGCTCAATTTGGTATTCATACGAAGTGTCTGAAATGTTAATGACTGTATTGCCAGGAGGTATACTTGTAAGTTGTACTTGGAATGAAATAGTGACTGTTTCATCTGGTTGTATCGTGCCAAGAGTTATTCCATTTTCAGGGTTCGCACCAAGCTGAATGACATTATTTATTGATAAGCTATCTTCAATGAATATAGTACCTTCTGGAATATTGTCAATGAACAATGTATTGTTAGCCGGAACAGTTCCTATATTTTGTAGTGTATTTGTGTAGGTAATATTTTGCCCGATGGATACGAAAGTAACATCTGCCTGCTTAACAGAAATAATATTTGCATTTTGAAGTGATGTTGTAACGATATTAGAAGTTGCAGAGCGATTTACTGGGGGAGCTGTAGGAATGCTTACATATTGGTACGTTGCTGAAGATTGATTTACAATTTCGGTTTCAGTAGGTGGATTGTTTGTTTGTACTTGAAATAGTATTGTTTTGGAACTATTTGATGGGATCGTTCCAATTGATATTCCGTTTTCTGGATTTGTATCAGGCTGAAGTACACCGTTAATTGTGACACTGTCGGGAACGAATGTAGTCCCAGCTGGAATCGAATCTGTAAAAATAATATTTATTGCGTCAACATTGCCGATATTTTTCACTTCAGAAATATAAAGTATCGTTCCACCAATATCTACAGTTGTTGGATTGGATGTTTTTGTAATTGTTAATTGTGCTTGCACGAAATTTGTAATGACGATATTACTAGTAGATGTTTCCGTAATAGGCGGTTGCCCTGGATCTGGTTGAATTGTATATGTTGTATTGGATTGATTTGTAATCGATTGTTGCGAGAATGGATCGTTAATAAGAATTTGGAACGAAATAAGGTGAGTAGCGTTTGCTGCTAGGTTAGGCAAAGTAACACCTGCATTTGGATTTGCACCAAGTATAGCTGTTCCGTTAAGTGTAAAACTATTGTCTACGAATGTAGTCCCTTCTGGAAGAGTATCTGAAAATATAAGATTTGAAGCAGGAATATTTCCGGTATTCTCTAGCGTTATCGTATAAGTCAAAATATCACCTGTTGTTGCTTGTTGTGCATTGACTGCTTTTAATGAAAGAACATTCGCATCCGAAATTTGTGTGACTGCTGGATTAGACGTTATTGTTCGAGAGATGATAGGAGCGTTTGGATCGGCGATAAAAGTATAGGCAATACGGGCTATATTAGAAATTGGATTCACGCTTGGAATGGATTGAACGATCACTTGGAATGTTATGGTGATAATGTCTGAAGGCGCTATGGAGTTTAATGGTATCCCTACGTTTGGATCGGCACCTGGAATTGAGACACTATCAATGGTCACACTATTCGGAATAAATGCAGTTCCTTCTGGGACCAAATCTGTTAAAGTAACTGTATTTGCAGTTGTATTCCCGTTATTTTGAACGACTACAGTGTAAGTGATTGTACCGTTAGTAGATTGTACGAGAGAATCTGTATTTTTAATTACAGACAGCGATGCATCAACGACAGCTGTACTAACCGTATTAGATGAGGAGGTTGCTGTAACTGGAGGTTGACTCGGATCGACAATATACGTGTAACTTGTAAGTGCTTGATTTATAATTGCTCCTTGCGATGGAATAGAGCTTGCAAGAAATTGGAACGTAATAGTAGCAGAATCACCTGGTGCGATAATACCAACTGGAATACCAAGAGTTGGACTTGCATCTGGAAGTGAAATCCCGTTAAGCGTGACACTATTTGGAACAAATAATGCTCCTTCAGGAACTCCGTTAATGAGTAATACAGAGTTTGCAGGGAAGTTTCCAGTATTCGTTAATGTTGCTGTATACGTAATGATATCTAAGGTAGATACGATTGTTCGATTTGCTTCTAAAATAGTTGTAACAGTCGCGTTATTAATTTGTGTTGAAGCGCTATTAGAATTTATTGTGCCGGTAACAGGAGGAGCCGCCGGATCAACGATGAATGCATATTGAATAGATGCAACGTTTGTAATTGGATTTGAAGGTGGAGTAGATGTAACTATGACTTGGAAAGTAACAGTTAAGGAACTACCCGCGCTAACCGTCCCGATAGTAACTCCACTATTTGGATTTGCACCTGGAATGGTATTTCCATTTACAGTAAAACTATTTTCAACAAAGGTCGTTCCTGCTGGAATGAGGTCTGAGAAATTTACATTCGTAGCATTTGTATTGCCGCTATTTTGAATTAAAACGGTATAAGTGATCGTGTCGCCAATATTTGCAAAGGCTGTACTAGCAGTTTTTACAGCTGAAAGTATTGCTGAATGAATAGAAGTAACGAAGACGTTCGTTTCCACGTTGCCAGGCTGAGCCTGTAATGCATTGCCTACGTTATATTGGAAGTTCACAAATGCTAAGTTTTGGAGTTCAGGAGTGAATGTTGTCGGATTGCTTACAATTTGAACTTGGAATATGATTGTTACAGTTTGATCTGGATTGACTGTATTTATGCCAATACCGCTGGTGATAGAAGCGGATGGTAATGAAGTACCGTCAACAACAACTGATCCTGTAACAAATTGTGTCCATGAAGGTAAAGGGTCTGAGAAAACAACGTTGTTAGCTGGAATATTTCCTGTATTCGTAATCGTAGTTGTATACGTAATCGTATCACCAATCGTTGCAAAAGCATTATCTCCGATTTTAATCGTGTTTAAAATTGCACTTTCGATTTTTGTTGAAACAGTAGTAGAAGTAATGTTTTTTGAAACTGGTGGATTAGTCGGATTAACGATATGTTGAAAGTTAACGCTAGCTTGATTGGTAATTGGATTTATAGGCGGGATTTCATCTGCGATAATATTAAATGCCACAATGACAGATTGGTTTGGCGCGATATCACCAATTGGAACCCCTGTAACGATATCTGCAGTTGGGATGCTAGTTCCGTTAAGTGTAAAACTATTCGGTTCAAATGAAGTTCCATCTGGAATAAGATCGGTAAAAATAACATTTGTTGCACTAACATTTCCGCTATTTGTAATTGTAACGGAGTAGACAATATCTTGCCCAATGTCAACCGTAGATACATTTGAATTTTTTTGTGCAGTAAGGATAGCGCTATTAATTTGTGTGGTTGTTGTATTAGATTGATTAGAAGTTGTAATAGATGGTTGGCTAGGATCAACGACATAATGATATGTGATAGAAGCATAATTAGAAATAGGATTAAGTGTAGGAAGTGTGGTAACAGTTGCTTGGAATGTGACGATTGCTGCATTACCGCCGTTAATGGCACCAATATTTACACCAGTAGATAAATCAGCGTTTGGAATGGTTTGCCCATTAACTGTGAAACTATTTGGAACGAAACTTAAATTACTATCAAGAATATCGATAATAGTTACATCAGTTGCAGCCGTATTCCCGGTATTAGGGAGGTTAAGTGTAAATGTTATTGTATTACCAATATCCGCGAAAGTAAGATCTGCTGTTTTTGTGCTAATAATAGTTGCGTTGTTTATTTGAAGAAGCGTTGTGTTGGAAGTAGCTGCACTCGATACTGGAGGGTTAACAGGATCAACAATAAACTCATATGTCGTTGCTGCTGTATTCGGTGCTGGATTAATAGGTGGAATGCTGTTCACCGTAACTTGAAAGACGATACTATATATTTCATTTGGTGGAAGTGTTGCAAGTAATACGCCTGTATTTGGATTCGCATTCGGTTGTAAAACGCCATCGACCGTTAATGTGTTAGGAACAAATGTGAGTCCACTTGGTAATGTATCTGTGAATACAATATTAGTTGCATCGGTATTGCCTACATTGGTAATAGAAGTAGTATAAAAAGCAGTTTGCCCGATATCTGCAAAGGATACACTTTCATTTTTCGTCATAGACAATATTGCTTCGTTAATTTGGGTTGAAACAGGATTACTAATTGAAGTTTCTGCATCAGGTGGTGAGACTAATTGATACGATGTTGATGAGAAATTTACAATTGGGTTTTGGTTTGGTAATGATGTTACAGTAACTTGGAACGAAACTGTTACTGTAGTCCCGGCTGTTATTGTCCCAATATTCACACCGTTCGATGGATCCGCCCCACTTTGAGGAACTCCATTAATAGAAAATGTGTTTGCAATAAATGTAGTGACGCTTGGCACGGTATCTGTAAATATAACATTTTGTGCGGATGAGTTTCCATTGTTTGTTAAAACGACAGTATAAGTGAGTGTGTCTCCAATATGACTAAAGGATTTATCGACTTGTTTTAATGAAAGAATGTTAGCTGTATTAATCGTAGTAAACACTGTGTTTGAAGTAGCGTTTCTTGAAACAATAGGTGCATTGGGATCAGCGATAAATGTGTAAGAAGCAGTAGCGGAATTGGCAATAGGATTTTGAACAGGGGTAGAAGTAGCGGTCACTTGAAATGCTATAGATATTGAGCTGTTAGGAGCAATTAATCCAATTGTAATACCTGTATTAGGGTTGAGCCCGATTTGTGTGATGCCATCTATTGTAACGCTATCAGTTATAAACGTCGTACCATCTGGTATGAGGTCAGTGAAAGTAATATTCGTAGCGTTTGTATTACCGCTATTCGTTAAAATTGTCGTATAGGTAATGGTATCACCTAGTGTTACAAGTGTTTGATCTACAGATTTCACCATCGTTATCATAGCATCTAGTACCGGGTTTGTAACGATATTTGTTGAAATAGAAGTTGTAATAGGAGTTCCGTTTGGATCGACAGTATAAGAATATAAAATTGTGTCATTACCCATAATCGAATTTGAAGGGGGAACAGAAATAACATTTACTTGGAAAGTACCAGTTACTGTTTCACCCGGTGCGATATTTGGTATAGTTACTCCCAGTGCTGGTTGTGCACCAGACTGCTGAACGCCATTTATCGTGAATGAATTTGGTATAAAGGTAATGCTAGCTGGAATAGCGCTTGTGAAAGTAATATTCGTAGCGGCTGTATTTCCTGTATTTGTAATAGTAGTTGTATACGTAATCGTATCTCCAACTGAAACGATAGATTTATCAGCACTTTTTTGGGTTGTTAAAATTGCACTATTAATAGTTGTCGAAACAGCATTAGATACATTCATTTGTGATACGGAAGGTTGGCTAGGGTCGACCACATATGAAAATTGTACAGAACTAGAATTAGAAATTGGATTTATACTTGGAATATTTGTAACAAGTACGTTGAGAGTAATCACAGCCGTTCCGTTTGGATTTATATTTCCAATCTGAATCCCGTTAGCTGGATTTCCGATCTGCTGTGTACCAGAATCGTTTGTAAGAGTGCCAGATATGAATGCCGTTCCATCAGGTAAAGTATCCGTGAAAATTATATTTTGTGAAGTGACATTTCCAGGGTTGCTTAATGTAATTGTATAAGAAATTGTATCGCCAATCGTTGCGAAAGTTTTATCTACAGATTTGATTGCCACAATTTCCCCAGAATTTATTTGTGTCGAAACAGAATTAGATGTCGTATTTCGTGAAACAAGTGGTAAATTAGGTCCTGTCATAAATTGATAATCAATAGAAGCACCGTTTACAACTGGTGAGTTTGGTCCTCCAGGTCCGATTGTAAAAATAGGATTTGGGATGCTAACTACTTGCACGCGGAAGGTAATGTTTGTAAAATCTCCTGCAATAATATCCCCAATTGGTACCCCATTCGCTGGATTTACCCCAGGTAATAAAACCCCGCCTACTCGAACGCTATCCGCTATAAACACTGTATTATTTGGAATCGGATCTGTAAAAATGATATTCGTAGCAGTTGTGTTTCCTATATTCTCCAATAAAACAGTATACGTTAAAAATGAATTTCCAGGTGCTACGTCAGAAAATAGTCGATCCACACTTTTCGTTGCTTGAATAATCGCTTCGTTAATTTGAACTAAAGTTGGATTACTTGTAGCTGTTTCTGTCACCGGCGGCTGGGTAGGATCAACAATGATCGAGTATGTCGTGCTAGACTGGTTCAAAGTTGAATTTGTAACTGGTATTGAGCCAACGATAGCTTGAAAGCTAATGGTTGTCGTTCCTCCAACTGGAATTGAGTCTAAAGAAATCCCGCTATCTGGTCTAAATCCAAGTTGTGGGATGGTATTAATTTGTACGCTATCAGGAACGAATGAAAGTTCAGGTGGTAATATATCGATAAAAACAGGTGTGTTTGCGGTAGTATTTCCGCTATTGGTGAGGGTAGTTGTATACGTAATTGTATCTCCAACAGCAGCAAATGCACTGCTTGCAGTTTTTGTTACGATAACGGAAGCAGTATTTACTTGTGTAAAAGTTTTATTAGATTGAACTGTTCGTGAAACTGGCGGTTCATTTATACCTACAATAAAGCTATATTGAAGCGATGATTGGTTTGGGATTGGATTCGGATTTGGGAGTGATGTAATGTTTACTTGAAAACTGAGTGTAGCAGATGCATTTGAATTCAAGTTGCCAATATTGATACCATTTTGTGGATTTGCATTTGGGACGGTTACACCATTTATTTTAAAGCTATTTGGGACAAAGGTAGTACCATTTGGAATGGAATCTGTAAACACAATGTTGTTCGCAGTAGTATTTCCTGTGTTTGTAATAGATGAAGTGAATGTAATCGTATCACCAATTGTAGCGAAAGTTGTACTCGCATTTTTATTTAAAACTAAAGTAGCATCAATAATTGGAGTAACCGTCGTATTCGTAATTGTGCTATCAACAGCAGGTGATTGGTTTGGGTTCACGGTATACTCATAATTTACAAGAGCATTATTTGTTAATGTGCCACTAGGTGGTATCGCTAAAATTTGTGCTTGAAAAGTAATGAATACAGTATCTCCTGGGGGAATATCTGCTAAGTGAATACCAAGTGATGGATCTAAACCCGGCTGCGGAATATTATTGATAGTTACAGAGTTTTGGACAAATGAAGCGCCTGCGCCGAGTCCATCTGTTAAAACTGTAGCACTAGCAGGAATATTTCCTGTATTCGTAACGGCAATCGTATAAGTAACGATATCCCCAATTGCAGCTGTCGGTGTATTTACTGACTTCGTAGCGACGATTGTAGCGTTATTAATTTGAGTTGTTATTACGTTACTTAACGCATTAGCGGATGCTGGAGGTAAGTTAGGATCTATGACATATTGGTACGCTGTATTGCTTTGGTTCGGGATTGGATTTGGACTAGGAATGGAATTTACTATTACTTGAAATGAGATTGTTGCACTTGTATTAGGGTTTATTGGATCAATTGCAATCCCACTTGCTGGGTTTGTATTAGGAAGTGTATTGCCATTTACTGTTACACTATTAGGAATAAATGATGTTCCGTTTGGAATTACATCTGTAAAAATTACATTTGATGCAAGTGTGTTCCCGTTATTCGTTAAAGTAGTTGTATACGTAATAATATCATTTACGTTAGCAAAGTGTTTATCTGCCGATTTTACAGCGGCAATCGTAGCGTTATTAATAGTTGTCTGTACGGTGTTAGAGGCCACCATCTGCGTTACAACTGATTTGGATGCGTCGTATGTGTATTGGAATGTAGTGCTCGATTGATTCGTAATCGGATTTGGACTAGGAATAGTTGGTACAGAAACTTGAAATGCAACAGTACGTGATGAATTCGCTCCTATCGTCCCAATTAAAATGCCATTAGCAGGGTTTGCATTAGCTATAGGGACACCGTTAATCATTACAGTGTTAGGAAGGAAGATGGTACCAGCTGGAATGATATCTGTAAACGTTACATTAGAGGCAGGGATATTGCCGTTATTCGTTAAAATCGTTGCATAAGTTATGACATCGCCAACATCAGCGAAATTTGTACTTGTTAGTTTCGTAGCAACAATATTAGCGGTGTTAATTTGTGTTGTTACTATATTACTAGTAGCATTTCTTACAACAGCAGGTAAATTTGAATCTGCGATAAAGCTATATTGAAGTGCAGCACTGTTTTGCACTGGATTTGGTGAAGGTATGCCATTCGTAGTAATTTGGAAGACAATAGTTGTAATTCCGCCTGCTGGAATTGTACCAACTTGAAGGCCGACACTTGGATCTGCACCTAGTTGTAAAGCATCGCCTATAAAAATACTATTTGGTACGAGAGTTGTGCCAGGAGGGAGTATATCAGTAACGACTACATTATTTGCTGGAGTATTTCCAGTGTTAGCTAAAGCAATGGTATATGTGATTGGTTGCCCAACATCAGCAATAGTTACATCTACCTGTTTGACAATAACTACATTTGCTAAGTTGATTTGTGTACTTACAGTATTACTCAAAGATGTTTCTATAGTTGGTGGATCGCCCGGATTTAGAATAAAGCTATACTGTGTACTAGATGAATTTAATGTTGGGTTTTGTGCTGGTAAAGAGGTGACGGTTACTTGATAAGAGACATTAAGTGAGCCATTAGCAGCAATGGAAGGTAGTGGAACACCTATATTTGGATCTGCGTTATTTTGAAGTACACCATTAATAAGAAAAGTATTTGGAATAAAGGTAGTACCGTCTGGATTCGTATCTACGAAAGTAGGGCTATCAGCAGAAACACTTCCTGCATTCGTCAAAGTAACAGTATAAGTTAATATATCCCCTACGGTAGCGAACGCTCGATCCACTGTTTTGGCTGAAATGACATTTGCATCGTTTACTTGAGTAAATGTAGTGGTTGAAGTAGTGTTCTTACTTACAGGTGAAGTGTTTGGATCAACGATAAAGTTATAGGAGATGGAAGCGCTATTTGAAATAGGGTTTGGATTTGGAATGCTAGTTATTACTACTTGGAATGAAGCTGTAATTGTAGTATTAGCATTGATGCTACCAATATTGATGCTAGCTGGTGTAACGCCTGGCTGAGTAACACTGTTAACTATAACGCTGTTTGGGACAAAAGCGGTTCCATTCGCAATTGAATCAGATAGTAATACATTGTTCGCTGCAACATTTCCATCGTTAGTAAGGGCAAAGGTGTAAGTTAATACATCACCAACTTCCGCAAACGTTTTATCTACAGATTTATTAGCATGGAGATTTGCTAGTCTAATTGTTGATGTAACAGAATTAGAATTTGCTGTTTTTGAAGTCGGTGGCAAACTTGCATTTACAGTATATAGATAAGAAGCGAAGGCGTTATTAATGATAGGATTTTGGGTCGTAATATTGATGACTGTTACTTGAAAGGATAAGGTGAAAGTAGCTCCTCCGGGTATTGTACCAATAGGTACGGAAACGAGAGAATCTACATTTTGTAAAACACCGTTGAGTGTTACCGAACCTGGTGTTAATATCGTTCCATTTGGAAGTGAATCTGTTAGCTGTACGTTAGTTGCAGCTGTATTTCCACTGTTTGTAATAAGGATTGTATAACTTATCGTTTCGCCAATTGTGGCAAATTGTTTGTTAGTTGATTTTGTTAATGTTACATTCGCATTATTAATTTGAGTGGAAACGAGATTAGAAGAAATGTTTTTTGTAACTGGTGATTGGCTAGGGTTGACGGTATATTGATAAGAAGCGCTTGATCCATTAGATACGACGTTTGACGCGGGTATTGTATTTACTACTACTTGAAATGAAACATTTTTTGTTGTACCAGTTGGGATGGATCCAATGTTCACACCGTTAGCGGGATTTGCGCCCACTTGTGTCGTGCCATCAATTGTTAAACTGTTTATAACAAAAGTTGTTCCAGTAGGAATGACATCTGTAAAAATAACATTGTTCGCATTCGTATTACCTGTACCTGTAAAGGAAACGGTGTACGTTAGTGTATCACCAATATCTGCAAAATTTTTATCTACTGCTTTCGTCATTGTTACAGTAGCATTATTCACTTGAGTGGAGACAATATTCGTCGTATCAGTCCCGCTTACTGCCGGTTGATTTGGCACAGGAATGTATTGATAAGTTGTTGTACCACTATTTAATATTGGATTTGTTTGCGGGATAGAAGGAACGAATACTTGAAATGAAACCGTAGTCGTAGAATTAGCAGCAATAGATCCAATTGATATACCAGTAGCGGGATTTGCGCCAGCTTGGATAACTCCGTTCACAGTTACGCTCCCTGGAATGAAAGTAGTCCCGCTAGGAATCAGGTCCGTATATATAACATTTGTTGCAGCGATATTTCCTATATTAGCTAAGGCAATACTGTAAGTTAGCGTTTCACCAATATCGGTAAAAAGTTTATTAACTGATTTTGTGCCATTAATATCTGCGAGGTTAACTTGTGTTCCAGCAGAGTTGCTTGTTGCAAGACCGTTAAAGGTCGTTCCACCGGCGATTGGTGTATATTGAAATGTAATATTAGCAGTGTTAGAAATCGGATTTGGATTTGGCAGAGAAACGACAGTCGCTTGGAAAGTTACTGTACGAGAAGCACCATTATTAATTGTTCCAAGAGATATACCAGCGGCAGGATTTGCATTTGTTTGTGGTATGTTATCTACCGTTACAGTGCCAGGTATAAAGGAAGTCCCATTAGGGAGAATGTCTGTCAAAATAACGTTATTGGCGGGAAGAAGTCCGGTATTAGGGATAGTAACTGTATAAGTGAGAATGTCTCCAATTGTAGCTACACTTTTATTCACGCTTTTCGTTGCTTGTATATTAGGTGAGTTTATATTAATTTGTAAGCCGACTGTATTTAACATGTATGCATCTCCGTTAGTTGTTAAACGGATTGCGGCAGATACTTGAGAATTTGTTAAATAGGGAGAAATATCAATGGAAGTAATGTCCCAGCCTTGTCTTCCTGCAGAGATGTTTGTACCTGAAGAAGCACTTTGATTTCGCGTTCCAAATGTCCCTGTTGTATCTAAGTTTCCTGCAGCATTATTAATTTGGGAACCGAAGAAATTATTTATGGCATTATTTGGTCCGGATAAAGCGTTTAATGAACTGAAATTTGGTCCGAATAGAGCCTGATCCCCAATTAAATCAGCATCCCCTTCGGTAGAACTCAAAAATAATCGTCCGCTTACAGGTCCCCCTGAAGGTGTTAAAAATCCTGAAACAGCTACATCTGCACTACCGGTATCAGCAGAAACACGGTTACCCGCTACATAAATGGTTAAGTTTCTTGCTGGCAATGTCCCATTTTGATAAGCGACAATGAGCGTCCATCCAGAAGAATTGATAGCCCCATTAGAAGCATCTAAAGGATCAACAAGTCCAGGGACAGAGCCAGTTGTATAAGAGCCAGATCCAGCAGCTTGAACGAGAGATGTTACATCTGCAGATCGTGTATAGAATCCAAATGTGACAGATCCAGAAACGAAAGTTTGATTTGAAGCTGTAACAGCCGAAGGGTTAATTGAGTATGTTGAAACAGGTGTTGTAAAAGAAACAGGGTTTCCTAATACACTCGTAATGTTTTGATCACGAGATAAATAGTTTCCACCCCAAACGAGTTCTGCGTAAAGAATCGTACTACCAGCAGGGATATTTAATACAGCGGTAGAACTATTTTGTGTATAGTTTAACGTTGTACCAGCAGGAAAAGTAGGTACTTGTAAAGCGGTATTCGTAGTTACGAATGCACCAATTGCCCCGATTGTACCAGCACGGTTTTGGTTACTAATTTTACTTAAACCTAGTGTGTTCCCTGTAATCGCAAGTGCCCCGTTAGTAGTGGTAGAAAATCGATTCGTAATGGGCATTTTTTCACCTCATTTGCATATAGTTTTGGTCAAAATACGATATGCATATAAACAATCAAAAGGAACATGTATAATTGAACTATAAATTCCTTCCTTAATCATTGGAAGGAATTTAATAGTAACAAGGGCTATTTTTAAATCAGTTAATATTAACATTAAAGGAAACTCCAGGGACACAAACATTGATTTATAAAACTGCATTTGTTCCTCTATTTTGTTTATTTTGACTTTTGGATAGCACCACATGCCCATCAACTTAAGAATTTAGAATTACCCCAAAATAAAAAAAATAAGCTTTTTGTTACTTAATAACGGTGTGTCTGTAGCCCTAAAAGGGGCATTTAATTATTAGAATATAATTATTACATTATCGCATACAGTAAAACATATATTTAATAATAGGAAACAGGATTAATACCTTAGCTAAATTTAAATGATTCGTACTATATCTATCAAGAAAAACCTATTCAAGATTAATTAAAATTCAATTATCTGAGCTTTTTTCAAATCAGCAAACCATTCACCTATTATATCGTTATGATGCTTAATAATTTGGGATGCCGATAATAATGTAGTGTCATATGTACTATGCCCATCTTCAACAAGAGTAACATCATACCCTAAGCTATATGCACGTCGACACGTCGCATCTATACATATTTCAGACTGAACGCCTGTAATCACAATGTGTTCGATGTCCCTTTTATTCAATTCTTGTTGAAGACTTGTTTCATGAAATGAATCAGGGTGGTTTTTTTCAAGAACGATATCTTCAGATAGTGGAGCTACAGATTCATGAATTGCCCATTCCGGATTTCCATGCTCTAATAAAGATCCTGTTTTCCCATTAAACTTCATGTAAAAAATAGGCGCTTGGACAGTACGAGCTTTATGGATTAACAATTGAATGTTTTTTAATAATTCAATTCCTTTATATAGCATTCTTTCTTCTTTAAATGAACCCACTTGTACATCTATAATAAGCAATGCTGCATAGCCTTTTATCATAAACGACCACCTCACATTTTGATTAAAATCATACAAGTAAAATATGTATAAAATAAGTATCCATTTTTAAAGTATCCAAAATGGATAGAGAATATAAATATGTGGAATCATGAATTTTTTTATCTTCAAGCTAGAAATGAATACATTAATAAAGTTTGTATTGCTTAATGTAGCCTAGAGGTGTTTGAATGTAGTGAATTTCGCACGTACAGTGTTAAGTGGCGCAAAAGATGGAGATAACTTCAAAGTCTTACCTATCGCAACGATGGGGATGAAGAATGACCATAAATAGAACCTGTTGTTTATAACAGGTTCTAATCAGAGTTATAGGCTCAATTACAGGAACTACAGATCTACTGGGGGGTAGTGTAATTCCTGATTAAAATTAAGATATGTTAAAAAATTTTAAATATGATTAATCAAATGATAACTAAACAAAATCGTTATTTTAAAGTGACTCAAAAAAGAGCACAGATATAAATGTGCTCTTAGAGAGGTAGGTTAAGTATCCTATTGGCCATTGTTCAAAGTTAATATATGTACGTTTAACTAAAAAGTGAAAAATAAAAACAGGATAGTTAGAAAAAAGCTAACTGTTTCATTGCAACTTGTAAAAAAGAATGTGGGAGGTTCAAAAAAGAAACTATATATAATTATACAAGTAAAACAGAATTGTACAGCATGAAAAGGAGCACTACATAAGTGAGTGCTCATCGATAAGGAGGTAACTTTTTTAGCTAAACACCCTTCTTAAAGAATATGCTGGAAAAGTGGGAAATAAAACTAAAATATAGTAACTAATGATGTTATGAATAACAATTTATAGGGAGAGGTTTAATGTTGTTATTATTTAAATAATAAAGCAGCTAGCTCAATGAACTAACTGCTTTATTGTCCAACAATAACGATACCCACAATACGTTGTAACTTAAAGTTACAACTATAGTATAAACGGAATTAAAAATATTATGTAAAATTAAAAGTGAGCTAAATAAGGAAACTAAAAAGAGCACTAGGTACAAGTGCTCTTTAAAAGAAGACCCTATGAGTTAATAGCTACATATCCGTAATATATGATGACAAACAAGTTAATATAAAAGAGCATTCAGCAGAAAACTAACTGCTCATTCCTAGAAGAAAAGGAAAAACAAAATTAAAGAAGTCACTGTGAATTCAAGCTGCATCAGCCCATCTATAGCATTGGACATAATGAATAGAAACAATAAGGTCATTAAAACTCACTTATAAAAACGTAAAGGAGGCACTGCTTAAATTGTAGTATCTCCTTTTAAAAAAGTTAAGTTCAGCTTTACTTCTGAAATCAAAACAGATAATAAAGTTGTTTATTTCCTTGTGAAACTAAAGCTACCATATAGTTGAATAATATAAATTGTTTTATTCGAATATATAGTTTTACCATTGACTTTCCGTCCTTATCCAATAACGGAGTAAATTCCCCTGCATATCCACTCAACTAAATAAATGATGAATTCCTATTTCTTTATCTAGGGGTAGCGTCAGGAAAATGCGGATTTACAACGTTAAGGAATTCAATATAAAAAAGCCTAATTTCTCGGTGTTGCAAGAGCTTAGGCCTTTTTAAAAAACTATAAATACCGTTTGAATTAATATTAGGATCCATCTTGGTACTTCAACTTTCCGGAGTTAACTAAATTAACTTTAACTTTTAAATTCTTTATACTGTGTTCATTTAAGTAAAACGAGTCTGTTTTTACTTCTTCTTTCCATTTTCTTGGATTCTGACGGTATAATGATTCACCTAATTTGTAGATATCTGCATTTATTTCTATTCCTTTTTCAAAGGATTTTAGAATTTCTAATTTGATAATATCTTCAGTTTTTGTAATCAACTCTTTATCACTAATTTCCTTGATCTTCTCATTTATTCCAGCTTGAACTTCAACTCGAATATTAAAAAGTATGGGCTTACTACTCATAATAGGGGAAATTGTAATCTTAGGTTTCTCTATCACTACGGAAACAACAGCGCTATCATTCTCAATAATCCACACAGGAGATCGAACGTTTTTTTCATCCATCCATCTTAGACCGTTTAAATCAGTCTCAGAAAGCCATCCTTCTAGGCGATTATTCCTTACAAAGAACGCTCCATCATTTCTTAATAATGGTGCTTTTTTGGATTCTTCTTTCCAATTTTCTGTTGAAATTTTAAGTGATGGGATATAAGCAGTTTGCCCCATCGGATCACTATCTCTAATAAATTGATAAAATTGTTTAGGTTGTATGTAAGACCGTTGTTTATATCTTTCCTTTGGTTCATGGAGAATGGTAGACAACCCCGATAATGTAAAAAAGGCTTTTGTTTTAAGTATATCATCAATGGGTTCCTTTGTAGCGTATAAGAGAATATTATAGCGTATTTCTCGGTACCGATTAATAAAATCAATAGAGTCTTTAATATCTTGTCTGAGCAGTCTTTCGCTTAATATTATTGTAGATACATGTCCCCAAAAAAGTCTTTGTTGAGCATCCTTATATAATTGATTTAATGCTTCCGTAATGGTAAAACCTTCACCTCTTCCTATCCACACTGGTGGTTGTTTATCAGGTCTAGCCCCCTCTAACTTAGCAACGTTAGAAAAGTCAAGTAACTGAGCATAAGCTATATATTTTCCTTCTTTAAAATCTATACCAAGAGCTGCAACATAATAAATATCTTGAACTTCTTTAATATTCCAACATCCAGATAACATTGCACTAGTGATAAGCATCATAATTATTAGTTTTATTTTGTGCAGCTTCACTGTTTTCCTTCTCCTTCGTCCGTTTTAGAACTATCATTGGTTCGGAGATAATCAACTCTATGTCTATAACTTCTCCACGGTAAACGAAACAATCCCTTGAAAAAATCTGAACTAGATTTTGGGAAAACTAAAGCTAAGTAAGGGATTCCAAAGGAACGTAATCTTGAGATATAAAGAACGATTACGAATCCGGCAAGCATAAATCCATATAACCCCATCAAAATTGAACATAATAGTACAAACCCTCTGAGTATGGATACTGCTCCTGCTAATATTTGGTTTACTAAGGTATATCCCGCAATAGCAGATAAAGCAGTAATAACAATGACAGAAGGGGAGATAAAACCCGAACGGATTGCAGCATCCCCAATGATTAGTCCGCCTACCACTGAAAGGGTTTGACCAAGGGGGGAGGGTAATCTTTGACCGGCTTCACGGAACATCTCAAAAAGGAACAAAACAATTATAAGCTCAAGTGGTGCTGGAAATGGTAGACCTGATCTTGCAACAGTCACAGTCGCAAGAAGAGGGAAAGGAATTTGATCTTGGTGATAAGCAAGTAATGCCATCCAAAATCCGGGTAGGAAGACAGCTAAAAGAAATCCTATCCACCGATAAAAGCGTGCAAATGATACAGTTAGAAAATTAAAGTGGGAATCTTCTGCAGCTTTTATTAAAAAAGTTATAGTAACAGGAGCGATAATAACAATTGGGGAGCCATCAATTATAATCACTACTCTACCTTGCAATAAGCATTCCACTGCAAAATCTGGTCTAGCTGTATCACCACAAAGAGGAAAAATAGATAAAGATTGTTTCGATACCATCTCTTGAATTTGAGTTGAACTAATTACGCCATCGATATCAATTAAAGTTAGACATTCTCGAATGTTATCTAAAATCTCTAAATTAACTACATCTTTTAAATATAATATCCCTATTTGAGTTTGGGTCCGTTTACCTAACGTCAACGTTTGATAAGACAAGGTGGGATGTCTTAATCTTTTACGAATAAGTGCCACGTTTGTTGAAATATCTTCAATAAAATTGTCTCTTGGCCCACGTACGGATATTTCGTAATTAGACTGTTCAGTAGAACGGTTTGGTTTATTTGAAGCATTGACAGAAAAAAAGGTAAGCGACTTAGGAAAATACAGAACTAAATTTCCGTTAAATATTTCCAAAGAGATAGACTCTAACCCTTCTCCCACTTTTAAAGGTGTCCACTCTAGCTCTTGTTGATACTTATGGATTTCTTCCTTTAAGAAAAGATATTGATGTTTTTGAGCTATTTTTTCTAATTGAGGAATAACAATCTGATTTATTTGTTTTTTGTCCACTAAACTTTCGCAATAAATGAAAAAGGTCTCAACAGCTTTTTCTTCACTCCCAATTTTATGGAGAACAACTTTGACATCCTCACTATTTTGATATGTTGAACGTATTTTTTCCTCATTTAATATTGGATTTGGTTTATAGATAGAAAATTTTCCATTACCCTCTTTTTTTGTATTCTGATTCCATCTTCGCAAGGATTATCTCTCCTTTCCTCTTTTTAGAAAAACTAAAAGTCCTAATACTATTGAAAAGGAAAGTAAAAATAAAAAAGTTAAATGAAAATAAACATTTTGTAAAAAACGAACAAATTCGATATCACTTATAGGAAGAAGAACAGCCACAAATGTAATTAGTGAACTGATTCCTATTAATACATTCCTTTTTTTCTCGTTTTTAAATGAAAATAATTGTCCAATAATATATAAACCAAAACTAATCCTAATAAATCCACCTGATAACCATTGGTAAATTGAAAAGAAATCTACATGTTCGATATACTTTCCTATCTTCAATAATCTCCATTCTTCGTAAGCAGGATACCTCTGATTAGAAGCCTCTTCAGGTCCAAAAATAGCAATAGAACCCAATAAAGGTCCAAGCGTTAAGCCTATCAATACTAAGCCGAGCATAATAAAACTCCGTGACTTGATATTC
Organism: Bacillus sp. FSL W8-0519; assembly: GCF_038005585.1. NCBI lineage: Bacteria > Bacillati > Bacillota > Bacilli > Caryophanales > Bacillaceae > Bacillus > Bacillus sp. FSL W8-0519. Next base: position 362,375 of record NZ_JBBOTL010000002.1, read on the forward strand.
ATTTTTAATTTATGTTGAATAAAAAATATTAAAATCACTTCTAGCAGAGAACCTAAACTATAGACGGTTCCTTTGATAACGGGTGTCAATCCATTCTCAAGGATAGGGAATAATTGAGAATAATCCTTATGTGGAAAATTAAGACTCATAACGAAAAAGCCTAATGCAACAACAAATACTAATAAAAAACCTGAGAGAATAGATAAGGTTGTAAAGGTAGAAGTTGCAGCAAAAAAGCAGATAACTAAAAATAGCATTGCTAATATAGGCGCAGGACTTTGTGGGAAATAGGATGTAACGGTCCATACAATCATATCCTTTAAGGTAACTCCAATAAATAAGAGGATAAATATATATATTAAAAAACATAATCCCCTTGCAATAATTTTGCCAAAATGGTTATTTAACCATGAATACAGATGTGTATGGTCTAATTTTTTCATAATAAATTGAATAAAAAGTAACCAACCGAGAATGAATCCTCCAGATAAGAGGACAGAAATCCACGAATCCCTCTTTGAGATCGCTAATAACATAGGAATTACCATTACGTGATTCATTAAGCCAATACTCATCATAAACAAAACAAATACTTGTGAAAAATTTGCTTTATGTGATTGCATTGTTAAACCTACTATCTGATTAGGATTTAATAATTAATGAGCAAATAAAATAAAATTTATTTCTAGGTTACTCAAAGGTATTCTTTCCATTTATTAATTAATTATCCATAAAACACCTCATATTATACTCATTAGCATCAAACCATCCCCACACGGTTTGGAATATTTTTGCGATAATCTCCTAAAGGAAGCGCTTCAGGTAAATGGTGATTACAACAATAAGGAAATTTCAATATAAAAAGCCTAATTTCTCGCCAACTTAATCGAGAAATTAGGCTCTTTTTTCGTTACTCCATAAACAGCATTCTATTACTGAATATGTAATTTACTTCGGGATAACAGGGACCCAGAGTTCGTGTCTTGGTTTATGCTTCGGACCGTAATAACATTCTATACACGGTAAATTTGCAAGTTCATACTCGGAGGTAGGGACCCACTCGGAATATAAACGTTTCCATGCATCCACTATGTTCGGAAAAACTGCCCATGTACTTGCGGGAATAATAAGCGTCTCCATATTTTCTGGGGATTCCCCATCGTATCTTACGCCCATGAAATAGGAAAACTTTTCATCTGTGATGGCTGCTTCTTTTCCGCAAACCCCCAGAAGGCTTTCAAGCGTGCATTTTGGGTTTTCCCATGACATATCTACTAGTTCTTGCATAAATCCATCTTTTTTCGCAGTGTTCCAAAGCGTAGGGATTGTTTTAAATGCTCTGCTTGTTTTTACTGGCTTGCTTTTTCCGACAATTCTTAATTCAAAATCAAGGTTTTCAATTCTGTAGTCCATCTCGGTATCTCCTTTAATAGAAATTTGAAAGGAAATTTTGGGAAAGGCTTTTAACTGTACCCCTCTATTACGAGCATTGGAAGGGGTTACCCCATGCATTTTTTGAAAAGCACGTGAGAAAGTATCAGAAGAAATATAACCATATTTAATTGCCACATCGATGATCCGAATATCACTTTTTTGAATTTCAAATGCTGCAAGTGTTAACCGTCTTCGTCTAATATATTCTGATAGCGATACACCTGAGATTGAAGAGAACATTCTTGAAAAATGAAACTCAGAACAGTTAGCTGCTTTTGCAATCTCTTTGTAGTCTATTTCTTCATCCAGGCTATTTTCAATGTAGTTTAACGCATTGTTCATTCTTTCTAGCCAATCCATAAGTTTACTCCCTTTCAATATTTACTTTAAAACAAAATAGATAATAATTACCGACATTTCATGCCTAAAAATGTTGGTGAAAAAATACACCTTTTGATAGAATCAGGACAAACTATTTGTTTCTTTCCGATAGATTTCTATATAATGAAGCCCTAGATACATTAGTAATTTCACAAATTTGATTTACAGTCATGCCGCCTTCTTTATATAGTTTTACTGCATAATTCATCCCTGCGTGATTTTTATGATACTTCTTTAAACGCCCCTTAAACTTTCCTTCTTTCTTTGCTAACTCAATCCCTTCACGTTGACGCATACGGATAAGGTCGCGCTCTAATTGGTTCACACCAGCCATTACTGTAATTAAGAATTGGCTGTATGGATTATCCTCTGATAAATTTAGCCATGTATCCTTGAGTGATTTTAAGCTTGCCTTTTTCCTTCGTATTAAATCAATCAATTCAAATAAATCCTGCGTACTCCGAGTGATCCGAGTTAAGTCTGTAACATAAATAATGTCGCCTTCCTGTAAATCCTGCAACATTTTTTGAAGTTGCTCGCGATTCTTTGTTGCACCAGAAACTTTTTCTTCAAAAATAATATCCATCCCGATTTCGTTTAATTGCTGAAATTGCCTTGAAGGATTTTGGTTAGTCGAACTGACACGTATATAACCAATTTTCCGCATAATATCACCTCATTTTTGAGATAAGTCTTATGAGACACTCTTAAACTATGATTTTATCAGTCTACTATTGTCAATTTAGGAGTTATTTTGCACCTATTTTAAGCGCTATTTTGCACTATGAGTAAATATAAAAAGCCCAATTTCTCATTAAAATTGAGAAATTAGGCTTTTTTCGTTGCTCCATTAAAGCGCCCTTTTCTGGAACAACAACATTTTCATTTAATGCTTTTTCATCCACTCTGATTTATTCAATATATAGTGATTATATAATTCATTTTCTATCGTTTGTTGACTCAGATAAGTAAATCCGCATTTTTCAATAACTTTATTTGATGAAACGTTGTTAATTAAAGCTACTGCGTTAATGACATCTAAATTTGTATTTGTAAACAAATAGTTAATCAATCCTTTAGACGCTTTAGTAGCGTATCCTTTCTTTTGAAATTCACTTGAAATGGCATACATAATTTCTCTATTCGGTGAAGGTAGCTCATCTTTAATGCCTGTACAGCACCAACCAATAAATTCATCTGTTTCCTTAATAAATACCCCTAGTTTTAAAAAATGACCATCTATGTTTGATGTATTTACAGCGGCATCAAGAAAGGCTTTATTTGCTGGTATTTCATAATTGGTAACCCAATCTACCCTTTGTTCTTTTGTTGATTTCCAGTCTGGCAAGAACTTAAATATTTCGGGTTGATTTGAAATTCTGTATATACTATCTGCATCTTTAATGGAAAACTCTTGGATATATATATATCCGCAATCTATTCTAAATAATCTTTCTGATGTTTTATGCTTCATAACTCTACCCCTTATAAGTCATATTTTCATTACTTCTTTTAGTGAGCAATCTTATTCCATTTAAACTCCCTTTTCCTTAATGATAATTATCTCAAAATTTAATTATTTATACAATCACTTATTCCAGAATATGGACCGATTGCGGAACAAAATTAAAAAAGCGCTTTTTATCAAAAAAGCAGCCTGCCAATATTTCTTAAACCCAATATTTGTTCCAAAACTCGTCCTTTTCTGAACACGCTTCTTTTTGATTTAAAAGAAGCGTGTTTTATTGTCTTATATGTAATAAAACTCTGTTCATTATTCTATGTTCAATAACCAATGTGTTTCTATCTTATGTTACAATGGTAATAGAGTAAAAATTAGAAAGAGTGATAATTGGTGTTAATTGGATATGCACGTGTATCTACAGGATTACAAAATTTAGATTTACAAACAGATGCACTAACTCAATATGGTTGTAAGAAGATTTTTCACGATAAAATGAGTGGAACAAAAAAACAACGTCCTGGTTTAGAGGAAGCAATTCATTATGCACGTGAAGGCGATACAATTGTAGTTTGGCGATTGGATCGTCTAGGACGCAACATGCAAGATTTGATCCAAATTGTGAATAACTTAAATAAACGTGGTATTGGTTTTCATAGTCTTCAAGAAAACCTAACAATGGATAAAAGTAATGCAACAGGACAATTGATGTTTCACTTATTCGCAGCTTTTGCTGAATTTGAACGTAATTTAATAGAAGAAAGATCGGCTGCCGGTCGAGCGGCAGCTAGAGCAAGAGGAAGGCTCGGTGGCAGACCAGAAAAGTTTGGATTGAAAGACATAGAAATGATGAAATCCCTAATTGAAAGTGGTACACCTATCAAAGATGTCGCAGAAAAATGGGGTGTATCTCGTACTACAATTTATCGCTATTTAGAAAGACAATAAATCGGAAAGGTGGTTATTAATGCAAAATGAACATCCTCCATTAACGGCTTATTCAGAAGAACAACGTCGAGAAGCAATGGTAAAGTATAAAATCATTGCGCCTTATCTTACCGATGAGAAAACATTAACTGTTATTATAAAAGAAACCGGTATTGCCAAAAGAACGCTGCAATACTGGATTCAGGACTATAAACAAAATGGATTAAAAGGTTTAATTCGAAAAACAAGAAGTGATGCCGGCAAAACACATTTAGAGCCAGAAGTTGTCGTGTCGATCGAACAATTGATATTGAAGTACAAAAGGAATTCATTAACGTCTATTCATCGGATGATTTGTGAGCAATGTCAGAAAAAAGGCTGGGAAAAACCAAGTTATTATCAAGTGCATAAGGTATCACAGTCCCTTTTGCCAAGCCTGAAGAAGTTAGCGCATGATGGCCAAAAAGCATACAACAATCAATATGATTTAATTCATCGAAGAGAGGCAAGCTACCCCAATGAAATTTGGCAAGCAGACCATACCCCATTAGACATTATAGTTTTAAATGAAAAAGGAAAACCAGAAAGACCTTGGCTAACAATCATTTTAGATGATTATAGCCGAGCAGTCGCTGGATATTTCTTAACTTTTGAAAATCCCTCTGCTATACATACATCTTTGGTCTTACACCAAGCAATATGGAAAAAAAGCAATCCCGATTGGAAAATATGTGGGATTCCTGAAATATTTTATACAGACCATGGGAGTGACTTTACATCCAACCATTTAGAGCAAGTAGCAGTTGATTTAAAAATTAATCTAGTTTTTTCTACAGTTGGTGTTCCAAGAGGGCGTGGGAAAATAGAGAGATTCTTTTTAACCATTAATCAATTGTTTCTGCAAGATTTACCCGGTTATTTGGGAAATCAGACTAGCACTTCACTTCTTACCATTAAAGAATTAGATGAAAAATTATCAAATTTCATTATAAGTAACTATCACCATAGGGTTCACAGTACAACAAAAAAAGAACCGATACAGGCGTGGAATAATTCTGGATTTCTTCCCAATATGCCTGAGAGTTTGGAAAGTCTTGATTTATTATTGCTAAATGTAGCGAAACCAAGGAAGGTTCATTCTGACGGGATTCACTTCCAAGGACTTAGATATATAGACACAAATCTAGCTGCATACATTGGAGAAACTGTCATTATTCGTTATAATCCAAGAGACATTGCGGAGATTCGAGTGTTTTATCAAGATAAATACTTATGTACGGCTATTTCCCCTGAAATCTCCGATTATACAGTAGATTTAAAAGAGATTGTTTCAGCACGAAATAAAATACGGAGAAGTCTAAAAAAGCAACTCGATTCTGGAAAAACTGTTGTAGAAGAAATTGCCTTGTCAAAGAAAAAGGATCTAGAGAACAAAATAAATGAACCTACCAAAAAGTCAAAGTCAAAGTTAAAGAGGTATTTCAATGAATAAAGGTCAAAAATTTATTGAAACAAAAGAATATAAGCGATTTGCCGAGTTTTGTGATGCATGTATCAAATATAAATATATAGGCATTTGTTATGGATTACCGGGTGTAGGAAAAACATTGTCCTCAAGGTATTATGCAAATTGGGATTCCATTGAAAAACAAATAGCTTATAAAACAGCAAATGAAATTGGCCAAGATGCAGATGAAAAAATACTTGAGGCTAGGACAATTTTTTATACAGCTCCAGCTGTACGAGCCACTAAAATGACTGACGAGATTCATACTATTGGAATTAGAATGAACATGGTAAGAACTATGTATAAAGTACTTACTAAGGGAGAAGAAGAAAAGTACTCCACTGACGCTTATGAAGATATCGACCTGATTATTGTTGATGAAATAGATCGCCTAAAAGTACAAAATTTAGAACAACTTAGGGATATCTACGATCGAAATGATATAGCGATGATATTAATTGGAATGCCTGGCATTGAAAAGCGATTAGCTCGATACCCTCAACTCTACTCTAGAATTGGATTTGCCCATGAATTTGATAAACTTAGTAAAGATGAAACCCATCATATTTTGGAATATAAATGGAGAGAGTTAGGACTTTCTATAAAGCTTGAGGACTTTTCCGATTATGAGGCAATAACTAGCATAATAAAGATTACTGGAGGGAACTTTAGGCTCATACAGAGACTGTTCACTCAAATTGAAAGAATACTCGAAATTAATAAGCTTGAAACAATAACAACAGAAGTTGTTGAAGCCGCACGAGATAGTTTAGTAATCGGAATCAAGTAAATAAAAACGCTATCGTTTTATATGATGATAGCGTTTTTATATTTACTTATAATGCAAAATATTACTTAAAACAAGCGCAAAATAACTCCAAAAGTGACAATCATAGTTAAGAGTGTCTCATAAGACTTATCTCAAAAATGAGGTGATATTTTGCGGAAAATTGGTTATATACGTGTCAGTTCGACTAACCAAAATCCTTCAAGGCAATTTCAGCAATTAAACGAAATCGGGATGGATATTATTTTTGAAGAAAAAGTTTCTGGTGCAACAAAGAATCGCGAGCAACTTCAAAAAATGTTGCAGGATTTACAGGAAGGCGACATTATTTATGTTACAGACTTAACTCGGATCACTCGGAGTACGCAGGATTTATTTGAATTGATTGATTTAATACGAAGGAAAAAGGCAAGCTTAAAATCACTCAAGGATACATGGCTAAATTTATCAGAGGATAATCCATACAGCCAATTCTTAATTACAGTAATGGCTGGTGTGAACCAATTAGAGCGCGACCTTATCCGTATGCGTCAACGTGAAGGGATTGAGTTAGCAAAGAAAGAAGGAAAGTTTAAGGGGCGTTTAAAGAAGTATCATAAAAATCACGCAGGGATGAATTATGCAGTAAAACTATATAAAGAAGGCGGCATGACTGTAAATCAAATTTGTGAAATTACTAATGTATCTAGGGCTTCATTATATAGAAATCTATCGGAAAGAAACAAATAGTTTGTCCTGATTCTATCAAAAGGTGTATTTTTTCACCAACATTTTTAGGCATGAAATGTCGGTAATTATTATCTATTTTGTTTTAAAGTAAATATTGAAAGGGAGTAAACTTATGGATTGGCTAGAAAGAATGAACAATGCGTTAAACTACATTGAAAATAGCCTGGATGAAGAAATAGACTACAAAGAGATTGCAAAAGCAGCTAACTGTTCTGAGTTTCATTTTTCAAGAATGTTCTCTTCAATCTCAGGTGTATCGCTATCAGAATATATTAGACGAAGACGGTTAACACTTGCAGCATTTGAAATTCAAAAAAGTGATATTCGGATCATCGATGTGGCAATTAAATATGGTTATATTTCTTCTGATACTTTCTCACGTGCTTTTCAAAAAATGCATGGGGTAACCCCTTCCAATGCTCGTAATAGAGGGGTACAGTTAAAAGCCTTTCCCAAAATTTCCTTTCAAATTTCTATTAAAGGAGATACCGAGATGGACTACAGAATTGAAAACCTTGATTTTGAATTAAGAATTGTCGGAAAAAGCAAGCCAGTAAAAACAAGCAGAGCATTTAAAACAATCCCTACGCTTTGGAACACTGCGAAAAAAGATGGATTTATGCAAGAACTAGTAGATATGTCATGGGAAAATCCAAAATGCACGCTTGAAAGCCTTCTGGGGGTTTGCGGAAAAGAAGCTGCCATCACAGATGAACAATTTTCCTATTTCATGGGCGTAAGATACGATGGGGAATCCCCAGAAAATATGGAGACGCTTATTATTCCCGCAAGTACATGGGCAGTTTTTCCGAACATAGTGGATGCATGGAAACGTTTATATTCCGAGTGGGTCCCTACCTCCGAGTATGAACTTGCAAATTTACCGTGTATAGAATGTTATTACGGTCCGAAGCATAAACCAAGACACGAACTCTGGGTCCCTGTTATCCCGAAGTAAATTACATATTCAGTAATAGAATGCTGTTTATGGAGTAACGAAAAAAGAGCCTAATTTCTCAATTTAGGTGATGGGAAATCAGGCTTTTTATATTGGAAATTCCTTATCGTTGTAAATCCGCATTTTCCTGACGCCACCCCGTTATGTACGCGTCAGTTCGACTAGCCAAAATCCTTCAAGACAATTTCGGCAATTGAACGAAATTGGAATGGATATTATTTATGAAGAAAAAACTTCAGGAGCCACAAAAGATCGTGAACAACTTCAAAAAATGTTAGAGGATTTACAGGAAGGTGACATTATTTATGTTACAGATTTAACTCGGATCACTCGAAGTACGCAAGATTTATTTGAATTGATTGATTTAATACGAAATAAAAAGGGAAGCTTAAAATCACTTAAGGATACATGGCTAGATTTATCAGAAGATAATCCATATAGCCAATTCTTAATTACGGTAATGGCTGGTGTTAACCAATTAGAGCGAGACCTTATTCGTATGCGTCAGCGTGAAGGAATTGAGCTCGCAAAGAAAGAAGGGAAGTTTAAAGGACGGTTAAAGAAATATCATAAAAATCACGCAGGAATGAATTATGCAGTAAAGCTATATAAAGAAGGAAATATGACTGTAAATCAAATTTGTGAAATTACAAATGTATCTAGAGCTTCTTTATATAGAAAGCTATCGGAAGGAAAAAAATAAGCATTCATTACTTATATTAAAAATTTCCGGGGATTGTGAAACAACGTACCTAACCAAGCAGGCTATTTCTATAAGGAAGTATCAATATTTGTTTATCTAACTAGGCACGATCATCAAAGGGTTCCGAGTACATTTTAACGGAGATATACGCTAAACTCAGATTTAAAGCAAGGCTGTATTTTCCGAGAACACTTTATAAAAAACAACCTTAGTCAATCACAAACGAAGGTTGTTTTTATAAAGTCATGGTCTAATTAAAACAATTGCTGTCCCAAGAGCATACTTGAGACTGAAAAGGCACCAGCAGGTGGTAAAACATTAGTATATATGGGAGGTCCCAAACGGGGTGTAAAGGTTGTAGCAATCCAATTTCCATATTCACCAGCCAGCAAAGAGGGAGGTTTCATTATAAACCGTCCACTTAAAACGAAATGCCGAATGCTTATAGCGGTCTCATCAAATATTGTCAAGTTGCCAAAAAAGGAGGCATATGGTGAATCGAAACTTATTTGTTTAGCGCTTTCGTCCCAATACCCATTAATCGGAATAGGTATACCACGAAAATTAACTGTACCTACTACTTTGTTGTCTACAATGGAATCAATGGTAAGTATACCTCTAATAATGGATCTCCCCGCAATAGAAGCATCAATCCCCCATACGGATGGAAAGGGGATACTAACTTTGGCTGTCTTTGGAATTTTCAAAATTAACCTCTCCTTGATTATTTTATGTATGGATTGAGTTGTATTTAATCATAATCCTGTAGTAATGATACAGTATATGCACAGAGAATCACTTAGGTGTTTTGTTAAGAAAGAAGCATCAATAATCAATCAGCCTACTGTCTAGATGAAAAGAGTTTGCCTGACCCACGAAAAATATGGAACATTAATTCCTGCTGCTCATACATATGGTCTCGCATTTGGAAAATTTCTTAGCTTTAAAATAAATCATCTGATTCAATGAAATGTAATGCCTATCATCACCTATTTTTATATGTACCTCAGACGAATTCCTATACCTCCGTTACTCTTCGATCATATTGTATTTGTACGAGGTGGTGTAAAATGTTTAAATTATATTTAGATCCTGGTCACGGGGGAGTGGACCCAGGAGCTATTGGCAATGGGATGCAGGAAAAAGAAATTACCTTAAATATTTCCCATAGCATCCGGAATCTCTTGGAAAACCATTATGAAGGCCTGCAAATTAAAATGAGTAGAACAGCAGATATTACGCGCAGCTTGAAAGAACGTACAGATGATGCGAATGCTTGGGGTGCAGATTATTTTCTATCCATCCACGTTAATGCATTTAACGGTTCAGCTCATGGGTATGAAGATTATATTCATAACAGTTTGTCTGATTCATCGAGAACAGCGTTAATTCGGGACATTATGCATGAAGAAATTGTCAAAGTAAATAACTTGCATAACCGTGGTAAAAAAAAGGCCGATTTCCATGTACTGCGAGAAACCAGAATGCCCGCTTTATTAACGGAGAACGGATTTATTGATCATGCAAGCGATGCCCAAAAATTAAGAGACCCGAATTGGCGGCAAGCGGTTGCCCAAGGGCATGTTAATGGGTTAGCACGCGCGTTTAATTTGAAGAGAAAATCGACTAATCTGAAAAGCAATATGGCTATTAAACGTGTAATTGTTGACGGTGTGCAAGTAGGTGCTTACGCAGAAGAAGAAAATGTGTTGAGAACTGTAAAACGCAACCTGAGAACAGCACAAAGGATTATTATTGAAAATGTGTAGTTTCGTTGGGAAAACGGTTGCTTGACTGCGAGCACCTTAAAGTTTTATCAAAATGGATAACTAGGCTGGATGAACAAAATATACGCTAAGCCTTTGATGTGACGGGCTTAGCATTTTTTTCTTGCTCTAAGTTAGTCCGGCCGATATAAGCCAGGACTAGCTTAATATCAGATGAATAGAACGAAGTTGTTGAGGGAATTATAGGGGTACAGCCACACATCCATCAACTTAAGGATTTAGACTATTCTTAAACTTAAAAGCACGTTACTATTCTCTTATGTTAATGAGAAAGGGTGACGTGCTTTTTATGAATATGCATCAAAAACAAGAGCTGTCTTTATTTGCCGAAGAGTTATATCGATATATGTCTCCCGCTACACTTAATCAATTAGCTATAGAAGCAGGTGGAATGAAACGAAAACGTAAGTGCCATGGGCACCATTTTTTATCTTTGTGTGTATGGTTAAATCAACAAATCGCTACAACCTCTCTTACTCAACTTTGTAGTCAATTAGAAACTTCAACAGGAATTTTATTAAGTCCTGAGGGACTGAATCGACGATTTAACTCGGCTTCTGTAGCCTTCTTTCGAAATGTATTTACTACACTTCTACAAGCTAAAATTGGAGGATCATCTACAATTTCTCATTCTCTTTCTGCTTACTTTAAGCGGATTCGCATCCTTGATTCTACAACCTTTCAAGTTCCAGATCGATTCGCAGCTACTTATCCTGGTGCCGGAGGCTGTAGTCATACAGCTGGTGTGAAAATTCAATTAGAGTATGACTTGTTGAGCGGAGAGTTTTCTGATGTGAAAATTGAACCAGGAAAACGAAGTGATCAGGCATATGGGGCGACTCGAATGGACATGACACAAAAGAATGAACTATATATTCGTGACTTAGGGTATTTTCGTTTACAAGACTTTAAATCGATCCAAGATAAGGAAGGGTATTATTTATCGCGTCTTAAATTACCAACTAAAATATATAGAAAAGAATTCGAAACAGTGGTATTTAAAACAAAACCTGCTCAATTGAGACCGGTATATATACAAATTCATTTGGAAGACATCATGAACCAATTACAACCTGGCCAAGTGTATGAATTACATGATGTATATGTAGGGAGCAAAGACAAACTACCCACTCGCATTGTGGTTTATAGATGTACAGAGGAGCAAAAACAGAAACGTCTACATGATCGAGCTATTCGTGAAAAGAAAAAAGGGATTACATATACAGAGCGTACGAAACTTTTACAAGGAATTACGGTATATATGACAAACATTCCTACGGAATGGGTACCGAAAGAGAAAATCTATGATTTATATTCACTGCGTTGGCAAATTGAGCTGTTATTTAAAATATGGAAATCTTGGTTTCGAATTCATCGTTGTAAATCTATTAAACAAGAGCGATTAGAATGCCACCTTTATGGACAACTCATTAGTATCCTATTATGTTCTTCTACTATGTTTAAAATGAGAGAACTCCTGTTACGTAAGAAACAGAAAGAACTAAGTGAATATAAAGCGATGTACATAATTAAAGATTATTTCTTACTTTTTCATCAAGCACTACATAAAAACACCCAAGAATTATCAAAGATTCTCCTTCGTCTGTTTAACCTCCTACAGCGAAACGGACGAAAATCTCACAGATATGAGAAAAAAACAGTCTTTGATATTTTAGGTGTTGTGTATGAGTATACCACTTCTGCCCATCAGGTAGCATAGCGAAAAATTTGAAACCCGTCAGGGTTTATTTGATGTGCCTACTTTTATAACATCTATAAAAGATAATAAAAAACTACGTGGAAAGACCGCATTTTGTATAAAAATATACGTTAAGTTGATGGATGTGGGGTACAGCCACATGCCCATCAACTTAAGAATTTTCACTACCCCCAAGTGACAAAAAACGTTATTCTTTCTAAAAAGCTAGCTAGAAAGGGTGACATTTTTTATGAATCTTTCGATTCAAGATGAATTACAACTATTTTCTGAAGAACTGTATCGTCATTTAACCCCTTCTCTTTTGGAAGAACTCGCAAAAGAATTAGGTTTTGTAAAAAGAAAACGAAAGTTTTCTGGAAATGAATTAGCTACCATATGTATTTGGGTAAGTCAACGTACAGCGAGTGACTCGCTTGTTCGACTATGCAGTCAATTACATGCGGCCACAGGCACTCTTATGAGTCCAGAAGGACTTAATAAACGCTTTGATAAAAAAGCGGTTGAATTTTTGAAATATATTTTTTCGGCATTATGGAAAAGTAAAATCTGTGAAACATCGGCCATTTCAAGCGCGGCGCTCACGTATTTTCAACGAATTCGTATTTTAGATGCGACGATTTTCCAAGTACCAAAACATTTAGCCCATGTATATCCTGGATCAGGTGGTTGTGCACAAACAGCGGGTATCAAGATTCAATTAGAATATGACTTACATAGCGGACAGTTTCTAAACTTTCAGATAGGTCCAGGAAAAAATAATGATAAGACCTTTGGAACAGAATGCTTAGACACATTACGTCCAAGCGATTTATGTATCCGTGATTTAGGTTATTTTTCATTAGAAGACTTAGATCAAATGGATCAACGAGGTGCTTATTATATATCCAGATTAAAATTAAACCATACCGTGTATGTAAAAAATCCGTTTCCAGAATACTTTCGAAACGGAACCGTAAAAAAGCAATCACAGTATATCCAAGTTGATTTAGAACATATTATGAACAATTTAAAACCCGGTCAAACATACGAAATAAAAGAAGCTTACATTGGAAAGAATCAAAAACTATTCACACGTGTAATTATCTATCGTTTAACAGACAAACAGATACAGGAACGTAGAAAAAAACAAAGTTACACTGAAAGTAAAAAGGGTATTACATTTTCAGAAAAGAGTAAACGATTAACGGGTATCAACATATATGTCTCAAATACGCCTGAAGGAGTTGTTCCGATGGAACAAATACATGACTTTTACTCCCTTCGCTGGCAAATAGAAATTATTTTTAAAACGTGGAAATCCTTATTTCAAATTCATCATTGGCAAACTATCAAAAAAGAGCGATTAGAATGTCATGTGTATGGAAGACTTATTGCCATCTTTATCTGTTCTTCTACGATGTTTAAGATGCGTAAACTTCTTTTGCAAAAGAACAAAAGAGAATTAAGTGAATATAAAGCCATTGGGATGATTCAAGATCATGTATCGCTGTTATATCAAGCGATACAGAGAAACACCCAAAATCTAACAAAGATTTTAATCCGTTTGTTCGACCTCCTACAGAAGAATGGACGGAAATCTCATCGATATGAGAAGAAAACTATCTTTGATATTATGGGTGTTGTCTATGAGTATAATGGGTTTGGAAAACAAAAGAAAGCTGCATAATTTTTAAAATGAAACTCGTTAGAGTTTATTTGGTGTGTGTACTTTTCAATACCAAAAGTACATTACGTGTTTTTTAGTTTGTTTGAACGAAAGTTCATTTTGTTTTCGTTCTTAAGTTGATGGGCATGGGGTACAGCCAACATTTCGGAAGTTTTGTACGCTAAGCGAATTTTAACTAAAAAAAGTCGAATTCCTGTACGCTAAGGAACCGACTTTTTTTAACTGACTTGTTCAACTAAACAAGCTACCGTTTGAAATAGAACTTTATACTTCACTATTAATAAGGATTTCACAAGTTAAATTAAGTTAGAATCTTTCCATATTCTTATACAATTAACTAAGGTTTTTTTTTGGAAAGAAAGTTTATATATATCTGGCATAGCAAGCTTCTTCCAGAATTCAAAATCGTATTGTTCATCAAAATAATTCATCATTAGTACCATAATATTTCCATGTGTTCCTACAACAACATTTTTGCCTTCATATTTATCTAAAGCCATTTCAATGCCTTTAATTCCTCTTTGTTGGGCACTCTTGTTTGACTCTCCACCTTCCCAAGAAAAATCAGGGTTGTCCCAAACCTTTCTAATTGCTTGCTCAAAATCATTAACATCTTCCTTCGTTAGCTTTCTTTCTTTAAATTCATCTACAATTTGAATCTCCCTGCCCAGTGTTAATGCTATTCCTTCAACCGTTTGTATAGCCCTTAAATATGGACTTGAGATAACATGATCAATGTTTTCTTCTCTTAGTAACTCTTTGACTTTGTAAGCATCTTTTAGTCCTTTTTCTGATAAGGGTCTTTTTAATTCCTCTGGTGTGTAAGTAGAATGGGCATGTCTAACCAAATACAAATTTGTTAGCATTGGAACCTCCTAATAATATGTATAATTATTTATAAATCCTTTTTTGTGGAATCACTCCTCTAACACCACCTGTGGGGTCATTAATATCGTTAAAGTATCTTGGTATTAAGTGTATGTGACAATGAAAAATCGTTTGACCTGCTGTCTCCCCACAATTCACTCCAATGTTGTAACCTTCCGGTTTATACCTTGAATCCAATAATGATTTACTTCTCTGAAAACAACGGTGGTAAAATCCCTAATAACAACGGTGTGAAATTCCCCAATAATAACGGATAATTATCTCAAAAACAACTTGGAGTGTAGAGAGATAATGATCAAGGATGGGGAATTTTTTATGATTAAAGAGTATCACTCAAAAGGTTGGACTCAGATTGCTATAGCAGAATTAACAGGCTTTGATCCAAAAACAATACGAAAATACTTAAATCAAAATGAGTTACCAAAGAAAAAAAAACAACCTCACGGTAAATTGAAAACAAGCCTTTTAGATCCATATAAAGACTATTTATTAAGACGGTTAAAGGAAGGTACCACTAACTGCGAAGTGCTTCTTGAGGAAATTCAATCTATGGGTTATCCAGGAAAGATGACTATTTTAAGAGATTTCATCAGACCTTATCGCCAGAAACCAAAGAAACAATCGAGTATCCGTTTTGAAACACCTCCTGGAAAGCAAGCACAGATGGACTGGGCAGAGATTGGAGAACATGAGGTTGATGGGAAGAAACAAAAGCTTTATGTATTTATCATCGTTTTAGGTTACTCCCGTATGAAATACATGGAAATTACAAATACGATGAATATGGAGCAGCTAATGAAATGCCACATGAATGCATTTGCCTATTTTAACGGCGTTCCTGAACACATACTCTATGACAATATGAAAACGGTAGTCACCTTACATAGTCCAACACAAATACGTTTTAATCGAAAGTTCGAAGAATTCCTAGCTTACTATGGAGTTGTTCCGAAAGCGTGTAAACCAGCAAGACCACAAACCAAAGGGAAAGTAGAAAGTGCGGTTGGTTACCTTAAGAAGAATTTTCTGCAAAGAAAACAAAAGAATACACTTCATGAGATGAATGAGATGTTAAGTGGATGGCTGGACAAAGTGGCCAATAAAAAACCGAATCAAACGACGCTTGAGCCACCTCTACAGCGTTTTGAAGAGGAACAAAAACACTTATTACATTGGAATACGAGACCCTTATTCCCAATAAGTAAATGGAAGGTTACTTACGTAACGGAAAGCAGCATGATTTCTTATAATGATCGAAACTATTCGGTTCCTTATCGTTATAAAGGGATGGAAGTAAAGGTGAAGGAAACTCTTGATCATCATTTAGAGATCTATTTTGATCTAGAGTGCATCGCTACTCATCCGATTATTTCTGGGATCAATAAATCATTAACGGATATCAACCACATAAAGAACATAAAAAAAGAGCCAGATGTGACACAAAACGGTTTGGCGACCCGTCACATTCAGCCCTCTAATCATGAAGTGGAACAACGTTCACTTCACGTGTATGAAGAACAATTAAAAGCTGGTGATCACAA
>NZ_JBBOTL010000003.1:0-54544 GCF_038005585.1 Bacillus sp. FSL W8-0519
CCCCTGCATAAATTAGTTTTCGTTATGGATTTTTTAAAATAAGATTCTTTTGAGGTGATTTCATGCTGATCTATACAGTTGTGATGTGGGACTTTGCAGATACAGATATTATGTTAGCTACCACAGACAGAGAAGAAGCGTTAAAAGAATTTGAATCATGTGTAGCATTCTCTTTGCAGGTTTGGGAGAAGGGTGAAGTGTTAATTGAAATGATAAATAGTGAAGGTGAATACTTTGCTGATGGTGGATTAGAAAGATATCCGGAAAAAGGACATCAGTTATTTAAAGAGATAGTTGAACAATTACAGTAGCGAATCTGCTGTTTTTTTAGTTTATAAAGAAAAAAGCCCTACCTGGGCTAGATACTTTTCTTCATGCCGCATTTACGGCATTCTCTTAAATAGATGAAATTTTTAACGGAACTTTTGAATGCGGTATTTCCGCAATTATCACAGCGACCGCTGATTTTGTCAGGGAACTCTTTGTACGTGTATATCTTGCTTAGATCGTACTTTTGTTCAGGTTGTTTGTTTTCCATTCGTTTCACCTACAATCTGAATTAATATAGCTTAAATATAATAACACGAAGCGTTCATATAGTGGATGCTTTTTATTTTACAAAGCGATTAGCGTGAGGTGGTAGATATTAATAACCAACAATTCCAAAATCAAATAGCAGTAGCGAAGAGAGATTTAGAAATGACGGATGAGCAATTGTCCCGTCATTTGAAGGTCTCTTTTTCTTATTACATGAAGATCGTGAATGGTGAGACTATCCTGCCTGTGATGAAGCGTAAGACGTTTCTCACTAGTATAGATAGATTGTATAAAAGGTGTGGAATGAAATAAGTTCCTTCCTATTAATATAGAGGTGGTGTGGTGGTGTGACGTGACTAAGCAAAAACACGAGTTAGCTCAAGAAGATTACATGCAAGGTATGAAGTATAAAGAACTAGCTGAGAAATATGAGGTTAGTATTAATACGATTAAGTCCTGGAGAAAAAGGCATGGTTGGAATCGAAAAGGGGTGCACCCAAATGATGAAAAAGGATGCACCCAAACCAAGAAAACAGGTGCACCCATCGGGAATAAGAATGCGGTGGGCAATTCAGGTAATAAGAATCCTAAATGGGGTAATAAGAATGCAGTGGGGCATGGTCCACCAAAAGGGAATGGTAATGCAGTAACTCACGGGTTATATGCCACTGTTGTTTATGAGCATTTATCTTCATCAGATAAACGACTGTTTGACTTATCTCAAGATATCGAAGGGCAAGAGCAAGAGCTACAGGTTGCTCGTTTTAAATTAGCTAAGTTAATTCAAGAACAAAAGGAACATCGATTAAAAGGTGTCGCTATCGTCCCGGATGGGGCTTTTGAATATAATCTTAAAGATGACTTCTATGTAGAAGCTATTAATAAGGCGCTCGATATGATTTCGAAGATTGAGACGCGTATTAACAAAGCTCAGATGGAACGAGAAAAGTTAGAATTACAAAAGGTAGAACATGAAAAGAAACTAAATTTAATGCAAGCTCAAATAGATAAGATTAGAAAAGAATTAAAAGTTGAAAATCCTGCTGAAGATAAGATTGGTCAATACTTGGACAAGTTAGAAGGTGCGTTTAAGAAATGAGTATGAACGAACTGTATAACGAGAAGCAACAACAAGTGTTGGATTACGTTTACAATAATGATTACTTCATGTTAATACAACACGGAGCAAAGCGTACTGGTAAAACAATCTTAAACAATGATTTATTCCTTGCTGAGTTGAGGCGAGTGAGACGAATTGCTGATAATGAAGGTGTAGATTTACCGCAGTATATACTTGCTGGTGCATCGTTAGGTACATTAGCAAAGAACGTACTTATTGAACTTACAAACAAATATGGTATTGATTTTCAAATGGATAAATACAATCGATTTAAATTGTTTGGAGTTTTGGTATGCTGCACTGGTCATTCTAAGATAAGTCATTTAGATACTATTCGTGGTATGACTGCTTATGGAGCTTATGTGAATGAAGGTTCTCTTGCTCATAAGGATGTATTCGATGAGATTAAATCACGCTGTAGTGGTGATGGTGCGCGAATACTAGTTGATACGAACCCGGATCATCCTGAACATTGGCTGAAGGTTGATTACATTGATAAAGATGACAGCGTAACAATTAAGGCGTTTCAATATGAGTTAGATGATAATACATTTTTAAACGAAAGATATAGAGAACGTATTAAAGCTTCTACTCCTGACGGGATGTTTTATGATCGTAACATAAAGGGTCTATGGTGTAGTGCTGATGGAGTTGTATATAAAGACTTCAATAAGGATGTACATTATATAGAAGAAACTGAACTAAAGGATGTTAAATTCACGAAATACTTTGCTGGTGTCGATTGGGGCTATGAACATTTCGGGTCCATCGTTGTTATTGGTGAAGATGTAGAAGAAAACTTATATCTTTTAGAAGAACATGCACAGCAACATGAAGAAATAGATTACTGGGTAGATGTGGCCAAAGGTGTGAAAGAACGCTATGGTAACATCTTTTTTTATTGCGATACGGCAAGACCGGAGCATGTAAAGAGGTTCAAAAGAGAAGGGATAAAGGCGAGAAATGCTGATAAATCCGTTCTTTCTGGCATTGAAACAGTAGCTAAATATATAAAGTTGCAAAAGTTTAAAGCAGTTACACAACGTGTAGAACGGTTTAAAAAAGAAGTTTTCATGTATGTGTGGAATGAACGCACGGGCGAACCAGTAAAAGAATGGGACGATGTATTAGATGCAGTAAGATATGCCGTTTATACAGAAAAGAGTGGGCAAAAGAAAGCGAAAGCAGTGCCATCCCTATATTAAAGTGAGGTGAAATAATGAGAAGGTCAACTATTAGAAAGTCAGTTAATAATCCAACCAGTGATGTGATTAGAGAAATAATTAAACTGCATTCTGCTTCAAAAAATACTACTTTAAGTTTGTACAACCGTTATGACCAAGAGGGATTGGAAATACAAAAGCGCCTAATGCCGGATCCGAAGAAACCAAATAATAAATTACCGCATGATTATCGAGGATACATTATTAATCAATCAGTTGGTTATTTGTTTGGAAAACCGATTTCATATCAAATTGATAAGATGAAATATGATGAGAAAAAGCATGAAACATTTACTAGTCATCTTGCTAACTTTAATACGCTTAATGTTATCGATGATTTAGACAGCGAGTTAGGGAAATTAATTAGTATTTGTGGTTATGCTGCAAGGCTTTTATATGTTGATAAAAGTGGAACTGAGAGAGTTATGAATCTAAATCCTTGGGAAGTTGTGTTTATCCAAGATAAAAATGAAATTAGTCATGCTATCCGGTACTATACGGTTCCTATAATAGTAGGAAATGAACAAAAAGAACGCACGAAAGTAGAGTGGTATGATTCTAAAAACATCTACTTTTTCATTGAGAATGAGGATGGTAAATTCGTTGCAGATCAGGAAGATAATAAAGATGTAAAAGAACACATGTTTAATTACGTGCCAGTTATCCTTTTCCAAAACAACAACGAAGAGAAGGGCGATTTCGAAAAGGTAGAAGCTTTAATTGATGCGTATGACAAGAATCGTAGTGATTCAGTTAATGAAATAGAAACATTTGCTAATGCGTATATGAAATTTAAAGGTACAACAGTTGACAAGGAAGTTATTGATAATGCAAAGCAAACAGGCGCTTTTGAAGTCCCTGAAGAAGGCGATGTAGACTTTATCACCAAAAATATCAATGATACCTTTGTAGAAAATAACCGAAAAAACTTAAATGAAGACATACACAAGTTCTCTGCATCTGTTGATATGGCCGATGAGAAGTTTTCCGGTGCTGCACAAACAGGAGAAAGTCGTAAGTGGAAACTTATCGAACTTGAGAATAAAGCTGGAACAAAAGCACGTAAGTTCGGAAAAGGGCTACGTGAACAGTTTAAAGTTCTTTGTAGTGCATGGACAAAGAAAGAGATTCATATCAACTATTTAGATGTGTTCTGGGAGTTTAAGAGGAATCTTCCGATTGATCTCTTATATGTTGCTGATTTTGCATCAAAATTAAAAGGTATTCATAGCGACAGAACAGTTTTGGAGCAAATACCTTATATCGATGATGTAGACTATGAGCTGCAGTTAATGGAAGAAGAAAAAGAGAGTTCTATCGATTTAGATAATTTACCACCAGATGACAATGAAGAAGAAATTGAGTAGGTGATTAGATATGAACCTGTTTGAAATCTTCAAACTGATTAATCGGCGTATTGGTCAATTAATTAAAAAGGCAGAACGGGCTATTGCTCGTCAATATGCGAAAACATTAGTTGAGATTAGAAAACTGATGGCAGAGCAATATGAAAAGTATGAGCAAAACGGAGAGTTAACGCTTGAAGAAATGCTCAAATATGATCGGCTGAAAAAGCTGAACAAACGGATTAACTGGATTATGGGAGTTAATCATAAAGAAGTCAGTAAACAAATGACTAAAGTGTTAGGAGAAGTATATAAAGATGGGTACTACCTAACAGCATGGGGCGTGGAAACAACTACACGTACCAAACTAGGATATGCATCCGTGAGACCAGAATCACTTACTGCAATGCTACAGAATCCAGTGGCAGGATTAACATTGAAAGCTCGTTTAGAAAAGAACCGGGCAGATATTATTCATAAAATCCAGCAGGAAGTCGCGCAAGGCTTACAGGAGAATGAGACATATGCTAAAATGGCAAAACGCTTAAAGGATTCATTAGAAGGCGATGTTGTCAAAGCTACTCGTATTGTTCGTACAGAAGGGCATCGAGTACAAGAGGCGGGGAAATTAGACGCGGCTTATCATGCGCGGAAGAATGGAATTATCACACTTAAAACTTGGAACACATTAGAAGATGAACGTGTTCGTCCTGCTAAAAATAAAAAAGGCATTGCGAATCACCGCATGTTAAATAATAAAACGATTCCCGTTGAAGAAAACTTTGTTGGGAAACTCGGAACAGGACCTGCACCAGGGCAATTAGGGGTTGCACCTTCTGAAAATATCAATTGCCGCTGTTTCTTGACTTTCTCTATTGAGAGGGTTGAAAAACCTAATCATAAAGAGTTAGAGAAGATGGCATTTGAAGATTGGAAGAAAGAAAGGGTAAAAAAATAAAACAAGCCATTATTTTGACTTGTTATATTTTTCAATAACTTGGTTTATCGCTTGTTCTACTAATCGAGCTTGAGGTATCATTGTTTGTTCCGATATTCTTTTTAATTGTTCAATCATTTCTTCTGGTAGTGAAAATGTTATTCTTTTGCGCATAAATTCAACTCCTTTTAGTTAAGATTATACTTTGTGTTTATTGTACATGCAATACATTTATTGTATAATTAAGACATAAGAAAAGCCTTGCGGTGCGGTAACACCCAAGACTTTGACCAACACCTAACAAGGAGATGTTGACAATTGAATAATAACACGATTGAAGTAGAAATGAAAGTTTGTCGCAAATGTAAAAATAAACTTCCTGCTGATTCCATTCATTTTCGTAAACATAATACAGCAAAAGATAGGCTAGAACATGTATGTAAAAAGTGCAGAGGGTACGAACTTGAAAAAGAAACTACGGAAGAGGGAAAAACACTTAAACTGTGTCCTATATGCGAAAGAGAGTTCCCTGCTAATAAAGTTTATTTCACAAATTCAAAAGCATACGAAGATGGATTTTATTATTGTTGCAAGAAGTGTAATGGTGGTAAATTCGGTATAGGTAAAATGCACATAATGAATAAAGCTAAAGAAGGGTATAAAGTTTGTTCTAAGTGCAAACAAGAATTACCAATGGACACAGTTCATTTTAGAAGAAGAAGCGAGAGAAAAGATGGTTACGAATCATCTTGCAAAGTGTGCATGGGATCAAGATTTAAAGAAACTGATTTTATAGCTAAGAAAGATGGTTTCAAAGTTTGCACTTTATGTATGAAGGAATTACCAGCTACAGAAGAATACTTCACTTCAGATAAGACTAAGAAAGACGGTTTACATTCACATTGTAAGATTTGTTCAGGAAGAAAGTCATATGGTGTCAAACAACCGAACAAGGTATATGAAGTTAAAGAGGGTCACAAAATATGTACTGTTTGTATTAATGAATTGCCATATAGCAACTTCAATTCGTGTTCATCAGTGAAAGACGGACATTACCATATGTGTAAAGAATGCTATCGGAAATACGAAAAAACAGGAAATAGGAAACGTCTGAAAAAGATAAACAACCAAAAAAGAAGAACAAGAAAAAAACATTCACTACAATATTATAATGCCGAAATATGGGATAAAACACTTGAATACTTCAATCACGAATGTGCTTATTGCGGAAGGAATGAGGAGTTAGTTCAAGAACATGTTATTCCACTGAAAAAAGGTGGGAGTTATACAAGACAAAATATAATCCCTGCTTGTTGTTCATGCAATAACAGTAAATATATCAATGATTTAGAACAATGGTATCTTAACCAATCATTTTTTGATCAAAAACGACTTGATAAAATTCATAAATGGATTGGGTATAACACTAAAAATAAATCTCAACAGTTAAGCATCCTATGACGGGTGCTTTTTATTTTGTCCTAAGCATGACGTTAAACTGCTAAAAAACATTGAACTTCAATAGGGACTGAATAGGTAACTATGGAGGGCAAGGAGGTTACTACGAAATGAAAGTATCATTATATAAAAAAATGTATCAGCCGGTTTTAAGATTGGGGAACATGCAGTATTTTAGTGACCCTAATCCAAGTCCGGAGCCAAACCCTACACCAACACCAGAACCAAGCCCAGAACCACTACAAATAACACTTGAAGCGGTTCAGTCGTTTGTAAATGATGATGATAATGGGAAGAAGTGGTTGCAATCACTCACTGATACACGAGTGACGGATGCTATTAAAACATATGAGACTAAAACACTTCCGAAAAAGATTGAAGATGAAATCGCAAAACGTTTCCCTGCTGAAACTGAAGACCAAAAACAATTACGTAATCTGAAACAACAGTTTGAACGATTAGAAGCAGAAAAACAGAAAGAGACTCTTAAAAACAAAGCGTTATCTATTGCTACCGAAAAGGGGTTACCTACTAAATTAGTTGACTACTTTATTGGGAGTGATGAAGAAAAGACAATTAAGGGTCTTGATACGTTTGAGGAAGTATTTTCGTTAGCTGTACAGCAAGCAGTTGAAGAAAAGTTTAAACAAGGTGGACGTGATCCAAAACCACCAGGTGCCCCAGGGAAAGCATTAACAAAAGAAGCTATTGAAAAAATGTCTCCTGATGAAATTAATGCAAATTGGGAGCAGATTGAAAACTACTTAAAAGGACAATAGGAGGAGTTAAGCTATGGCAATTAATAATTTTATCCCAACAATTTGGAGTGCTCGTTTACTTCAAAATTTACAGAAGACATTAGTATTTGGACAACCAGGAGTTGTTAATCGTGATTATGAAGGTGAGATTAGATCTGCTGGTGATACAGTGAAAATCAACAACATTGGTAAAGTAACAGTTGGCAATTATACGAAGAACGGAAATATGAGTGATCCAGAAACATTAACAGACGCTACTCGTAGTCTTGTTATTGATCAATCTAAATTCTTCAACTTCCAAATTGATGATGTTGATAAAATCCAGCAAAATCCTAAGTTAATGGATGAAGCGATGAGAGAAGCCGCTTACGCTTTACGAAATCAAGCGGATCAATTTATTGCATCTCATTATGTAGAAGCTGCTCATGTAATTGGTGACGATACTACGCCGGTTGTTCCAACTAAAAACGATGCATATGAATACCTTGTAGATTTATCAGTGAAATTAGATGAAGCAGATGTACCGGAACAAGGTCGATGGGTTGTTCTTCCACCTTGGTACGAAGGTATGATGCTAAAGGACGACCGTTTTGTAAAAGCAGGAAACTTACCTTCTGATCAGCGTTTATTAAATGGTGTAATCGGACAAGCTGCTGGGTTCCTTGTATTAAAATCTAACAACACACCAAAAGCAGGAACAGGTGCAACTGAGAACTCGAAAATTATTGCTGGTCATAATATCGCTTGGTCTTATGCAGAGCAAGCAACTCAAGTTGAGGGATACCGTCCTGAGAAGCGCTTTGCTGATGCGGTGAAAGGTCTTCACTTATATGGTGCAAAGGTAACACGCCCAGAAGCGTTAGCGGTATTAAGTGCAAAACGTGCATAAAAACTATCATAAGAGGGCTTATATAGCTCTCTTATTCTCTTTTTAGGAGTTGATATGATGTGGATTCAAAATAATAAGACGGGTCACGTTTGGTGTGTATCGGAAGAACACGGAAGTCGATTGCTAAGGTATGAAGACTTTATATCTATTGACGAGCCACAAAAAGGACAAGTCGATTTGAATGATTTAACTGTATCTGAATTAAAAGAATTAGCAAAAGAGCGAGGGCTCAAGGGGTACAGTAATTTAAATCGTGATGAGTTAATTGAGCTTTTAGGTGGTGAATAATTCATGGAGTTAGATGAACTTAAAATTAGACTAAAAATCACTGGTAATGAGCAGGACGATTATTTGAAAGTAGCTCTTGAAGATGCGATTGATTACGTAAAAAAGTACTGCCGGAATGAATTTCTAGAAGGATTACCGAGTGGTGTAAAACAAGCAGTAGCAAAGATGGTTAGGTCTTATCAAGAAAATTCTAACGTGCAAAGCCAATCCCTTGGCGATATGTCTAAATCTTTCTTTGAGGGTGGTACAACAAACGAGGTTCATCGCTTGTTAAAGCCATATCGGAAAGTTAGGTTTAGATAATGGGCGTAACTATTCGCAGTACGAGTAATACCAATCGTATTAAGAGGGCATTGGAAAAGTTAGGCCGTAAGAAAATTACAGTCGGCATTCATGGTGAAGATAATTATCAATATCCGAATGATGCAGACCTAGTTACTATTGCTGCAGTACATGAGTTTGGTACCACTATATTGCCGAAAAAAGGTGAGTGGTTAACGATTCCCCTTATTCCTGAAGCGAAAAACAAACGCGCTTCTGACTTCCCGGGGCTAGTAGCACTAGGGATTCAAGATGGAAGTAATGGTGTTTTGGCTTTAGTTGATAACGGTAATATAAAGCCTGTGTTTGCTCTTATGAGGTCGGTTACGATTCCAGAACGTTCATTTATTCGAACAGGGTTTGATAGTAACGTCGATAAAATCGGAGACAAAATCGAATCATTCTTAGACGATGTAGTTAATCTACGTCTTGATCCTGATGTGTTTGTAGATATGATTGGTATGGAATTCGCTGGCATGATACAACGTCATGCTAGGACTGTAAAAAGTCCGCCTAATGCTGCATCTACAAAAAACGTAAAAGGTTCTTCTAATCCTCTACATGATACTGGTCGCATGATTGGGGCCATCCGACATGAGGTGGAGTGAGGGGTGAATAATGAGTGGAAAAGCATTTCAATTTGCTGATTTTGTAGAAGAATTCCAGGTGTCATTTATTGTTCATGTTGAGGAAACAAAAGGACATTATGACGATAATGGAAAATGGATTCCAGGTGAAAAAGCACAACCACAGCACATGATAGGCATCATTCTTCCTCTTACAACGGATGAATTGCAAAAGGAAGCAAATGGTACCTATACGAGAAAAGACCGCAAGATTTACACATTAGCACCGTTAAAAATAGGGCAGAAGATTGAATATAAAAAGCAAATGTATACCATCGATACGAATAAAGATTATGAAGATTATGCAGATGTATATATGTACTATGCAAAGGGGATAGACGGATGAATGTGAAAGAATTAAGAGCCGTTCTAATCCCAGCTATAAAAAAACATTGTGGGGCTCCTATTATTATGGCTGATCAAATGGGAGAAAGACCGAAAGTGCCACATGCAACATACAAATTAACTACTCCATATGGAAAAGCAGTCGGACAAGCAGAAGAAACAGGCGTTGTTATCAATGGTGAATATAAGTTACAGAGATTAAGTGATTACAAAACTACTATCTCATTTACTGCTTATGCGATGGATGATGACGATTCTGTTACTTTAGCGCAGAAAATATATGACTGGTTCTCTTTTGCTGGAGTAGATGTACTACAAAGCATCGGTGTAGCAGTTGCAGATCAAACCGATGTTATTAACCGTGATGCATTTGTAATAGAAGATTATGAGCGCAGAAACGGTTTTGATGTGATTTTAAGAATACCTCACCAGCAGCTAAAAGATATTGAGTGGATTGATAGCGCTGTGATAACAGAAGGAGGAATCTCGAATGGGTAATCGTTACGTTAGTGTAACTATCACGAGACAAACAAAAGCGGTGAGCCAAAAAGGATTTGGTTTACCGCTTATTTTATCTACAGATAAGAAGCTAGATTACAAAGAATATACGGAAATTGATGGGATTGGCACCGATTATGGCACTAATTCTGAAACGTATAAAATGGCATCGGCTATTTTAGGACAAGCGCCACGTCCAGAGAAGTTAGCTGTGCTAGGTGTTACTTACACTGAGACGGGTATACCAACAGATTTAAGCTCAGAGTTAAATGAATTAGTGAAGAAGCACAATGATTTCTTTTACTTACATTGCACTAATCAAACTGATCCAGTTGTTACGGAACTTTCTAAATGGATTAACACACAAGAAAAGTTCTATTTTGCATCAACAGTCAACAAAACACTGGCGAAAACATTAAACTCGCAAAATACTGTCATTCTTGTGCATCCTGCTCCAGAAACATATCCAGCAGCAGCTTGGGTGGGTGTATGCGCGCCACAACAAGTAGGGTCGTACACATGGACATTTAAAACACTAAATGGAATTGCCTCGGCTGAGTACGATGTGACAGCAATTGGAGAGATTGAAACAAATAATGCATCAACTTATATCACTGAGGGTGGTGTGAATATTACTTCAAAGGGTGTTACTACATCAGGTGAGTATATCGATATTCTGCAAGGACAATATTTCTTAAAAGCTCGAATGACGGAAAATGTATTCGGGTTATTAGTGCGTACTCCTAAAATTCCATATACGGATGCTGGTATTGCATTAGTAGTAGCAGAAGTAGAAAAAACGTTGAAGATGGGTGTAAATCAAGGAATTATTGCTACTGATTTAGATGGAAACCCACTTTATACAATTACTGCTCCAAATCGTGCAGAGGTAAGTACAAACGATAAAGCACAAAGAATTCTTCCTGATGTGAAATGGGAAGCGACGATTGCTGGTGCAATTGAGAACGTGAAAATCAATGGTGTATTAAAACTTTAATCACTCTAAGGAGGTTCATACAATATGGCAGTAGATTCTTATGATCCAAAGAAAGTAAGTGTCATTGTGGATGGTCAGTTTATGGTCGGATTCATGGATGGTACTTTTGTAAACTGTGAAAAAAATGAAGATAACGTGATTCCTCATGTTGGGGCGCATGGTGATGTGACATTTGCTGAAAGTGCTGATAATACAGCAACAATTACAATTACATTAAAGCATACATCTTCTTCATTAGCGCATTTACGTAAACTATCAACAGAAAAACGTAACTTCCCAGTCCAAGTTATCGATGCGAATGATAGCAAATTTAAAGCTGGCGGAAATGAGTGTCGTATTCTCAAAACACCAACTCAAGAATTCGGAGCAGAAGTAAGTGGTGTAGAAATTCCGATTTATGTAGCTGATTATTCAGCAGTTTAATAGATAAATAAAAATAGAGAGGGGCCTATAATATGGCAGCAAAGCAAAAGAAACATACTAGTAAAGTTGGGAAGAAAGAATTTGTATTCCAAAAGGTAGCACCTTCTTCTTGGTTAGATATTATGGATGAGGTTGATGAAAACAAAGGGAGTAAACGTAGATCTCTTTATGCAGCAGTATTAGAAAATATTGTTGTACAACCTAAAGTAACACTTGATGATTTCGAGGATTCAGCTGAACTGGATGATGTGGTGTTATCAGCTATCCGATTTCAACAAGGAAAATAAGGAATTACGAGAGCTTGCTGGCATTGAACATGTTGACAAGCTCTATATTAAAAGAGCAGCTAGGTTTTGGTGGGCGCATATAATTGCTGCCCACTATAACATTAGTCCCCAGGAAGTGAAAACATGGGATGCAGAGGATGTTATGGAGTCTTTAGCTGCGATTGGCATAACAGAAAAGAACGCGAAAAAGAATATGCCGAAAACCCCAAAGTAAAGGGGCGTGAATAATGGGATCATTACGCGAGTTATTAGTCAGTATTGACTTTGATAATGTAAATACAGCTGTCTTAGATCAAATAGAACGAGATGTTGATGATATAGAAGATGCCCTGGAAGAAATGGGCAATGAAATAGATGAGGTAATGGCTGAATTCGCTGAAATCGCAGCAGTTGGTAGTGCAGCATTTGATGAAATATCTTCAGAAGCACATGGTGCAGCAAATGCCATTGATGAAATCGGTGATGAAGCGCAAGGTGCAGTAGCAGGACTTGCAGAGTTGGCAGCCGTTGGTGATGGAATGCTTGATGGAATTGAAACCCAAGCAGACCAGACAGGCCGTGCACTTGATGAAATAGGAGATCAAGCAAATGATGCGGCGACACAAATTGTGGTATTGGGCGCAACGGGTAGTGCATCCATGCGAGAA
This sequence comes from Bacillus sp. FSL W8-0519, assembly GCF_038005585.1. Lineage (NCBI taxonomy): Bacteria > Bacillati > Bacillota > Bacilli > Caryophanales > Bacillaceae > Bacillus > Bacillus sp. FSL W8-0519. The sequence continues at coordinate 12,701 of NZ_JBBOTL010000003.1, forward strand.
CTTGAAAGGGCAGCTCAAAGCGCAGCGAGAGAAGTAGATAATGTTGGCGATGAAGCTCAAACGTCAGCTTTAAAAATAGGACTCATTACAACCGCACTTGTAGCATTAACCGCAGTTGGTTCGGCTGCTATTGCTCCACTTGTAGCAGGCATATTAGGATTAGGTGCATCATTTACAGCGGCAGGTATTGGAGTTGCTGCATTTGGTGCTGTTTCTATTTCTGTACTTGGTCAATTATTTGAAAAAGCTGATGAAGTATCCAAACTCGAAGAAAAAATAGCAAATGCAGATACCGCAAAAGAAAAGTTGGCGGCACAGAAGGAACTTGCGGCAGTTTACGATGATATGAGTAAGTCACAAAAGGATGCATTGACGCAATTACAGGAATTTAAATCGTTCTGGGGAGACTTCACAAAGCAATTTGAAAATCCTATATTCGATGCTTTCAACCAAGGGTTAAAGTTAACACAAGCTACATTAACGAATTTAGCCCCTACAATCGGTAATGTAAGTGCTGTGTTTACGCAACTGTTAGAAGAGTTGAACAAGTACATGTCTGGTGGCGGATTAAATAGCTTCTTTGAATGGTTAAGCACAACGGCATCTAGTAGCCTTTATAACTGGGCGCATATATTCGGTAATACATTTGCTGGTATTTTCGAATTACTGCAAGCATTTACGCCACTAGGACAGCAAATGGAACAAGGTTTACTGAGCCTAACTGAGAAGTTTAAGACTTGGGCAGCCAGTGTAGGAGAGTCACAAGGATTTAAAGATTTCATTGAGTATGTTAAAACAAATGGCCCTGTTTTGATGGAAATATTAGGGAACCTAGTTGATTTCATCGTCAATGTGGGTATAGCTTTAGCTCCACTAGGGGAGCAATTGCTTGGTTTAATCAATAATTTAACAAACTTCCTTGCTACGTCAGAGGGAGTGCAAGAATTCTTCCAAATGCTATCCGATATAGGAATAAGCATTATAGACAATTGGGGTCCGATTTCTGATATCCTGATTAGTTTAGCGGCTGGTGTAGGGGCATTTAAGTTAGCTATGTTAGGTATGGAAATCATCGGTGTGATAAATACATTGATGATGGCATGGCGAACAGGCACATTGATGCAGACAATTGCTCAATGGGGATTAAATGCCGCGATGTGGGCAAACCCTATTACATGGATCATTGCAGCTATTGCAGCTCTGATTGCTATAGGTGTACTACTTTATCTAAACTGGGATACAGTAAAGGCAAAAGCGCTTGAATTGTGGGCTAGTTTAAAAGAAAAGTGGGAATCCATAAAATCCGATACGATGGAAAAATGGAATGCCGTGAAGGAATATGTGGGTACTGCGATTGATGAAGCAAAAACGAAGGTTGTTAACAAGGCACAAGAAATTTGGCAAGGGATAGTTGATAAATGGAATTCTGTGAAACAATCAACACAGGACACTTGGGATTCTATAAAAACAGCCATAAGTGATGCGATGAGTAGTGCCGGGGCAGCTATCAAGGATTTCTTCAGCCCGCTGTTAAACTTCATCGATAAGGCAAAAAGTGCTTGGGATGGATTTGTTGGTAAAATAACCAGCTTTAAGATGCCGTCATTTAGTTTTCCGTCATTGCCATCCTGGTTAGGTGGCGGTGGAGCGGATGGAAGTCACGCTACAGGTCTTGCACAAGTGCCGTTCGACGGTTATTGTATAGCCGCTTAATAGAGAAATCTATTTTGAAAAATCGGGTAAAATCGGTAAAAGGCTGAGATGCTAATGCCGAGGTAAACGAGAACACCACTCGTCACTGTAACGCGTAGTAGGTGAGCGATAAGGGAGCGATAATCCTACCAAGAGTGCCCGACATCCTAACATGAAAGATGAGGATGAAAACGTACGCTGAACTTGCACTAATATGAAGTGTAAGAACTAGAGGATAAAAAGCCTTTAGGATAACAAATTGTATCGAGCGATACTTCATAAAGATGAAGCCGTATTAACCGCACGGCAATCTAACGCTTTACGTGATGCAGGAATATTAGGAACAACTGGATCAAGACCAACGTTAAATCTTGAAAAAGATGGCCCGTCTGGTGGAAGTAGTGGCGGTGGTGGTTCTTCAAATGCTGCATTTTCACCGCAAGTTGTTATCCATATTAACGGCGGTGGAGATAGTGCGGATACAATTGCACAAAAAGCGAAAGAAGCGGCAAAGAAAGCATTAGAAGAGTTTTGGAATGACATGAATCTAGCAACATAGAGGTAGGTGGTCTTGTGCCAAAAGCAAAGCTAGGTGACATTATTTTAGATACAGTTTACAGTGAGAATCCTAAGTACGGGGTGAAAGTAACAGAACATCCAATTGAGTCTGGAGAATCTATTGCAGATCATGTAGAAAGAGAAACAGATAAAATGGATTTAAGCGGGGTTCTCACTGGACCTGATGCTGCAGCACGATTATTAAAATTAATTTCGTATCAAAAGCAAGGTAAGTTATTGAATTATGTGTACCGGAATGGGTGGTACAACGTTGTTATTGAAAGTTTTAATACTACACATGATGTAGATGTAAAAGGCGGTTTAAAATTCAGCATGACCTTAGTGGCAGTGCGGATTGCTAAACCGTCTGTTTTAGCTGAAGCGATGCAAACAAAAGCGGTGTCTTCAGCAGGACGTAAACAACCTACAGGGTAGGTGATAAAGTGCATATTGAAATTACAAAAGAAGAGATTCCATACCGTTTTGAAATGGAGCTAGCAAAAGAATTATTTACATTCGAGGTTCATTACAATAAACGATTTGACTTTTTCACAATTGGTATTGAAAAAGATGGGCAGGTTATTGTCGCTGGAGAAAAAGTAGTTTTGGATTTACCGTTGTTTTATGCGCTGAATGATAAGCGACTTCCAAAAGTAACAGTCACTCCTAAAGATAATAGCGGTACTGAAACACGAGTCACCTTTGAAAACTTCGGTAAGACCGTGTTATTAGAGATAGGGGGATTGTTATGAGTATGTTATGGGGGCGCAAATATGAAGTAATTATAGGCAATACAGTCTTTAAAAATGAAGACTTTACTATAAATTTTGATGTTCCATTTGATGATGGAGCTGATCCGAATATATCTGAAATTGAGATATACAACTTAAAAGACTCAACAATTAATAGCATACAAGATAGGCAACCCGTTATTTTAAATGCAGGGTATCAATCAGATGTGGGGGCTGTTTTAGTTGGGTTTGTAAGAAATCCCCGTACTGAATGGAGTGGCGTGGATAAAATTACAAAGATTAATGTGATTGATGTGAACGATAAATGGATGGAGCAGTGGGTGGATAAAACCTATGCAGAAAATATAACGGGAAAACAAGTATTAAGTGACCTAATCAGCATGAGCGGATTGCAGATTGGGTCATTTGTTTTGCCAATAAATATTGTGTACAAGAATGCTAAAACCGTAAAAACAATGCTAGGCCAAGCAATTGGCGAAGTAGCAAAAGATTGTGGAGCGAAAATGCATGTGAACCGTGGAAGCATATTTATTCGAGATAAATTTGACGGTGATAGAATTGGTTTTATCTTGGACAAAGAACATGGATTAATCGGTACACCTTCACCAGTGGAAAGTAGTTATGAAGTCGGTATTGATGAGAGTAAAAAGAAAATTGTAATGAAGGGGTTTAAGGTAGTATCTTTACTCCACCACCGAATTACAACAGATAGTATTCTTCAAATTAAATCAAAAACGGCTAATGGCATTTTTCGAGTGGAGAAGGGTAGGCATAAAGCAAACGGAAACACGTACTTTACCGAAATGGAAGTGTATCCAGTATGAGAGAAGCAAATGACTTTTTTCAGAAATTTAAAAAGAACATGGTTGGTGGCTTAAATACTTGCGCGATTGGAGAGATAGTTACTTATGATCCTATCAAATCGAAAGCCGATGTAAAACTGCTTCCTGGTGACACTCTTATTAAATCCGTGCCAGTTGGAATACAGCAAACCGCAGAGTTCTTTATTAGAATGCCATATAAACGTGGAGATACTGTGTTAGTAGTCTTTGTGCAAAGGGAAATAGATAACATTATGTATCAGGCTAACAACCCTGCAAGCCAGCGTATGCTCGCGGTAGATGATGCTGTTGTAGTGTGTGGGATTAACCTTTTTACAAATGATTTACCTGCAACAGATACAGATAAACTCGTAGTTGGTGAAAAGTCCGGTAGCGCGACGTTTACTATTGGCGGAGGGAATGTTGTTATTAATGGAAACATCAGCTTAAAAGGGTCAGTTGATGTGAACGGTACGCCACTACAGCCGGGAGGGACTAACTTTTGAAAAACTTATACATTAACCCTGCTAATAATGATCTTGAGTTAGATGGACAGAACTCTTTCAAAATGGTCCATGATGATGATGAACTTGTGCAGGCTGTAACTGTAACATTTAAAACAGCGAAAGGTTCATGGTTTTTAAATCCTAATGGTCATGGTTTTGATCGTACGACTGTACAAGCAAAACAGTATGATGAAGCACTTGTAACAAATGCATTGTTTGAAGCTGCTTTACAAGATGACCGTGTAGAAAACTTACAAGACATTACATTTGACTACAATAAAGCAATTCGTAAGCTTTCTGTCGATTTCAAATTCACGAAAAAAGAAACAGGAGAAACATTAGAAGGGAGGGTGTAATGCGTGTTAACTGCACAAGGATTTATACGCAAGCGGTATGCTGATTTTATTACGGAAATGGAAGAACAAGCTCGTAAGTTATGGGGGAATGATGTTAATTTATCAGAGCGTGGCCCGTTGGGATTGTTTATTCAAAACATTGCTTTTGCTAGAGCAGAAGAAAACGAACAAGCAGAACAGATATATTATAGTGCATATTACTTTACTGCTGAAGGAGTAAGTTTAGACTATACTGCTAAAAATCGTGGAATGGAGCGAAATCGAGCTGAATCTGCGATGGGTATAGTTAGATTCTCTGTGGAACCAGGAATATCAGTGAATAAAGGGACGATTGTCGCTACAAAGGATAATATCGAATTTATAACTACTGATTTTATTCGAGATGAAGATGGTGATGGTATTATCGACATTCCAATTAAAGCGTTAATACCAGGGACACAAGGGAATGTATTGCCAAATACCATTACTGAAATCATTACGCCAGCGGTTGGTGTAAACTCTGTTACTAATCCCATGCAAACTTTATACGGAAATGAGGAAGAAACAGATATTGAATTCCGTAGAAGGTACGCAAATTCCTTTTCTACAAACTCATCGACAGTGGAAGGTATTCGTACAAAATTATTAAATGAAGTACCAGGAATACGAACGGCTGTAGTCTTTGAAAATACAGACAGTTCCCCTGATACGTACGGGCGTCCCCCTCATTCATTTGAAGCTGTTGTTTATGGCGGTGAGGATACCGAGATTGTAAAAGCATTATTAGAAAAGAAACCAGCAGGAATAAGATCGTTTGGCGAAAAAACATTTGAAATAATTGATGAAGCAGGTAACGAGCATACAATTGGATTCAGTAGAGCTGAAGAAATTAAAGTGTATGTACGAGTTACTGTACAACGTGACGGAGAATTCCCTGCAATCGTTATGGGTAAGAAGATGATTGAAAAAGAGGTTATCAAATATATAGGTGGACTTGATAGTAGCGGGGTTACGTACAACGGTTTAAGCATGGGAGACACGGTTGTTGTAGGGAAGATTACAGCAAATATCTTTTCTACTATACCTGGTGTGAAAGACTGTATTGTAGAGCTATCAAAAGATGGTGTGAAATGGAACAGTTTAAACTTTAAAACAGACCGATTGCAAGTGCCGACAACGGATTACCGTAGGGTTGTGATTAAAATTGACTAGTGTATATCAAAAACTAATTAAAAGAATAACAGATAACTATCGTCGAGATGATAACAGTAATGTTTCAAAAATGATGAGGTTAGCAGCACATCATATTCAAGAAAATGAAGATTTACTAAACAAAATACATGATTGGCGAGATATAGATCAAGTAGAAGGAGTAACGCTTGATTATATAGGACGCAACATAGGGCAAGATCGTATGGGATTTGATGATGATACTTTCAGAGGGCTTATAAAAGCGAGAATTATTCGTAATAACTCTGATGGTACCATTCCAACTATTCTACGATTCTTGTCTTTTATTTTGGGTGTAGAAAAGAATCATATAAGAATCCGAGAAAAATGGAAGGCTGGAGAACCAGTCGGTTTGTATATTGAAATCGACATGGAGTTTGTCCTTAATTTAGGGATAGCAGTTGAAGATTTCGGATACATCGTAAACGAATTAGTCGTATGTGGTGTTCATGCTGACATTTACTTTGTGGGTTCTTTCATGTTCTCTGACTATGAAGATGAAATACAAATAGATAGTGTTTCTGGTCTAGGTCAATTTGTATCTAATGAGTTTTTCTATCCTGAAGATTTTTATTTCAGTAGTACAAATGATAGCCAAATGGATAAAGAAACAGGATTTGCAAATTACGAAGAAGGACAAGGTGGAAAGCTAGGAGGGTATTTTAAAATGAATACATTCAAAGACGGGACACAAGAAGTATTAAAACCTTGGTGAAGGAGGATATGTATGGCAGAATTTGAAAGAAGATTACCCGGTTGGAACGCTCAAGGAATTGAACCCCCACTTAGTAAAATAGATGAAGGATGGAAAAAGAATGAACGACCACCAGCCGAATATATGAACTTCCTTCACTATACAACTTATGAAGCTATTAAAGAATTGCAAGAAAATGCGGTTCATAAAAAGGATTACTTTAATGTAATGACTTTTGGAGCAAAAGGGGATGGAGTCGCTGATGATAGACCGTTTATACAGGAAGCTATTGATTATGTAGCGTCTTTACCGAACGGCGGTACAATTATCTTACCAGATGATAAAGTATTTTTGCTAAAATCTTGTACTGACGACGGTGTATCGAAAAAGGTATTGGTTTTAAAATCAAAAGTTTCTATTGCAGGTAGCGGTGTATTGAAAATATCTGATAATTTTGGTGATTATCATAGTTTGTTGAATAATAGTGAAGATTTATACAATGTCACTTTAAAGGATTTCACCATTGACGATAACACTACTGGAAATCCGATGACTAACATACCTAACGAAACTAGTAAAAACTACCGAGCGGCCATATATATATGGCATCGACACAAAGAATGTAAGGACATAAATATCGATAATATAACTTTCAAAGATTGCTGTGGTGTATGGCAAATTACATCAGGGAAAATAATCGGTGGTAATGTTAAAAATTGTAGAATTTATTATACAAAAATATCTCCAAGCATTTCATATGACAGAACTTCAATATATTTCGGGGCGCTAGGAGGAGTTATATCCAATAATATATTAAAAGGTTCTGCCTTTGCCAACACCGCAATCGAACTGCATGGAAATAAAATTATATGCAGCGGGAATATAGTTGATGGATATAATTCAGGTATATTCATTGTTAATGATAAAGAAATCATTGGTAACGGCGATTTCGAAGGCGTAATTGTAGATGGGAATACATTTCAAGATGTTAAAGTTGGAATCATGCCTTGGTTCAGCGATGATGTACAGGTGAAAAATCTTAAAATAACAAACAATTTGATAAATCTAAGTCCGACTAGAAAAGGGATGTCGCTAAAATTAGGTGGCAACGGTATTTCTTTTTGGCCGATATGGGGGATAAAATTATTAGCCAATATCGAAATAACAAACAACTTGATCTATACAAATTTTGAAGGAGACATAGGTCAAGATGATCCAACAGAAAAATTTTACGGTTTACTAGTTCCTATGTACAGAAATGGTCACTTATATGAAATAGATAATATGATTATTCGCGGAAATACAATTGTTAATCCTATAAGTGGTGGTATTCGTTTGGAATTAGGTGGTTCGGCAAATGGTTCTATCGTAAAGGGATTAATTATAGAAAGTAACACCATTAAAAACCCTGGACAAATCAAGAAGGCAGATGGTCTACAACTTGTTGGAATTCCTAAGTACTTTGCTAGCAAAGTTATTAATAATACATTTATTGACGATAGACAGACAGCCCTATTATCAAAAGCCATAAACTATTACAATGGCGGTTTAACTACAGATGATGCAACAGATCAGTTGCAAATTTCGGATAATACAATAAATGTATTAGATAAAAATAGCAAATCAATATTCGAAGATTATATAAATCTAGAAGGTCCGTGTTATATCAAAATGCAAGTAGATGGTTGTTCGAAAAATTCATTATTGCAATTGAAAGCGAAAGTTGGATCAATAATCGAAGATGTAAAGTACGGGAGGGTTTATAAACAAGTAGATGCTCCTAACGGGATAAGGTGGATTAGTGAAAGTTATGGAATGTCAGAACCTAAAGAAGGTTTTTGGAGAGCTAACGACATTGTTAAATCAACTAAACCGCCCACTGTTGGAAATTCATTAGGGTGGATATGTTATCAGTCGGGAATTGCATGTAGTATCAGTTGGTCACCATTGACAAATTACACGCTAGGTCAACAAGTTAATAAAGGTGGACTTGTCTTTGAATGTATTTTAGAAGGTACTAGTGGAACTAACGGACCTAGTGGAACGGGATCAGGTATTGTAGATGGTACTGTAACATGGAGATTTTTAGATTGGAGCGCATTGTTTAAACCGTATGGAATTTACAATTAGAAAGGAGAGGGTATTTTGGTCGTAGGAAAATTCACCAACCCACTTCCTGAGTGGCATGATAAAGGTGTAGAACCGCCTCAAGATTTGAAAGATACAGGTTGGCAGGTTGCACAAAGGCCGCCAGCCTCTTATTTTGATTGGTTTTTCAATCGGACGTATGAAGCGTTAAAAGAGTTGCAGGAGAAAGCGACACACATAGATGCGGTAGGGTTACTTGCTAATTTAACGACAACAAATAAAGCAACAATTGTAGCGGCAATTAATGAACTAGATGCAGAACTAGGTGTTTTGTCAACATTGACAACAACAGCGAAAACTAATTTAGTAATAGCTATTAATGAATTAGATAAAGAATTTGGAAATTTGTCTGAGTTAACAACAACAGATAAGACTACATTAGTAGCAGCAATCAATGAGTTGGACAAGGAGTTAGGTGTATTAAGTACATTGACTACTACAGCAAAGACGACAGTTGTAGCTGCGATCAATGAATTAGATTCCGAAGTCGGAACTCTCACCACATTAACAACGACAGCCAAAAGCACATTAGTTGCAGCGGTAAATGAATTAGATGGTGAACATGGTTCTTTAACTACTCTAACTACAACAGCAAAAAACACATTGGTTTCTGCTATTAATGAACTAGACAGTGAATTAGGTATTTTAACCGGACTAACAACTGCAGTTAAAACCACTATTGTAGCAGCAATCAATGAAGTGAAGTCGCAAGCAAACGATAATGAAACAAGAAGTAAAAATAATGAAGTCATGCATTGGATGAGTATATAAGGAGGGATACAATGGTTACACCAAAAAAGTTATATAATAACAAACCAGGTACAACATCAGCGACATTAGCTACAGCTGTATTAGGAAAAACAACCATAGCGAAAGAAATCACACTTACGAATACATCTGGTACATCAGCGACAGTTACCATTTTATTTGACGGCACTGAAATTCTTGCAGCTAAAAGTGTTCCACCAAATGAAACTATTGTACTTGCCTTATCAAGCGTGTTGGAACCAGGTGATTTAATCACAGGTATTCAAGGTACAGCAAATGCTATTGCAGTGACAATTAGCGGAGTAGAAATGTAATGTATAAGGTAGCAGAGCTTTCTCAAGATTACGCTTCTGACGGTGCCGCTGTTAGTACTCCCGTCACTTTGACAAGCACTATTACCAAAGACAGTAAAGTAAAAATATGGTTATCTGGAGATTTTAATGAAGCTGACGAAATATTCACCTTGAAAATCGAGGGGAATCAGATATATTCAGCGGCGACAAACTCAGGACAAGATGAGATTTTAGTAACAAAAAAAGAATCCGCTCATTATTTAGGCGAATTTTCTATACCTGCTTCTTTGATAGGAAAACAAGACGTAACAGTCACAGGGATGACTTCACCAGCTGTAAACAACAGTAAGAATCCAGCAGCGAGATCGTGGGTAGAAATATGGTCTGATTGGATAATAAATGGCGATGGCAATTCCGCGTATGACAATAAGAAAAGAGGATACCAGATTCCTATGTTAGGAAATCGTGGAAGAGGTATTTATTCATATTAAGCAAATCAAGCGCACAATGGTGGGCTTTTTATTTTGCTTAAAGGAGTGAGGAAATGACAATTGAAGTAGGAGTTCTTATTGCAATCGCATCAGCGTTTATAGGGTATATGTCTTATTCACTGAATCGCTCGAAAGAGATTAAGTCAGATGGTAGACAAGGGGCAGAAACAAACGCGAAATTAGAGTACATCAGTAAAGGTGTGGATGATATCCGCATTGATTTAAAGGCGAATGAAAAGCAGATGATTGTGCTGGGTGAGCGTATTACAAGGGTAGAAGAAAGTTCCAAGCAAGCCCATAAACGTTTAGATAATGTAGAAAAGGAGATGGGTTGATTATGAAAGAGAAATTAAAGAATCGTGGTTTGTGGGTGGCATTATTCGCACTGTTAGGGATGGTCCTTATGGATACCGTCCCTCATTTTAATTTAGGGCGTTATCAAGAGTACGTGGATATACTGCTCTTTATTTTAGCTGCTGCTGGTGTCATTTCGAATCCGAACGCAGGTAAATGGTTCGCTGATCAAGATAAAAAAAGGAGAGGGTAAATAATGGGTCACGTTGTAGATATTTCAAAATGGAACGGGAATATTAATTGGCCAGTTGCAAAACAGTACTTGGATTTTGTAATTGCTCGTGTGCAAGACGGTTCAAATTACGCAGATCCACTATATAAAGGATATGTACAAGCCATGAAGCAACATGGCATTCCATTTGGTAACTATGCATTTTGCCGATTTATTTCCATTGCTGATGCAAAGAAAGAAGCACAAGATTTCTGGAACCGTGGTGATAAGAGCGCTACGGTTTGGGTGGCTGATGTAGAAGTAAAAACAATGGATGATATGAGAGCTGGTACACAAGCATTTATCGATGAATTACGCCGATTAGGTGCAGGGAAAGTCGGCTTATATGTTGGCCATCATATGTATGCGCCTTTTGGTATGGCGAATGTAAAGAGTGACTTTGTATGGATTCCACGTTATGGAGGTAATAAGCCAGCTTATCCATGCGATATTTGGCAGTATACTGAAACAGGTAATGTTCCTGGTATCGGGAAGTGTGATTTAAATTCTCTAATTGGTAGCAAATCATTAGCTTGGTTTACAGAAGAGAAACAGCCAGAACAAGATATTGCCAATAGTGGTTACCAATATGTTAAATCAGGAGGTTTTGGCATTTCAATGGCCCAAGAAGTTCTAAATGCTATGAATGAGCGTGGAATTAAAGGAAAGGTTGTATCTGATCCTTTAACTGGTGTGGCGTACTTACAAACAGAAGTATTACCTAATACAGAATTAGATAAAATTACTTGGTGGATGGATACTCGACCAGGTGGAAAATGGTTTTACGAGTATATCAAAGTGAAGTAATTGTTAAAGCCGTCCTTAATTGGGCGGCTTTTTTTATTTGGGAAAATACTTTTTATGTACAGGAAACAAAAGCATATCCACCGCATATAGCTAATAGCGTACAGCGCGCTTATAGCTAACAAACAAGTCCACTGCAAAAGTAGGGCTATTTTTTATGTCTTTTTCGGTAATAGCGGTATTATCGTTTTACATAGTCCAAAAGTCAGTGACTTGCTTCCTTGGTTCATGTTTTCTAACTATCTTCATGATCTTCTGCATGGTAGTTGGAGAAGGTACATAATCCTTATCATTACACAACTGTCCCAACGTATTTCTGTTCACTTTACTAACTTTGGAAAACTCCTGTATTGAATAATCGTAGTTAGCTATAAATTTAGCTAACTTTGTTTTGTGTCTTCCAATACCTCTACCCCACACATGAATCTCCTCCGTAATCTTTTTTAACCATCCTTGTCCAAAATGCAAAAAACTATACGCAATTGCAAAAAAGAATTGGCATATTGAGCAAGCAGCACGAAATATCATTTATCAAAGCGATATCACCGCTACTACCAAAAGGAGTGTTATAGATGGCTAAATTCAGTAAACCAGTGGCTTTTAATCCAGAGAAGAACGAAAAAGATAGATTAATGCTACAACATGTTAAACGTCGTAATTTTAGCGGATACGTGAAGAAACTAATTTGGGAAGCTATGAGTCTCGTGGAAGTAGAAAAAGAGCATACAAAGCAATCTGAACAGCCAAAAGTGGAAGAAATCAAAATTAAAACAGAAAAAGTAATAACTCCTGCTCCATCTTCAAAACCAAAACCGCAACCAACTGCATCCGAACGGATCCAACAACTTAAATCGCAAACAAAGAAGCAGCAGACTTCAATAAGCCCACTGCCATTTATGCCATCTAGCCCACAAAAATATTAACTAACGTACCAATAACTGCCCCTACTGCTATAGCGATAGCTACATGCATTCGTAATCCCTCCATTTTTAAGGATTTACCGTTAGTATGTCCATTTTAAAAAAAATAACATGTGAGAGGTGTACATCATGGCGAAAACAGAGGTAATACCGTTTCGTTCGTTTATGGATGGAAGCTACAAGAACAAGAAGAAAAGCGATGTTACCGCATTAAAAAGAGTTATTACCGGTACTACCGGATCTCTTATTATGATCCTACCCAAAGCGGCACTTGCGGCTACTGTTAATAGCACTTTTGGAAATGTCCATGGAGCGATTATGAACGCCTTCGATGCAGGGGTAGTGCTTGTCATTATTTTTAGTGGAGCTAGTTGGGCTTTGGGACATCGTACAAAGGCGTTAGAAATTCTTATAGGTGTGTCTTGTGGATATCTGATTGCTCGCCACGCAATAGACATAAGGGACTTCCTCAGAACAATATAAAAAGACGCACTAATTAATGTGCGCCCAACGCGTTCCGCTATTTATGCGACTTATTATACTAGGGTCTATATTGAATTTCGCAGCGATGTCTTTCTTCATCAGACCTTTAGCGAGTAGTGCTTTTATTTCTCTCACATCATTATCTGTCAATTTACTAAAGGCGTTCCCTTCACCTTTTGGTGCCACACCTTTTCTTAAACCCAAGTTAAATGCATGAATTGTATTTTCTCTATAAGTAACTATTTCTAAATTTGAAGGTTTGTTGTTAAGTTTATCTCCATCAATATGATTGACGATTAAATCAATATTTTCCTTACCGTATTTTAAAAAGCTAATAATTTGATGCAGACCAATCATTTTTTGTTTAAATTTTATTTTTGCGTAACCTTGTACGATTTGAGGTCTTCTATTTAGAATTACACCATTTTCATAATCGATATTTAACAAATGAATGTACTTTTTAATATGTTCATAGGTTTCTATTTTCATTAATTAAATAACCAACTCCTTCTATATTTGTATGAAAATTGTAACATATTTAAAGCAATAGAAACAAAGAAAGGGGACTGATTTATGAAGTTTGTACTAAGTGGCGGTCAAATGATTTTAGCGAATGCAGGTGGTTATATCGGAGAAAAAGCAAAAGAAGGTTCATTTATGGATGCTTTAAATAGTTTTAGCGATAGTATTGTTCATACAGAAGTGGAGTTCATTTTAAAGCCCGTCGGTTATTTCTTAAAAGAGTGTGGTTCATTGCTATGGGATTGGTTTATTGTGAGTCTTCCCGACATCATGGGGTACACGACAATTGCAGCAGGAGCATTCATCATTATTTCATCCATGTTAGGTAAAGGAAGCATGATGAAAACGATAAGTTGGTACACAGCACTGTTAATTCTTGCTCTTACCATACTTGGAGGTGTGTGAAGTGGATGAGAAAAAAGAAGAAAATTTACCGGATCAGGAGCAGAAGTTTTACTATCCTGCACTTTATCTTGGTGGTGTGCCGGCAGAAATACCAAAGAAGAAAAAGAAGTGGTGGAAGCGAACGGAAACTATAGCGTGGTCTGATTTCTTCCAAGTAGAGCAAAACAAAATGGTTGTGTATCGTATTATTCCTCACAGTAATGTTACAAATAACACGCGCCGATTATGGAAAGCCATTTATAAGATGTATGAAATGTATGAGTCGCCAGGGACCCGTTTAGAACGTGATGGACTACGCTTTATGTATCGTGAAAAGGATTTATTTTGGTTCGATGTGATATTTAAACAAGAGAACGGCCAGAAGAAAATTGAGTTTTATGTTTCTACATCAGAATATCAAGCAACCAAGTTAAAACGAAAATTAGAAAATAAGATGAGTGTCACAATTAAAGAAGCTTCCCTTGAGCAAATACAAGTCCCGGAAGAAAATACGATTGTCCAGGAGTTAAAATATCTTAAACACGATATATTTAGCTTGAACACAAATGCAAACGAGCAGAAGACCCCTATTGCAGCAGTCATGAACACAATAGACGAATTACAGTTTGATGGTGACTTTGCAAGGCTAAGTATCTGTAATGAAGCAGAGAACCGTCAGAAGTGGATAAAAAACGCATCTTGGGCTTATGAGAAGCTTTCTAAAGGAAAAGTACCGCAAAGAGCTACAATAAACTCCAGGATGGTGATAGGGGCTTCAAAACAGGCACTTGGAGGTTTCGTGAATGAAGTGAATTTCCTAATAACGGATTTGTTTAACGCTTTATCAAATACATTTTTCAAAAGTAATAAGTCATATGAAAAAGGAAAAGTAGTTGATAAGCCGTTTAGCCTGGAGGATGAAATTAATTCGCGTCATATCAGTAATGCAAGTCGTGAAAAATTAAACAATCCTGTATTTAAAAGTCATATACGCATAGCAGCGCACTCACAAGACCGTCTGACACGCGAAACGATGAGTGAAACGTCAGCCCTCTCATTTAGCGAAATAGCGGATAATAACGAATTACATGGCGTTAAAATTAACAATCAGAGCAGGAAAAAAGAAGTACTCCAAGAGTTAAATACATTACACCTCTCCAAACGTACGAAAATGAACGGTAATGTTAATTTAATCTCTACTGATGAAATGGCTAAGTTAGCAATGCAAATGCCTACAGCGGAACTGCAACGGCGGTATGAGGAAGCATTAAGCGTGAAAAAGAGAACGGAAACGGATATTCCAAGTGTATTATGTGATCCGAATGGGATTCATTTAGGAGAGAGTGAGTTGAAAGATAAGAAAATACCAATCTATTTCCCTGTTAAAAATCCAGATGAATTGTATAAAGGTTACACATTTATTGGGCAACAGGGTTCTGGAAAAGACACTGCCATCAAAAATTGGGTAGTAGATGGATGTTTAAATCATGGTATCAGCGCTATTATTCCTGAAGTAATTTGCGAAGCAGGAGAGCGTGGTATGGCTGACGGTATAAGGGATGCTCTGCCAAGTGACAAAATAATAGATATTGATTTGAGCGATGAAAATTATATTGTTCCTATGGATCTTACAGAAGTAATTACAAAGTTAGGCCGAAAAGGTGCGAGCAGATTCGCGGACGAAGTAACGGATTTCTTTGGAGACATGGAGAAAATGGCGCGTTCTAAGCGTTACTTAAAAGCGGCAGCAAAGGCAGCAGGTGGATCTTTGTTTAATATCAAGAGAATTATAGAAGATGAAGGATTTCGTATAAGCGTAATTGAACAGCTGCTCCAGGAAGGGAATAAAAGATTAGCAGAAGAGTTGCTTTCATGGGGAACTAATGAAGAGTTAGGAAGCAAAGCAGATGCAGTATTGAATCGTTTAGATGATTTCTTTGGTAACGATACCTTATTTGACATCTTTTCGCAGGATCCAAAGCAAGAGGTGGATTTTGCTAAGTGGATGCAAGAAGGAAAAGTTGTTATTATCCGCATCCCAAACCGCAAATTAGGTGAGCTGGCATCTAAAACACTTGTCCACTGGATTACACTTAAAACATTTATGACACGGATGCTTATGAGCAAAGAAGAACAATCTAATGGCTGTTTCGTTGTTTTTAATGAACCTGAGCAGTACGCTACAGAGGGATTAACTAAGTTGATGGGGCGTATTGGTACAGAAGGGCGTAAGGAGAGACTTGGAGCGTTATATGCATTCCATCATTGGAATAAATTGCCGCACTCTTTACAAGAGAATTTGCAAGGCGGTGGAGTGCAACAAATCCTTTTCTCAAATGACCACATTAAAACATTTGAGTTGTCCCAACACCGACTAGAACCAACAATCTCAATCGATGATGCAGCAAGATTACCACGATTCCATGCAATCATTTCAGTAAGAGCCGGTGGTGATCTGCAACATGCATTTATCTGTAAAATGAAACCTCCAGTTGAACAAAAACATAGTAACTCTTCCCTAACTAAACAGCACACCCAATTGTACGGTCGAAGCTGGGAAGAGTTACAAGGGTAATGGACAATATTTATGTTATGTACTTGTATAAGGATATAGAATAAAAAAAGCCCTGAATAATCAGGGCTTAAATATTTTCTCCGAATTCGAATTCTCCACCGTCACCAAGTAAATCAGCAACACCATTATCTACTTCTTCAGAAACTTTCTTATTCTCGGCTCTATCAATGCCAAGTCCACGATTTTCTTCTCTTGGTAAGCCTTGTGTATCTCCTAATCCGCGATTTTCTAAACGTGGGATGCGAGATTCACTACCATCGATATAATGTAGTAACACATCCATTGGTTCAGAAGTACCGCAACGTTCAGATAGGATTTGATATACTTTTAAGCATTCTTTAAGTTTATCCGTTGTATAACCTCGTTTACCTTTTCCAATTTCATCAAAGTGCTCAATTAGTGCATTCACTTTAACATCTACTTCTGGATCGTAATAGACTTGCAATCGTTCTTTCACTTCGCAGTCATCGCCTTTCCATATTCATGGTATCCACGTGCGTTTGCTGTTTGGCCGTCTTCAACAACTAAGAAGTTAGCTTCTGCACGTTCTCCAAAGTAATCATTGTATAAATGTACAATTCCACCTGTAAATACAACTTTGTCGTATGATCTTAAATCAAATTTATTGTCTTGTAGGAATGTAAAGATGCTGTTGAAGTGTTTCTTAAGAATCTTTTGCACTTCGGCTTTAGCTCTCACATTGATACGACTTCCGCTTACAAGTAACCCATCAAGTAAAATGTTCTGGATGTTAGAAATAGTTAGGTCTTTTAATGAACCGTATTCTTCAACTAATGTATTATAAATGTTAATGTAAGCTTCTTTTGCGCCTTCATTGTTACCAGCGCGCTTGACGATTGTTTTTCCTTTTAACTCAGTTACATCAAGTGTTCCATGTCCACAATCAACAATTAAAGTTAAATCTTTATTTGGAGTAACTGATTTCTTAGCTACTAGATGTAAGTATGTACCGATTGGTTGAGGGATAATTGATACGTTTTGAATATCGACAATAATATCGTTATTGTTAACTTTAATAACTGTACGTCCTTTTAATAACTCTTCTACAATTTTCCCTTTTGTTTTAAAGTGCTGCACTGGAAGTCCAGTTACTAAACGTTCAATCGCAACATCTTGTTTGAAGTCTTTAGCTAAGAATCCGAAAATCATCTTTTTGAATTCAGGAGTTTCATAACGATCCATATCATGTTCGCCAAGAGCAGAGATTGGTTTTAATCCTAGAATACCAACATCTTCACCAGTGAAATACGCTTCACCTTCACTTAACTGTAGAGTTGTAACATCTACATCATCACTGAAATAACTCTCCACATCAGCGATTACAGAAGGTTCTACAATACACTCGCCATTAACGATTCTCTTCGTATATCCATTCCCCAAGTCAATTGAATAAGTTTTGATTTCTAATAAGTCCATTTAAATCTCTCCCCGAGTTTTATTTAAGTTTGATTTAACTCTAATCTGATTTTAATGCCAAATTTTTCATTGGTCAATTTTTATTTTATGTACACCGAACTTAAAATAGACTTTAATTAGAGTTTGTTTAGAGTTTATTTCAAATAAAAAAGAGACTCTTCACCAGAATCTCCACCAAGTTTTCTTTTTCGTTGCTGCTGTCTCCAACAACACGCGCTTTTCTTCCTGCATCTCACGTATAGCGCCCATAAGTTGCTGGTCTCGCTTCTCTAATCTCTCATCGATATACCGCTGTTGCTCGTCCAGTTTCATCGCCATTTTCTTCAACATCTCATTCTGTTGCTGAATCATTTCTTTAAGCTCGTTATATCGCTCGTCATGTTGCTCATTTTTCGTTATAACATCCGTATCAACCTCTGACATACTTTTCTCTTTAACCCATGTCATCACTGCGCCACAAGCCTGTTTTAACGTCATATCAGGGTGTGACTTGATTTCAATTAACTTCCGGAGCGTTATAACATCGTTATCAAGGAATCCACGGTGCCCGTGCTCATTTTTATGGAAATGGTATCCGTGGTCCTCAAGCATGATACAGTACTTACGTAAAGTTGATTCTTGAATCTTAAGCATCATTGCTACGTCTTTGCTGATATATACGGAATGAGAGCTGTCTGTTTTATCTGTCATAACACCATCACCTCGTGTTATAGCATTCGTGATGGTAGGAGGAGAATCCTTGTCTTCGTAAAAATCCCCCTAAAGACTAAAATCTTTATTTACACAACAGATATGGTGCGTGAAATTTCACTTATAAAAGGTTATCCGAAAATAACCTATGCTCTTTTGTATTTCTTCAATACTTCTTCTAAACGTTTGCGTTCTTCTGCTAATTCATCCTCAGATTGTTTAGGCGATGTGTTTTCATCATCTTGATCTTTCACCCAAGAAGGAAGCAATTCTTCTCTAGTTGGTTTTTTCGAAAATGTTTTAGGTTGTTTAACTGCACCTGTCTTTTTACGATTAATATATTCAGTCTCAACTTTCTCAATATCATCAAAACATTGCATTCCTTGTTTATCCCACTGTCTAATAATCCCTTTTATAGTTGCTACATAGTTTGTTGTATCTTTATCTGCTAATCGTTTTATAGATTCGTTTACAATGTCTTTGCCATGAATGGTTGTTAAAGACTCTAATTCTTTTTCTATATATTTAGTCGGTTTTTCTAAGATAGCTAGTTTGAAAAACTCTAAAGGTGATATATCTATACTTACATACTTACTAAAGTAATTTAAAACATTAGTAATTGCTTTAGTATTATTATTAGGATTCTGTACGGAATCCTTTAAAGGTTTCTCTGTGGAATCCTTTGATAAAGGTTTCTCTACAGAATCCTTTACATCTTTTTTAGGTCTTCCGCCTTTGATTGCATAGAACTTAGCTGCTGATTTATAATCTGTTTTCCAATCGCGAACCTTTTCTAAAGGCTTTACCATGCGATTGAAATCATTACACGGATAACGATAAACAATAATGTTCATTGGTTTATGTCCAGTTTTCTGTTTTCGTTCTCCTTGATATTCAATTAAATCTATCAGACCATATTCCCAAAGAGGGATAAGTACCTTCTGACGGAAATACTTTTCTTTTCTTCCTAACTCGTCCCAAATAGATGCAAGAGCACGAGGGACTTTATCGTATTCTCTTTGTTTATTGCTTCGATCAGCCATTGTATATAGTTTTAAATAATCACAGTACGCTGATTCTCCTAATTTATCAATCCAATCCATTGCGGCTACAAAGTGATGTTGTGGTAATCTTAATTCTTCTTTTGAAACTTTACCTTCGGTAACAAACATAGGTGTTTCAGCTAGTAATTGACTTGTAGACATAACAAAAAATCCTCCATTTTCCTCCCCGGCTTAAAATTGGGTATAGGAAAGTAGAGGATTTGTATTTACGTTTTTTTGAAGTTATGATACTATCAATATAGATAGCAACAACTTAATGACGTAACGTACAAAACCTCTGCTTTTGGAGTTTTTAAATGGTGTTCTGGCGACCAACCTTCAACCATCTAAAAACTGTGCCGGGGTTTTTTTATTTTATATAAAAGTATTTGTTTGAAAATCTATGTAACTACCCTCAATCATAGCAGAAGATTGACGAAAAAAGAAGAGAAATCGGGAAGCTTAACGAGGATTAGGAGTTCTTGATAAAATCCAATCGTGCACAAGTGCAAAATCACATATAACCCACCTACGGAAATAGGTGGGCTTTTTATTGTATAAAGAAAAGACACCCTAAGGTGCCTTCCTCCGACTTGAACCATTTTAATTTTAATAATATATATTGGACTCTCATCCAAATAATATTTTACCACGTTAAGTTATATTGTTCATTGAGAAAAAGAAAAAGCCCCAGCGATCGGAGCTTTTCTTTTTTTATTTTAAACCGGCTTGAGATTTGTTTTGTAGTTTACCTTCTTGGAACATAAAGTTCGCATTAGCGCCAAATCCTTTTTCTCCATCCCATTTATACATAATTGTATGGAATTGTTGGCCAGCTTGACCGCTTTCTGATAAAACTTCCCCGTCGCTACCAATAATAGCTTTAACTTCGTCATAACTCATTCCGTTTTGAATTTGATCGAACTCAGCTTTACTAATTCCAGGTTTGTTTTTTGGAGCTTCTTCTTTCTTAGGCTCCTCTTTTTTAGGTTCTTCTTTAGCAGCCGGCGCTTGTGTTTCTTGTTTTGGATCAGTAGAAGCTTTTTCTTTCTTGTCGTCGTCTCCTCCGCCTAATGCCGCCCCAATAGCGCCAAGTACGATTAAAGCAATAATTCCTAAACACCCAAACTTAAAAATTTTACCCATTATGTAGTTCCTCCAATGATAAAATGTAAGATTTTCGAAACTATCATAACAGAAACGGTTACAACTATTTTGTCATATCTTGTCGAATGAAAATAAAAAAAGAGAGCCGTAGCCCTCATTGGTTAATATGGTAAAATTATGTAAAATTTTACCTCTTTCCTTTGGAAATGATTTCTTCTAAAATGAAATCAAATCATAGTATGTCCTTGTTATCTCGTAACATTTTGACATACAACGCTAATTGTTTAGCGAAACGACCTTGCTGACGTCCATCTAGCTCCTCATAAGCTCGTTGGATATCATTGAATAGTAATCCTAATAACGCATCTTCTTTCCTGTCCTCGAAGTTAAGAAGAGCATCTGTGGAGGTGTTAAAAAACGATGCAAGTACCTTTAAACTTTCAAGATCAGGTTCATGACGATCAGTTTCCCAATTTTTAATTTGTCCGCGTGATAAACCTGTTCTCTCAGATAATTGTTCTTGCGTTAAATCGAAAGACTTTCTGAGATTTTTAATGTTTTGTCCGACTGTAGTTTTCATAGTTTGAGTATAATAATCGCCTTATCACTATACCATAATTGGTCGATATTCTAACTTTTTAAATTAATTTAGGTATTTTTACAACCTTTATAAATATGTATAGAACGAATGTTTGTTTAGTGGTAAAATATGCATGTGAGGTCTTCAAACGTTCCATGCATATTTGCATATTTTATTTTTGCATCGCTTGAGAAACCTTGATAATAAGGAATTTCTTAATTTTCTCAATAATTGTCTGATAACTGCATGACTGAAATTTGCCAAAAATGTGATATTATGATAACAAATAAAATAAACGGACGTGAAAAAGACCCACGGTGTAAGTAGTGTTGGAGCACTCTTACACTGCCCCCTACCATCCTAGGGAACATTGTCGCGGATCTCTTACATAATTATAACACATCTTAGATTAATAGTGGCGCGTTTTCCTTTATATGTAATAAATTGGGGTTTACGTGTCTTTTTGTCCAAAGGGAGGACAAAAGTTGTGCAAAAGGTATTAGCGAAAATTTCTAATGATATGGATAATCAAAATATTAATCGCACAAAATTGGTTGAAAAATTAAAAATTGATGGGGCAACTCTTTCAAGGTTTTTGAAAGGAAAGTATCAATTAACTTTTAACAAGTACGGAGAAATTTTGAAAGAAGTATACCCAGAAGAATTAAGGGTTAGAAGAGAAATGTGTAAAATTTATTCCTCTACTTTGAAAAGGCCAGGAAATAAGAGAATTGCGATGTATTATCTTTTAGCGCATGGAGAATTAGATTTGCTAAAAGAATTAATTGACAAAGAGAAAAACGGGAAGTATCGTGAATGGGCTGTTATTTGTGATCTGTTATACCTCAGATATAGCGGCAAATTATCGGGAGATAAGTTGCAAGATAAATTGAATGAAGAAACTAGTCGCTTCAAAGTAAAAACAGACGAAATGAAGGTTTTATGTGGAATAGTAATGCTTCACGTTCGATATGATCAAGAGAACTATAAAGAGATGGTTCGATTGTCTGAAGAACTTATACAACAAACAACAGAAATTGAAAATGCATATATTAAAGATTTCTTAGAGTTTAAAATACAAGAAGCTATTATTTATGGTTTATTAACTTGCGCAGAAATAGAAAAAGCAAGGAAAGTTTGCTTTGAAATAATTAACGATGAATATTCAGAACGATATTTTCCTATATTTAGAGCAACTGCATATGGAGTGTTAGGGCAATCATACATTTTCACGAACTACACTAAGTCATTACATTACTTACGTTTAGCGTTAAAAGTAATAGATAACGGTCCAAAAGAACAAATGCAAAAACGGAAAAATATGATTTTAAATACCATCGACTTTTTAAACATTCATTGGAAAGTTGATTTGCATTTAATTAATCCTATAGTCAAGTCAGAGAAAGCTTATTTAGAGATACAAAAAGGTAATAACGAGAAAGCGATTGCTATTCTAATGGAAATTTTAAGGGAAAACGGTCATTTAGATGCATATGAAACTTTTTACCTTGGTGTCGCTAAAGGTGGAGACAAGAAAATATTAAGCGAAGCTTTACATTTATTCGAACAGTCACAAAATATTTTTTATTCATATTTACCGAAGAAGTATCTAGGCATAATGTCCCAAAAATGCTATAATTTAGTTGGGTGATGCTAAATGAAAAAAATTCTATCGCTAATCACAAGCGTAGCTTTAGCTGGAGGTTTTTTATTCGCTCCCGCTGATAATAAAGAGCAGCCGAAGCAAGTAGCTAAGGAAGCTCAAGAACAAATTACATTGTACTCAGAAATGGGCCCTGGAACAGGGATCTAATTTAATAGATATATTAGAATGACGTCTTCTCTTGCGGAAGACGTCATTCGTCATTTTCGGGGTTGTTGAACTTTTAGTAAAAATACAATAAAGTTCAACGAATGCGAATTAATTCACAAACTACTATGAAGATATCGGAGGATGTTGGGGATGAACAGTGTAGATATGGTAGAGTTAACGAAGGAAATTAAAGAATTATTCGAAAGAGTACATAACGGGGATCAACAAGCAATCGATAAAATCTTAAAAATAAAAAAAGAGATGGGTAGCAACTAGCTCCCATCTCTTTATTCGTTTATTATCTCCATTATTCTTTTTAACTTCTTCTGATCTAAATTCTGTAATTGTTCTAACAGTTCATTTGTGTCGTTTGTGGCATTCTTTGATTTTTCAGCATTTAATGTTCTATGTTCTGATAGACCCATGATGTAATCAGCAGACACATTTGAAAGCCTAGATATTTTTTCAACAGTTTCCCTTGACGGATTTCTTTTTCCGTTTTCATACAATGAAATCATCGTTTTCTTCGCATCTAAAGCTTCAGCAAACTCTCTTTGGCTCATTTTTAACATATCGACACGTATTTCTTTAATTCTAATGCCTATCACGTTATTGTTCATTTTAAACTCCCCTTAATTAACTATAGACTCTCAATAAGACTCCTTATATAAAAGGTAACAAAAAGGTTTGCTACAAGACAACCTTTATTTTTTATTTTAGGGGGTTGCTTTAAGCAAACCCCTTGTTGTATAATCAAATTAACGAAGCACACGAGGTGATACAATGCTAATACTAGATACAGAAAAGGTTAAAAAGTTGCGGTCTGACTTAGGTTATAGTCAAAGCTATGTAGCTCGCAACATTGGATATAAAAACAAATCAATTTATTGCAACTTAGAATTAGGTAATAGACAACCGAGTATAACTAGATTGGTTATGTTAGCTAAATTATTAGATGTAAAAACAGAAGAACTTTTGAAAGAGTCATCATAGAAGACTTTATTTTTTTTACCAAAAGGTTTGCTTGAAGCAAACTATATAAAAGGAGGAAACAAAATGAATCAATTACAAATCATTGGACAACAATATATCGCTGGTTATCGATTCACTGGAATAGAAGGTGGGTTCGGTGAAGAGAAAAAAGCAATGCTAGTTAAAGATATCGCTGTAATTCATGGACAAGCACTGAAAGAAGTGAATAGACGAATCAATGATAACAGAAAAAGATTTAAAGATGGCGTAGATATTATCGATTTAAAAGTGAGTGGGTTTGAGCCACTGAGTTTTACGGACTTAGGATTCAGCAGACAATCTGTTGCTAATTCAAATAATATCTACCTCCTATCAGAACGAGGATACGCAAAACTTTTAAAAATCCTCGAAGATGATACAGCTTGGGAATTATACGATCAATTTGTTGACGGATACTTCAATATGAGGAAACAACAAATAGACACAACTCAACTAAGCCCAGAGCTTCAAATGTTCCAAACGCTTTTCACAACATTAGCTACTCAAGAATTAAACCAGAAGAAGTTGGAACAGAAGGTAGACAACATTAGTGAAATTGTAGCTTTGAACTCTACGGATTGGCGAAAAGATACAACGTTAATTTTAAACAAAATTGCTCGTAAACAAGGTGGTTTCGAAATGTACAGAAAGATTCGAAACGAAAGTTACGAGATCTTAGAGCAAAGAGCCAGCGCTAAATTGAGTATTCGTGTAAACAACAAGAAAAAAATCATGGCATTAGAGGGCGTTTCAAAATCCAAAATCGATAAGGTATCTAATTTAGACATCATAGGTGAAGATAAGCGGTTACTAGAGATTTACCTAGCTATTGTGAAAGAAATGGCAATTCGTTATCAAGTAAACATTAACGAGGCTATATAAAGGAGGAACAATAATGGCAAACGTAAGCGTGAACTCAGTATTGAAAGCAAAACTTTTTAGCGACTTACTAAAACATTTAGATGATGTATCAACGTCATTAATGATTCAACGTGATGACATGTTAGAAAGTGATGAAAACGAGTTAAATATGGAATCTGTTGAAGAGATAAATATTTTGTTAGATAAAAATGAAGAATTTGAGTGTGATATTAAAGCACTGTTAATTACAGAAGTAGACAAAATCCATGAAGAAGTAATGGCAATCTCTTAGAACAGGAGCGATTTAAATGATGGAAGAAAGCACATTATCACTAGGAATCGTAGCAGCGGCAATATGTGTATTCGTATACCTAGTACACCGAATTGATGTTGTAGCAAAGAGAGCAGGATGGCTTGAAGATGACAAATAAAGAACAGCGTGATGAATACGAACAAAAGAAACTCGCATGGATCATAAAGGATTTAAGAGCTAGAGGGATACATAACAGCGCAGATAAGGTTGAGGAAATGCATAAGGAGTTTATTACCCTAGCTAAATAGGACAAGCGTTGTGCTTGTCATCATGATCAGGAGCGGACACCCTTTCCCCTCCACCTCGTTTCTGGTCATGATGATGCGTACAGCATCAAAACAAAATAAAAACCATTCGACTACGCCTAATCGAATGGTTTGAGAAACAACAGATTATTATGTACCTCTATTATACAACGTTGTTTCTTCCAAGTAAATAAGGAGGAATGTGGAAATGATTGAAAATGGAATATTAATTGGTAATCATCATGACTCATCAGCTATTGATTCTATTGGTAATTGCGAAGGATGCTCTCAAGAGATTTATTTGGGTGAAGAGTACTTGGATTTTGAAGGAGATTACATCCATAACTCAACGGAATGCGTTGAAGAGTATGTAGTTGAGCATTCAATTACGAAAGTAGCGGGTGAATAAGATGAAAGCAAACGTACTTATTACAACTGAAGATATGGCCCATGAACAATGGTTAGAAGCTAGAAAAGCTGGTATTGGCGGTTCTGATGCAGCAGCTATTGCGGGTTTAAATAAATGGAGTTCTCCAATTGGAGTTTACTACGACAAAACAAGTGAAACGGTTAAAGATCAATTACTAAGCGAAGCAGCTTACTTCGGTAATGTGCTAGAGGAAATCGTAGCAGAGGAATTCAGTAAACGTACTAATTTGAAAGTCAGAACATGCAACGCAATCTTACAGCATCCTGAATACCCTTGGATGCTAGCAAATGTGGACAGGCTAGTTGTTGGTGAAAAGGTAGGACTTGAGTGTAAAACGGCTTCTGAATACCTAAAGAAAGAGTGGGAAGGTGAAGAAATTCCAGCTTCTTACCTTCTACAGTGCCAACACTATATGGCTGTAACGGGTTATAAAGCATGGTGGATAGCAGTATTAATCGGTGGCAACAAATTCATCTATAAAAAGATTGAACGTGATGAAGAAATCATTCAGTACCTAATCGATATTGAAAAAGACTTCTGGTTAAACCACGTTGAGAAGGGAATTCCACCAATGTTCGATGGTTCGGAAGCATCATCTACTTTGCTTAAAGAAATGTATCCAGATTCGGTTGAAGATAGCGAAGTCGAGTTAGGAAATGAAGTGGAGTTATTAATAGAAGCTCGTGACCAAGTAGATAAAGAAATTAAAGCACTAGAAGAACAGAAAACAGAGTACGAAAACAAAATTAAAGCAAAGCTTGGATCAAATGAAGTCGGCAAAACGGAGAACTACAAGATTTCTTGGAAAACACAAGTTTCTAATCGGATTGATAGCAAGCGTTTAAAAGAGGAACAACCGGAATTGTACAAACAGTATACAAAAGAATCTAAAAGCAGAAAGTTCACAGTTAAATAGGGAGGAAATGAACAATGGCAAACAATGAATCTATTAAAAATCAGTTAGCAAGCCGTACAGAAAACAAACCAGCGAGTCCTGAGCAAACGGTTGAAGCTTATATGAAAAAAATGGGCCCAAGAATGGCTGAAGTGTTACCAAAGCACATGGATATGGACCGTATGAGCCGCATAGCACTTACTACGATTCGCACTAACCCAATGCTATTAGAATGCACTGTCCCTTCTCTTATGGGGGCTGTGATGCAGGCGGTGCAACTCGGATTAGAACCAGGGTTACTTGGTCATTGCTACTTGCTTCCGTTTAATAAAAATGCAGGTACAAAACAGAATCCTCAGTGGGTTAAAGAAGTTCAATTTATCATCGGATACAAAGGAATGATTGACTTAGCAAGACGTTCTGGTCATATTCAAAGCATTTATGCTCATGCAGTATTTGAACATGATGAATTCGAATACGAGTTAGGATTACATCCTACTTTAAAGCATAAACCCTCATTCGGTGATCGTGGTGCATTTATCGGTGCTTATGCAGTTGCTCACTTTAAAGATGGTGGGTATCAAATGGAATTTATGCCAAAAAGCGAGATTGAAAAACGAAGAAATCGATCTAAGACGAAGAGTTATAGCCCTTGGGATAGTGATTATGAAGAAATGGCAAAGAAAACAGTTGTGAGGGCAATGTTCAAATACTTACCGATTAGTATTGAAGTTCAAACGCAAGCACAGCATGACGAAGTAGTACGAAAAGACATTACAGCGGAGCCAGAGTTTATTGAAGCGGAAGAAACAGAAGAACAAGTTGAAGTGATAGAGCAAACAAACTAAGGAGTGAAAAACCTATGTTAGATAAAAATCAATCAAAAGTCGTCCTTCCGGCGTGGGTGTGGAAGGGCGTACGAAATGAAAAAGAAGCAAAAGCAAAGGCGATTGAGTACATTACTCCCGATCGCTATCCAGGATACAAAATACTAAGTGTTAACGGTGATATTGCGATATGCGAAAGGGAGAATGCGTAATGTTTCAAGTGCCTGTAAGACGTGGATCAATGAAAGAAATGCTAACAGCAGTTCGCGATTTAGAAGCAAGAGGTTATGACTACGTAACGCCAATCAAGAAGGTTTATAGAGCGGAAAAGACATTTTATAACGATGGAAAGTTTAAAGGAAAGGACAAAATTCGATTTACAGGCATGGAAGATCGTGCAAGTTACGAATGTTGGATGAAGAAGGTGAATTAAATGAGTAGTAACATATTTCAACTAGAAACATTTGCAAGAAGCGGATATATGGTGCGACTCGCTTATGTAGATATAACTGGTGATTTAATCGCTGGAATCTTATTAGGGCAAATCGTTTATTGGTATATGCCTAATGAACAAGGAAAGAGCAAATTGCGAGTTAAGAAGAATGGTGAGTTTTGGTTAGCGAAGAGCCGTGAAGATTGGAAAGATGAAATTCGAATTACACCTAAACAATATGATCGAGCTATCAAAATACTCATCGAAAAAGGATTTGTGGAAGTGAAGAAGTTCAAATTTAACGGAGCTCCTACAAATCACATTAAGTTAATCATTTCCGAAGTTACCGAAAGGGTAAAATCCATTTTGACCTTTGGGGAAAATCCAAATCCCCCTTTGGGTGAAATGGAACTTACCGAAAGGGTTAATTCTTTAACAGAGATTACTACAAAGACTACAACAGAGATTACTACAAAGAAAAAACCTTCTCGTCACAAGTTTGAAACTTGCGACACCAACGGGGCTAAATATTTGTTTGAAAAAATTAAGGGTAATAATCCTAAACAAAAAGAGCCTAACTTCGATAATTGGGCAAATGAATTTAGATTAATGCGAGAACGTGATAACAGGGAACCACAAGAGATTAAAGATGTTATCGATTGGTGCCAAGCTGATCCATTCTGGCAAGGTAACATTTTATCTCCTAAAAAGCTACGTGAGAAGTTCGATCAACTTACTATTCAAATGAATTCTAAAAAAGGAGCGAAGAACAATGCAGAGAGCGGCACTAGCAATACCAACCGATATAGCCAAAAAGGTGAATATGACTATGGATTCTGATGTGTGTGATACGCACGGCATGAATAAGATGAAGTTTGGCGGACAAGCTGTTTGCCCTCGATGCTTCCTTGAAAACGAAAGTAAGAAGCTTCAGCAGCAGGAACAAGCAAAATACGATGCAGATAAAGCGAATGAGAAGAAGTTCATGTTCCACCAACAAAGCATGATTGCCGATAGCAACATTAAGAAAGCTAACTTTGATAACTACCAACCTACTAGCGATGAAGGAGCGAAGAACCTTGAACTCGCAAAGGTCATCGCAACAGATTATCTCAACGGAAAGATTTTTAACACAATTATGGCCGGGAATTGCGGGGCAGGGAAAACGCATCTTGCTTACGCTATAGCGGATCAACTTGCAGGAGCAGGGAAGTCAGTTGTCTTCGTTACAGTCGGTGAATTGCTACGGAAAATAAAAAGTACTTTCAGTAAAGAATCTACATTAACTGAAGATGCAATTATAAGAGGATTAGTGAGAGCGGAAGTATTAATAGTTGATGATTTAGGAGCTGAGTTAGGCGCGTTAGATGCAAATACAAAAGCAACAAACTTTATTAATAGGGTGCTATTCGATGTTTTTGATGGCAGGCAAGGTAAATCTACTATCTTCACGACAAACCTCACAGGGAAGCGTTTAGACGAGGCATACGATGAACGGATTGTATCGCGTATTCTCAATAATTTCAGAACGATCACTTTCAAAGAAACAAAGGATTACAGAAGAAAGGCATTACCATTTTAAAAGGGGGAAATTGAAATGTGTGCATGTAACGGAACGGGAGTAATTCAGAACGACATTGGAACGGGTATGTATCAGTTTGAACCATGTATTTGCGAAGCGGGGAATCAAACGCCTGAGGAAGTGGATAGAAAGCGTCATGCCGTTATGGCGGAACTAAGAGAGATTCATCAATTACAACTGGAGGGGAAATGGGATGCCAAGACTTGGAACGGATTTGGAAAAGGAAAATTACACAATGGCGTTGCAGCAGAGAAAGTACATGAAGAAATCGCGTCGTAACCTATATATCGCTTTAGAAGAGTTAGACCTGGTATTTGATGAAAGTGAAGTTATTAGATTGCAGGAAATGTGGAAGAAAGACAAAGGAATCCTTGAAATCGCAAAAGAGCTAGGGAGACATCAGCTAGAAATCGCCGCTTTGATTATGGATCAGGCAGATAAAAATTTGATTAAATCCCGCCCAATGGGGTTAGGAGCATGAAACAACTGACACTGGAGGATGTTGTAGGCAGTTTTGATTACGCAGCAACAAGCACGTCCGAACAATTTTTAGCAAAGACACAGGGAATCCCTACTTATGCCGTGGATTTCTTCGATAAAGATTTAAGACAAAAGATAAGGTGGTTTGAAGCAAAGACAGAGAGCGAAGCCGAGGGAATGGCTAAAAAGAAATACGGAGAGATACAAATTGTTAACACATACATCTCAGATCGGACTCTAAAAGAAATTATGGAGCTAGATTAGGAGGGAGAAAATGCCGAGTTGGATAAGCGAAGAAAATTTACAAAAAGCATTAAACAACGGGATTAGCTACCACACGTTGTACGACAGGATTAGAAGTGGTTGGACGATAAAAGAAGCGATAACAACACCTCCAGTACGAGGGGGGATATTCACAAAAGAAGAGAGAGAAATTTCAGAATCAAATGGAATATCTTACAAAACTGCATACGCAAGAATTGTCGATATGGGGATGAGTGTAGAGGAAGCGATAACGACTCCATTAAAACCGCATAGGGGAAGGATTCGTAAACATGGGAAATGGAAGGAAACTGCATTAGAGAATGGCATTCCGGAACGTACTTTTTATAACAGATTGAGATTAGGTTGGACATATCAAGATGCGGCAACTAAACCAGTGAGACGAAAAGGTGAAATAGAGAAAAAGTGGTTAGATATCGCAAAGAACAACGGCATTGGATATCATACGTTCCTTTCGCGGATCCACACTCAAAAATGGGACATTGAACGAGCGGCGACAACACCAGTAATTAATACAGGAAGACGTTGTTCTGTGAAAGATAAGGAGGGAGTATCGTGAAGCATTACGGACCTGTTATCACTGATGAGGATTACGAGAAGGCAGTAAGTAAAGGGATCACTAAATATCGTGTGTATCAAAGGGTTCATGTTTATGGATGGACAGTTGAACGCGCTATAACAGAGGCGGTTAGAAAAAGGAACGTCAACAGAAGATACGGTCATGGAAAGATGTTAGCGATTGCTCAACACAATGGAATTAGCCCGTCTACTTATTACAGAAGAGTTAAGAACGGTATGGATCCAAAAGAAGCAGCCACAAAACCAAAAGGTCACTCTATACATTTGGAACTTGCTAGAGAAAACGGAATAAACGATATTTGCTTCTATAAAAGAGTTGAAAGAGGCATGCATCCGTATTTAGCAGCAACAAAGCCCAAGGACAAACGCGGAAGCGCGAAAAAGAAACAAATCAGCTAGGAGGCAACATGGACAGGCAAGACGTTTTAATCAACAAATTAATCGATAATCACATTTACAAGCTACCGGATGGGCGCGACTTATTTGAAGGGAGTTGCGAGGAACTGGCGGGGCTGTTGGAAGAAGGAGACGGAGAAAAATGAACTTAGTTAGATGTGTTAAATGTAATACACCAGTGTTATCTACAGATTCTATGCAAGAACGATTGATGGAAGAAAAAAATGAATTAGTGAAGAAAAAAGATAATATACAAGCGAAAATTAACAAATTAAAACAAAGAGGAGCGCATGAATCAACTTATAAAAGAATGAAAATGGATAATCACCTATTAGGCATAAAAATTGGAGAGGTTAATTCATATTTAAAATTGTTAAAACATCAAGAAAGAGAAACAGATGTAAACAAAATAATGATCGACATTCTAATGGATGAACTTAAAAAGCATGGATATAAAAAAGAATTTTTTATTCAAGCGAACAAGACAGCTAATGAAATCAAAAACGAACGACAAAAACAATACAAGAATACCAAAAATGATATTTATAACAAAGTTAAACATAATGATTGGCACAATTCAAAAGGTCAATACGATCCTACTGCTAAAATGGCAATCGATAAAACTATGAAAATATAAAAAAAGGAGAGAATGATATGAAACATACACAACACGGAGCGTTTGAAGTAACTCAATTATTAGCAGAAGCGAAGGAGACTGAAGAGAATGGCAACTAAGATCATTATGTATACAGGTGATAATTGCGGTAAATGCAAGAGAGCAAAAGAAATGTTAGGGAATTGTCCGGTTGAGGTTGAGATGGAAGAGTTAAATGTTGATGAAGTTCCAATGCATAGACAAGTGCTGACTAAAGTTTATGAATCTAACACTTTACCAACTTTCATTATAGGCGGAAATGTATATAGGGGTTTTGATGAGAACATTGGCAAGATCATGGAGCATTTAGGACTGTAGGAGGGATTGCATGAAGAAAGAAACTGCGGTGCAGGTGCAAAGTGAACTCGATGTAGTAGAGGATGAGATTCGTAAAATGGAATATCACTTGGTTGGATTGAATAACGAGAAGCGGAAGACGAAGCTTTCCTTGGAAGTGTTGAAGAAACAGAAAGAGAAATTGAAAAGTTACTTATAAGGAGCGAAATAGGATGAATTTACGAGTGAAAATTAAGAGAGTGAAAGATGTGGAATTGCCTAAATATGCTAGAGAATTTGATGCTGGTTTTGATTTAGTAGCAGCAGAGGATGTAATTATTAATCCGGGTGAAACAAAGGTAATACCTACGGGCCTTGCGTTCGAAATCCCACCAGGATATGAAATGCAGATAAGACCACGTAGTGGCATGTCACGTAAAACAAAAATACGAGTAGTCTTAGGGACTATCGATAGTGGTTATAGGGGAGAAGTTGGAGTGATTGTAGATAATGTATCGCTAATCGAATACGCATCTATGCCAAGGTTCAACGCAGGGATTCTGGCAGGAGATAACGATTTTGCCATTACAAAGCCAGTGAAATATGAAGTGATCAAAATTAGTAAGGGCGACAGAATTGCTCAAGGCGTCATAGCGCCAGTAATAACAGCTCATTTTGATGAAGTGGACGAGTTATCGGATAGTGAGAGAGGAAAAGGCGGGTTCGGATCTACGGGTGTAAAGTAAGACAAAATTTGAATTTTGTACAAAAGTGAGGGATAAGGGATGGAACAATGTGAGTATTGTACTGGAAATTCGTATAAACGAAAGCCACTGATGCAAAACGGTAAAGGCGATTATTACGTCTCTATAAACAGTTGTAATTATTTAGAGGATAGTGAAGTTGGAGATAGAAACGTTAAGTTTTCTTTATTTGGAGAAAGAATAAATTTCTGTCCTATGTGTGGCAGGGAATTAAAAGAAAACTAAACAAAAGCGTTATTTTAATCGAAAAGGGGAATGGATATGATTCTTTCGGAAGCTTTGAAGAAACGTGATGCACTCAAGAAAAAGGCTAATGATATTGAATCTTGGCTCTTACATCAGAAATGGACAGAAAAGGCAGTTCCTTGGTATGAGGTTGAAAAGGCTATCGATAATGTAGTCGGAGATATTTATGAAGAATATAACGAACTAGACGAACGAATCGAAAAAGCGATAAAAGGCATAGAAATTTAAACAAAATAGTTATTCGAATAAGAAAAGAGGAGCGGCGATGAAGAAACAAAGATGGAGAAAAACAAAAGTTAAAACTTGTTACTTATGTGACAAGAAATTAAATATAAACCAGATCCGAGGCATAAATGATTGGAGTTATAAAAACAAAATTTTGTATTGGTGTGAGGATTGCGTAGAGTATTAAAACAAAATTCTTATTTTAAAAATAGAGAGCTCTTGCCAAAGAACTCTCTTACCAAAACTTATATTGAATGAATACACACCATAATGTATGCATGTTGTTTAGGTATGTGTAGTTGTACAATAAAATCTTTATTTGGAAAGAATTCAGCCCCTAACGGTGCGCTGTTAGGGGCTGAATCTCGAGAACTTTTATTAAAATTACATGAGGTTGATCAGTGAATGTAACTATCGATCTCTCGAATTATAGCACTAAGTAAATTAAATTTACAACTTAATATTTACATTTAGTGATAAAAGATATGGAGGGGAATGGAACGGATGAGACATACAAGAAATAGACAAATGACAAAAATAGGTGAAGAAAATTTTATGGGAATGAAGAATATCAAAATTTCAACGATACGAAAGTTTGATGGAGAGTTTAATAATAGATTAGATCCAACTTTCCGGTGGCACAGAGATTATCATGGTATGAATATTGTATCTTTTAACCGTAAGGGTGAAGCATTTAAAACTAATGTGATAAAAGTTAGAAATTAAACAAAATCGTTATTTAAATAAAAGAAACCCCGTTTGTCTGCGGAGTTCCTAAGGGTAATTGTCAAGTAATGACGTACTCGACTAAATAACTATATCATGAATTTTTTGGTAAAAATACTGGTAAATGTGTCCAAATGGATAGGAGTATTATTTTGAACAAAAACGCTATTTTGGAGTGATTAAAGATAGAGACATTAGTGAAACAACTGGAAACTAAAGGAGTATTATCGTTTTCAAAAAAAGAAAGTGAAATATATATGGATTTGATAGTTTATCTAATTGAAAACGATATATCCTTCACTGTTGACTATGATCATAAAAATGGAGTAACAACGGATTATATTTATAGAAATTAGTATAAAAATTTCATTTTGTAGAAAAGGAAGATGTTAAATGTACTTTATTGATAAAGAAGAAGATTTAATCGGAAAAGAAATAGCTTTTACACACATGGCTCAATTTGCTGAAGCTATTACGATTGTCACAAAGGATAAGGGAATCTTTGTAGTTGAGCAATGGCGCGAAGATGATCACAGTGAAATTCATGCTTACAGTAAAGGCAACGCTAGAGCTTATATATTAAAAAAGGATTGGTTAAGAAAAACATTGCATGAAAAAGGAATAATATCTCATGAAGAAATTGAAGAGTATGAGAATCAAAGACGATTAGAACAACAAAAACAACAAGAGGAATATAAAAGAAAACGAGAAGAACAGGAAAAAATAACTTATGAACGATTGAAAGCGAAATTTGAAGTTCCTAAAAATTAAAAGAGCAGCTAGCAAAAGCTAACTGCTCGGTTCTCCAAGGGGGAACAAGGAGAAAGTAACTTAATGGGTTGTTTACAGTATTGACGGAATATTGAGTTTTATTCAGTAAGGATTGTAAATCTGTTCAATAAAATTTGATTGAATCTCATGGAAATATATTCGATTCATTTATAAATGATCATAGCTTTAACAATTTCATAATAGTATTTCTTCCATGTTATTGTTTGATCGTTTTTAGCAGTTAAGGTTAGAAAAAACTTAAGCATTATATTATCACCCTTTCTTAAGTTTAATTTTATAAGGGAACATACAAAATTAACATTTTGTATGTAATGAATATGTATAAGTATTTTGATGTATGAAACTAATAATCCTTATTTTCCTAGCAAATGAAATTATCAGAAAAAGTTTACTGACAAGAAAATATCTTCGGGGTTTTTAACAAAATAATCCTTTGAATAGAAAGTGAAGTGGACATATGTTTTCACCGAAATTAGTGAATACAATTTTAGCGATAATGTGGGCAAGCGCAATATCATCATTAGGAATAAGTGTTTATGACTTAAACACACCTAGGATCGTAGGGAATATAGGGAATTTACTGATAGTAGTAGGAATAACAATTGTACTTCGTAATGGGTACACAAATAAATTAGCGGTAATTGTTTTCACAGTAGGCCCTGTATTTGCAGCGTTAGCAGCTGCAATTTATATGATGCATGCTGAATATTATAAAGTTGGCGCAGAATTGGTTACTTTTGCAATGGCATTTTTCTATATGAAATTATTTTATGTGAAAAACGAAGAATAGAAAGCGAGGTTAAAAGAATGGAAGGTAATATAAAGCTATTAGGTGCAGACGGAATGTGTGGAATGGAGTTTACAGGGGATAAGGTTAATGTTTATAACGATGCGGGATACGTGATGGAGAGTATGACAACAAGGGAGCATGTGCAGGAAGTTATTGATTTCCTTGAAGAGTGCAAGAAAGAAATGGAGGAATAAAAATGGGACAAGGTAACCGTGGAATGGCTTTTGAGAAGCTTATCAATCTATCAAATGAAATGTATCAACGTGAGGGAGTGGCGCTTATAAACAAGCGTCCAACTCCTGTGAAGGTGTTAAAAATGGTATATGGTCGTGTGAAGGATGGTTATTACGAATCTAAAAGTACAGTAGATTATGATGGCGTATATAGAGGAAGAGCTATAGCGTTTGAAGCAAAGTCTACAAATGAGATTAATCGATTTGATTTAAAGAACATCGCGCAGCACCAATTGGATTACCTGGAGAAAGCAGAGAAGATGGGGGCAATTTGTTTCTTCCTTATTGGATTTACCAAGGATCAGTCAACATTCGCAATACCACTGTCAGTCATTCAATCCTATGTAAGAATGTCACAACAACCAAAAGGTAAGAAGTCGATACCAAGAGCAGACTTTGATATTTATGGATACTTAGTAGAACAGACAGAACGAGCACCAATAGATTACTTGCAATACATTGATGAAGCAGTAGCACCAGTTATGTTTGATGGCATGATTCAATTTGATCAGGACCATAAAAAGGTAGCAGATAACATTGAAGCAGCAAAAGAGAAGATGGCTAACAAGAAACGCAAATTATTAAAAGCTTAATGGAGAGAGTGGGATTTAGTGAAACCATACAAATTAAAAGTTAAATTCGTCATTGAGACGATGCCTAGAGGTTATAACTTTCCTACAACACATGTTGCGTTGGTAGTAATTATTTAATGGATAACGGAACCATGCAGAGTGGATGGTGGGGGCTACTTTGAAAAGACCCTACAATTATTTTGTAGAGTCT
The DNA here is from genome assembly GCF_038005585.1 of Bacillus sp. FSL W8-0519. NCBI lineage: Bacteria > Bacillati > Bacillota > Bacilli > Caryophanales > Bacillaceae > Bacillus > Bacillus sp. FSL W8-0519. Next base: position 49,736 of record NZ_JBBOTL010000003.1, read on the forward strand.
TGATATTTCTTTAAAAGATCTTCAATAGCTTCATCTAATAACTTGGATTTAGGTATGCGTGTTTCTTGAGCTAGTTTTTCAAAACGTTCATGTAGATCTTTATCAATAGCATTTGAAATTGTTTTGCGATTTTTTAGTCCTCGGTTATTCATAAATTATCACCTCATAATAAATTATACATAAAACAAAACTACTTGCAACTACATGTAGTTAAATGTATAATTGAATTATGGAGGTGAGTAACAAATGATTCTTTCAAAAAAAGTACGTTTAAAACCAACAGAGGAGCAGGAAAAACAACTTTGGAAATCCTCTGGTGTTGCAAGATGGGCATATAATTGGGCGCTAGAAAAGCAAGAAGAATCATATAAAGATGGAGGTAAATTCATTTCTCATGGTGTGCTTCGTAAAGAACTAACAACAATGAAGAAAACGAATGAATACAGTTGGTTGTATGATGTGTCGAACAATATTACTAAACAAGCCATAAAGGATTTATGTGAAGCTTACAAAAGATTTTTCACAGGCAAATCAAATAAGCCGAAATTTAAGAGCCGTAAACATTCTAAACCTACATTTTATAACGATAATGAACGATTAAAAGTAAAAGAAAACAGTGTCATTATTGAAAAAGTCGGTTGGGTTAAAACTGTTGAAAAAATACCAAACTCAGATAAGTATACAAATCCTCGTATTAGTTTTGATGGGAAGTATTGGTTCATTTCAGTAGGAATCGAAACAAAGACAGAAAAACAACAATTAACAAATGAAAGTATAGGCATTGATATAGGTATTAAAGAATTAGCAACATGCTCGGACGGGCAAATATTTAAAAATATCAATAAGACATCTATTGTTAAGAAAATCGAAAAGAGACTTCGCATGTTACAACGGAAAGTTTCTCGGAAATACGAAATGAATAAGATTGGAACAAAGTTTGTCAAAACCAACAATATTATAAAAATCGAAAAGAAAATAAAGTTGTTATACAGGAAATTAACGAATATACGTGATAATCACATTCACCAAACAACAAATGCAATTGCGATAACCAAGCCTTGCAGGATTGTTATGGAAAAGTTGAATGTGAAAGGCATGATGAAGAATAGACACCTTTCGAAGTCTATAGCAAAACAGAGATTCCATGATTTTAAAGAAAAAATGAAGTATAAATGCGAAAAATATGGGATTGAATTTGTAGAAGCTGATATGTGGTATCCTTCATCAAAAATATGTTCATGTTGCGGAAATATCAAAAAGGATTTAAAACTATCTGATCGAGTCTACAAATGTGATTGTGGAAACGTAATTGATAGGGACTTAAATGCCGCAATAAACTTATCACGATATAAATTAGCAGAATAACACTATGAAAGTTACTGTTAATATGTAGGATTCGTTGTATCCGAATTTACGCCTGTGGAGTGTTATATCAAACGAAAGTAGCTTCGGCAAAATCGGACACGTAGAAGCAGGAAGCAAACAAACTTTATAGATTTTTATAGGGTTTTGGCAACGAGCTACTTTACTAAGCATCGTTGTTTAAATGTATAAAAGTTTATAGATTTTGGCAACGGGCTGTATTGTAGTCATCAATGCCTAAATATATAAAATTTATAATGCTGGCAACGAGCTACTCGCTATGCATGTTCCCTTATTCAACAAAGAGATGGAGCGTGGGATAAATGATTGAACAATTGCAAAGTACAATTAATGCTGTAAATGAATTAAAAAGCAAAGATAGATTATATATGAATCAAAAGACATTCGATAAAGTGAGCGGATCAATAGAAGGAGTAAACGAATTGAAATCTCTAGGGTTAATTATCATTACAAATTACATCCCTGATAATCAAGTTGTTAATTTCCACGACAAACAATTAAAAGTAAAGTAGTAAAATTTCACGTACCTGATGTGAATGTAAAAAGACAAATTCAGAAATAGGGGGATTCCTTCATGGAGAGACAATTAACATTATTACCGGCTATCGATGATAAGAAAGTACAAAAGGAAGTAGTAAGTATTTTAAAAGAATATAGAGCGCTTAAGATGCGGTTTAGTAATGAAGTGGAGCAAGAAGGAATCAGTTTATTCCCTGAATTACGTGATTCAAGGGTAACGAGTAGGATGAAGGTACAACAAATTGAAAAAGCGTTGAATAACATTCTGGATGAAGACGAAAGAAACATTATTACTATGAAGTTCTTAGATAATAAGCCAGTTAAAGATTCATTCGTACAAAACGAATTGATGATGAAAAACTCATATTTTTACGAGAAGAAGAAAAGTGCAATTAAACTGATCGCTACTACATTAGGAATAATTTGAAAATGGCAGAGAAAACGCAGAGAAATAGCATATTTTTTGGGGAGTTTTTGCAAATGGGAAAAACGATAAATTATATGTACAAGCTCTTTGACAACCGCATATCGAAGAGGATTAGTACACCTATCAGTGAAACGTTCTTATGCGAGAATGTCACGGTAACGTATACCGCATAGTAGGGCGGGCAAGGCGGTAAGAACCCGCGTTAAGACGAAAAGACCAATGAATAATTATAATGACATATTCCAGTGTGGCGGGTGTGAGATAACTCGCATTCGTCATGCTGTTTTTATTATATTTACCATTCAGCCCAGAATGCGTCCTCTGGGTTGATAGTGAATATAAGTCTATTACTCTCTGTTATTTGTTTCTGGAAATGGAATGGGGTGGTTGTTCATGATTGAATGAACATCGCGTTTATGGAAAGAAAACAAATATTAAAATAGGCTTCTTCATCAATTTGAACGAAATGATTTACACTTTCAACGAATTACTCACATCTTTCGTTGTGCAGAGAGCTTCCGCTCTTTGTTTGAGCTAATACAACTGAACTTCCCCCTTAGTTCTATGTGTTGGTTCAAACAGGGGGACGGAATAAACATATTCCCTCTGGATATAATCACGTTATCAAGCGAAATTGGCCAGCAAGGGTGAAAATGACATTAAGTAGCTGAAGCATTGAGCCGACTCTATGGAGTATAAACGAGAAGATTCTTAGTCTTCTCCAAGCCACCGAACACAGGGCGTGTAGCCATACTAGTTGATGCGGTGGCTTGGAGAAGGTTGAGAGTAATCAGCCTTGATCTAAGAGAAACTTTTGCCATTTGTTTTCTCTCTTTTCCTCCCATCCCCTTGAAAGCTGTCACTTCGGTGATGGCTTTTTGTTTGTTATATAGAAATTACACATTAAACAATTATGCGGTGGCGGAATAGGTAGACGCTATAAGGTTATCGGTGTGTAGGGTGAAACCTAACTGAAATTCCTGCAACTTACCGAATCATGACGGTAAAATCGACCAGTAAAGTAGTTGCATTGCGAGGTGCAAATCCTTGTCCGCATATTAGAACGAATAGGAATACCTAATAAGAGGTGAAATCGTGAAACTTTTTATGTGTTACGCTAACGCGATTGATTATGATCCTACAGGATTGGTTGTTGCAGAAAGTGAAGAAAAAGCAGTAGAGAAATATGAACAACTATTAGATGATGAGGGCGTTTGGGTAGCGTCAGTGCATGCCGTAGAAATTACTGAAGTGGATGGATATAAGATTGAATTGGATAAAATGGACATTTAAATAGGAGGATAATAATGAGTGAACATAAATTAACAGTAGAAAAGAAAGATAAAGAAAGTATTCATTTTAGACCAACATTCCCCCATAAGATTGACGGAAATAAAATTAAAACATTGGATGATGTAATTAAAATCTTGAGCCTAATGGAGATTCGTTTAGATGATAAGGCGGTAAAGGGGCTAGAGCATCTAATTGCGGATGACAATGATTAAATCAATAGCAATTATCGTAGGCGCTGCCGTGATCTGGTGGGCGTCTTGTTTGTTGTTAAGGAAAGATAAGGGGTAATAAGAACATGACTAGAGAAGAAATAATTCAATTCGTCATTGATGGTGGAAAAGAGTTTGGAGAAGATTACACTCTTAAAGGATTAGAGAATATGCCTGATGAGGAATTGAAGAAACAAGTTGAATGGGTGGACTATCTGTTGGGTAAGTGATCCTAACAAAACAAACGAACACAACGAACGAAAATAGAGGAGGAAGATGAATGAGAAATACAGTAACGAAAGAACAAATTGATGATGTATTAAAAGAAGCGCAGTTCCATATACAACATGCTGTGTTTGGTAAGTGCTGTATAGTAACGGCTCAACTACCTAATGGGTTTACTGTAGTGGGTACTTCTGCCTGCGTTGATCCAGATAACTACGATTCTCAAGTTGGATATGAAATTGCTAAAAAGAAAATAGAAGATAAGTTATGGGAACTAGAAGGATATCGATTACAGTGTGAATTGTACGAACTTAAACAGAAAGGAAGCGGTTATTAATGAATTTCGGACAAGCTTTTGAGGAAGTGAAAAAGGGCAAAGGGATGCGATTACCACAATGGAGTGATGATGTTGTAATTCGTGCGCAATTCCCCGATGAGCATAGCAAAATGACTGCACCTTACTTATATGTAGAAAGTCGTTTTGGAAGAGTACCATGGAAAGAAACAATGATTGAATTATTTGCTGAGAATTGGGAAGTTGTTGAATAAAAATAGAGATAGTTAACAAAGTGAAGTTTATGCAGGAAATAACGGAAAATGAGTGGTAGAAATGCTGTTAAATCAACAATGTATAAAAAATGAATATTCGATAAAAATCGGAAGTTAGTAAACGTAGTCATATCAACGATTTCCCGAAATAACTACTGCAAATAATTATAATTATGTAAACTAAAACTGCTAGGTCTATACATT
>NZ_JBBOTL010000004.1:0-53511 GCF_038005585.1 Bacillus sp. FSL W8-0519
TATAGATTAAGAGGAGTACATAACGTACTTCTCTTTTTATTTTGAAAGGAGATGAACCAATGCAAGAAATTCAAGATTTAAAGCAAGAGATCCTCCAGATTAAATCAGACCAAAAGGATATGCAACGTGATATTCGCAACTTAGAAACCCGTACTACTGTCAACGAAAAGGACATTGTAAATATAAATAAACAGCTTGAAAAGATTAGTGCTAATACAACATGGATTCTCCGTATCATCATTGGGGCAATTGTAGCTGGCTTATTAGGATTACTCATGAAAGGTGGCATGTAATATGTCAAAAGAGAATATAAAAAAACGATTCCGCAACTGGAAGACGTTAATAGCTATTGCATCTTTAATAGGATTTTTATTTGTAAAAGCAGGGGTTCCGGAAGCAAAAAGCTTTCTTGATGAGTTTATGCCCTATCTATTTGCGGTCGGTATTTCTCTAGGGATTTGGACTGATCACGAAGATATGAATGATAAGGAATTATAAATGCCACAGAATAAAATCTCCCTAACTATTGATATAAGTATATAATTTATATATATAACATCGGGATATAACAACATTTTTTTCATTAGTTAAAGGAGTGTTTGAGAATGGATGAGATTTGGAGAGATATCCTAGGATATGAAGATTTATATCAAATTTCTAACTTAGGAAATGTACGTAGTTTGGATAGAAAGAAGAGAAATGGAAAAGATGGCAAAGGTTTTTATATATTAAAGGGTAGAGTTTTAACATTAGTCAACAGTAAGAAAGGATATAAATGCGTAACCTTATACAAAGATGGAAAACAGAAAGTTAAAGAAGTTCACCGGTTAATTGCAGAAGCCTTTATCCCTAATGAAGAGAATAAACCGCAAGTGAACCATATTAATGGTGATAAAACTGATAATTCATTAAATAATTTGGAACGGGTGACCGTTTCAGAAAATATACAACATGCATTTGATAATGGTTTGGTAAATATAAAAAATATTAGTGGGGAAAAGAACAGTCAGTCTAAGTTAAAATGGGATGATGTGAAATATATTAGGAGAGTGTTTATAAAACGAGATAGGGTATACGGAGCGACAGCTCTTGCAAGAAAATACGGTGTTTCTCGCCAAAATATATTGAATATTGTAAACGGTAAAAAGTGGACTAGTCTTTCGGACGAAGAAAATACAAATTGAAAAATGATAAAAAACAGCCTCCCGTTGGCTGTTTTTTTTGTTTTCAAAAAGGAGACGATAAATAATGGGACACATTATAGATATTTCAAAATGGAATGGTAATATTAATTGGCCTGTAGCAAGACAACACATTGATTTCATCATCGCTCGTGTACAAGATGGTTCAAATTATGTAGATCCATTGTATAAAGGATATGTACAAGCTATGAAGCAACAAGGCATCCCTTTTGGTAATTATGCATTCTGTCGTTTTGTTTCTGCAAACGATGCACGTATAGAAGCTCGTGACTTCTGGACCCGTGGAGACAAGAGCGCGACAGTCTGGGTTGCTGATGTGGAAGTAAAGACAATGGATGATATGAGAGCCGGCACGCAAGCATTTATTGATGAATTACGCCGTTTAGGAGCTAAGAAAGTTGGTTTATATGTCGGTCATCACATGTATGCTCCTTTTGGCATGGCAAATGTAAAAGCTGACTTTGTATGGATTCCTCGTTATGGTGGCAATAAACCAGATTATCCATGCGATATCTGGCAATACACTGAAACAGGAAATGTACCTGGTATCGGTAAGTGTGATTTGAACGAATTAATTGGTAGCAAACCATTATCTTGGTTTACAGAAAAAGAACGACCAGAACAAACCGTTTCCAATGGTGGATATCAATATGTTAAATCTGGTGGGTTTGGCGTCTCGTTGGTTCCAGAAGTCATAAACGCTATGAACGAGCGTGGAATCAAAGGAAAGGTTATCTCGGATTCTTCAACTGGAATAGCATACTTACAAACGGAAGTATTGCCTAATCAGGAATTAGACAAGATTACTTGGTGGATGGATACTAGACCTGAAGGTAAATGGTGGTACGAGTATATTAAGAAGTAAACAACGAAAGCCGTCCTGTCGGGCGGCCTTTTTTTCATTTTGCATCAATAATATCAATAAATTTCAACGTCATATTATTATAAAATGCATCCGTACAAATTATAGATTTATTTAACGGATCAATATCAATGACGGTCATATAGCTAGTAAGTAAAAAACCATATTCATAGTATGTAATCAATATTTCTTCTTCAGAAAGTAGCGAACATAATAGCATATTCTCAATACGTTCTTGTTCATCCTGTGTTAATGTAGGGCGTTCTACCTTCGTTTTTTCTTTAACTATTTCACGGATACCTGCGAATTGCTCCGGCATCGCTGCGAATGGAGTCCATTTAACCATTCCTCTTCCTTTTGGCATATTAGCGTTGTTCATGCTTTATGTCCCCCTAACAATGTGTTTCTGTATCTTGCTGTTGCACTATTTGTATACGAAATTCCTCGTAATATGCTGTTCTTACCAAATTTAGTGCGTATTTCGTCCATTACTTTAGTTAGTTTCATTTCTTTTTCTCGTTGTATTACATTATCGAATAGTGAGATTTGTTCTTCGCCTTCATTGATTAAGTTAGTTAAAGAAACATTGATGGTTCTAATGGGTTCCCCAGTATAAAACTCATGTAAAAAGTATGTACAAATCTTATATATATCCATTGTTAAATTGGTTGGTCGGTTCATAGTGTGAGTTTTTCTGAAACCACCAGCGTAATTTTTACTATAACCAATAGAAAAATGGATAGTTTGAGCTAGTTTGTTTTGTCTTCGCATTCGATAACAAACTTCCTCAATATGTTCCAGTAGAATAATCGGGAATTCTTCTATGGTGTAATCACGCATGAGTATTTGGCTTTTACCAATAGAAGTTGTTGCTGGAACGTATTTTTCTGATATGCGGCTAAAATCAATGCCGTTGCTATGTAAGTGTAGTTCTTCGCCAATGACCCCAAAGCTCTGTTTTAAATATTTGAGTGGATACTGTGCTAAGTCTCCGATAGAATGTATTCCTTTTCGGTTTAACTTCGCTTCTGTTTTCCCTGAAATTCCCCAAAACTTACTAAGCGGTCGTATTGGCCATAATTTTATGGGTACATCTTCGTATTTCCAGTATGCTATGCAATCTTTCGTTTTCTTTGCCTCCACATCTAAGGCAACCTTGCTCATTAAAGGATTAGGACCAATGCCTATCGTGCATTCAATTCTTGTCTTTGCATATATTTCACGCTTGATTTTCAATGCGAATTCATATGGATCGTTTGCAAACAAATGAATACTATCCGTAATGTCCATAAAGAACTCATCGATGGAATATTGGTGGAAATCCTCAATTGGCACGTATTGTAGAGCCAATTTAGTGATGAAATTGGAGCATTTTATATAGGTGCTCATAATTGGATTTACCACAAGGATATCTTTACGTCGTGGTATTTCATACAATCTCGCCATTTTCTTAACGCCTAATGCTTTTAATGGTGGAGTTGCAGCCAAAACAATTGAACCACTCCTATTCACATCACCAACTACAGCCAATTTAGTATGAAGTGGGTCTAATCCCATTTTGATGCACGATACGCTGGCATAGAACGAACGAAGATCTACACATAAAACAATTCGATTTGGCAATATTGAATAGTCATACACCGTTATTCCCCCTAAATAACAGAACGTTAGTTCTTATTATATACGAATGTATGTTCTTTTATGAAGAAGTTTTTTCAAAAAAAATAAAATAGCCCCACTCATTCAAGCGAAGGCTACATCCAAAACTCATCTTCTTTTATGTTTTTTCCCAACTTCTTTAATCCCCTTATTATTTGGGATATAGTGGAAAATTTAGGTGTGTATTCTTTATCATTACATATTTTTGAAATCGTACCTCTACTTAACTTAGCCGCCTTTTCTAATTCCCCTTGTGTGATCCCTTGTTTGTCTAGCCATTTACCAAATTTACTACGTTTTTTACCTAATCCAAACACCCCTATCACCTCAAGCATAGCTTGCCCTTTTCGTCATTTTTTTAAACGCGAGAAAAAAACTGACATAAAGGCCAAACAGTACGAAATACCTTTTACCATACCAAACAAATTACGATTCTCAGTTCCAAATTGATAGCCTTTTAAAACTTCGTTTTCCCTATTCCGAATAGAATTCGCTCACAGAATACCGTTTCAGACATTACAAAGTTTAGTATTTTCAATGATTCATAGCTGTTTTTTATCTCTTCTAATCTTCAGGGACTATTCTTGCAGAATACATAAAGAAGGGTGGTGTTTGAGCATTGATATTTGAGTTAGTAAGTTCAGCTGCAGTTGGTGGTGTAGTCTTTCTATCAAAAATGCATCAAAAAGGAGCAACAAATGATGCCTCTAAGATTCAAAGGATTTGTGCGAACTGCGGATTAAAAGTAAAAGAAGGAAAAGAGACCAGGACTATACAGCTACTCCGTAAGACAAGAAATGATTGGGGAACTGAATATGCGTATAGGATTCCGCTTGGTCTTAGCTTCTCCGATTTCGAACAAAAGATGCAGCATTTAGAGGATGGATTAAATCATAAGAGCAAAGTTTACGATTTTAAGCTAGCAGACTTCAAATCTCTTCGTTTGCGAAAAGATATCTTAAAACAAATACAAAACATCATAAACAAGAAAAAACTCGTTAGAAAGGAAATTGAGCTGTCTTACGATGGGTTACTTAAAATACGAGTTTATGAAAGAGGGATGCCTGATTTCGTTAAATTTGAGGAAGACATGATGAAGCAATGTAAGGGGTGGGAGGTACCTATTGGTTATACGAGGGATGGATTAGTAAAACATGACTTTGACCAGTTATCACATATGATCTCTGCCGGCATGACGGATATGGGGAAATCAAATGTACTAAAGCTTATCATTACATCTCTGGTACGCAACCAATCAGAAAATATAAAACTATATCTTATCGATTTGAAGGGGGGTCTCTCTTTCAACCGATACCGATTCCTAAATCAAGTCGAATCAATTGCGAAGAATCCAGAGGAAGCCCTTGAGACTCTAAGGGAATTGCAAGATAAACTGAATGCTAGAAACGAATACTTACTAGAAAAAGGATACGAAGATATAAAAGAAGCCGGGGATCCAGTGCGATACTTTGTAATCGTGGATGAAGCGGCCGACTTAGCACCATATCAGGAGTGCAAGGACATCATTGTTGATATAGGTCGTCGTGGCAGGGCAGCAGGATTCCGCTTGGTATACGCGACGCAATACCCAACAAATGAAGCATTGCCATCGCAGTTACGACAAAACATAGGCGCTCGTGTTTGCTTTAGATTACAGACAGAAGCAGGAAGCCGTGCTGTGCTAGACGAGGGCGGCGCAGAGAGTCTTCCCAATATAAAAGGAAGGGCAATATACCAAACAAACGAAAAGAAGGTCTTACAGACGGTTTATATCGATAATAAGCAAATAGATAACATCATAAAGCCACATATCAACATAAGAGCGAGGAAGGAGCATGAAGATGCAAAAACTAGCCATGAAGGAAGCGAGAACGGAAAGTATACTCTTGAGCTTGAAGAAACTCGGCTTTCTTAGTAGAAAGCAAATCCAAGTACTTCATGATCTTGGCGGTGACAGGAATGCTTCTCGTGTCATGAAGGGGCTTGAAGAATATGTGTCTAGCTTTAGGGATGGCGAGAAAATTTTCTATTTGAACAAAGAAGGGCGCGAACGGATTGGGAGTAAGAAAATACTTAAACGTTCGAATCAATTCCGCCACTACATTATGAGGAATGACATCTACATTGCTTATGAATGCCCGAAAACGTGGAAGCAGGAAGTGAAAATGAATGTAAAAGGTATCGTTTCCATAATTGCAGATGCACTATTCACTGATAATGGCCGTTATCACATTGTAGAAGTGGATCATGAGCAGAAAATGAGTGCGAACCGTATCAAGATGCAGAAATATCGCAAATTGATGGAATGCAATGTATTTGAAAAACCACCTAAATTTATTTGGTACACCACGACGGAATACCGCAGGAAGAACCTGCAAAAGCTTTGCGAAGGATTAGATTGCAACATATTTACGGTTACTGATTTCCATTAAAAATAGGGAGATGGTCCATATGGCAACAGAGACAATGAGCATCAAAGATTTTATGGATGGTAACTACGGGGCAAAGAAAAAGTGGAGCTTGTTCAAAAAGAAAGCAAAAAAATACGCACCTGTCGCAGTGCGAGTAAGTATAGTAATCGGTAGTGCTATTATATTCAGCAACATTATAGATATTCCTCACGTATTTGCTGATGGAAATAATCCAGATGTGAATGAAGTATTTAAAGATGTGCAGTCCAACGATGGGAAGATAAAAAATTATATAGATGGCCAACTGTACAATCGTATTGTAAATGCGTTTGAGCCGGTTATTTTCTTGATTAAAGCAGTTTCCTATCCAATTGCATCCGTTGTAGCGTTATGCGGCGGGCTGTTCATTATGGTTGGTAGCCAGGAACGAGGCTTCTCGTTAATAAGTCGTGCAGGGATTGGCTATATAGTTGTTCAAATGATTCCGCTGTTCATGAGATTACTTGTTGAAATAGCAAAAGCAATTTAATTGCAACTCCATATCGCTTAATACAAGGGGAGGATTAAAATAATTAATAAAAAACATTGGATGCGTGCGGATGTCTTAGGATGTAATAATCAAATATGGATTAATGATAACAGCGGAGCGGTTTATCACAGTAAACGAGACAGCAAACGATGGATGTGGAGAAATAATATTATCAATGCAAATAGCGTGGATGACGCTGAAAATATTATGAGATTACTTGAGTTATGCCCCACAAATCAGAAAAGAATGTTTTTATGTTTGATGAAGAAGTAACTCTTCCTTAACTAAACAGCACACCCAATTGTACGGTCGAAGTTGGGAAGAGTTACAGGGGTAACAGGCAATATACATGTTATGAATCAAATACGAGATATAGAATTAAAAGCCCTAAACTGGGCTTTTTTCTTTGCAGGAATTCCCTAACCATCATGGAATATTGTCACTAGGAGGTGTTGTGACGTTATGACGGACGAAATTGTTTATTCTGCTAGTGAAGTGTATAAAAGGCTAGGAATAAGTGATAGCACCCTTAGAAAGTACATGGAAGTATTGTCGCGAGAAGGATTCGCAGTGAAGAAGAATAATCGTGGCAGACGCCAGTACACAGACAGTGACATTATGGTGATTGAGAAGCTAATTGAGCTTAGTAAGCATGACGGTATGACGCTAGAGAAGGCAGCGAAGATGATTGCGCAGCAAATAGAAAAGGTTAATCCGGATCTAATTAAAGAGGAATCTGAGGAAACGGACTTAGTGCCATTCCATATTAAACAGCAATTACAGGAACAGTACAGCGTTATGGCGCAAAAAATGAATCAGAGTATGTTAGTGATGGAGAAGCGATTAAGTGAGCAGGTAAAGCAAAGTAATGAGGAAATTAAAGCGAGCGTAGAAGCGCATAATGAGCGAGTGGAAAAACGATTGGAAGCGCGGGATGAGACGCTTATGAAGACATTGCGTGAGATGCAGGAAGCGAAGAGATTGATGCAGGAGTTTCGGGAGGAGGTTGCTGCTGCGAAAGAGAAGAAAAAGCCTTGGTGGAAGTTCTGGTGAGAATCTAATTCCTTAAAATAGTAAAGCCCTACACAAAGTAGGGCCTATTTTCTTGCAGAAATAATTTTATAAACTCATACCTATTCTCGACTTTTCTTTACTTCAAGTACTTGTTTTACAGCATTTCTTACTAGATTTTGTTTTGGTGCAGGTAATGAGGCAACTTTTTCTTCGATTAACATATTAATAACTTCATAAATTTTCATATCTTCAATTGTAGCGAGTGTTGAAATTGCCGTATGTGTTTCTAATGAGACACGGAAAGATTTCGGCAACTCTTTCGTAGTAAGTTTTCTCTTAGGCTTTTCAAAGAGCTTGCCCTCTTCTGAGTAAGTTCTGTCTTGCTTTTCCTTTTCCATGTCAGTATGATCGCTTTGAATAGTTGAATCTGAACTTTCGGTAATAGGCGTCAAAGTCACTACAAAAGAATTACTCTTATTTTCCACAGGTACCACTCCTATTTAGTATTTGTAAATAATAGCGATTTTCAAAAAAGATACATGTATCTTTAGATACAAAGATAAAAAGATACATGAAGAAAAGCTATGAGGACGGGATTTCCTCATAACTACTTGTTATTAGAAGTTATATTTTTAAGTATACGTTGCTCGCGCTCGGTTAAATTATTAGCGATGTAAAACTCTAAAATTTCATCAATAAATTCGTAATTCTTCATACTCTTCATCGTACAAATAGTTTTAATTTTGCTAAATGACTCAGGAGTTACTTTTATGTTTTTTCTATCTTGTGCTGTCAAAACCTTCTTTTGGGGTGTAGTGTTGTTATTTGTACTCTGAACATTTCGCTCTGTATTAGCAGATTGCGTTATCTTCGGTTCTTGCGGTGTTTCCCTTTTGATTAAAGCCACTTATGTCAATCCCCTTCCCTAACTTAGTAAGTTTATTTTCTACGAAATACTTTTGTGTATATCTATATCCCGGTTCAATATCTCCCTCAGTTTCGAAAAGGTGAATTCTTTCTTCTAACTCACAGAAAATATCGCAGAATAAAGCTAGCATTCTCTTATCATGATGATCTTCAAATTGTAACCCGATTCGTGGATACCATTCTAAACGTGCATGGTTGTTAATAATCGTAGTAAACACATTTTCTTCACCAAAAGTAGCGATTGTACTTTTAACGATTTCCTTGTGTAAAGCACGCTTTTGTTGGAGTAATACAGGAAGTACTCCAGCAACTTGCATTTTTACGAGTGAACCAAAGTCATCAACTAATGTTTGGATGTATTCAAAGATTAAACGTTGGCTTCCTTCGTATGAAAATTGTTGAGTTTCTTGAACAACAATAATGTAGTCGCTTGCTACCATCGCATTATCCACTTTTAAATCTGTTGAAGGCGGAATATCGATGAATATGTAGTCGTAGTTATATTTAATTTTTTCTAGCAATCTAGAAAGGTAAAAAGTTCTGTCTTCAACTGTATTGAATGTTTCAATTAAGAAGTCAGCATATTTCCTCATGTCATATCCGCATGGAATCATGTCTAAGTTTTCATGCAGATGTACAATCCCTGATGATAAGTCTCCTTCTTCAAGACACTTCATTAAAGTCTTTTGCATTTCAGTAATGTTAAATGATTTCGCTAAAAATGTTGTACCGTTCCCTTGAAGGTCAGTATCAATAAATAAAACTTTCTTATTAAAGATTAAAGAAGCCACAAGAGATTCCATACACGAATCAGTTGTTTTTCCAACTCCACCTTTTTGTTGGGCGTTGATTATGACGTATCCTTTTTTCACAGGAATCGCTCCTTTTAAATTTGTAATATAATTGTAACAAAGGATAAATGTATCTTTTTATCTTTTTATTTTCGAATTGATAATAACACGTGCTTGTACAAAAAGTAAAAGGATAAATGTATCTTTTTTTATGTTTAATAGATTAACCTTATTTTTCGTGTACATAACTTTTAATAAAAATCCTATAATACCAATGATAATTGATGTATCTTTTTATCTTTCTATCTTTTTATCTTTGTATCTAAAGATACACAAAGGTATACAATGTATCTTTGTATCTAAGGATAAATGTATCTTTTTATCTTTGTATCCTTCGTTTAAGTTAACAAGATGGCATAAACCCACTTATAGAGGTATTTACAAACAAAAAAGCTTGTTGTAACGTAATAAACAACAAGCAACATTCTACAAAACAAAACATAATTTGATATTTTACATAAACGAAGATTGATACAACAATTGAATATGAACACAAAACAAAAAGCCACTCCCATATGCTATTGGCGCCAACCATTAGCGGGAATGACTTACTCTAGCAAGTGTACCACCACTTGACTAGAAAAAACTGTTTTAACCGACAGTGTTAACGTTTAAGTAGTGTACCACCACTAACCTTAAACAACTATGCCTTTTCACGAGGCTTCTTTGATATACCCATTTTATCTATTGTTTGACTAAAATTCAACTAGTAAATGCTAGAATTGTATTTTTTGTAGTCAAAAGATATATAACGGGCATCTCTAAACCTAGAAGTCTTGTGGATCTACAGGCCATTTAGGAATTGGAGATGCCTTTTTGTTTTGGTTCGCGTGGAATTGCCTGAAACCACGTAAATAAAAACTGATAAGCCGTAATTCCGTGCTGCTATACATATAGGGGGAACGTGTTACGTGCGTGGCTAGCTGTTGGTCGTGCAGGGGGTACAGAGTATGCGCCTACAAGAACAGCGCCCCTCATTGGAATCCTGTTCTTCTGGTGAGGGAGGGCGAGAACTTGCCCAGGGATTAATCTCTGAAAGGTTCGGGTGGTTATCGTTAGCATTACGGTGCTAGGGAGTACATTCAGTTTGTCGTGTAGGGACGATATTACAAGGACAAGCCATAGTCAAAGGATGTATGCGGTGAAAATCGCTGAGTGAGCAGGGTCTATACATACGGATACCTTATAAGTGACCGCATGGCGAAAACAAGACGCTTATCCATCTATTTTGATTGATTACTTTTTTTGTAGTCTTTCAAAGTAGGGGATAAATCTGCCTTCCAGCCGTGTTCCTTAATCGTTCCCACATGATAAAAACCTTCAAAACTTCCAGTCAAGCTTAATTACGAAGAAAAGATGAAAAACTTGAGATTGTTTAAGACCTGGGGGAATGACTCACTAAGATAGAGGAATAAATAAAGGATTTACTACTTTCTTGGTTAGAGGATAAGGGGACGGATGGTAGAATAGGATTTATTGTAGAATTAGGTTTTACACATCGGATATAGTACGTGAAATTTTATGAGGGGGGGATTGTTTATGGGTGCTTTTAGAACGGCTGTTTACCGTTATGCAGTATACTTGGCTGTTTTATTTATAGGAGGACCATTGTTATTATTGTTATTTGTTTATGGTGCAGATATTTTTGTTTCTTATATGAGTTACGGATTGGATAAACTTCATTTAGAGGGTTTTATGATAATCGTATATTTAATGTTTCCTTTAATTTTTTTTGGAGGATTGTTGATGATAGTCTGTAAATACCTAGAATATCTTCTAA
Organism: Bacillus sp. FSL W8-0519; assembly: GCF_038005585.1. NCBI lineage: Bacteria > Bacillati > Bacillota > Bacilli > Caryophanales > Bacillaceae > Bacillus > Bacillus sp. FSL W8-0519. The sequence goes on from NZ_JBBOTL010000004.1 coordinate 11,236, forward strand.
ATAAAAATAAGAAAAAAGAAAAGACACCTTTATGAGTGTCTTTTTATTATTAGAGTGCTATTACAAAAAGAACATTTTATTTCTTTTTGTTTGAATGCAAGGTGTTGTCTGTTACAAGTAGGGCAAATAACACCAACAGGAGTCAAGCTTAATCTATAACTTATAAAGCCAACTACTCCAAATATTATAGCGAATAAAATTTTTACGAACGATATTGAAGCAATAAATGCAATTATCATTATTAAGTAAAGTGGTTTAGCTATTTTTCGTGTATTAATAGTAGCTTGACTATCCCTTATCGTTATAGCGTCTACTTCCGCCGTTTGAGGAGTATATGTAGGATTTTGGTAATTTAATTCTTCTATGTTTCTTGATTTATTACTTATTTGTTTTTGATAAGAAATACCTGTACCAGGAATTGAAGTGGTAACTCGTGTTCCTGAGGGGCCAAAGCTAACACGAGCACCTTTTACACCAATGCTAATTCCTATGCCTTTTTTACTTGCGTTCAACCTAATACCAGGAGCTATTTTTTTACTCTTACGAAATCTAAATCCCATAGTAATAAGTCCCTTCTGTTTATAAATGCATCATTGAAAATATCATAACAAAATGTTAGAGATTATATTGTTGTATTTTGTAAATTTCATAAAGAAAAGACACCCTAAGGCGTCTTCCTCCGACTTGAACCACATTAATTTGAATAATTTACATTGGATTACCATCCAAATATTGGAGTTTTTATGTTATACTGTAATTACCTAAGTTATTATTGCACATGGGATTCCCTTTCCTTGTGCTTTTTTTATTTTATTAGGTTGTCCATAACAATTTTATAGTTATAAAACTCATCATCTTTCATTTGTCCGTTCATCTGTAAAAGATATTTCCCCTTAGCATATGTGTGAGAAAAGAGTATAGGTGCATTGTTGCCTAATTCATCATAGTATTTCTTCGCTTTTTCAAGATCTTCTTTATTTTTAAATTTATAAATACGCCCGCCTTGATCTTTACCTAGATGTGGCACGAGAAATCTTTTGCCTTCCTCACGTATATTCCCAAATTCTTTTTGAGGTAATTCTGTAGCTTCTTTAGCATCTAAACCTTCTTTGTTAAATTCAGCTATTATTTCGTCAACTGTTACCGTTTTAAACACCGTGGCAGGTGATTGACCGTTAATAAACCATAATAGCGCAAAGAAAAGAAGAACAGAACCAACAAGTATTCCTAATCCCCACCCTACATATTCTATAACCTTTTTCTTTTGTGCTGTAGCTTCCATAAATAAAATCCCCTTTTATTATAAATAACTTTCAATTAGTTTCTTAGCTGCTTCTATATCTTTCATTTGTTTCTTCGTGAAGAAAACAGCATTTTCTTCTCTTGTTACTTCCAATTTAGTTCTTTTTGTACCTGATTTGCTAATTAATTCGAAACGAAGATAACCATTTGTTAATAGTTTAGGCTTCTCAAACTCTATCTTCTTAATATCTTCGTAGTAAATTTCCATAACTCTTTTAGTCATACCTAATACCCTTGAAGGTTTAATAGTAATTTTCTCGTTATCGACAGTCAAAACGCCGTTGTAAGCCTTAAATTCCTTCATCCCTATATCCCCCAAATATAATATTTACAAAAATCATAACAAATTCAGTTACAACTATATTGTCATATTTTGTCGAATAAAAATAAAAAAAGAGAGCCGAAGCCCTCATTGGTTAATATGGTAAAATTATGTAAAATTTTACCTCTTTATTTTGGAAATGATTTCTTTTATTATGGATTCAAATACAATATCTTTAATTTGAAATATTGAGCGCTGCAACGCTCCGTATTTTGTTTTAGAATCTTCAATAGAGGATTCATATTACCTTGATGTTTAAAGGTGTTTATACGTTAAAATAAGGAGTGTGAGACCTACATAAAATACTTTTTCGCCAAGTATGTATATTCCACTAAGAGGTTTAGTGCTTTCTTTTGTGGTTCTGTGTCTAAATCAGAAATTTGGTCTAAAATAACCTCGACTTGTGGTGGAATTCGATATTCTCTGCCAACTAAGTTGTCCAAACTAATGTTATATAGATCAGCAATTTTGATTAGAGTGGAAATGTCAGGTTCTGATCTTCCCGCTTCCCAATTGGTATATGTAGAACGAACAACATTTAAATAGTGAGCAACATCATTTTGAGTTAATTTATTTTTCTTGCGAAAATATACTAGCCGTTCATTAAGCAATGACTATTCACCGCCCTTTTTTATCTGTGACAATTATAAGCGAACGAGGGAAGTGGATGGTATATATTTGGATAAAACGATTAATTTTGTGACATTAATTCAATTAAATGACTCATTTTGAGTCTCTGTAAAATTAATTAGAACAAAAGTTCGGTTTTGTGGTAAAATATGCATGTGAGGTCTTCATACGTTATATGTATAATTGCATATTCTGTTTTTTAATCAATTGAGAAACGTTGATATATCGCGATTTTAAAACTTTCTCAACAATTTTCTGATAACCACACGACTGAATTTTGGAAAAAATGTGATATTATGAAAATAATAAAATAAACGGACGTAAAAAAGACCCATGACTGTGCAAGTGGTGCTACCAACACCCTTACACCGTCCTCCCTAATGCGAGTAGGGAAAACACTTGTCATAAGTCTCATACATAATTATAACACACATCTTAGATATAGTGACGCGTTTTCCTTAAATGTAACAAATTGGGTATAACGTGTCTTTTGTTCCGGAAAAAGGGGAGCAATTTTATGCAAAAAGTGTTGAGCAAGATATCTGATGATATGGATAGTAAAAACATCAATAGAACCCAACTTGTAAAAAGAATAGACATTGATGGTGCTACACTATCAAGGTTCTTAAAAGGAAAGCATCAACTCGTTTTTAATAAGTATGGAATAATTTTAAAAGAAGTGTATCCTGATGATGTTAATGCGAGAAGGAGTTTTTGCCGTAAATATTCTAGCGTCTTGAAGAGACAGGGTAATAAAAAGATAGCTGTATATTATTTGTTAGCGCACGGAGAGTTAGATACCGTAGCAGAACTGTTAAACGAAACAACAATTAAGCACGATTGGGAAAAGGTTTGTAGATTAATATATCTACGTTACAAAGGCGATTTATCTGGGGATGGACTATTAAAGGTTTATAAAGAAAAAGTAGAGGGTATTAAATCAAAAAATGTTGAATTTGAGATTCTCAAGGGCATTGTACTTCTTCATATTAGATATGATCAGAAAAACTATAAGTCGATGATTCGGCTTTCTGAAGAATTACATGAGAAGGTCGAAGAGTTGGAAGATAACTACGCTAAGGAATTTTTGAAATTCAAAATACAAGAAGCTACTATTTACGGATTGTTAACGTGTAATGAGATTCCAAGATTAAGAAGTGTATGCCATGAAATAATCAACGATGAAAGTTCGGATATGTTATTTCCTATTTTTAAAGCAACAGCGTACGGTGTGCTGGGAGAGTCGTATATTTTTACGGATTACCATAAATCATTAGGATATTTAAATGCTGCTGCAAGTATCATAACGAATGGTCCTGGTGATCAAATGATGAAGAGAAAAAACATGATATTGAATACGATTGATTTCTTGAAGATTCATTGGAAGATAGATCTGGATAATATCAACCCTAAGGATGAAGTTGAAAAGGCCTATTTAGAAATACAAAAAGGTAATTGTGAAAAGGCAATAAGTATACTAGAAGATGTAATTAAAGATAAAGGAAAACTTAGCGCTTTTGGTTTAACTTATCTTGGTATAGCGAAGGGGAATGACCCGCAGATACTAAGTGATGCCTTGGATTTATTCGAGCGATCTTCTGATATTTTTTATTCATATTTAGCGAAGAAAAACCTAGGCATAATGTCCCAAAAATGCTATAATTTAGTTGGGTGATGCTATATGAAAAAAGTACTAGCTTTAGTGACAACTTTGGCATTAGCTGGAGCGTTATACGTTTATCCTGCTAAAGACCAAAACGAGCAACCTAAACAAGTAGCAAAGGATGCTCAAACACAGACATTACTTCTAAAAATGTCTGATCCAGGAACAGGAATTTAAAAGATTTAATATATATATAAGAATGACGTCTTCTCTTGCAGAAGGCGTCATTCTTCATTTTCAGGGTTATTGAACTTTTAATAAAAAATACAGTAAAGTTCAATGGTTGTGAATTTATTCACAAATTAATATAAAAACATTGGAGGATTTAGGGATGGAGAAATTAGAGAACGCAACTGTAGTTGATAAATTAGGGGATGCATTAATGGATGTAATAAACAGCGCTGAAAAAGGGGATTCAGTATCTTTCGACATATTATCAGAAATAAAAAAAGCGATTGGTAGCAACTAAAGCTATCAATCGCCAGATATTTTAACTAAGTTAGTAATAAGATCTAAAAGTTCTTTTTGCTTCTCAGGTGATTTTGTTTTAACTTGCATCATAAGTTTTTCCCATTCATCTTTCGCAGCAACATCAGGATTCTTTTCATCTGTTTCTCCTAATACGTAGGAAACAGATACATTAGCAAGCTTTGCGATTTCTAAGCTCATCTTTTTAGATGGGCATTTTGTACTTTCCTCATTTTCCCACATTGAAACGGCAGATCTACTTTGCATCCCTAAAGCTTCAGCAAATTCTCTTTGACTAAGTTGTAGTATGTCAGTCCTTATCTCTTTAACACGTCTACTGATTAATTTGTAATCCATTATTTTTATTCCCCTTAATATTGATTAGTAATTTTTATTTACTAACACCAAAAATAATTATATAAATACATTTCCTATATCTTAAATTTAACAAATATGTTCTCAAAATGACAACACTTTTAAAAACTTTTATTTTTTTAAAATTTAGGGGTTCTCAAAAAGAGACTCCCTATGTTATACTCAAATCAACGAAATGAACAAAGGGTGATGCCGAATGAAATTAAACACTGAAAAGATTAGGGAGCTAAGACTTTCTAAAGGTTTCACACAGGTTGAAGTAGCTAAAACAATGGGTTACACGAATAGGAACTCATATTCTCAAGTGGAAACAGGAAAACGTGAACCTAACTTACATAGATTGTCTTTACTCGCTGGTTTGTATGAAGTTACTATTGACGAATTAACAAAGTAGTCTTTTTTTTACCTTATAGGTCTCAAAAAGAGACGTCTCGAAAATAGAATAGGGAGGAAAGAAAATGAATCAATTACAAGTTTTCAATAATGAAGAGTTCGGACAAGTTCGAACGGTTAAACAAGGTGAAGATGTTTGGTTTGTAGCTAAAGATGTATCTGACATCTTAGGTTTTAGTGAAGCAAGTGCAATGACAAGAACATTAGATGAAGATGAAAAGGGTCTGCATAATATACAGACCGTTCAAGGGGTACAAAAATTAACAGTTATCAATGAATCTGGTTTGTATTCTTCAATCTTGAGGTCACGTAAAAAGGAAGCGAAAGCATTTAAAAAGTGGGTAACAAGCGAAGTGCTTCCTTCTATTAGAAAACACGGAGCGTACATGACAGATCAAGTCCTGGAACAAGCAGTAACTAACCCAGACTTTGCGATCGGTCTTCTCACTAAATTAAAAGAAGAGAAAGAGAAGCTTGCAGCAGCACAACAACAAATTGTACAGCAACAACCGTTAGTGACATTCGCAGAAGCGTGTATGCAGTCGAATGAATCGTTAAAAGTTAGTGAAGTTGCTAAGTTAGCAGCTAAACACAATGTCAAAATCGGGCAACGCCAGTTATTCGCAAAACTTCGAGAATGGGAGTTAATGTTCAAACGTTCTACTGAACCAACTCAGTCAGCAGTTGAAAAAGGATATTTCGAAATTGCGCAAGGTGTTAAACAGAAGCCGAATGGTGAAGCATTCACATGGACAACAACATATGTAACACCAAAAGGACAAGCCTACATCATAGACCGACTGAAGAAAGAACAGGAACAGGAGGCGGTTTAAATGATGGAAGAAAGCACATTATCACTAGCAATCGTAGCAGCGGCAATATGCTTATTCGTATACCTAGTACACCGAATAGATGTATGGGACAAAAAGACAGGATGGTCACGGGATGACAAATAAAGAACAGCGTGATGAATACGAACAAAAGAAACTCACATGGATCATAAAGGATTTACGAGCTAGAGGGATACATAACAGCGCAGATAAGGTTGAGGAAATGCATAAGGAGTTTATTACTTTAGCTAAATAGATAATCAAATTTGAAAAGGGGAATGAAAGATATGCCAAATTGGTGTGAAGGTACTTTTAAAGTTAGAGGAACAAAAGAAGATATTAAAAAGTTTTTATTAGAAGCATTAAATCCACTCCCAGATGGTTTGTTAGGTCAAATCCCAGTTGAAAAAGAAGTAGAAGAAGATGAATGGGAATTAATGATCAGAACGAAGACTGGTTTTCATATTAAAGGAACACACAGAAACTTCATTGAGAATAACATATGCTTTGAATTCGCTGATGAAGAAACAAATTCAGAGATTTGTGTTCTTGAAGGTTTTAAAGCAGCTTGGGGAATAGACCCTGCACCACTAGCAATATTATCTAAAACATACAATGTAGACATTAAAATTTACGCTTTCGAACGTGGTATGGAATTTAACCAAGAAGTTGAGATTCATAAAGGTGAGATTATAAAAAATGTAGAGATTGAGTTTGATGATTATAAGTGGGAATGTATCAATCCTAATATCGGTGGGTAAGACAAGCTTTCGCTTGTCGGAATATTCAGGAATCTAATGGTATCCCCCACCTAATTCAAAGGTTCCTGGATATTCCGATGCGTGAAAGCATCAAAACAAAATAAAACCAGCCGATTACCCCTAATCGACTGGTTCATGAAACGACGCAATAAATTGTAACTCTATTATATCACAGTCGTTTCTTCTAAGTAAATAAGGAGGAATGTGGAAATGAAAGATGTTTTAGACAAGCAAAAAGAACGTGCAATCGAAACTTTAAAACAAATGTCTGAAAAGGAACAAGACATCGTGAAGAAGTTAGATCTCGACTATGCAATCACGGTTTTAACAAATAAACCATATGGCGAAATGCCGTTCTAGGAGGATATGAAAATGAAATTATATGAACTTACTTCTAATTATAGAGCACTACAAATGATGATTGAGGATGGTACAGATGCAGCTGTATTAGCAGATACATTACAAGCGATTGAAGAAAACATTCAGGATAAGGCCCAAAATATCGCGTTGTTAATTCGTAACCTTGAAGCTGATACGGAAGCTATCAAGGCAGAAGAAAAGCGTTTAGCGGACCGCAGAAGATCAGTGGAAAACAATTGTAAGAGTTTAAAAGATTACCTATATCAGCAAATGACTTTATTAGAAGTTAAACGTATCAAAGGAACAATCGTAACAGTAGGGATTCAAAAGAATCCAGCAAGCTTAGACATCGCAGAAGATGCAGTTGTACCACCAGAATACATGATTCCTCAGCCACCTAAGGTTGATAAGAAGTTATTACTTGCAGCAGTTAAAGATGGAATGCAATGGGATGGAATTACATTACGTCAGAGTGAAGGCGTGAGAATCCGATGAACAGAAGTGAAACGATTGCTAAATTAGCGAAATCATTAGTCTTGTTCAACTCAGAGGTTAACAAAATAGCAAAGGATGCAGATAATCCTTTCTTTAAAAACAATTACGCAACGCTAGACACGATTATAGATGAAATTAGACCAATCCTTTCTAAACACGGATTAAGTATTATGCAAATACCAAGCGGAGACGGTCAAAACGTAACGTTAAAAACACTTCTCCTACATGAGAGTGGTGAATGGCTTGAATCGGATGAATTAACAATGAAGCCAGTAAAGAACGATCCGCAAGCAGTAGGAAGTTGTATCACATACGCAAGACGCTATTCACTAGCAGCGTTCCTTAGCTTGAATACAGGTGAAGATGACGATGGCAATAGCGCAACTTATGGAAAAGGTAACAAACCTAATCAAAAAAGTAACAATGGACAAGCTCCAAATAAGCAGCAAGGAAGCAGTGGTAATGGCAAAGCGTCCGAGAAACAAATGAAAATGATACACGCAAAAATAGCGCATGTAGCGACATTAACACAAACGGAAAAACAAATGGTTGAAGAAACGCTCAAAAATCAAGTTGGATTTACGAGTTTAAGCGAAATCAGCTCGCAATCAGCATCTAAAGCAATACAAGTATTATCTGGTTGGGAAACGCAGTATAGCCAAGCAGGATAAGGAGGTAATAGCCCATGCTAAATCAACAAACAATGTCTAACGTCGTCCTTCCGGCATGGGTTTATAAGGACGCAAATAGTGAACAAGAAATTATGAGGAACGCTTACAGGTATATCAATCGCATACCAAAGCGTTATCCCGGATATAAGGTTTTGGAAGTAAATGACGGTATAGCCAAATGCGAAAGGTGTGAAGATTGATGTTTCAAGTACCTGTAAGACGTGGATCAATGAAATAAATGTTAAAAGCAGTTCGTGATTTAGAGAGACGAGGTTATGACTACGTAACGCCAATCAAGAAAGTTTATAGAGCAGAAAAGACATTTTATAACGATGGAAAGTTTAAAGGGAAGGACAAAATTCGATTCACAGGCATGGAAGATCGTGCAAGTTATGAATGTTGGATGAAGAAGGTGGATTAAGTGAGTAATTACAACACGATACGTACTATTATTTCTCAAATAAGCGGTCAAGAAAACATAGTTGTTGTGCCAAAACTGTTCATCAAATTAACTGGCGATCTTACAACAGCAGTACTTTTAAACCAAATTGTATTTTATAGTGATAAATCGAAAAGAACGGACGGTTTTTTCTACAAATCACATAAGGAATGGCAAGAAGAAATCTGTTTAACAAAACGTCAGGTTAGTTACTCGACAGCGAAGTTAAAAGAAATGGGGCTTGTTGATACTAAGTTAATGAAAGCAAACGGAGCACCGACTCTTCACTATAAATTGGATTATGACAAATTGGTAGATTGGATAGTAACAAATTGTAACAATGGAAAGTCACAAAATGTAACTATGGATAGTAACAATATGTCGCAATCTTTAACAGAGAATACTACAGAGAATACAACAAAGAAAAAGACTTCTTGTCAAAAGTTTTCAACTTCCGACATGGAGAACGCGAAATTGTTATTTGAATTGATGTTACAAAATAATCCATCAGCAAAAGAACCTAACTTCGATAAATGGGCTAATGACTTCCGTTTAATGAGAGAAAAAGACAATAGAACGGATGAACAAATTAAATACCTTATTAACTGGACACAAAAGGATGACTTCTGGAGTACTAACATTCTTTCTCCAGCTAAGTTAAGAAAACAGTTCGATGCTTTGGTAGTGAAAATTAAGAAAGAGAAAGCAAAAAATCAGCCTAAAGTTATTAAAGGTAAGAAAGAGTTAAGAGAGGAGGACTTTGACCTTGATTAAGAAGCAAACATTTGAATTATTAAAGGCAATTAGTGCGCTATATCCGATATTTGAAGTAACACAAATGAAAATTGACTTATGGACTACTATTCTATCGGAACAAGAATACGAGGAAATGCTAAAGAACCTTTCTAACTATGCGAAATACAATCAATTTCCTCCTAAACCAGCTGACTTATTAAAAGAAGATCATGAAGTGAAATACACAGGGCCAACTGTAGCGGAGACAAAAACAATGTTCAATCGGTGGGATGAAAATAGCAAAGACGTGGCGCCGCCGGAGGAACGGGAAAAGCATCTAAAAGAAATTGCAATGATATTGGGTATTAAACGGAGGGGAAGACAGTGAATCACACTTTAGATTATGAGGGATTATATAGCATTCAAGCGGAGCAAGGTCTTCTAGGAGGGCTGTTATTAGATCCTGACAAGATAAAAGATATCAATTTACAACCTGAGCAGATGTATCGTCCACAGCACGTCCATATCTTCCGTACAATGCTCGAAATCGATAGCGGAAACGAACCAGTAGACTTTGTAACTTTGACCGCTAGATTGGCTGAGAAAGGGCTTATAGAGGATGTCGGCGGAATTGGTTATCTTGCTCAATTATCAGAAACTACACCAGGTACTTCTAATATTAAATACTACGAAAAAATCGTGTGGAGTAAATGGAGAGATCGAGAGGTTGTAAGGAATACAGAAGCGTTAAAACAGGCAGTTCATAGCGGAAACGATACAGAACTTGCTATTCAAACTCAAATGGCTGCGTTGCTGAATTTAAGTAGGGAAGACAAGAACAGTGACGGGCGAATTAGAGACGGTTTAGTCGAAATGTATGGAGACCTAGAGAATCCAATAAGAGGATTAGCCGGAATGGACACAGGGTTCACAGAATTAAACCGCATGACGGCAGGATTTAAACCACAGGAGTTAATAATCGTAGCGGCCCGTCCATCTGTAGGGAAGACAGCATTCTGTTTAAATGTAGGAAATAATGCAGCAGGAGAATACGGGGATGGCGATGTCGTTGCGATCTTCTCACTCGAAATGGGACAAAAGGAACTTTTAAAAAGAATGGTCAGCATTAATGGAAATATTGATGGAAATCGCATGAAAACAGGTGAGTTAAACCCAGAAGATTGGACAAAGTTAACGCAAGCTATGGGAGCTTTAAACAACAAAAACATTCGAATTTTTGATGATGCAGGGATTACAACGAATTTCATTTGGTCGAAGGTTAAAAAGTTATGCGATGAGTTCCCAGGTAGACAAATCATGGTGATCATCGACTACTTACAACTTATAACAGGGAATCCGGTACATAAGGGAAACAGACAAGCGGAGATTGCAGAAATTAGCCGGACGCTGAAAACAATGGCTCGCCAATTAAATGTGTGTGTGGTTGCTCTATCTCAGCTGAGCCGTGGTGTAGAACAACGCCAAGACAAACGCCCTATGATGTCCGATTTACGCGAGAGCGGGCAAATAGAGCAGGATGCAGACGTCATAGCGTTCCTTTATCGGGAAGATTATTACGATAGGGAAACAGAAAATAAAAACACAATCGAAATCATTATAGGGAAGCAAAGGAATGGTCCAGTCGGTGTAGTGGAATTGGCATTCATTAAGGAGTACGGAAAGTTCGTTAACTTGGAAAGAAGATTCGATTCGTAACGGAGGGGAAACAGATGCCGAAGCTTGAAACGGAAGTAGATAAAGAAAATTACACAATGGTTTTGCAAGAGAAAAAATATATGAAGAAATCGCGTCGTAACTTATATATCGCTTTAGAAGACTTGGATTTGTTGTTTGATGAGAGCGAAGTTACCCGATTACAAGAAATGTGGAAGGAAGGCAAAGGAATCCTTGAAATCGCAAAAGAGTTGGGAAGACATCAATTAGAAATTGCCGCTCTTATTATGGATCAGGCAGATAAAAACTTGATTAAATCCCGTCCAATGGGGTTAGGGGCATGAAACAACTGACACTAGAGGATGTTGTGGGGAGTTTTGATTACACTGCAAAGAGCACAGCTGAACAATTCTTAGCGAAGACACAGGGAATCCCTACTTATGCTGTGGATTTCTTCGATAAAGACCTTAGACAAAAGTTACGGTGGTTTGAAGCGGAGACAAAGAGCGAAGCCGAGGGAATGGCTAGGAAGAAATACGGGAAGATACAAATTGTTAACACATACATTTCGGAAAGATCCCTTAAAGAAATTATGGAACTAGATTAGGAGGAAGATGATGGAGAACAATTATCTTCCAGTCCCAACCTGGGAACAATACGAAATAGCTAAGAATAATGGAATTAACAAAAATAATGTAGATCAACGGATTACTAGGGGATGGAACATAGAGAAAGCCATCACATGGCCAGTGAACGAATCATTTGCGAAAAAGTATAAGAAAGAGTTAGAAATCGCAGAGGAAAACGGAATTGGATATCGGTTATTTCGCCAACGTATTAAAGAATCTTTTTGGGAACCAATTGAAGCTGCTACAGTCCCGAGATTGACTAAGAAAGAAGCGGTGGCCATGTCAAATCGCTCGAGATGGGGGAGAGGAATAAAACGATGAATAACAAGGAGAAACCAACGGAATCACAATATAAAATAGCGGAACAGAATGGTATTAGTAGGCAGACTGTAAATCAACGAATAAAAAAAGGAAAGAAAACAATTGAACAGGCAATTACAGAACCATTGAGCGGCGAATTTGCAAGGAAGTATCGAAAGTACATTGATGTAGCAAAGAAGAATGGAATTGATTACCAAACATTCAGAAAGAGGATTCTATATGGGAAACGTCGGAAATGGACACCAGAAGAGGCGGCGACAGAACCAGCGACTGTATATCGCAAAATAAACTATCAAAAACCATCTAAAGAGGAAATTAAACAAGCCGCTTCAATTGGAGTAAGTGAAAAGTTACTTGACCAAAGATTACGTCATGGATGGACGATGGAACGCGCAATTACTTCACCAGTTGGTACGAGTTATGAAGGGAAAGAAAAGAATGTGAAAATGCTGAAACTAGCTAGAAGTAATGGTATAAGCGATTCGACATACTATCGCCGCCGAAAAGAAGGAATGACACCATACGAAGCAGCGACAAAGCCAAAGGGGTTTGAGGAATACATTCCTTTAGCGGAAGCAAACGGAATTAATAGTAAAGCATTTTATCAAAGAGTTAAAAGGAAGATGGATCCGTACGAAGCTGCAACAAAACCACCAAGGAAATACAAAAAGAAACAAATCAGCTAGGAGGCAACATGGAGCAAGACGTTTTAATCAACAAATTAATCGATAATCACATATACAAGCTACCGGATGGGCGCGACTTGTTTGAAGGGAGTTGCGAGGAACTGGCGGGGCTGTTGGAAAGGTATGGGGAGAATGAGGCAAACGGGGAATAGGCAAACGGAACAAGCTATGGACTGGTTTTACTCTAGAGGTAAGCAGATACACGTTAGATGGTTTTCCTACATGTGGTATGACTACACAGGCGACCAAGAGAGACAGGATGAACCTATAGAGTTCCTGCATACACCTATCAAATATACATGCTGGGGAAAAGGGGTAAGAAACTAATGAGGATGTATCGTTGGAGAGCGACAATACAAGCTGAAAACCCTAAGAGATTGAGAGCCCTAAAGAAAAACCTCAAGAGATGTAAACGTAAGCCTAAGACTGATACAACGTACTCATTAGAACACTCATGGGTGACTTTACAGTGTGTCATTGATGCAGAATGGTTTCAAGAGAGGGACAAGCAGAGAAAACTAAGGAGGAAAAACAATGAAATATACAGAGCATGGTACTTACGAAATTACTCAACTATTAATGGAAGCGAAGGAGACTGAAGAGAATGGCAACTAAGATCGTTATATACACTGGAAATTCTTGTCCGAAATGCAAAAGAGCAAAAGAAATGTTAGAGAATTGTCCAGTTGATATTGAAATCATTGAAAGAAATGTTGATGAAAACGAAGATGCTAGAGACTACTTAGTTTCAATAATCGAATCTAGCACACTACCAACGCTAGTGTTTGTTGAAAACAATGAAGATAAACATATTTTTAGAGGTTTTGATGAGAATATCGGCAAGATCATGGAGCATTTAGGACTGTAGGAGGGATTGCGTGAAGAAAGAAACTGCGGTGCAGGTGCAAAGTGAACTCGATGTAGTAGAGGATGAGATTCGTAAAATGGAATATCACTTGGTTGGATTGAATAACGAGAAGCGGAAGACGAAGCTTTCCTTGGAAGTGTTGAAGAAACAGAAAGAGAAATTGAAAAGTTACTTATAAGGAGTGAACGGAATGTTAAACATACAAAAGATTTTTGAAGCGCAGGACAAGCTAGATCGTCAGGTTGTTGAGGTTCATGGATTACAAGATCAGAACTTAACTGGAGACGTGACACAGGCGTTATATACAGAGCTGGGTGAGCTAAGTAACGAGATTGGATTCTTCAAGTATTGGAAGAAGAACAAAAAGGATGATAAAGCGCGTCAGTACGATGAATGGGCGGATTGCATGCACTTTATGGCTAGTTTGGGTAATAAGTACGGACATAGTGAGGATATTATTTCAGTTTTAGAAATGCATCATATAGAAGGTAATTTTAATGTTGTAAGTTTTAGCAATAGCTATCATGAATTGTTCGATTTGATATACAGAGCAGATTTGAATAATTTTCATCCTTACTGTAACTCGCTAAATGCATTAATAAAGATAGGACTAAAACTTGGTATGACATTTGAAGATATGCGAAAGTCGTATTTCGAAAAGAACCAGGTTAACTATGATCGGCTAGCAAGCGGATATTAAGACAAAATTTGAATTTTGTACAAAAGGAGAAGTGAAAATATGAGTGGCGGAAGTTTTAACTATTTATGTTTTAAAGACGCGAATGAATTGTTTGAGTATGGAAAAATAGAAGATCTTGAAGCTATGGCAAGTCGTTTAATTGAGTTAGGTTATGAAGATGCAGCGAAAGAAGTACTCAATATGAAATACACTATTCAACAGTCGTTAATAAGGGTAGATGTAATGCAAGAAAGATTAAAAGGCGTGATGAAGGCAGTTGAATGGTATGACAGTTCAGATAGTGGTATTGAAGCAATTGATCAAGCAATAAAGAAATATAGAGGAGAAATTGAATAAGAGTGTCATTTTAATAGAAAAGGAGTTTAGAAGAATGGAGACATATACAGGATTTAAAGCGATTGAGCGTATGAAAACAAACTGGATTACACCTAACTCTAATAATGGCAGTGCCTATAAATATAATGAAGGGGAAATTTGGATGATGTGCGGAGGTCTTGCGGGACCTTGCAATATAACAATTAATTCTTTCTTTGACGATGAATTTGTAGATTATGAAGAGCCATTACAAATGGAAGACTGGGTTACTTCCTTAAAACACACATTCAAAATAAAAGGTAAATATACGAAAGACGGATTAGATTTTGCAATCACTGATTTTTATTCATCTGGTTGTTATCAACACTATCCATTTGAATGCTTAAGAAAAGCTACACCTGAAGAGATTGAAAAAGAAAAACGTCGCAGGATGTTTGAAAATGCAGGGCGTGAACTGAATGAATTCAAAGTAGGTGATTGTGTAAAAGATGATAATGATTCTTACATGAAAGTAGAAGATGTTATCAGCGATCTGAAAATTGTGCTTTGTTCTTATTATGATTCTAATGCATGTGCCATTGTGAGGGGAAGATTCAAATCCGTCGAGTTAATACCAGTATTCTTTGTTGAAAATATTGTGCAAGTAGAAGATTAAAACCAAACAAAAGCGTTGTTTGAATAGAAAATGGCAGGTAATTGACTAAGTTACCTGCCGCGATCCAAAACAGTCCGGAGGAACAAGCTCCGTTTTAAAAGAGTGTAGTCATGGGAAGTTGACTTGTAGATAGTATGTGTAATGTGGAAAAGAATATTCGTAAAGGGGAATGAAAAATGAATACAGTTACTATTAAATTCGGTCAAGGTACAGAAGCTTGGAAGGATATGCAAGAAGTAGTTAAAGCTCTACATGATAAAGGATATATTGCTCAGCCTTACGAGGATATTGGAACGGTAAAACTAACTAAGAAAATCAATGACGAATTAGTGGATAAGAAACAGCAATTTAATTGTGATATTTGCTTTTTAAATAAGGATATTGAAGAAAAGTCTATATATCAATTTGATGAAGGTGGCGACATTGTAGCATGTGTAGATTGTGAGAAAAAAGCATTTGAACAGTCAAAAAACCAAACAAAATAGTTATTCGAATAAGAAAAGAGGAGCGGCGATGAAGAAACAAAGATGGAGAAAAACAAAAGTTAAAACTTGTTACTTATGTGACAAGAAATTAAATATAAACCAGATCCGAGGCATAAATGATTGGAGTTATAAAAACAAAATTTTGTATTGGTGTGAGGATTGCGTAGAGTATTAAAACAAAATTCTTATTGTATGACCAAAAATAAAAGAACCCGTTTGCTATAAACGGATTCTTCTCTCAAGGTCTGCAAGAAATTCAAGGTAACTGGACCAGAGCACCATATTGAATTTCTTATGATATTAATGTATTCAAAGAAATCTAAAAGATGAATGGGAATTAAATAAAATCTTTATTTAAATAAAAAGAGCGCTAATCGAGAGCGCTCCTTATACCTCATTATAACGACAGTGACGAACTCACATTATTTAGAAAGGCACTATTATTGTATGTCAAAGTATGAGAGTAGTGAATGGATTTAGACAAAATCGGTATTTGAATAGAAAAAGAGATAGGGTTCACAACCCCATCTCTTCCAACAGAGATAAGTGCAGTTTTGCTTCTTCGCAATTTGGATTAATACAGTAATGAATAAACGAATGTTCATCGTGTTGTATGAGAGGTTGATCACAAGATACACATGTATATAGTGAGAGCATTTTATATACCTCCTTACAAATTATGGATTAATTTTAACATAGTTTTAGCTGGTTGAGGAGTAAGAAAAAATCGTTATTTAAATAAAAGAAACCCCGTTTGTCCGCGGGGTTCCTAAGGGTAATTGTCAAGTAATGACGTACTCAACTAAATAACCATATCATGAATTTTTTTGTAAAAACACTGGTAAATGTGTCCAAAAAAATGAGGGCATCATTTTCAACAAAAACGCTATTTTAGTTAGAAAGGGTGTGAATATGAAGAAAGAGATTGATCTCTATAACATCGATATAATTATTCAAGCTTTATTAGAAATGAAACAGGAATATATGAAAACAAAAGGATTCAATGAAGAAGCTAAGTATCATAAATGTAGTGTATTAGAATCCAATATAAATCTAATCATTCGATTTGATAAATCGCGAAAATTATGGAATTGCAAATACGGAAAAGACGAGCCTTACTTTGGTAACTTGCTTAAACAATTTTCAAATTTAGAGAATCTTGATCACTATATAAAAGAAATGAAACTATTACGAGAAAGAGGAGCGGATGAATGATGAAAGAAAAAACATACTTACCTGAAGATGCTTATTGTGAAGAGGATATCGCAGCAGTTAAGGAATTGGTTGAAGTTTACGGAATACCTGAAGGGGAAGCGGTTGATTGTTTAGTGAGTCGTACAGCTGAAGAGATGCAAACGGTATTAACTTTCCTTAGAAGATATGGACGTATGATCAAGGTTTTATAATAAAAATTTCATTTTGTTGAAAAGGGGAATGGATATGGAAAAGTGGCCTGAAGAAAGAATTGAAGCTTATAAAAGATATGTGACAAATGAAGATAAAAACATTGAATTGTTTGAACGCCAATTGGAATACAAACAAAAAGAAATTCAATGCTTACAGAGAGCAATTAAAAGAGCTTCACAAAGAAGAGAGTCAGATGCTTTAGAATTGCGTAATCAAGGGTGGGAATTAACAGAACAAGGCTGGAATAATACGAAATAAAAGAGCAGCTAGCAAAAGCTAACTGCTCCTTTTGACAAAAGATTCCGGGCTGCCAACACTGTTAAGAAAGCAGCTTATAGATAGTATGCACAAAGTTGTGCTAATTATTCAAATGAATAAAGGACAGTTAGCGAAAACTAACTGTCCAACCCTTAAAGAAAGGGAGGAATTAATGGGTATATAAAAATTCCTCCATCTACAGTATTGACGGAATATTGAGTTTTATTCAGGGGAGGAAGAGGGAAATGAAAGAAATTAAGTTTCGTGCATGGGATAAAGTATATAAGCATTTTCACGAAGGAGACCTTATCAGAGACTACCACATCGGTGAATTTATTGATAATCCAGAATACGAAGTAACTCAATACACAGGATTAAAAGATAAAAACGGCACTGATATCTATGAGGGTGACATTGTAAAAGCTTGGTCTACTGGTTCATACGGTACATTCGAGGTTCGTTGGAGACAAGATGGTTCGCCTTGTTTCATTTTATATCCAGCGTTTCAACATGGAGAGATGTGGAGATTGCATGGGGTGAAAGATAAAGATGGTAATTATTACGACGATGTAGAGGTTGTAGGGAATATCTATGAAAATCCTGAACTGATCAAAAACTAAACAAAATAATCCTTTTAGAAATAAGTGAGGGTTTAGGGCCCTCACACAATCGCAATCGGTTTAGGAAGTTCGTTATGTAATAAATAACGTTGCTGCTCTTTAGCAGTCAGTATTCGTTTATAAGCATTTTTATAATCAAATTTCTCTTTACCATCTTGGGTATAGACATTAATACGTAAATATTCGTATCTACCATCTGGTAAAAACATAATCATTTCTTTTTCATTCATGGGATTACCTCCTTGTTTGATGAAAGTGTAAGTTTGTAGACAGTCTTTGTCAATATAGTAGAAATAGAAAGCGAGGTTAAAAGAATGGAAGGTAATGTAAAGCTATTAGGTGCAGACGGAATGTGCGGAATGGAGTTTACAGGAAGTAAGGTTAATGTTTATAACGATGAAGGATACGTGATGGAGAGCATGACGACGAGGGAGCATGTTCAGGAAGTTATTGATTTTCTTGAAGATTGCAAGAAAGAAATGGAGGAATAAAAATGGGACAAGGTAACCGTGGAATGGCTTTTGAAAAGCTTATCAATCTATCAAATGAAATGTATCAACGCGAGGGAGTGGCGCTTATAAACAAGCGTCCGACCCCTGTGAAGGTGTTAAAAATGGTTTATGGCCGTGTGAAGGATGGTTATTACGAATCTAAAAGTACAGTGGATTATGATGGCGTATATAAAGGGCGAGCTGTAGCATTTGAAGCAAAGTCTACAAATGAAATAAATCGGTTTGATTTAAAGAACATTGCGCAGCACCAATTGGATTACCTGGAGAAAGCAGAGAAGATGGGGGCAATTTGTTTCTTCCTTATTGGATTTACCAAGGATCAGTCAACATTCGCAATACCACTGTCAGTCATTCAATCTTACGTAAGGATGTCTCAACAACCAAAAGGTAAGAAGTCGATACCAAGAGCGGACTTTGATATTTATGGGTATTTAGTAGAACAGACAGAACGAGCGCCAGTGGATTACTTACAATACGTTGATGAAGCAGTAGCACCAGCTATGTTTGATGGAATGATTCAATTTGATCAGGACTATAAGAAAGTAGCGAATAACATTGAAGCAGCAAAAGAGAAGATGGCTAACAAAAATCGTAAATTATTAAAGGCTTAATGGATAACGGAACAACGCGCAATAGTGTGGTGGGGGCTATGTTAATGCGCGATGTTCCCTTATTCAACAAAGAGATAGTAAAATTTCACGTACCTTACGTGATGTTAAAAAGATAAATTCAGAAATAGGGGGATTACAGATGGAGCAATTAGCATTCTTTCCAGAAATCACGAATGAGGAATACAAATTAATACAAAAAGAAGTAGCAAAAGAGTTATTCAATTACAGAGTTTTAAGGGTTCGTATGCAGAATCAGGAAGAATGCTCAAATCAAAATATCTCCTTGTTTCCAGAATTACGTGACACTAAGAAAATCAATGATTACAAATACATTCAGATTAAAAGAGCATTGGAGCATGCATTAGATCCAGAACAAAGGGAGATCATTGAGCGTAAATATCTGAAAAACGGAATGGTAAGCGATAAGAATGTGAAAGCTCAAATGTTTCTAGAGAATAATTGGTTTTATGCTCAGAAGAAAAATGCAATTATGGCTATTGCTACGGCGCTAAGAATTATATAAAAAGGAGAATGATATATGGAATTTTTAGTATTGTTATTTGCACACTTATTAGCGGATTACCCGTTACAGGGAGACTTCTTAGCAAATATGAAGGGGAAGAATCATATCGTACTAGCTACACACGCAGGGATATGGACAGGAACAGTATTAATCGCGGCATATTTCTTAGGTTATAACATTACTTATATTGATGTAGCTTGGATGTTTGTTGTTCACGCTGTAGCAGATTACATGAAAGCGAAACCTGTAGGCTTCTATAAGAAATTAGATTCATTAAAATCAGGATTGTTAATCGATCAAGCGATACACATTTTGCAAATCATAGTGTTCCTAATTTATAAGAATATGTAATTAAAAAACACGGATAAAATGCGGATAAATTAACGATAAAGGAGCGGATAAGTAGATGTGCGATTCAAATTATTATTATCTTACAAGCTCATTAACGAGCTTTGGACAGCCCTTTGACAACCGCATATCGAAGAGGATTAGTACACCTATCAGTGAAACGTTCTTATGCGAGAATGTCACGGTAACGTATACCGCATAGTAGGGCGGGCAAGGCGGTAAGAACCCGCGTTAAGACGAAAAGACCAATGAATAATTATAATGACATATTCCAGTGTGGCGGGTGTGAGATAACTCGCATTCGTCATGCTGTTTTTATTATATTTACCATTCAGACCAGAATGCGTCCTCTGGGTTGATAGTGAATATAAGTCTATTACTCTCTGTTATTTGTTTCTGGAAATGGAATGGGGTGGTTGTTCATGATTGAATGAACATCGCGTTTATGGAAAGAAAACAAATATTAAAATAGGCTTCTTCATCAATTTGAACGAAATGATTTACACTTTCAACGAATTACTCACATCTTTCGTTGTGCAGAGAGCTTCCGCTCTTTGTTTGAGCTAATACAACTGAACTTCCCCCTTAGTTCTATGTGTTGGTTCAAACAGGGGGACGGAATAAACATATTCCCTCTGGATATAATCACGTTATCAAGCGAAATTGGCCAGCAAGGGTGAAAATGACATTAAGTAGCTGAAGCATTGAGCCGACTCTATGGAGTATAAACGAGAAGATTCTTAGTCTTCTCCAAGCCACCGAACACAGGGCGTGTAGCCATACTAGTTGATGCGGTGGCTTGGAGAAGGTTGAGAGTAATCAGCCTTGATCTAAGAGAAACTTTTGCCATTTGTTTTCTCTCTTTTCCTCCCATCCCCTTGAAAGCTGTCACTTCGGTGATGGCTTTTTGTTTGTTATATAGAAATTACACATTAAACAATTATGCGGTGGCGGAATAGGTAGACGCTATAAGGTTATCGGTGTGTAGGGTGAAACCTAACTGAAATTCCTGCAACTTACCGAATCATGACGGTAAAATCGACCAGTAAAGTAGTTGCATTGCGAGGTGCAAATCCTTGTCCGCATATTAGAACGAATAGGAATACCTAATAAGAGGTGAAATCGTGAAACTTTTTATGTGTTACGCTAACGCGATTGATTATGATCCTACAGGATTGGTTGTTGCAGAAAGTGAAGAAAAAGCAGTAGAGAAATATGAACAACTATTAGATGATGAGGGCGTTTGGGTAGCGTCAGTGCATGCCGTAGAAATTACTGAAGTGGATGGATATAAGATTGAATTGGATAAAATGGACATTTAAATAGGAGGATAATAATGAGTGAACATAAATTAACAGTAGAAAAGAAAGATAAAGAAAGTATTCATTTTAGACCAACATTCCCCCATAAGATTGACGGAAATAAAATTAAAACATTGGATGATGTAATTAAAATCTTGAGCCTAATGGAGATTCGTTTAGATGATAAGGCGGTAAAGGGGCTAGAGCATCTAATTGCGGATGACAATGATTAAATCAATAGCAATTATCGTAGGCGCTGCCGTGATCTGGTGGGCGTCTTGTTTGTTGTTAAGGAAAGATAAGGGGTAATAAGAACATGACTAGAGAAGAAATAATTCAATTCGTCATTGATGGTGGAAAAGAGTTTGGAGAAGATTACACTCTTAAAGGATTAGAGAATATGCCTGATGAGGAATTGAAGAAACAAGTTGAATGGGTGGACTATCTGTTGGGTAAGTGATCCTAACAAAACAAACGAACACAACGAACGAAAATAGAGGAGGAAGATGAATGAGAAATACAGTAACGAAAGAACAAATTGATGATGTATTAAAAGAAGCGCAGTTCCATATACAACATGCTGTGTTTGGTAAGTGCTGTATAGTAACGGCTCAACTACCTAATGGGTTTACTGTAGTGGGTACTTCTGCCTGCGTTGATCCAGATAACTACGATTCTCAAGTTGGATATGAAATTGCTAAAAAGAAAATAGAAGATAAGTTATGGGAACTAGAAGGATATCGATTACAGTGTGAATTGTACGAACTTAAACAGAAAGGAAGCGGTTATTAATGAATTTCGGACAAGCTTTTGAGGAAGTGAAAAAGGGCAAAGGGATGCGATTACCACAATGGAGTGATGATGTTGTAATTCGTGCGCAATTCCCCGATGAGCATAGCAAAATGACTGCACCTTACTTATATGTAGAAAGTCGTTTTGGAAGAGTACCATGGAAAGAAACAATGATTGAATTATTTGCTGAGAATTGGGAAGTTGTTGAATAAAAATAGAGATAGTTAACAAAGTGAAGTTTATGCAGGAAATAACGGAAAATGAGTGGTAGAAATGCTGTTAAATCAACAATGTATAAAAAATGAATATTCGATAAAAATCGGAAGTTAGTAAACGTAGTCATATCAACGATTTCCCGAAATAACTACTGCAAATAATTATAATTATGTAAACTAAAACTGCTAGGTCTATACATTTCCCTGCATAAATTAGTTTTCGTTATGGATTTTTTAAAATAAGATTCTTTTTGTGTTATTCTGGAAGAAAAGGAGAGGGAACTATGGATGAAAAGTTCTATTTTGTTTCTTACATGTGGGAAGATGTTGAAAGAAATATAAGTTGGACTCCGGAACATATGGTTATAAATGAGCATCCATCAATATGGTATAAACGAGTTAAATATAGCAGCACCAAAGATTATAGAATAGTTAGTTTCCAATCTATTTCAAAAGAAGAATACGAAGAATTTGAAGTCATTCTGTAAAAGTAGCGAATCCGCTACTTTTTTAGTTTATAAAGAAAAAAGCCCGATACGGGGCTAGATACTTTTCTTCATACCGCATTTACGGCATTCTCTTAAATAGATGAAATTTTTAACGGAACTTTTGAATGCGGTATTTCCGCAATTATCACAGCGGCCGCTGATTTTGTCAGGGTGTTCTGTGTATGTGTATATCTTGCTTAAATCGTACTTTTGTTCATGTTCTTTATTTTCCATTAGTCTCACCTACATATCAATCTGAATTAATACAGCTTTATCATAATAACATGAAGCGTTCATATAATGGATGTTTTTATTTGACAAAGAGAACCTGCAAACCTGCAGATTCTCCTGATAATGATATCTGGAGCAAGACCCGAAAATATAATACATCGAGTTTTAGAGAATTTCAAGAATAAATTAGGGATTATCATAGAGAGGCGTGAGACGAATGAAACTAAATAAACAAGAACAAACAGTTGTTGTTGGTCAGTTAATCAACAATGTTATCGGATTAGAATTAGTTAAACAACATATTGATCCACAGAAACTAGAAAAGGCTGTAGATTTACACAATAAGATGAATGATGATATGACACCAAAACAGTGTCGAGAAGCTCTTATTAGTGTGTTGGATAAAACAATTGATGAGTTTTTAAAGGCATAACTTAAATAATAGTTAGGTATTACCACGAGGAGGAGTTATGACGAGTTACTTCCTATTAATATAGAAGGTGGTGGGTGATATGAAGTGAAACAAAAACACGAGTTAGCTCAAGAAGATTACATGCAAGGCATGAAGTATAAGGAACTGGCTGAGAAATATGAAGTCAGTATTAATACAATTAAGTCCTGGAGAAAAAGGCACGGCTGGAATCGAAAAGGGGTGCACCCAAACCAAGAAAAAGGATGCACCCAAACCAAGAAAACAGGTGCACCCATCGGTAATAAGAATGCAGCAGGGAATCCAGGTAACAAGAATCCTAAATGGGGTAATAAGAATGCTGTTGGTCATGGCCCTCCAAAAGGTAATCATAACGCTATGACGCATGGTTTCTTTCGAAAACACTTTCCAGAAGATGTGGCTGACTTAGCTGCGGAGATCATGGAGAAGAATCCGATTGATATGTTATGGGAAAACATAACGATTCAGTATACGGCTATTATTAGAGCGCAAAGATTGATGTTTGTTAAATATCAAGAAGATACAACGAAAGAACTACGAAAGAATAAGGTTACTGAAAGTGGATTCGAAGAAGAATGGGAAATTCAATTCGCTTGGGATAAACATGCTACCTTCTTAAATGCACAATCGCGGGCAATGACTACATTATCACAACTAATAGAAAGATTCGACAGGCTAGCGAGTGTTGATGATAAGAGAAGATTAGAGTTAGATAAACTGAAAGCTGACATAGAGAAAACAAAAGCCGATACCGCTCGTATTAAAGGCGAAGATGGTGAAGAATACGAAGATGATGGTTTCAAAGAGGCGCTAGAAGGCAAGGTAGAGGAAGTGTGGGATGACCATGACGACGATTCCGAAGCGTAAAAAGAAACCTGCTCCATTCAAATTTAAGCCATTTTCCAAGAAGCAGCTGAAAGTATTAACCTGGTGGAAGCCTAACAGTCCCGTTAAAAATTATGACGGGATTATTTGCGATGGTTCCATTCGTGCTGGTAAAACTGTATCAATGGCTCTTTCCTACGTTATGTGGGCAATGGAATCATTCGAAGGCGAGAACTTCGGTATGTGTGGTAAAACGATTGGTTCGCACCGTCGTAACGTTATAACGCCACTTAAAAAGATGTTGAAATCTCGTGGTTATAAGGTTAAGGATCATAGAAGTGAAAATATGCTTACCATTACTAAAGATGGTGTGACGAACTTCTTTTATATCTTTGGTGGTAAAGATGAAGCGTCGCAGGATCTTATACAAGGTATTACCTTAGCGGGATGTTTCTTTGACGAAGTTGTACTTATGGTTCGTTCATTTGTTAACCAAGCAACTGGACGTTGTTCTGTAGAAGGTTCAAAAGTTTGGTTTAACTGTAACCCTGGTGGGCCGTATCATTGGTTTAAAACCGAATGGCTAGATAAGGCGAAAGAAAAGAACTTACTACACATTCGCTTTACGATGGATGATAACTTATCTTTGTCTGAAAAAGTAAAACAGCGCTATTACAAGATGTACAGTGGAGTCTTCTTCAAACGATATATATTAGGTCTTTGGGCAGCTGCTTCAGGACTTATATTTGACATGTTTGATGAGGATAAACATAAAGTTCCTACAATTGAAAGGGAATATGTTGAATACTTTGTTTCTTGTGACTATGGCACGCAGAATGCTATGGTTTATGGCTTGTGGGGTAAATGCATCGAAAAAGGTAAAGAAGTATGGTACAAGGTGAAAGAGTACCGTTATAGCGGTAGAGAAACAGAAAAGCAGAAAACAGACCAGGAATACTACGAGGACTTTGAGAAGTTTGTAGGAGATTTGCCGATCCGTGGCACTGTAGTTGACCCGTCCGCTGCTTCATTTATAGCTTTATTAGTTAGAAATAAACGAAAAGTATATAAGGCCCGTAATAATGTTAAAGAGGGCATTGGTAATGTCGGTGTTGCGCTAAACACGGGCATTATTTATTTTAACGACTGCTGCAATGAAACATTTAAAGAGTTCGCTTCTTATATATGGGATGAGAAATCTGTAGAACGTGGTGAAGATAAGCCACTGAAAGAGAATGATCACCATATGGACGAAACAAGATACTTTGTTAATACCGTTATTTACGGATTACGTAAAAAGAAGAAAAGAGGTGAAGCAGCTTAATGACAAATAAAAGGAAAGTTAGTGCGAAAGTAATTAAGGCGGCAGGAACAAATACTCAAGTATTGTCACGACAGCAGGAGAGCGAAGATGAAAAGTATGCTATTAATGATATTATCGAACCGCCTTATAGAATAGAAGACTTGCAGCAAATCAGAGAAAATAGTACGATTCTTGGTCAATGTATCGATGCATACAAGCGAAATATAGCTGGATTTGGTCATGAAATGAAGTATAAACAAGAGGACGACAAGGAAACTCCTGAAATGAAGGCAGAGTGGACGTTAGTTGATACAGAAATCATACCTTTATTTAGTTTCGACAAGCCATTCAAAGAGATTCTTGAAACTGCTATCGATGATAAAGAGACGACTGGCAATGGCTATATTGAAGTGATTCGTAATTTAGAGGGAAAACCTGCTGAACTAATAAATATGTTGCCGCAGTACATGCGAGTAACACGTAAAGACGACGAACCTCAAGAAGTAACGTATTTAGTTAACGGAAAAGAAATCAAACGAAAGAAAAGATTCCGTCGCTATGTACAACGGGTAGGAGCAGTAGATACTTACTTCAAGGAGTTTGGCGATCCGCGTTTCTTAAATAAAGAGACTGGGAAGTTTTCCGAAAAGTCTTTAGGAGAGAAAAACGCTACTGAAGTAATGCATCTAAAGATTGGCAATGGTCCTTATGGCATTCCGCGATGGGTATCACATGTTGTTCATATGGTCGGTGCTAGGAAAGCGGAAGAGTTAAATCTTCGTTATTTCAAACAAGGGCGTCATATTCCAATGGCTATCTTATTGAAGAACGGGATTTTATCAGAAGAAAGTGAAGCAGCGATAACTGATTATGTCTCGAATGTTGAAGGTGAGGATAATCAACATAAATATCTTTTGTTACAAGTAGAAAGTGCTGAAGAAGGTGTTGTAGGCGATACACCACCTAATGTAGACATTGAATTAAAATCACTAGCAGACATTCTGCAAAATGATGCTCTGTTCCTTGAGTATGATGAGAAGTCACGTCAAAAAGTACAATCGGCATTCCGATTACCTGACGTGTATGTTGGGTATATTCGTGATTTTAACAGAGCGACTGCTGAATCTGTACGTGAGATTACGGAGGAGCAGGTATTTGAACCGGAGCGAAGTGCTTTAGAATTCATTATTAACAATGTCCTGTTGCTTCCATACGGATTAAAACATGTATATGTGAACCTACGTAAGTCAGAAATTAGTAATACGGAAGATATGGTTAAAACCATTGAGGTACTGGCTGATAAGGGCGGCTTAACATTCCAAGATATACGTAACATCGCTAGTAATATGTTGAATAAAGAATTCTCGGATTATGATATCCCAGAAGCAGATCAACCAGTCGCTTTAGTTTTAGAAAGACATCGTAAGGTAAGTGGCTGGGAGAAAGGGTTAAATGAGAAGTTACAAAAATCAGCTGATAATAATTCAAACGAGGACTTAGTCAATGTAATGAAAGACTTACGTGACTTACTGGAGTCGATGCAAGATGCAGAAGATTGATAAGTTACTGGACTCATTAAATGAGTGGATTGAAAAGGCTGATACTGACGATTTCACCGCTTCATTACCTGATGATCTAGAAGTATTGGACATGTTACCTGGTTATGTTGAGGATTTCGAAAAGGAAATTGCTAAACTGCTTCGAAAACAGAAGAAATACTTTATAGATGGAATTAAGAACTATACGAAAAAGGATGCTGTAGAAAAGGGTATCAAGATAAAGGATATTATTAACTTTGTTACTGGTAGCCTATTCGGAGCAGATACATTTGCAAAAAGTTTAAGCAAAGCAGCGAGGAAGTTTCTTAATTACACGATGAAGGACATGACAAAAGCTTTCATGGATGCAATTGACCCGGATATTCAGTTTAATATCTTCTCAAAACGTACTACAAAGTGGATTGATAGTTGGTCAGATGAATTAGGTAAGATTATGAAGATTAATTCTCATAAAGCAGTAGAACGTATTTTAAATGATGGATTGGAGAAAGGGAAAGGCATAAAAGAAATAGCAAGAGAACTTGCGAAACTTCCGGAATTTGATCGGAAGAGAGCGAAGACTACAGCGCAGACAGAAGTACTCGCTGCATGCTCTGCCTCTCAATTCGAATCATATCGCCAATCCCCTGCGGTTACAGGTAAAAAGTGGCGTCATAGCGGTGCGAAGAATAACCAGCCTCGTGATAATCACGTGGCGTATGACGGTACAACGGTGCCGGTAGAGGAAGAGTTTGAATTACCTGGTTCTGGTGAGAAATGTATGTTTCCTCGTGATAGCTCTTTGTCTGCTAAAGAGAGAGTGCGTTGCAAATGCGTTATGTCTCCTGCAGTAGATAACAATATATTAGGCCTATCTAAAGAAGAGAAGCAGAAGATTAGGGAAGAAACTTTGAAGGAGTTGAGTAAGAAATGAAAACTTCTAAAATTAAGCTGATTCATATTTGAAAGGAGGTGAATAAATGAAAAAACGTAAGCTGAAGAACTTGCAAGTTTCTCACGTCTCTTATGTAGAAAATGGAGCAAATCAACGCAAGTTCTTTTTAACGAAATCAGAGGAGCAACCAAACTTCGAGAAGCCTGTGAAGGTTATTAAGTCTGAGGATGAAGCAGAACGTCTTGTATACGGAATTGTATATGAGCCAGATACAATTGATGCTCACGGAGATTTCGCAGATGCTAAGACAATCGAAAAGGCAGCGCATGAGTTTATGCTCAAATACCGCCAAATCGATAAGAATCACGATTTTGTAGCAGGAGTTGGAGAAGTTGTTGAATCATATATTGCACCTGCTGATATGGAGCTTAATGGCGAACCTGTAAAGAAAGGTACGTGGATTCTTACTACGAAAGCAGATGAGGAAACATGGGAATCTGTTAAGAAAGGTGAGTTCCAAGGTTATTCTCTTGCAGGAGTTGCTGAAACAGAAGTAATTGAGGAAGAAGTAACGAAAACTGAAGAGAAACAAATGAAGTCCTTCTTCCAATTGATGAAGGGCTTTTTTAGTGGAGAAAAAGTTGTGAAAGGTGAGGTTAGAGATAAATTTAATCAGAATAAACACCGTCGTGACGTCAATGCCTCTTTCTCTGCATTAGAAGATACTTTCTATCAATCTCTTTGGAATGCTCCTACTGCTGATGCTATCGACTTAGATCGTATTGAAACAGCTGCACTTGAATTTGTTGAAATTATCAATGAGTTGAAGGGAACAGAAGCAGTTGTAAAGGCATGGGAAAACAAACCTGTTATCTCTCTTGCTGAAGAAGTAGAAAAAGCAGGTAAGAAAATTAGTAATACAAATATGGCTGATATAGATGCAGCTATTGAATCATTAACAAATCTAAAAACACGCGTCACACCGTCACCGGAAGGCGCAGGAAGTGAGGAAAGCAATATGGAGTTTAACCAAGAACAATTTGAAAAGACATTAACTTCAGCAGTAGAAAAGGCTGTAGGGCCAATCAAGGAAGAATTAGCTTCTGTTAAGAAACACCTTAATCTTGATGAGGAAAAAACAGAAGAGGATATCAAGGTAGAGAAAGCTGTAGAAGCTGCTACTGCTCCACTACGTGAAGAAATTGAAGCGTTAAAGAAATCTCAGGGTATTAGTAATCAGCAAGATACTGATGTTGTTGAGAAAGCAGAAGTTAAAAAATCTGTATGGAATGGCTTACTGTAAGCCTGAAGGAGGAAAATATATATGACACTTAATAACAAAACAATCATTGAAAAAGCGGATGTTACTCTTGCCACATTAGCTAGTGGTGGTTTAATGAACCCTGAGCAAGCTGATACATTTTTACGTATGGTGCAAAGCGCCCCTACGATTTTAAAAGACTCTCGATTTGTTCAAATGGCTTCAGACACACGTAAAATTGAAAAAATCGGTTTTGGTTCTCGTATTCTACGTCCAGGCGTAGAAGGAACACCATTAAAAGATTCTGATCGTTCTGCTCCAACAACTAGCACAGTTACATTAAATGCAAAAGAAGTAATCGCTGAAGTGCATATTACTTATGACACGTTAGAAAATAATATTGAAGGTAATAACTTGCAAAATACGATTATGCAGATGATTGCAGAGCGCGCGGCGTTAGATATTGAAGAATTAATTATTAATGGTGACAAATCTTCTGCTGATACGTATTTAACATTACTAGATGGTTTACGTAAACAAGCGACTTCACATGTAATTGATCATGCAGCTGGTGCATTCTCTAAAGATGTATTTAAGAAAGCTTATAAAGCTGTTCCTGCGAAATACCTTCGCAATCCTAAAGATTGGAAGTTCTATACTTCACATGGATTAGAAGTTGAATGGAAAGACCAAGTTGCAGCACGACAAACAAACCTTGGTGACTTCTCACTTCAAGGTGGTTTAGCTTCAGCGTATGGTGTTCCTGTAGATGGTATTGCGATGTTACAACCATACACTAATGAAACAAATACTGTATCTGATATTCTATTAACTCATCCTAAAAACATCGTAGTTGGTATGAGCCGAAATATCCGAATTGAAGTTGATAAAGATATCCGCGCTCGTAAGTTCATCATTGTTTTAACTGCTAAAGTGGATGCTAAATTTGAAGAGGAAGATGCAGTAGCGAAAGTTATCAAAGTTAAGGAGTGATGACTTTTGAATTACTACGTTAAATTAATAGTTGGTAAAACATATGACGTCCATGAACGTCTTTTTTTATTAGGCCAAGAAGAAAAAGTTCCAAAGAAAACCTATGACTATCTAAATGGTAATGAACAATTTGAAGTTCGAAAAGAAGGTAGCAAATCTAAAGGAGAGGAGTGATAAGTATGCCACTTATTACTGCTCAAGAATTAATAGATTACACTGTATTGCCTGAAGTAAAGAATCGTCCTGTTCCTCTATTGGAGCAGGACATACTTGAGGCAGAAACAGAGATTTATAATTTATCGAAAATAGATTTTAGTGATAAGACGAAATATCCTGAGGTTCCAGCAGAAGTGAAGTTATCGTGTAAGAAGTTAGCACAGTATTATGCTTCAATAAACAGTGATACAAACGCTATGAAGGGGATTAAGTCTGAAAGTATTGGTGGTGGCGACTATTCCTATACAAAGGATAGTGCAAGTATAACGAAACCTTCCGTTTTGTATCTTCTGCAGAAATTTATGGATCATAAAGGAAAGAATAAAGTCACGTTCAAAATGAGGGCAATTTAATGTCTTTGCAAGGGATGTTTATTCACGAATGTGATATTTACCATTTGCAGAAGAAAGAGCAACCAGGTAAATATGGACAACCAGGAGAGACTGTATATTCTTACAATGAAACTCCTGATATAGCAGGACAAAGTTGTTATTTTGCTGAGAATGTAGCGATTGCTAGACCAACTGCAATTCAATCTGCACCAAATCAATTAAATGAACAGCATACACGAGTATTATTTATGCCTGGTACAGATATAAAACATAACGACAAGGTAATCAAGAAGAATACGAATGTCGTTTACTATATACGCAATCCCTTTCCGGTAGTACATCCACTTACTGGTGAGGTTTCACATATAAAAGCCACTGCGGAGAGGAAGAGTGAACCATGGCTAGCCAAATAACGACTAGAGGATTTCGTGAGTTCAGTGCTAAGTTGAACCGTATGGCAAATGGATTAGATCAGAATGTAGCTTTATGGCTAGAAGCTAGTGGGTTTCAATTTCTAGAAGAGGTACAAAATCAAATCATTTCATTAGCGGTTGTAGATACAAGACGACTGTTAAATTCGTTTGATAAAGGCGGAGACGGAAACGTATGGCGTTCCTCTGATGGTGGATTAACATTAGAGATTGGTAGCAACTTAAGCTATGCAAAATTACAAAATGATGGATGGCAGCAGGTAAGGAGATTCGTCCCAGGAAGATGGGAGGGTCATAATTTCGAGTATGATCCGCATGCGCCTACTGGAATGATGCTAACTGCTAAATTTATAGAAGGTCGCCCCTATTGGGATAATGCAGTAGCGATATATGAGCGTATGTTCCAACGTTCATTTGACCGCCAATTTAAGCAATGGGTACAGAATGGAGCGAGATAATTATGTATGAGCAAATACATGGTTCCATGAAAGCTTTTGTATACGACAGTTTACCTACTAATACATTTGCTTATCATGATCAAGTTCCAGAAGAACTAGTTATTCCATCGGTATATTATCCGATTTTATCTATAAACGATGATAAAACTTCAAAAGATCATTTTACCTTACTGTACACAATGACAGTAAGGTTTTTTAATACAACAACAGATAAGGCGATGCAAGCAGCTGAAAAAGTTGCTAACAAAATCAGGAGCAACGGTTACACGGTACATCTTCGAAATGAGGATGGAAGTGAATCGATTGACACGATTTATTTTCGAAGAGTAACTACCGCTCCTAGTGGGGTTGGTTCAGCACAATTAACAATGATTTTTGAATACCAACAAGCTTATGTAAATTAAGGAGCGTGAATATAGATGGCTGAATTAAAAAATAAAATGATGCGCGGTGATGATTTCTTAATTGCTGCTGTTATAAAAGATCAAACTAATACAGATTTACTGGTTAGGCCTTTTGATCAAACGGATTCTTCTCATAGTGTATCAGCAGACGAAATAGAAGCTGCTTCAAAGGACAGAACTGTCAATGATTACGGAAAAGTAACTGAGACGCGTTCATTTGAGGGGATTATGGCAGAAGGAGATCCATTCCCTGCTGCTGCTTTAAAAAAATTACGTAACAAAGAATATATAGAAATCTATGAAATTAACAAACGTACATTAAAAGCAGAAAAAGGAACTTATATGATTACGTCATTTGAGAAAACTGCTTCAACAGGAGAATTTGCGACTTATTCTCTTGAAGTTAAATTGTCGGGTACTACGACAGAAGAGACTTTAACTAAATTACCTCCAGGTGCAGGGGAAACAGTAACAACACCTTAAGAGTAGGTTTTATGCCTACTCTTCTTAAATTTAAAAATAACATCCAATTAAAAGGAGATTGATATATATGCGTTTTGAAGTTAAAGGGAATGAATATGAATTAAAGTTAAGTTTTGAAGCAGTGGTAGAGCTAAATAAGAAATATGAAGGTGGCGTAAATGAAATTGTAGGACATTGCTTACAAGGTGATGTTGAACTATTCAAGGATTCTATTTACTTCGGATTATTCCATACAGAAAAAGGATTCACTCGTAAAGATATTGATCAGGAAATCAAAAGATTATTTACCGAAGAAGCGTTAACTCAAGAGTACATCGAAAGTACACTACGAGAGGTAATTGAAGAGAATTTTTTCTACAAAGCGAAAGTGCTACAACAGAAGAAACGATTGAAGAAACAGATGGTAGCCAAGAATCCAGAATACGAGGAAATGGCGAACGAGATGTACGGACTAACAACAGAAGAGTAATTCAATATGATAGAAAAGCTATAGATAAAATTCAGCAGGATGGATTTAGATACTTAGGAATGCATCCTGCTGAAGTAATGAAGTTGAGTCCGCGTGAATTTCAAAATATGATGACAGCTCGTAATGAACAATATTTAGATGAACTGCAATCGTATAGTTTATTTGCCATTATGATGCGGACAGCTTATCACTATAACCCTAAAAAGAGATTAAAACCAAAAGACCTTTTCGATAGGGAAAAAATGGTTACTGATGAACAAAAGAAAAAAACAATAGAAGATCGCGCTGAAAAAGCAGAAGATGATATGGAATTTCTTCAAAATCTCAACTTCAAGTAGAAAGGAGGTAGAGATTTGGCAACAACAGAAGAATTAGTAGTCCAGTTTAGAGCGGAAACGGATCAGATGCGTCGTGAAATGGCTGCAATGCAACGGCAAATGAACGAGTTTACAAGTTTAACTCGTCAATCTTCCCGAGAATATCGACGAAGTTTAGAAAGTATGGGGGACTCTAATAGTGAATATAGTCGCCGTCTTCGTGAATTAAAACGTCAACAACGTGAAGCGATGAAACCCCATATAGAAGAATTGAAAAGAACAAAACTTGCTTACTTGGATGCTGCTATGAGTATGGGAACTTACACAGGTAGTGTTCAAGATTTGATTTCGCAAGTAAATGAAGTTGGTAAAGCTGAAAAAGCTGCTAATGACGCGATGATGAAAAACGATAGAATGATGCAAGCTTCAATCCTTCAAACAATCGGTATGATGAACAATATGAGTACGACATCTAGTAAGTTGAGGGATAATTTAAGGACAATGGGAAATCCATTGTATAACTTGTCACATGGCGCTTTAATGGCTACAAATGCTATAGAGCGTTTGGCGAATAGAAGTAGTTCTGCTCAATTAGCACTAGAATTTCTTGGTCCTAATGCAAACGCCAAGCAGCTAAATGATCAGGTAATGTTGATAAATCAAGGTCTTATGAGAATGCAAATGGTTGCTATCGCTGCATCTGTTGCATGTGCTGCTTTGTATGGATCGTTGCATAAAGCGAATATGGAAATGAACCCGAAATATGCAAAGGCATACAATGAAATGATAGAGAAACTGTCAGAGGCTTTTAAACCGATGAAAGAAGCTTTCGCCGCTATGATGATACCACTTTATAAATTCATAACGGCATTAGCAGAAATGATTATAAAATTCAACGAAGCGCATCCAACTATGGCGAAATTTATACAAGGTGCCCTCATGTTAGTTCCAGCTTTAACCCTTATTTTGTCACCGTTAGCAGTAGGGATTGGACTGTTCTTAGGATATAGAGCAGCTATAGCAGCTGTTTGGATGTTGATAAAACCATTAGTTCTAGGGTTGGCGATGGTAAGTCCTGTCGCTTGGGCTGTCGCTGCTGCGATTTCTGGGTTAGTAGTAGGTTTTATGTATGCATATAAACATATTGAACCGTTTCGAAATGCTGTTAATAATCTGGGTAAGGCAATAAAAGGATTTTGGAATTTAATATTTGGAAATCCATTGAAGGGACAAGAACTTCTTTATGCTATAGGTCTTGGCGACGACACAATCCAATTTGTCAATAAGCATGTAGATATGATTAAAAATGCATTGAGAATATTAACCGCAGCAATTAAAGGATTTGCACAAGTTTTAGCTGACTTGAGTAAGTATTTATTTTGGACAGCAGTAGACGGTGACTATTTAAACGATTGGATTACACACTTACCTAAGGGATTCCAAGATGCAGCACAGAAAATCGGCGAATCAGTAGCTAGAATAAGAGAATCTTTAATTGGAGCAATGGGAGTTGTGAAGAAATTCGGAGAAATAATCGCAGCGCTAGGAAAGTACTTATTTTACACTGCGCTCGATGGAGATTATTTTAATGATTGGATCACGCATTTACCATCAGGATTTCAAGATGCGGTATTGATTATAGGTAAGGCTGTAAGTCAAATGCGCGATTTAATGGTTAGCTTTGTTAGTGCAATTAAAGCAGCGTTTCAAGGTGACTTTAGCCAAATTATTAACTTTTTTGTTAATTTGATTCCGAATATCATCGCGATATTAATTGGCGGAATACCAGGATTACTGTTGACTATAACTACAATGTTCATTCGAATGTCTGATGGCGCAGCTGCCGGTGGAGCTACGTTATTAACAAAGTTCCAAGAAATATTGAATCTTGTAATCACAAGCGTCATTACCTTTATTACAACGCAATTACCTCAGTTTGTTCAAAAGGGTATTGAGATTCTGACTAGTTTAATTACAGGGATTGTTCAAGCTTTACCACAAGTTATCCAAGCCGCATCCACAATTATACTAACGTTAGTAAATGGTATAGCAGTTTTATTACCAACATTGTTGAATATAGGTATCCAACTTATCCAAACATTAATTACAGGGATTATTCAGTTACTACCAGCAATTATTGAGAGCGGTAGTAAAATATTATTTGCGTTAATTGATGGCATAATCTCCTTAATCCCTACTTTAATTGATGTTGCAATGCAAATTATTCAAACTATATTAGATACGCTAGTTCAATTGTTACCAACTTTACTTGAAATGGGAATGAAAATCTTAGTAATGCTTATTCAAGGTATCGTGGATATGCTACCTAAAATTATTGACGTGGCAATTAAGGTGATTGTTCAGCTAATTGATACTTTCGTAAAATTATTACCTAAAATTATTGAGATGGGCATTCAATTAATCATCGCATTGATTGACGGAATTGTAAAAATGTTACCGCAGATCATAAACACCGTCGTAATATTAATTAAAAAATTCACAGAAGTAATCATTCAAAATCTTCCAGTAATCATTAAAGCAGGTATTCAAATTCTATTGGCTTTAATTGAAGGGATTATAAAAGTTTTACCCCAAATTGGAGGAGCTATCATTGAGATTATCAAGGCAATTACTATGATACTTATTGAAAATTTACCCACTCTTATAAGATTAGGCGCTCAATTAATCCTAGCTTTAATTGACGGATTTTTTACTGTAATGGGCGAGTTATGGCGCGCAATCAACGGAAAGATACTTCCATCTATTTGGGAAGCATTCCAAGGGATCGACTGGTCACAAGTAGGTAAAAACATTATTATCGGTTTAATCAATGGTCTTGGTTCGTTAGCTTATAAAGCGGTGATGGCAGCTTATAATATAGGTAAATCTATTTTCAAAACTATTACTGGTTTCTTTGATATACACAGTCCTTCTCGTCTTATGAGAGGTGTTGGCGAGTATGTGATTATGGGTATGATCAAGGGTCTTAATAATATGGAGAATCCTGCGGTGAAGGCAGCGAAAGATGTTGCTACATCTGTAAAGGATGCTTTTGATGTACTTAGTGATGATATTTCTCTTGGAGATGTTGCATTCGCGGGTTCTATACCAGGTGTTTCAACGAGTTATTCAGCACCTGCATCTGTATCCAGTACAACATCTTCTAGTTTCGGACAACAAGCTATGGTTAATTCTCAATCTACTAATAGTTCTAACCAGAATGACGGCAGTTTAGTAGCATCTGCCATTGCGGGATTAAGAAAAGATTTAACGAATTTACAAGTTGTTATGGAAGGTGAAACAGTAGGACGTATTGTACGACCTCATGTAAATGAAGGAAATGCAGTCGAAAACACAGTAAGGAGGTACTTTTAATGGACGTACAAATCACAAGAATGAATGGACAAACTATGAAACTATCTGACATAAACGTTCAGGTGCAGGACTTCCGTGTGGGCTCGATTGAAATGCGTCCTACCTATATAGATGTAGAAGGAGCAAATGGAAGAATTAACACAGGATCTACTTATGGGGTACGGACTATAACCGTACCCTTTTATTTTAAAGCACAGGATTTATTAGATGTAGCGATAACACGAGATAAACTATTTGAAATAATATTAAGTACAGAACCTTTCTATATTCGTGAATTACGACGATTAGAGTATCAAAATGGAGATAATCTGATTGTTAGTGGCAAACGATATAAAGTAAATATCTCCTCTACATTCGATATAGATCAGCAACTCAAATATGGATTTGGTGAATTGGAATTTGAAACAGCAGACTTACCATTTGCTGAATCAATTGGCAAATCATCTGATATCCAACGTGATGGTATAGATGTGTCGAGTGGACTTTGGGGGGCAGGAATGGGCATTATAGTTGATCCTGTTTCGCACAAGTATAAGCATAATATCGTACCAGGTCAGAAATTTAAAATTTACAATCCTGGTAATATACCAGTTCATCCTTTTGAACAAGAATTAAAGATAGTTATTAGTGATGTTGTAGGTGGTTCTACAGGTTTTATGGTGAAAAATCTAACGAATTTTAGTACTGTTACAATTAATTATGCCCTTTCTAGTTCCGATATAGTAATTTATAACGGCCCGAATATTGGAAGAAACGGATTAGAATTTTTAAGAAATACCAAAAAAGATTTCATTGAGTTAGTTCCGGGTTGGAATACTTTTGAAGTGTTTAATTGCGCCTCAGCAACGATAGAATTTGATTTTAGATTTTACTACAAGTGAGGTGACTTATTATGTATGTACGTGATTTGGAGAATAAGGAGTATATTACACAGGTAACTTACCTCATCGAAGAAGAATTAAATGGGAATTGTGTATTTTCTGCAAAGATATCTCCCAATAAAGTGAATTTACTATTTCTTAATAAACTCTCAGAAATGTGGACTCTAGTCGATGATAATGAAACAGAATATAAAGTTGTTTATCTGAAAAAACAGGGTGAAGGGAAAACATTAACCGCTGAGATTAAAGCAGTACCGAAATTTTATGATGACTTCGACAATGGTCGCGTATATGAAGAATATAATCAATCCTTTACTGCGAATGCTTGCTTTGCAACTATTTTTAGTGGCAGCGGCTATGTTTATCAATTGAATGGAAGTTACAACTCATTACAATGGGAAGGATTTGGTGGTGGGTCTACCCGACTTGAAATGTTTAAAGATGCATTGAATCGTTATGGAGCAGAGTTCAGGATTCTGGGGAAGGTTGTAACGATTGAACCTCAAATTGGATCTGATTTAAACGTTATGTACCGTCATAGATTGAATGCTTCCAATATAGTTCAAGAAGTTGATGCGTCAGGATTTTGGACATACGCTAAAGGTTATGGCGATTTCACTGAAGAGGATGGATGGCAAGGTGCTAAATTGATTCGTGAGTATACATCACCGCTTGCAAGTATTCCTGGAATCGGAGTGCGTCACGCGCCACCTTTAAAAGACGGTCGTATAAAATTAAATGCAACAATGGAAAACAGTTTAAAAAAGATTGTGAATGAAAGTTTAAAAATGAGCGTAACTGCCGATATACATGATTTAACGAAACAGAAATACCCGATTGCTCAGAGTGGACTTGGTGATCGGGTATTTCTAATTGATGAAAGAATTGGATTGGATGCAGAAGTACGTGTTGTGAATCGAAGCGTATTACGTGATTGGCGCGGGAATATACTGGATGTTCAATTGACCTTTGGGAATCAAGACATTACCAAAAGGTATCAGTCTAATTTAGATCATGCTGCTAAAACAATTAATGATTTGATAGAGGGAAGAGAAAAACTTCCTATCAATGCGATGGCACAAGAAGTTGCAAATGTTACAAGTATGATTTTAGGAGTAACTAGTGAATTAGATATCACGCCACAAGGATTAATCGCGAAGGATAAGAACAATCCGAATTATGTTGTAGTCTTGAACAGTGCCGGATTAGGCGTAAGCACTGATGGAGGCACAACGTTTAGGAATGTAATTACAGGCAGAGGTATTGTTGCAGAGCGGATTTTAGCAGGAGAAATTAAGGGTTCTACACTGCGCACTGATAGTGGATCTAACTACGTTCATATCGAAAAACAATTTATACGCTTAATGGAATCGAATTTAAATCGAATGTTCCTTGGTTACTACTGGAATAAAGACGGTAGAATACAACCTACAATTTTGCTTCATGAGAATGTTGATACTAGTAGATTTTCTGATGGGACATTAGTAATCGCACAACTAAACATTGGAAGTTATTATACCGGAAGTATAGGGGTGGTAAAAGGGGAAACAGCTCTCGGCGAACCGTATTATCCAAGTAAACTTAACCTTAATTCAGATGGGAATACCCTTCTATTCGGAGATAACAAGACAACAATCGAAGGGCAAAATGGAATTGATTTTCGTTCGTTTAAACAGATAACATTCAATACTGGTGGGGCAGTGTCGTTCAATACTCAAATAAGTACACAAGGAGTAAATATTGCTGGTGGAGGTCCGGACTCTTTAGGAACTATCAAATACATGAACGGAAGTAAAGGATGGGGTGCTTATCTTCACATAGGTTCACAAGGATGGGCATTTATGAACATTTCAATATAGGAGGTATTTATGGCATATCAATATTTAGGTGTTACAGTAACGATTTCTGAAGGCGGTACAGTAAAAGTACCGTTAGATAAATTAGCCGATATCGGCGTGAAACCTGGTGATGTTATTGAGATTTTCTCAGATCATGACCAGGTTTATTTGTGTAAAACAGATACATTTTGTGACGTGTGCAAAAAGAATGCTCATTTGCATAAGTTAGGCACGTTAAATGTATGCTCAGATTGTTTAGCTAACTTGCAGCAACAAGCAGTACAAGTATCACAACAATAAACGATTTAACCAAAAGCGTGCACAAGCAGGCTTTTTTATTTTGAACAAAAGGAGTGATCCATTTGGCAGAACTATTAAAGGTAAGAGAAATAACAATTGACACAATGCAACATAAAGATTTCGCCACAAAAGAAGAAGAACTAAAGGTAATGCGGTTTTATCAGAATGATTTAAACTCTGCCAAGCTATTAATCAATGTAACTCATGACAAAGTAGTTACGGATTTCTCGACAGCTACAAAGGTACAAATTGCATTTTTAAAGCCTGATGGCAAGAGAGTGTTCCAAGATGTACAGAATGTAAATCAAATGCAAGGTAAGTATTATGTAGTATTAAGCACACAAACACTTATTGCCTACGGAAACGTAGTTGCGCAATTAAGGTTAACCTTCCCTGATAATAAAGTAATTGAAACATGCAAATTTGTTTTTGCTGTTGATGAATCGATAATGTCTGATGAAGCAATGAAATCTACAAATGAATTCCCAGTAATTCAAAAAGCAATTGAAGTAGGAGAGACTTTTACAGGAGTAGATTTTGCCCCGATTATTAAAGCAGGAGAATTAGCAGCTGGAGCATTACCAAAGTCAGGCGGTACTATGACGGGTAATATCGACATGGACACTTCAGTCGGGTCTAAGAGCAAAGGTTACCGTTGGAGAGATGCCGCGGGGACGATGTACGGACTAGAAACTTCTACGACAGGGGAGTTGATCTTATACGACTATAAATCCGCCGCGAGAGTATGGCAATATGACCCAGTAGGCAAGAGATTTAGTGTTATATCTGATGGGAACGTATTGAAGACTACAGGTGGTACGATGACAGGAAACATCACATTAACATCAGGCGCTATGATCCGCCAAGAGATGCCAAACGCACCAAGTGCCAGAGGGATTCTCTATATTGATGAAACATCAAAGGCCGCTGTCGGAGGTATTGGATACGCAAGGGGCAATTCAGGTGTTGTAGGTGAGGCTTACATGGGATGGGGAAGCGCTCCATGGGATGCACCTACAGCTTTAATTGTAAGTGATACTAAGTTTACCTATAAAAATAAACCTGTAGCTATGCGAGATAAAGACGGGCGGGCAGATTTAGTCTTGACAGCTGATGCAATTAACCTTGATACAAGTTTTCTGCCTGTAGCTGATAGACGAGGGAACACAGTTACGATATCAGGGGCTATTGCGCTTAAAACAGGTTCGGTGGAGAATTTAGTGACGACTTTACCTGTTGATATGCGACCTGTTACAACTTTAAGCAGGCATTACCTAGCTACAGACGGCACGTCTGTCCATGTAGTTTTTAACATAGACGGGACAGTTAGACTAGGTGTGAATGGTAAGAACGTTTATATTACAGAGACTTTTGTGGTTAACTAAGGAGGAAATCACATGGATAGACAATATGGTTATTGTTATGACGAAAACGGGAAGTTCACTGAGATGATTCCCATCGATGAGAAACCGATTTACGAGAAGCAAACAGTTTACCGAGAAGAACAGAAAGAGGTTGTCACAGAAGAAAAGTTATGCGAGTTGCACCAGTCCATTGAGGACGGAACGTACCAGCCTGAGATTGACGATAAGACAGGTGAAGAGTTACCAGTAGTCAGCAAATACGAATGTCCTAACTGTGTAATGGCAAGTGTAGATTATGAAACTATTAAAGTGCCATACGAGGAGGATGTCATTGTAGGGTATGAGCCTGACATCCCTGAAAACTGTACTTTAGAAGTTTGCCCGTGGTTAGCTTACGAGCCTGTATTCAAGGAAGGTAAATGGGTGAAAACAGTTGAGCCGAAGCCAGAAGAACCGCAACCAGAAGAACCATCGGAATTAGAAAAAATTAAGAAACAGCAGGGATTAATGCAGCAAGCTATAGATGAAATGATTATACAAAATCCAACTCCAGATGAATTAGCAGAGTTAAAGAAACGCTTGGTCCTTATGCAATCGGCGATTGATGATCTCATCATTTCTAATACTCCAGAAACACAAGAAGGAGGTAGTAACTAATGGCTGAATATATGGCACAACGTGTTATCGATGGAGCCTTTACGTATTCGTTTATTATTATCAAAATGAAGGTGTACAAGGAGCGTATTGATAAATACCTAACTGATAATGGAAGAGCTGATTTAATTACCGATAGCGCACAATAGTGGGCTTTTTTATTTTCTGATAAGCAGGTAAAAATATATTAAAAAAACACAAGTAATACATCGTTAGTACACAATGCTATTATATTCTAAGGGAAAATACACATAGATATAAGAGGATATATATTATGAAAAAAGACGTTAATTTCTTTGTAGGGTTATTTTGGGGTGGCTTATTCTCAATAGTTTTATGGGTAGCACTTTATCAATTAGTAGTTTTATTATAAAAACAAATTAAAACTGAACAAAATACGGCTTT
>NZ_JBBOTL010000005.1:0-46736 GCF_038005585.1 Bacillus sp. FSL W8-0519
ATTCGGGTCTCTTTTTGTAATGAGGTTAATGATTTGGTTTTCTTTTATTGTAACATACAAAACTGGGAAAAAATTGACGGTTTTCTCTTTTATTGTTAAAAGATTGTGAAAAGTGGATTAACCACAGCAATCGCACCTGTCCGTTTAAAATTTCACGTATCGTAATAATAGATCATTTTGCAAGAACAGAGCGGAGACAGGGGGGGATTCCCTCTGCCTTCGCTCATTCACGGGGGATCCACTTCCATTCTTCACAGACGGTACAGTAAACGTAAACATGGGTCATTGTTACCGCTCCTGGTCTTCGGTACCATAACGCCTTTCCAAAACAGTCATTACATCGATAAATCTTCGTCATTCTAATCAAAACCTTTCTTGGTTAAATTTATTTACAAGTTCAAATTAACCCTTGTGCGAAATATTACCAGTCTTGTAAAAAGTGCCAGAAAAGGTTATAGGGCAGCAAAAAACACGCCATAATTAGCGTGTCAATTGGATCACGTTATCTTCT
The DNA here is from genome assembly GCF_038005585.1 of Bacillus sp. FSL W8-0519. NCBI lineage: Bacteria > Bacillati > Bacillota > Bacilli > Caryophanales > Bacillaceae > Bacillus > Bacillus sp. FSL W8-0519. Next base: position 512 of record NZ_JBBOTL010000005.1, read on the forward strand.
TCAGAATCCCGATCTCCCAAGTTTTCGAGTTTGTTTATAAAATAGATCCAAATGTCCTGTATTTCTTTAAAATGTTGGAATTCCGTGTGTGGTTTGTAGTCTATTCTTAGTTCTTTCCCTGTTAATGTATTTACGTAATTAAATGTATCGAACAAAACTTGACCATATCTGTTTTTTCCTTCTGTTGTGTCTGTATAAAAAAGGTCCGCTGCTCTTGTTTCTGGTACTATTTCTTCTTCTTTCTGCGAATATTTCGCTACATTCTTCTTTATTTCTCTCCAAATCTGTACCCCATATTTCATTTGTATGTTCATTTTCCGTTCCTCCCTGAAAAGTGTACTGGGAAAACATTTCTGTATTAGTATATTTTCTCCTTCTTTGTCTGTATTCTTTTTCCAAAAAAATACGAGGTTCGACACGTCTTCGTCAATTTTCTGTTATAAAACCACTACGGAATTACTACTATACATAGAATTCAAAAATGGAAAGAAGGTGTTAATATGAAATATACAAAATATATCGTTACATTTGCGATTACTGTTAGTGGAACGGTATTAGGAAATGTAATTAGTCATTACATAATCTCCATGTTATAAAAAGAAACCAGGGATCGTTCCTCCCTGGTTTTTTATATTTCTCTTTCTGGTAAATCGGATTCGATATCTTGTAATCTTTTTTTCTTTTTCTTATCTTTTATCTTGTATTTATCTATATTTAAATCGTCCATATTTCCAATTAGGCGCACGATATCATCGATTTCTAGACCATTATCTATAAATGTCTGAACGGCTCTCTGTCGGAGCGTTGTGGACGTTATACGTAGTTTTCGCAGTATCTCCATAACTGTTACTTTACTAATCCTCTTGTACCGATTAGAAACAAATAAACTATTATTAAATACAAATGTTTCGTTCACGTAATTTTCGATTGCACTCAAACAAATTCCAAAAAATTTATCGTTCAACACGATCGTTGCTGTTTTAGATTCGAGAGTTCCATCTCTTTTAAACTGTTCTCTTGTTTTCTTGTAGTCTTCCCACAACATTTTACTTCCATAGGAAGGTGCTATTTCGTTACGGATCTTTTCTTCTAATCTTTTTGTAGTAAAACCAATTTCCCACTTTTCTATTTCTACTTCTTTATCTTTCTTTTTACGGAATGTAATGTAATTTTGTATTAAATTGTATGTTTTTTGATTCAGTGGGACAAAACGATCCTGAATTTGAATTCCTGTTATTCCATTTTCGATCTTAATATCATCGAAATCACACTGCAGCAATTCATTAATTTCGGAACCTGTTTCTAATAACAATTTAAATAAAATGTAGTTTCGTTTTTTATCACGAAGCTTGGACAATTTAGGAATAATTTCGTCCCGTGTTGCTACTTCTAAATACTGGTTGTACAATTCTTCTTCTATTTGTTCGATTGTTACCTTTTTTATGATTCCTTTGTTTTCTGTGTGATTTTCTAGCATTTGTATTTTCTTTTTATCCAGAAAACGTTGCTTATATCTGCAGTAATCGAAAATAACGGTCATTAATCGTTTTAAGTAACTTGTTTTTCTATCTTCCTTCTGAACTTTATATACAATAAAATCGTTTATATCTTGTTCATCGAAACAAGTCATACGATCGATTTTGTTATCAAATAGATAACGGAAAAATGATTCTAATCCATCTAAATAAGATTTTTTCGTGCTGGCTGCAACATTCAATGATTCTATGTATGTTTCGAAATCATTCCTTACAGGCAAAAAGAAGTTCTGGAACTTTTCATTAAATTCTTCTATTTGTTTTAATACGATAGGGATGTCCTGATATGTTTTTAATTCTCCAAATGATTCTTTTCCGTGCAATTCTATTTCTGCAATTTCAAGTTTCTTATCTTTTCCGCTTAAAACATCCTGCAAACGGAATGGCTTTCGTAATTCTTCGTATTTTTTCTTTAAATCATCATAAATCAAACCGAAAATCTTCACTTGATCGTAAAATGTATCTTCTATTGTTTCCTCAAAAATAATAAAAGGGATTTCGTCCGGCAGTTGTGAGTAATGAATTTCGATTAATCGAGTCTCCCTTTTTCCATTTAGTTCGATTTTTAATAGAAAATTAAAGAACGTTCCTTCAATATGTTGTAATTCAATCACACGATACGTTTCATAAAAAGGTACAATTGCATTTAACTTCTTATATCTCATAAGATTCGCCCCTCTCTTTCGTCTTGGTACAAATACGTTATTTTCCATACAGTAAATTTTTATTGTATGTTTAGTTTATAATTATTTCGCAAAAAATCAAGCTTTTCCTTCCCTTTCCTCCGCTATTATCGGCATTTAAAAAAGCCCGAAGGCTATCATCCTTTTAAGTGCGGCGCACTTGTCTTCCCGAAATCTCGTCATTATTCTTCATCCAAATCAAGTGAAAGTTGCTCCCACTGATCGCGAGGTAATTCTTCTATTTCCTCTGGTTCCTCTTCTTTCTCTAAGAATTCCATTGTTCGCTGAAGCGCTTCTTCGACGTTCTCTTCTACTTCTTCTGTAATCTCTTCTGCTTTGTTTTCTTCTCTTTCCTTGTGTTCGTAAATGTCCGTCACCGAACTTCTTGAGTGGCTTAAATAGAGCGCTACAGCCATTTTTTTCAGTACCTCTTCATCTTTGGAAACCAAACTAGCATATGTATAACGTTGTTCTTTTACGACTTGTCCTGTTTTTGGATCGCGCACTTTTTCTTTCTTATAAACAGCATGTCCGTCTTTGTTGTAACATTTTAAAATTCGCTTGTTATTTTTATCTCGTAAAAATCGCTCTTTGTCTTCTACCGGGTTTAATGGATGATATTCTGTTCCGTCTGCATGGTATTTTGTGATATGGTTCACTAGTTTTAAGATGGTCCCAATGGTTTCGTCTTTTGTGTAACTTTCCATTTGCTGTATGCGATAATCTCTGTGAGCGTATCGAAATTCGTGGAAACCCTTGTAATCGACACCAGCTCTACTCGCTGCAGTTTTGACGATTTTCTCCATATGATAACGACTCATGTGTCCGTAGACTGGATCATCAATTTTAAAAGCGCCAGATTCAAAGAGTTCCTTGTAAGATTCGCGTACTTCTTCGTTCGCATCGGTTGTTAAAACACGACCACCTTTCAGTTTTTTTCCCTCGTAAAAGTCGATTGTTTCTTTTGGTTGTTTTTTCTGTGTATCATACAATTCGTCCCAGGTTATCAAACTTAAATGTTCATGACGAAAGCCCATATACGTTAATGTTTTTAACATAGATTGTCCCACCGGATCATCATCCATTACTTTGATCATCTTTTCGCACTGTTCTAATGTATATCCCTTTCGCCCGTCGGTTTTCCCCTTGCCGCGCACACGATCATATAGGCTCACAGTTCCAATTTCTTTTTTTACAGATTTGAAATCCAGGTTTTCATGTGCCTTTATTCCAAAAGCTGAAGTACATTCGAAAATCTTTTTTATATCATTACAGTATTTTTGTACCGTAGAAATGGCGAGAGGGACTTGTTTTTCTTCATCTTCTACGAAATTATCTTTAAATCTACCTAGTAATTTATCTTCTGTGTAAGAACGTACGTGTGTAAGTCTCACATGGCATAAATCCTCCATTTTCTTTGGTTTGTAAGGAATTTCTCCATTTTCGTACTGTTTCATCGCATTGGAATGGCTCTTTACAACGTGTTTTGTAAAATTAATAGCTGTTTTATCTAATCCGTTTTTTGTAGACATGCTCCATATTCCCGTTGCATGGTTATTATGATCAACGAAATCTTTTTTTGTTCGATCGTCAATTCGATTTTCTTCGATGATCATATTAGATTTCTTCAAGGCTTTGTGAATATTTGATATGAACTTAAAATACATTTGTCTTTCATCGTGGGTCCAACCGAACTTGTCCGAAATCCCTAAATCATCCCAAGTTTGCCACTTAGATTTTTTATACGATCGTTTTTGGCGTTTTTTTACTGACTCTTTTATTAAGGTCTTACGCGATTTCTTTCTTCCCAAGTCAATCACCACCTTTCTTATGATAATGTTGTATTTATAATAAATGGAAGTTTTTGAATCGTATCGTGATAAAAAACAAGTTGTTCGATTTGTTTTTTTATTTCTTTTTTTGTTCTTTTATGGTTTTCATGTATGTACAAAATTTTGAAATTCTTTGAAATGAATGGATTCCTCGATAAATGATGGAATTCTTTCATTTCCCATGTATTCATTATAGGATCAAAGTAAAAATTTATATAAAAAAAGTTGTCATTTTTTTGTTCGAATCGAAAAAACACTTCTAACAATCGATTCCCTCCGAAAGCTGTCTTGTATGCATGCGTTAAGATAACGATTCGTTTTGTATTTATTTTTTGGAACGGAAATTGTTTTTGGTTGGTTTTTTCTTGTATGAATGAACGTTCTATCATCATGGAATATCGAAGATGACTCATTCAATTACCTCCTTCCCAAGCAAAAAAAGTCTTTTCGTTCTTATGTTTGAACGATTTGTATCCATGAATGGATTTCGTGTGTGTTTATATCATAAATGTGGAAAATTGCAAAAAAGATTGTCGAAAAAGAAAAAGTCGAAGCTGGACTCGTCAGCTTCACCACGCCTGCATTTCGCTGCAGACTTCGGTAGAGGCGGGTGTAATCGACTCTGGTGTGCGCAATCTCGTGTTACCACGATCTTTCTTTGCCCCAGAGTCGAGAGCGTTACCCCTCGACTCTTAACCTCAGAATTGATTGTAATTTGTGCCAAGCACAAATTACCCCAATTCTGAAGTTAAGAGTCGGCAAAGATGTTGTCTCCGTTGACTTCGTGCCTCGCTCCACATTCGCTACCGCGAATGCGAAACGAGACACAAATCCAACGTTCGACAAGCAGACGGATGCTGATAAATCAGCATCCTGTCTGCGTTTTCGCCCCCTTTTATGTGCCGCGTTATCACGCAGCACATAAAAGCGATCGAAAACCGAAACACCATGACAAAAAGACGCACATTAATGGTAAATTCAAAAAAAATGTGGTTTGTATTAAAAGTTCTTCTTCGCGATGAGGTCACTCTAAAACCGGATCTTAGAAACTTGCTATTGTACTACTTCCTCAAGGCTAAAAGCTGCTTATCAACATTATTTTCTTATTTTGTTTTAAGGCATTTTGTTACCCTCCAATAATTTATTTTTTTGTTATTTGTTCGCTTTATCTCCTCCTCTTTCTCCTCTCGTATATTTTTTATCTATTTCTCTTTTCCAGTTTTCTTATTTTCATCTGGTATCTGTTCTCCCCGTTCAGGCACTGACAGACTTTTTTCCTTCACCAAACTTCTATAAGTTCTGGTGTAAATCACTCCTCTCAAAGATTTTTGTGTTTTTGCCACTTTGCTTGATCAGTTTGCAAAGCTTGTTCTTTCTGTTTTGTTGTGTTGATCAGTTTCACTTCAATCCATTAAGAACCCAATGTGATCTCCTCCTTTATGATCTTTTCTACATGTTTGATGGAATGCAAAAAGCCACGTAATCTCTTATTTTTTCCGTGGTAATTCGTTTTTTATTTATTTGTTTCTATTTGTTGCGGTAAATCTGAATTTCATTTTGTCAATTTATTTCCTTTTTTTATTACTGTTGTTGCATGTAAATCTTTAAAACTCGTTATTACTTTTTTGTTACTTGTTGTTTCTATTTGATACATTTAATCCTTTCATATTTTTTGATCTTTTTTCCTTGTTGTTACGATAAATCTTTGATTTATAAAATCGGTTTTGCTGTGAATCTAATACTGTTTATTGCTTTGTTATTTTGATAAAGCTTGAATCTTGTTACTTGTGTTGCGGTAAATCTTTTTAAATTTTTATTGCGTTTGTTACAGGTAAATCTTTAAAAATTGGTAATTTAATTGTTGTGAGATCCTTCAGCGAAGTTCGTGATGGTCCTCTTCGTTTGACGAAATATTGTTTATTAATATACGTCTTTCGTAGTTTGTTTTTTGTGAACTGCTATGATGGGCGAGTCACGAAAATAATCGGAAATTGATTATAAAATAGTTAAATCCCCATTATTTTAGCATAAAATTTGTAAATTTGTGGAAAAAAGTAAATTTTGTCGTACAATGAAAACATGAGAGGTGATGACCGTGAAAGAAATTAATATAACGAAAGAAGAAAGAGATGTATTGAAATTATTTATTAAAAGATCTTCGATTTTTCCATCTTTGAAAATAGTAGAAAAAGATGTGAATGAAGACGAAAAGCTTCTATTGAGGTTTTCAGAAGAAATGACTTATCCGGGATTGGAAAAAGATGTTCTAGCTAGAAACGAAATACATATGAAATTCTACGATGAAGAAAAAACTTTTTATCCACATATCCCACCATGGGGTTTCTTAAAAGCACTTATGCATGATCATGAATCATATGGTTTAGGGTTATGGAGAGTAGGGAGATTATTCGGTGAAAAAAGAAGAAAAAAAGGCGATACGCGTTTTACAGACTTCGATTGCCCGAGAGAAAATAAGGAAAATTATTATTTATTAGTGGAAATTCAGCCAGATGGGAGCAAACCCCATATACATGTCACAGTAGATGAAAAGAATCAGATGGACCCAGAATCTACAGATCCACGCTGGGTTGAAAGAATGGCGGAAAAAGAGAAATACGAACTTGTACTCAGAGTGTACTTCCTTGAATATATAAAATTCCTGGACAGATACGAAAACATACATAATAGTTTCATATTAGGCAACGATATGGAAATGTATAAATTAAAAAATTATTTAGATGACACAAAACAATTTTTGACAGAGATCTCTTTTTATCTTCAAATCTTATATTACTGTTATAGAAAGGTTACGAAGTTTCAATATCATTGTTTAAAAGAAATCATTTCTATTCATATAAAGATGATCGAGGAAGCTTTGGAAAAAATAGAAACACACAGAACAAACAAAAAGATCGATATTACAGATCCTAATTTTAAATATAATGTGATGGATTTTTATGAAAATGGTGGTGGTGACAATGTATTCGTAAAAATAAAGGATTTCATGAATTCATTTTTAACTCCACGTAAAATGAATATAAAGGATGAAAAAGATATTCTTACATTATTGACAGACTACAGCAAATTCACGAATCAGAGCGGATACCTTTCTATTCTTATTGAAGAAGATGAAGTGTTGATCTGCCCAAGTTTTTATGAAGTCTTACGCACGTATAATTTAACAGGAAAATCTATGACGAATGAATTTCAACAGCATACTCAAATGAAAGAAATCAAAGAATTTATATTAAATAAACCTTATACCATTGTTAGCAAGGAAGAAAATACGAAATTGATCCGAGATTTGCGAATCCATTGGGATTCCGTAAAGAATAAGCCTGATGAAATAGAAGACGAACCGGAAGAAAAGAAGGAAGACGCGGCGCCGCAGCTAGAAGATAACGAAGAATAGAGAGGATTTGCGTCCTCTTTTTTTTGCAAAGATATATTATTTTCCATACAGTATAATTTTACTGTATGGAAAATAATACTAAAAAACGCATAAGAACGGGCTTTCTTACTCAAACTATGGATAGGTGTATGAAGAGTGTATATACAGTGGACACACGAAATGAATGGCAAATAAGGGGGATTGTATATGGAAGATGAGCGAATTTCAAAAGATGTTGCTGCAGTAGACGATTATGATTATTTTTTCGAATTGTATGAGGAAGAACAACGAAGAAATGCCTTTCCGGAATGGATAAGAGAAAGAGGGTTAGAAAATGAATTATGGGTTCGATTGCGCTGGGGAAAATAATTGATTGACAAAGATATAAAAAGAATTATAAAGAAACAGGGCAGAAAAAGAGCGAGTTTTTGTCCTGTTTTCTTGTTACACTTGTATTTTGGTCTTTGTTTTGGAACTCCTAAGAAGAAAGGTTACGAATTCGTAGGTTTCGTTTGAAATCAGACGTGTCCCTAGTATGTAGGAGGGAAAAGGTCGACGGACTGTTCGTTAAAAACCCTTTCAAAACTATAAATGCTATTGTGGGACCTACATCTTAAACACAATACAATCTCACTTATGTAAGTTTTCCGTTAAAGAACTGTGAAAAGAGAAGTCAAAACGACTTCTTTTTTATTTATCGAAAAAACGAAAAGGATTTTGTTCGATTCGAAGAAATATATAAGTGTTCCAAGTTAATTTCATTTTAAATTCCATGTCATATCAACTGTGTGTAAAAAAGAGCCTTTTCCCAGGCTCTTTTTTCTTTGTTCTATGTTTTTAGTCCATTTAGTTCGTATAAAGCATCCTTATCTTCATATACTGAAGTAATGTCATTTACAGTCCGCATGGTTAATATAAAATTCACATCGTAAGCAAAAAACTTAAAAAATTCCCAATTTACAATCCAAATTGTTCTTATAAAATACAGGAAACAGAAGGAAGAATGCACAAAAAACCGTTTTCACAATCCGAATAGTTCACATAAAACGAAAAATTGCTGACCAAACACTTCGTATTTCAGCGATATTTGTTTACAATCCACATAGTTGCAAATGCTTCTTATATCACTATGTTTTAGTATATACATAAAATAGATTTATATACTATTCTCTATTCTCTATTCTATAGAAAGAATTTCTCTGAATTCAGAACCGGAATCTGATTTTCTGGTTCGAAAATCGACTCTCCCGATGTACCGTTCTAAACTGATCACGGGATACTTAAATCTGTGGAAATCGGAGTATACAGGCTCGTAACAAAATATCGTAAAGTATTCATCGAAATAATCTAAATTGACATACATAACGACGTCGTGATCCCGGAACCATAAATAAACGCTTGTGAGTGGCATGGTTTTGTTCAAAAATTTTGCCGCAGCTTCTTTTTTTATCTCTTCGAATTTTTCTTTTGTTATGATCGTATTGAAATGATCCATGATAGGTGGTTTTATAGGATAAAATTCATTGACCACGGCTTTCAATTTTACTTTTTCGAATTCTTCTTTTGCCTTTTGAAGAAAAAAATATAGAACACGTTTTGAAATGCGCCTTTTTATGAATCCTTTATCCCCATATTGAAGAACACGAATTCCCGAATCGTCTAAAACGACAAATATCTGTTGTTCTTCCCTATTCCTCGTCACTTTGTACTCGTAATGTACGCTGAATTCGACAAGCTTCCCTTTGTTTGTATATATCTGAAATTCATTTATGATTATGTTTTTCAATTGGATACACCTCATTACAGTGTATGTGCGTGATCGCTGTTTATTTGGTATATAAATAAAAAAGAACCTGCTAATGGCTCTTTTTGGACCTTTACTGTAAGGTACTTGATATTTAATCGGTCGAGAAACCACGTCGAAAGACACGTTTTTATCTTTACTATAAGATAAATCGAAAATTTTCATACAATCAATCTGCTAAGTCTGAAATTTTCATCTTTTCTATAAAAAAACTATCTTCCGTTGTCTTCTTTACTCTTCTTGTTCCAAGATAATGCCCAGGTGAGGAACTTTCTGAAATACATATCCTTGAACATTGCTTAGTATTCTATCTTTGTCTGTATCTTTCGCACACGTTTTACACAAAACATAAGGGTACATATATTCTGTCCTAAAGGCAATTCCAGCAGTAACAGAACCAACCTGTCTTACTGTATTATTGACTACTTTCATTTTCTGTTGGCAGCCAGGACATACATCATTATAGTAATTGAAAAAAGTGTCATCATACTTCATTCCTGATTCTTTTGCTGCTGAAGGCAGATTTGATACCATATAAGTTGTTTTTTTATCATAAAATAATCGTATCGCCAAGATGAACAACCTCCTCTTCTATAGAAGGAAGTTGTTTTATTTTTTATGAAATCCTTGTTTACTTAAATAACGATTTTAATCGTTCTGCTTTAATTTCTTTTATTAAATCGTTGTATTCAATCTCACTAAAAAAACCACTATCGAATTTTTGTTTTATTTTTTGTTCGATTTTGGTTAAATCTTCTTCTATTGTTAATACGAACTCTTTCGTTCCTTCCAATGTATCCGTCACTATGCATTCTTTACAATCATCTCCGTTTTTGAATAAAACAGAATCGATTTTACCATGTTCTTTTTTTGAATTGCTGAAATGGAACAGATACCTAGTGTTCTCCATTCCTGCAGCTTCTTGAAAGATAAAAAAGTAAAAACTTTTTTCATCTTCTCGAATATGACATGTTAGTGTTGGATCGTATTCATTTGCGATTTTTAAAATTCTTTCTTTGATTTCTTCTGGATCAAAGGTATCAATAATTTTAAGCACAGCAGCATCAATCCTTCGTTAATAGAGTAGAAAACTATACATACGATATTCTTCTATTGTATGTTTAGTTCCTTTGTGTTTTGAAAAAACACTCCTTTTATTCGATTGATTGTGTATAAAATTATTAATACCGTAATTTTATACTGTATGGATAATTTATTTTTATTTCAAAAAAACAATGGATCACTCCACTGTAATTTCTTTTGCTTCTAAATCTTTTATTTTCTTCTCTAATCGCTTGATTTTGCGATCTTTTTTATCATTCTCTGTGCGTTGTTTTGTAATGGTTTGATCGTTTTCTTTCACTGTTGTTTCTAATTCATTCTTTTCTTTTAACAGCTGCTCTAACTCTTCTGTATTTGTCTCTGCAGCAACATCTTTCGTTTCGCTGATCAATTGGTCGTTTTGTTCTTTCAATACACTGTTTTCTTCTTTTAATTGTTTTAGTTGGCGCTCTGTCTCTTCTTTTTCTTTCAGTGTTTTTTCGTATTTGATTTTGGAAGGGCGTTCTGCCATATCCTTATTATAACCGTCTAATAGTTTGCGATTTTGTTCTGTTAAATGGTCGTTTTTAGCTTGTAATTCGTCTACTTTGTTTTCTAATTCCTGGATCTTCTCTAGTAATTCTACTGCATCTTTTCCTTGGTTGTTCTCGATTTGTATCTTCAGATCTTCATATTTCTTTACTTCGCTATAATAACTGTTTTTCCAATCTTCTGTTGTTTGGCTTTCTAAACGAATGAAATTTTCGATGTCCTTCATTTCTAATTGATACCCTAGTTTCCTTGGGGTATTGAGGTTGATTGGTGTTAATTCGCCTCTTCCGATGACACGATGTACTTTTCTTTCGTTCCAAAATCCACCCAAACGTTCCTCCAAGATAGCAGCCGTTTCTTTCACTGATTTTAATTTTGGATCTAAATCCGTACGTCCAGTCATTTTAATTTCCGTATCTTTTAAAACGTCTAAGATTTCTTCTTCACTCATGCCCTTGGCAGCCAATACTTGTCTTAAAACTTCCTGTTTCTTTTGTTCTTCTTCTTTTTTTCCCATCTTCTTATTCATCAATTTACATCTCCTTTTTGACAACAAAATTTTTGTGTTTCATGTATATATATTACTTTACGTTTCTATTATGTTAATTTAAATATACGAGAAATTTATCCAATCGTCAATAGAGATTGACAATAAAAAATAAGTGCAATTTATATTGCACTTAAATAAAAAGGGAATAGAAATATTGATTTAACAATGATTATAGGGATGTTTTCTCTTTTTGAATTGTGAATACGTTTTTCATTTAATTGTGTTTTCCGCTTTACATCGAGGAGAAAAATGGAAAAGGGGGTTAACCATCTTTCTGATCTCTTCTATTATATATGCATAAAACGATTGTTTTTAATTAATGTAAAATGATATTTATTTTTGAAAACAAAATAATTTGTCTTATTTATTATTTGTGATTTTAATGGGTAATGTACAAATTAAATTTACATATCATTATGTGCATTCAAAACAAAATGAATGGATTTTTTGTAGTTGTAAATTATATTTGTTGAACGAGTTTCTTCTATTATATATAGTTATTTGTTATTTTGTTTTGTTGATGTGTAAAAAATACATAACAAAGCTCGTCATTCTTCGAAACAAAACTGTTCTTCCTTTATATATAGCGGTCTGAAGCCTCATTTACTTGAGTAATTGAAGCTTTTTTTCATAGGGCAATAATATTTTCCATACAGTAAATTTATATCGTATGTTTAGTTCTAATTTCATTTCCGCAACAAAAAACGAACCTGTTACAGTTCGTTTCCTTGCACTAATGCATTCATTTCGGAAAATTCTTCTTGAATATGATCGAATTGATGGGTGATTTCTTCGAAATTCTTTTTCAGCTGATCTAAATTCGAATTATTTTCTTCCGATACGACGTTTAAATTGACCAATTGCTCTGAAGTGCCGCTAATTGAATCTTTTAAAACGTTGATTCGATTAAATATGTTCCGTATTTCTTCTTTTGTTCGCATGCTTGTCTGAAGTATTGTTTCAAATACCTCTTCTACCTTATTGCTATTTTCTAATGTTTTTTCTATATACAGCTTAGAACTGTTCGTAATGTCTTTACTTTCCTCTGTTTCTTGTTGTACTTCTTGTAGGATAGTAGAAATTTCAGTAGTGCTTTTATTAGATAGAAACGCCAATTTTTTGATCTCACCAGCCACGACGGCAAACCCTTTTCCATGTTCTCCGGCTCTTGCCGCTTCTATACTCGCGTTTAGCGATAACAGGTTGATTGTATGAGAAATCTCGTTAATGGATCTGATAATGCTTTGTATATCCTCCATTTTTTGATCTAAACGATTTGCTGTTTCTACGTTTTGTAAAAAAACGTTATTTAATTCCTGGATAATATTTTTTAATTCATGAATTTCTTTGGAAGAATCGTTTATAACAATTTCGCATTCTGTATTGTATTTCATTAATCCGTTTGTACTTCCTTGAATATCTTCTGTTTGTTCCTTTATGTTTACAAGATGCAAAGATACTTCTCCCATAGAATTTCCCTGCATGGCAAATGTATCGTTTAATTCCGAGAATGATTGATTCATTTCTTTTGTTCCAGAATTCAGGACGATCACGTTTTGATTTAATGAAGTTGCGAATTTATCGATTAATTTTGTATTCTCTTTGTTCTGTTTATATGCTTTTTCTACAGCTGCAGCATCTTTTACCGCTTTGTCTGATGTATGCTTGATTTTTTGTTGTAACTTAGATGTGAAATAACAAGAAAATGTAAGAAGGCTTGTTAGAACGATATAAGAAAACAAGAAATAACATAGCAATTGTACTTTTTGTTCTCCGAATGCTCCAGGAATGAATATAAACGTAACAATTAATTGAGTGACTGCTATGATCCCGGATAGTAGTGTGTTCTTCCAATTCTGATATAAAATCGTCATTGCAAGACAAACGGCAAGAAATAACAGGTTTCCGATATTTTGATCTTTAAAAATATAAATGATAACAATACTATTGATCCCGATCGTATACCAATAAGTAGCCGCTCTTTGAAAATTTCTTTCTATTAAATAGTACATAATCACAGTCACGAAGATAGTCGAAGATGTAATCGTTAAAATAAGGTTTAGTGGTTTCGCCATTAAATAGAGCATCAACATATTAATACTGGCAATGACCAATAAGGAATACAACATAATCCTGTTCTTTTCATAAAGTGTTTGATCCAAAAAGTTCACCTCTTCCCTTTTGACGACGTTATCCTACTCATTTAAATCCATAAATCAAGTTTTACTGTTGTTTAAAAGAGAATGTACTGTTTTCAACGATTTATCGTTGTTTATTAAGGTGTACCTTTGCAGAAGGCAAAAAATCGAGGTTTTACCGTGTTATAAAGGTATAGGTTGATATTTTATAAATATTTGTAAAATGCTCTTGACCTTTACAAATACTTTCCCTATATTGAAAGTAAGAAGAGGGGGAATTACATATGAAACAAATGACATTTGGTTATGTTAGAGTTAGCTCAAAAAAACAAAACGAAATGCGCCAGGTTCAAGCGATGCTGGATCTTGGAATTGATGAACGAAATATAAAAGTGGACAAACAAACAGGGAAGAATTTTGAAAGACCAGAATACCAAACTTTGAAATCTTACTTGCGTGCCGGGGACTTGCTTTACGTCCATTCTATCGACAGATTCGGACGTAACGCTAGAGAGATTAAGAAAGAATGGGAATATATCACACAGACAATTGGAGCGGATATCAGGGTAATTGATATGCCATTACTTGATACAACGAAAGACAAAGATACGCTTGGGACTTTTGTTAGTGATCTTGTATTACAGGTCCTTTCTTTTGTGGCTCAAAAAGAAATTGAAAATACGAAAAAGCGCCAGGAAGAAGGTATCGCTATCGCCAAAGCCCAAGGGAAATACCTCGGTCGCCCACGTGTTAATTTATCTACTTTGAAAAAGAAACAGCTTCTTTTAATAGAAGAAAACTTTGATAAGTGGAAAGATGGTGAGATCACAGCAGCTTATTTTATGAACTTATTAGAATTGAAACGAAATTCGTTTTACAAGATTATGAAAGAATATGAATTAGAGAGAGATTGATCGTTCAATCTCTTCTTCTTATAGAAAGGTGGTATAGATATGATTGAGATCAATGAAGATAGATTATGCATTCGCAATGGTGAAGTTGTTGATTTTGAATGTTACATCGATAATTTACGTTTATATATTCTTGTATGTAAAGACAAGTTTCTTCCATATGTACATGTTCCAGGCGAAGGATTTAAAATAGCTAAACGTTTGCTAACGGAAACGAAAGTTGAAATCCAAGATTTTATCGAACAACAAAGAAAAGAGTTTCGATTACAAAGTTTATTTGGAAGTGCGGACTATGGTCATCCTGGTATTTCTTCTTATTTGAGCAAACAGATAACACGAGATAAGTTTGATCACATGAAATTTCTCTTAGAGGAAAGTTTGTTAAATGAAACAGTTCGTTTTTTCGAAATTCGTGAGTTTTTCCAAGACTTAGACGTTGAACACAAACTAACAATCAAGCGAATCTATTTCGAAGGAGAAATTCAATTAAAATTTTATACGGTAAAAAAAGATTCAATGATCCCATCTTTTTCACCTCGTTTCGGAAATGCTGGTGAATTCGTCGGAGAATTGGTCCTATATATTGAATTACTTGGGACTCCTGAAGACAGAGAGCATGATTTGTTTATTCTTCGTGGAGTAGAGGAAGTCAGAGAGGTGGAAAATGATCACAAATGAAAAAATATGTGTCCAGAATGGCGAATTAGTTGATTTTGAGTGTGATATAGAGGAATTTCGTCTTTTTGTACTCGTAGAAAAAGATAAATTTCTTCCTTATGTACATCTCAAAGGAAAAGGGTTTCGACGTGCAAAGCGCTTACCAGAGGAAATGAAACAAGAAATCAAATGTTTTATTGAACAAAAAAACAAGGAAATACGATTACAAAAATTATTTCAATATTCTGACTATGGTGAACCTGGGATTTCCGCTTACTTAAAAAACATGATCACAAGAGATAAATTCGATTATATTGGATTCGAAATGGAAAGAAGCTTAAAAAACAAAAAAATAAAGTTATATGAATTACAAAAATTCCTTAATGAATTCGATGAAATCGAATATGATTACACGATAACCAGGATGTATGATAAAGAACAATTTCAATTGAAGCTATACAATGTAAAAAAAGGAGTAAGATCCCCTTATTTTTCTTATATGTACGGTAGAAAAGGGGATTTGATCGGAGAATGGACTCTTTACATCGAATTAATAGGGATGTATAACGACAAAAGAGAAGATACGTTCATCATTCGTAGTATAGAAGAAGTAAGGGAGAAAAAGGATGAAAAAACAAAAGAAGATAAGAAAAAAAGAACTGGAAAGCGTAAGAAGAACAATGGAAACGGAAGGTTTTGAGGTAACGGATCAACACAATGATTTGGTCTTGAAACAATTAAATGGAGAAATTACCGAAGAAGAGTTTCTACGAAGGGTACGTGAACATATAAAAAGAGATACATGATCCCAAGGAGGGGAAACAAATGAATATAGATGTATACACCAAAAATGGGGAAATGGTTGAAGTACATTGGATTGTAGAGCATTCAGATAACATAACCACTTATGAGGGAATAACTTATAATATAAAAACAAAAAACGCAGCGGAGATTTATATTTTATTAGATCAAGCGGAGCCGAGAACTTTCTATTTAAATAAAAATATGCAAGTTGAAAAAATAACATTAAATAAAAGCTTGTTCGATTCGATTATGGACGAAGCACAGAGGAAATTTAAATCGATTCGTTTAGAAGCAATGTTGAATCCTGATGATCAGTTTTTGCCGCCTTTGATCACGTTTTTCGAGAATTGTATTACACTAGAACGGATAGAAATAATAAAAGAAGATCTTCGGAAAATCTTTTTAAAGAAAAAGACACATATAGGTACTATTTTGGAACGTGTAGATCATTTTTATAATTTTGAACTTGAACTTCGATTTGTAATGCCTCAAATGGAAAATTGCATTGAGATACAACTTTATATTCCATGTTATGACACTTTTACCTATTCCAATGTACATTTTAAAATGGATAAAGTCGATGAATTGATAGGAAGTATCCGAATTGAATACAGTAATCCAGACGAAATCCATTTGAATGAAGTTGTAATTACAAAGATTATATAAGGACGGTGCTTTTATGGGGGATATAATCCGTTTTCCGACGTTTATAACAGAATTAACAGACGAAGAATTACAGCTGTTCGAAAAATATAGGCTCGGAGTAAAAAACGCTACTTCGTTCGCTGAAATGAATTATAACTACAGTCAGGCAAGGATCATCGTTGAAAAAGCTAAAAAACGAAAAGAATAAAAGGGGTGTGTGTAATGCAAGTAGAGAAATTCGAGTTTTTAAATGTAAATAAATCGTATCGTATCGCTATTTTAGACGAAATGGAGTATTTCGATTTCGACGGTTCGAATTCTTTTCATGACTTTTACGTCCGCTTCATGGTGATGAATATAAGTGAAGAAGTAATCGGAGAACTAAAACCAATGCATGAAGAATTCGATTTACATGTTTATTTAAAAGATCATTCTGTTCTTATTGGGTATGAATCTCATCGAAATCTTATTTCACTAGACCATATCACTCATGTAACGAATGAAATAGAAACTATCGCTCGTAAGATGCTAAGTCAGAACAGTTTCATTTCATGTGTACAAGATGAATTAGAAAAAGTAAGACAAGCTTTGGAATGGGAAGAAGATCAGGAAGAAGCCTTTTGTCTGAAAAGCGGAGTAAAATACTTTGAAGAAATGCTCGATATTATTAAAAACAAACCAGAACAAGTTAAAGTAAGTCCAGAATTTAAGAAGAAATATACAAAAGATCGTTTAGAGTACATTTTTTAATAAAAAAGAGGTGACGTGATGGGAGGTCTTGTGAACTGTTATAGTCCTAATGATTTTTTTAATATGTTTTTAGAAAGAGAAGTTGCTGAAGAAGAAAGGCAATTTTGTAATTTTACATGGTGGTACATAAATCAAACAGAAATCCATTTTAGATTTTTCTTAAAAGAACTAGCGATTGACGAGTGTATTATAAAAGTTCCTCGGAAAATAGAAACAGAGATTTGGTCTTATATAACTTTAGTAGATAATGAAATTTGGGAAACGATTAGTTTTACAGGGAGCCCGTGGAGTATGTTTGGAAATAAAATTTTTATCACGACAGGCTACGAGAGAATTATGTACATATTAGAAAGCAATTTCAGAAAAAACGTTTTAACTGAAGAAGAATATAAAAAATCGGTTCGGATATTAAAAGGGTACCGATTACAACAGATGTTGAAATAGAAAAGGGGTGAATAAATGGTGAATGATAAGAAAAATAGATTAACAAAAACGTGGGAAGAGATTATAAAAATGGATAATCATTGGAAAGAGGATTTCGAAGAAAAAAAGCATTTTTTAGATATAGAAAGAGTGGAAATACGAAAATCCAAACGGAAAATAGAAGATCTGTATGCAAGTGGATTTTTTGAAAGAAATACGATGTGGATCATAATCACGTTCAAAAAAGGAAAGAATAGGATTGGGTTTGAAGCATTCTTTCAGCCTGAATTAAATGATTGGGTTACAACAGATATAAAAACGATGCATATGGATGATGTGTGTCATGTTTGCCGCTATTATAATGCTTTTATAGACAACCCAAAGTATTGTGGTTGTATTAATATAATAGATTTGAAGTATTTGCTTGAACAAATCAAAAAGATGAAAGAACAAAGATTACATTTTATTCTATAAGGAGCAAGTAAAAAAATGAATACGATGAAAAACGAAACACACGGATGAACCTGAACGACAAAGGGGGATACCGTGTGTTTATTTGTGCTGAAAATTTAACCTTTAAAGAAATAATTAATTCAATGAATCCAGATGTTTTTCTCCTGGATCTTTCTATAAAAGGCGTTATACCGTACTTTATTCGTCTTTCTATGGACAGAAAGACGAAAATGATTATAAAGATACTAGTTTGTGTAGATGAAAAAGTGAATTGCCATATTGAATCTTATGATTTGTTTATAGATCTATCTGAAGAAATCGAACAAGAAAAAGAACGCGGACATTCTTTGTTTTATTCTTTTGTTAGAAGCGATGCTGCAGTACGTATGAATTTATTATTTGTGAAATGAGGTGAAAATGAATGTTTAAATTAACATATGAACATAAAATGGAAATAAAAAGAACAAAACGCCCTCAAATGTACCATTATTCTTTTGTTAAAGATGGTGAACCAACTCAAATATTAATACTAACAACCAAAGAACATAAAAAAGTACATGGAATTATAGATAGTTTTTATTATTTATGTAGAGAAACAAAAGAAGAAATTGAATTCACAAAAGAGGATTTGCTTTACATCGCCTTTTCAGAATTTTATCAAGCCGAAAGACTAGAACGCTTTGTAGAATATCAAAGTATGGCTATGCTGGAAGTTGTACAAATTGTGAGTAATGATCTATTCATAGACGAATCTTACATAGTTTTCGAAAGCATGGAACCAATTTATCATTATGATACGAGACATCAAATCGTTTGTCGTTCTACTATGTTAAGCGAATTACAATTTTCTATTGATTATGATAAAGAAACAAAAGAGTTTTGCAATTATTTCATTCATCCCGGCGGATATTTGTTCCATCTTTATTGTATTTTTGAGCATGATGTTTACTCTGAACGTGTAAAAAATGAATTCATTGCTGTTGTAAAAAAACAAAAACAAATCCGTCTGAATTTTTTATTTTGAGCATGAAAAAAATTGGAAATTAACTGTTCACCTCTGGATTTCCTCAGAAAAACAGGGTACAATTCATTTGCGGAGTATTCTCGCCGGGAGTGATACATGTGCCAATACATGTGATCTATATGGTTTGATTTGAGGAAAAATCATACGGGGGAATTTCTGTGAATAAATTCAAAACAGTATTCAAGCTAAAATTCAAAAAGGACAAGGCGCTATACGTTCGTTCGAGTGAGCATGAATACAATTTTAAAGTTGTAGAAATACATAACAATGTAACAGATGCTTCATTAGATTTAACGATTACGAAATATCGTATGTTAAAGTTATCGGTTCTTTTTGCGACCGGTACAACAGTGATTGGCGCAGCTTTATCATGGCTGCTGAAATTATTTGTATGAAAAAAGAACTGGCAGCGATGCCAGTTCTTTTTTTGTTTTGTTACGATTCCAATTTCATTATATGTTCTTGATGGAGAATTGGTGTTTTGTCCTTATGTACCTCTTCTATTCGGTTTTCCAGGTCGAATTTTATGAAGAGGTTACTGTCTTATGGGATAACAGTATATGAACGGCAACTGTGATTTGGAATTTGTCTCAAGCGATTATGTACCCCTTAATCGATTTTCCAGGTCGATTATATAAAAGGGGCTTAAGTAGTGGAATACATCGTATGCATTCTTTATAAAAAACGTAGGTTGTCTTATGTAAAAATAGCCTTTCGAATCACGTCCCCACCGTGATTCGAAAGGCTTTCTCCGATTATCAAAAAACTCAAAAAGAAACATTTAGATGATATTGTATTCTCGATAAAGCACGTATGTATTTTGTCTATATAAACATAAAAAAACCTAAATAGGATAAACTATCTAGGTACTTTTGTTAATTGTGTAATTCCCACGACCGTTTGTGGTTTTACATATTTATCCGCCTGTGTATTTGTTAAATAACGTACGAAAAATGTCTTTGGGAAAAAATAACCGGTTTTCCGATCTTTTTCTACTCCCAAGTGTAACAAAGCGTTGTCGTATGTATCATAAAACATGAAATCACAACGAATCGTACTACCGGATATGATTGTATAATTCACAAGTGTTAGGTTAACGGAATCTAACATAGTGTGTATAAAGTGAAAGAAAAACATTTTATCTTTTTGTTTGTTGAATTCATGTTGATGTAATGCTCGTAGATGATTGAATTCATATTTTCCGTTTTTGGAACGTCTAAATCCGTTTTTCCCTCGATACATGAATAACCGTGTGTCATTAGGGTTTTTAAACTTAGCTGTAGATATTTGATCTATTCCAACCAAATGGCAAAAATGCTCTTTATGGAAATCAATCCGTATTGTTACTCCATTGTTAAGCTTGAAATCATAATAATTTGGATGCAAATATGTTTCATAATAATTTGCAAGCAATGAAATTGAAATTTCGTGTTGTTTCGTTCTCGTAGGATGGTTCTCTAGATCGGATAAGTTAAGAATAGACATGGTTCCGTTCCCTTTTTCCCTTATAAAATAAAAAACCCTGTGGACACAGGGTTCTGAATTTGAAAAATAAATGGTAGCAATCTCGCACGTATGACGAGTAGCATGTTCCGATGGAGTTTCACCCCAAACCATCTGGGTATAACGTAGGCTACCTCTACTTATTACTTATTATATGTTTATTATAAGATTCCTAGTCCATTTCGTCAATAATTATCAAATTTTATTTTGGGAAAATCATCATATTTGGGAGTTTGTCCAAAATCTTATTTGGAAAAAACGCCAAATTTGAGTTTTATCTCATATGTATCTGTTCTTTAAATTGTTCTTTTTAACGAAATAAAAGTGTCTCTCTTTTTGTTCTTATGTATAGAATAAGAACAAAAGGATGAAAAGGAGACGTTCGATGTTCGAATTAAGGAGTTATTTCGAAGTCGTAGATGGTCCGTTTAAGGGATATAAGGAACTGAAATTCTGGAAACAAGGTCTGTTTTTACCCGTTGGAGTCCTAGTGAATGAAAAAGACGAGTTTGTGCGAATGAATCGACATTATAAGCGCGATAGGAAAGAATTCCGTGAAATAAAAGAATTCGTTGATAAGAAAACATGGAGATTGCAGCTTGTTTTTTCGGAACGTGAAGAAAACGACCTGTTGAGATATTTCGAGGATTACGAGTACAGACAACGATTAAAACAAGAACAGATCCCCATTACATGTATATATAAAGAATCACATAGCGGAAAATACGAATTCTTCTTTTATGTACGGAATCGGAAAAATGAACTTATAAAAATAAATGATGTTTTTGAGGAATATACATCCGAAATATCCACACAATTAATTTACCAGCATCGAACATTCTATAAATCTCTGCGACGTGTCGGCTATAATATTGCAAAGGTGATCGATTATTACGAAAAAATGGAACAAGATATAAAAAACAGAAAATAATCGTCTGTTTTTTTATCTTGTTTTTTGTTCGATTTTCTTTTCTACCCAGTTAATAAATGCCGTGCTCAATTGGTTTTGCTGCAGCCAGTCTTGTAATAAATTATATTCCGTCCAGTACGTTTCTTTATCCTCTTTGATCGTTTCCAGATGTTTTAACTTTCCGGTGAAATATACAAATTGTTCTTCCGTGTATGCATTCATATTTGTTTCCCGCCTTTTTTCTTTTTAGTATAACAAAAAACTTGATTTTATCGATGATACGTAGTAAAAAGAAGGTCCACAACGCGTGGATGTTATTTTCAAGTCATTCAAGTTCCCTCAGAATGCATTCCTTATAAAAGTAAAGTAATCTTGTAAAAACCAGATCCTTAATAGTTAGGACTGGTTTTTTATTATTGCTTCGATTTCATCTTTGTTGTTCATTTCGGTCAAGTTATAGCCTTTTTCTTTTAATTCTTCTATAAATTCTTCGCCTCGTAACGTTTTTTCTGCCCCATTCAAAAAATTATCGAACAAATACGTAACAGCTTTCGTTGTTCCGTTGTTTTCTTTATAAAAAGATAGGAAATAATATGATCTCATTTCTTCTTTTACGTAAAAGATTTCTGTTTTATTTTCTAATAGGCTTCTTTTTTTCTTATATCTCTTAAATAGTTCGAATTCGTTTATTTTTGTTGTTTCTATGGTCGATAACTGCGTTTCAAACTCCTCTGTATCGATGTATTTCTTTATAGATCGTTCATACTTATTAAACTTATCTCTGGTTGTATATGCGGTTCCTTTGCCTTTGAAATGCGTATCCTCGACATTCCCTTCTTTGTTTAATAAAACATGTACAAGGCTCATAGGTCTACCACCTGATATAATCTGTATAGCTAATTCCTTAAACCCTTCATATGTATCATTTTCTACAATTTCATTTACATGTTTCAGTTCGATTTTTCTTACCAAAATGTCCACCTCCTATATATTTTTTTCAGTCATTTTAACGATTTTCTTTAAAAAGACAATAAAAATAGATCCTCCGAAGAAGATCTATTCATATGTAACTATAACAATAGGATATCCGTCGTTTCGGCTCGGATCGACTTCCCAATCTCTACCAAAGTGCCAGTATTCACTGAAATTCGCAGGATTTTTCATTTGTTCTGTTGTGAGTCCCGTTACTTCTCCTTGCTTTTCTTGTGTAATGTATTTCGTTTTTTCTTTATCAAAATACACATCGGAAAATTGTATGTCATACCATCCACCAACTTTAAGGTTTCGAACGCCGTACAGATAATTTACATTCGTACCTCCTGTAAGATCTGCTACCACATACACTTTGTTTAGAGCTATGTATCCATTGTTTACATCTGCTTTTCCGGATACCCCTCCTACATTGTTTTCTCCAACGACACTGCCGATGAAATAACTAGTTGTCATATTGAATTTGAACTCTATGGAACCAACGAGCCCACCGACATTTTCAGCACCTTTTATCTGTCCTGTGAAACTTGAATAACTTAAAGAAGCTGAATTTCCTAGCTTTCCAATCAGACCTCCTATGTAGTTCCTACCTGTAACTTTCCCATTTTCAACGTGAGTGAATTCATATTGCAAACTATCATTTGTACCAGAAGAACCCACAACAGCACCGACATAATCTCTCCCAGTTACTTCAGGATCCTTCAGTTTTATATGTAGAGCAGAATAAGGTCTATTGGTTTGTGAGAAGAGACCAACGAAATCTTGATTAGGTCGATTAATGTATAAGTTTTTGACCGTAAACTCTTTCCCAAACAAAACTCCTGTAAATAATGGCAGCGGTTCAAATCCTAATCCATTGTTCCAACTTTTCGTTACACAACCTTCTATATCATTTCCTAATTCGTAATAAGAACTAGGTTTTAATTTTATCGATTGGAGTTCCCCAACTGTAGTGATTATATAGGGATCATAGGATATCCCTCTTCCTGTTTTAGGTGTACGAATTGTTTCGTCTGCAGATGGATCAGAAGTATTACAAACAACTGCTGGTGGCTCTGGTGGTTTCACTTCATTTCCACCTTCCTCTACTTCTAAAAGCAAGTAAGAACCACTGAAAACGCCCTCCTTCTTCGATTTAAGTGTATCGTAGGTGAACACCATACCTTCTAATTCTTTCGCGCTCGAAGAGAAATAACGTTCAAAATTGCTCATTTGTCCTTTTATATATTGTTTTATTTTCTGTCTATCTAACTCGTAAAACGAATCTTTCACTGAATCGAACGTAACGCCTTTACTTCGTAATTGCTGTTCGATGATTTTTTTTGTTTCGTTTGACATTTCTTTTGTTATTTTCGTAGAAAATGGTAAAGACTCGTTTTCTAATTTATGCTGCCGAATTGCTTCTTCCAATACCATAGAATTTGTTTTTTGCCGCTGTAAATCGGCTTTTGCTACATATCCTTTTGTGCTCACCATGAACACCAGGACCAATACAGAAATGATAGATACTACAATTAATATTTCTATTAAAGTAAAACCTTTTTTCAAAGCTTATCACCCCTCTTTTCAAACAATTGGATTATACGTATAAATCGATATAAGTCCACTGAAAAGGTAAAAATATGACTCCAAAAAACGTACAAATTCGAGGGCAGATCGTCAATTCTGCGCATAAAAAAACCAGGGAATGTATTCTCCCTGGACATCTACGATTCTAACTTTTTTTAGATAAATAAGAAAAGAGGTATGGGTACTAATATATGTTTCATTCCCTATCGAGAACACAAAAAGAACACTTCTTTTTCTGAAATGTTCTTTGGTTTATTCTCTAATTTGAGATATTTGAATAAAGAAAAACAATGGGTACATAAACAAATGAAATGATTTTCATCTTTACTAGAAGTTAGTTCATAACAATAAAATGACGTGACCATGCGTGCTTCACAATTCCATCTTTTCTGTAAATTATTTCATAGCTTTGAAATTCCGCATTTTGTAGTATAGTCGGATTTACATCTTCACTACAACTCATATCTTCGATTATATCACACTTCCATCCCGAAAGAATAGTAAACAGATGACTCCATGAGACGTACAAAAAAGGACCCATATCATCAATTCATATAAAAAAGAACAACTCACGAGGAGTGTTCTTTAAAATGGCAATTTCGTTTCCTTGATATCAGTCAAATCAAATCCCATTTCCTCTAATTTTTCTATGAAATGTTCATCGGATATAATATAGTAATCTTCTTGTAAATTGAACTCTGGAAAACAGTACGTTACATTACCTTTACCTTCTTTATCTTGATAAATAATGTATTTGTATTTCCCATACCCTTTTGGAATTTGTTCGAAATAGAGAAAACGTCGTTGTTCTAATTCTTCTCTTTTAAAAACGTAATGAAAATCATATAGATACTTTGTCTTCTCTTTTTCCATAAACAAAGTTTTCAAACGATACACACCAGATCCAATCATTTCTTCTGCAGCAGCCCTCATTTGTTCTTGTTCTTCCAAAGAATCTTCCTCAGAAAAATAACGTACGATTTCTTTCTCTGTATTCAATAATACCATTAATTCTCCCCACTCTTTACTTCCATCGGTGAAACAAACCTCTTCAAAACCCTTACAAACGCCGTAGGTGATGATTGTCACTTTGTAAACTTCTAAATCCATAGTTTTTACCCCTCCATCGTTAAAATAATGTAGAAACGTCTTCTAGGTGCCTTACAACGTGTATATTGTACCCTTTTTCTCTCATGTATTTCGGGAATCCTATTCCTGATTCGATCCGTCCTTTCACTATGTTCTCTTCTTTGAACCACTCTGTTATTTCCATCGTTTCTTTATTGTGTAACTGTACAAACATGCGATAGTGGTACTCTGGATCTTCTTCCTCTTCCTGTACGCATACGATCTTTTGATTCTCTTTTATAAGATTATTTAACAACTGCAGATACTGAAATGTGACCAGATTTGTACTTGTCTCTGTATTAGAAAACAACTCTTTCAATCTATATCCTTCGGATCTTATCATTCCTTCCACTTCTCTTTTTATCATTACCCCTTCCATATACGTTCTTCCCAAGGAAAAGAAGTTTTTACATACGTTATTCGGATCTAACAGCATGTAAATCATCTTTGTACTCGTGTTTTCTGAAACGAAATACACTTCTCTGTAGTCCTTGTATTCTCCATCCGTAATCTTCAGTACATGTTCAATTTTATAATTCATCTTTCATTCTCCTTAATTTACATTTTTTTCCTTATAAATATATTGTACCTAGGAATCTTGTAAAATGAGAAAAAATGCTGAAGAATAGTAATAAGGACAAGTTTTGAAAGTGAGGGCGTACCGTGAGTGAAATGGTAGGATACATTTACATACATGAAGAATTCGAAGAACTGTTTGGAGTTCTTTCACAACCAGAATTACATTTTCTAGCGAAATTGCTGCCGTTCATAGACGAAGACGGTCTTGTACATACACCTAAAGATAATGAAATGGAAGAAATCGAACTAGGAAATACAAAGAGTATTATTGATTATTGGGGCGTAAGTAAACCTACGGGAACAAAATATCTTTCTAATCTAGTAAAGAATGAGGTTTTGTTAAAAGTTCGTGAAGATAGGGAAAATCGATATGTTCTCACAGAGAAATATTTCGATTTAGAAGCGAAAAAAGAGTGCTATGAAAGTATTTCATGTGAATTTTTAAAGAAATGTATTATCAAATTCCATGAAATTTGGGAAGATGAGTTCCTACACGAAGGGGAACATGGAACTCACAACGTTTACCCTTTATCATTTTTCTTGGTCATGTTAATGAATGTGAATTATGATAACCTTTTATTTATTTGTGAAGACTTCGAACGAAAGATCGTCGTCGAAAAAGACAAAAAGCATTTCATTGTAGAAAAAGAGCTAAAACTTTCGAAACCGTTCGGAGAGTTGAAACTATGGGAATTGTCTTCAGGATCAAAATCCAAAGTGAACAATAGGACAAGAGAAAAAATCAAATTATTCATTTCTTCATTGCAACAGTCTGGTTTAATTCATGTCATGGAATTTGATAGTATTAAACATTTTGTATTCAAGTTCCCTCCGGAACTGTTCCGTGAATAATTTGAAAAGACGGAAAGAAATATGATTTTATTACTATACTAAAAAGAACTTTCTTTCTGTTTGATACGATACAAAGAAGGATTATTACAGTAACAAGAGAACTAGATATAAATAGAAAACTATCGAAAAAACTAGTCTTTTGTTGATTTTTCGTGTACAATTTTGATAATAAACAAGCAACAAAAAAAGGCTTGTGCTGCGAACACAAACCTTTTTGCGGAACTCACAAGGAGAACCTTAGGAATTACCATTCTCTTATCCGAAGAGAAACACATTCATTTTTAACTTATATGTGATTAGTATATCATATTAAACTCGAAAATCAAGTTTAATACTGTATATATTAGTTATATAAAAGTTGGTAAATTCCTTCTCTCTTTGATGAAAAAACGATGAAATTTCGTGTTTTTGAATCGAAAGGGGAGATTTTTTATGATTAGAAAGAAAAGAAACACCGCGAAAGCGGAGAAAACAAAATACAAATTTGTTCACGCTGTAGACCTGGAAACCGGTGAGGATTTGGGACTTATCCCACATATTACAGAACCCGTTATT
This sequence comes from Bacillus sp. FSL W8-0519, assembly GCF_038005585.1. NCBI lineage: Bacteria > Bacillati > Bacillota > Bacilli > Caryophanales > Bacillaceae > Bacillus > Bacillus sp. FSL W8-0519. The sequence goes on from NZ_JBBOTL010000005.1 coordinate 27,791, forward strand.
ATTTTGGATCCTGAAAAAGAAGCGAAGAAGAAAAAAGCCCGTGAATACCGAAATAAAAATTCACGTACAGAACCATTTGTTCAGTGTTCGAAAGAATATGAAAAAATTATTGAAGATTATAATCGTTTAACAAAGGATTGTTTGGTGAAATTGATGCCATATATCAATTTCAAAGATACCCTTGTGAAAATCGATGACAAGGTCCTGGGTACAAAAGATCTGTATCATTTATGGGGCGTTTCTAATAAAACTGGGAAGATGATTTTGGAATCATTCCTCAATGACGGTATTATCATAGAAGAAGATTCTGGTATTAAAAATGGAAAACAGTATAGAGCAACTGGAAAGATTGTTTTCCGTGGTAAAAATAATAAAAAAGAATTCACTCAAAAAATTGATGAAGAAGAATTAAAAAAATATATCACTGCTGTTCAAAAGAAATTAACAGCTAGAGAAAATGTCGCTAAAAAGAACAATAGAAAAGTTTCACCAATTTACCCATTAGCTTTGTTCGGCTCGCTTGTCCCAAACTTTAGTTATAATACTTATTTATTAGCAAAAAATAACTCCGAAGATGTTATTTTAGAAGGCGAAACGGTAAAAGAAATTTTGTCTTCTCGACGAAAAAGAAGTCGATTCCAATTCATGAAAAACTATGAACTATGGAATATATATTCGGGTCAAAATGTCACTGTTTTGAGCGTAAACGAGCAAAAAGAATTGAAAGAATGTCTTGAAATATTGTTAGATGTCGGCATCCTTGCTCAGTGGAGATCGAATGGAAAAAAATTATTTCTAATTAACCCAAAACTCATATACTCTAGTCCTGGTTTCAAATGTGATCCTGGATGGAAAGAAGTAATTACAACACTTTTCGATTTAACAAAATAGACTTAAAAAGAAGCGAAAAACGCTTCTTTTTTTATGGGTAAATAAATACCTTCCTTTTCATTATAGTAAACATATGACTCCGTTTTTTAACTTAAAAACGTGCTATGACCAACAGTAAACATATGACTCCTTTTGTTCATAGAAGTAAACATATGACTCCATAAAACGTGCAAAATTAAGTGTATATCTCCTACTTTAGCTTTATCATGTTGGATCGTTTTGGATAGTAAATAAAATAATAGTGTGCAAAATTAAGTGTATATCTCCTACTTTACGTGCAAAATTAAGTGTATATCTCCTACTTTTAATATGGTTCACCCTTACTGCCCCAACTGATTTCACGTCTTGACGCTATTATAAATAATTAGGTCTTTTTTTATTCTTTATTCTTTGTTCTTCTGTTTTTGTTTTTTTGATACAGGAACTTAAACAAAATGTGTATATGCAATTAAATTTGAGTGCATGTTTGTTTGTTGTAAAACCTAAATTGACATCAAATTTAGTTGTGGATAAATAAAATGTACATATGATTCTGTTCATTTGTTTTTTAGAAAAGTAGGTATAGCTTTACATTAGTTAATGAAAAATCGATATAGATACTTTTATTCTAAAAAATAGACGATATAGGTTAACATTGCAATTTACTTTGTACTAAACCAAACTAAAAAGCGAATTGTTTTTTACTTGTTATATATATTAACCAAGGGTACGTGAAAAAAATTTTTTAAGAAAACCATTTAAAAAATTTTTTCACCGAAGCAAAAAACGCTTCGCCCTTGCAATTCAAAAAAACTCATTTGTTACGTGATCGTCAAGTCGAGCAAACTGAAAAAGTTGATTTTTATTTACTCGACTTGATTTAACTATTATAAATGAGTTTTTTTAAATTGTTCGTTATGTTAAATAGATCTCGCTATTCGTTTTACAAGAAAGGGGGACCAGTCCCCCTCGCTTCGCTCACCCTCTGGTCAGTCTCGCACCTAAAAAAGTTGGAAAACCATAAAACCCAAAAACAAAAAGACGATATAGCTTTACATTATTTATTGTAAAAAAATCGATATAAATACTTTTTAAATTGAATTAGACGCCATAAGGTAACATTACTTTTTGACTTATCCACATATAAAAGGGATCCAAACATAATAAAAAACCATTTTAAAACCTTTTGCTTTGAAGGAAAACGGGCTGTCGCCCTATTTAAAAACTTTTTTGTTCATACATTTTATTTATTCATATCATTTATGTATATATTCCATGACGTGAAATTTTATTTTTTGTTTTTAACAGGAGCGCAGCGACAACTTTCTTTCCTAAGTAGGTTTTGAAATGTTTTTTCTTTTGATTTTTGGATCAATCTGTATTACAAACGTAACACTTTTATATAAAAATTGTATTTGTTTAATATTTGGAGGAATGTATTATACATGTTATGGATCTAAAGATATACTTTGTTTTTTGCTTTAGAAAGAAAGCTTATATATAACTATATAAATTGGGGTATTTATCTTCATAGGAGGGATTATATATTACTTGTATATAAAACAACTGTTATAGATTAAAATGAACGTTTTTATAATATGTTTACGTTAGTAATTTAGTATAAAATGTATTATATACATAGTGGATAATAACAGTATTACTGTAAACAAAGATACATACAATTAGGGGGAAATATATGAATCGATTAATAGGATTATGTAGTGTTTTGATCTTATCTCTATTATTAATTACAGGTTGTACAGAAACAAAAACTATTCCTGATGGTTTTACAGAACAAAGTTATAAAGATTTCACAACAATATATGATAATTATCAAGAGAAAGTTAAAAAAAATAGCTTTGAAAAAGAATCAAAAGGTTTTGCACTTCTTTTTAATTATCAAAAAAAGAATGAAGATGGTAAATTATCTAAAATAGAACAAGAAACTGCAGATAAATTAGGGGAACTTTTATTTATCTATAATGGTGTTGCAGCAAAAAAAGAAAATAAATTCCCTAGTAAAGATGTCGAACTGTTAAATGATATGGTGGTAGCCGATGAATATAAAATTCCTAAATTAGAAGAAGAAATTGAATCTTTACTTCAATTACCGAAAACAAATAAAACAGATATAAAGGAATCTAATGTACCAAACAAACAAGAAGAAAATACTAATCAAAAAACGGATCCTGTAGATAATAATGTAAGTGCTGAAAATTGTCCAAAACCATATACACAAGAAGAGTGTAAACAATTTGAGGAATATTATAAATACGGTGAGGGACGTTTCGAACCTGGGAAGTAACAAAATTAATAAAAACCAGTTCTTATTATGAGAACCGGTTTTTTTGTTTTTGTCACAACTACAATACTGATTAGGTGATTTAGGATGTTTTTGATCTATCGATCGTTGTTATTATACAAATTTATATGTATTTGTCTATTAAAAATAAAAAAGCCCAGTGAGTGTACAATCACTGGACATCATTGTCGCCACGTTAGTTTTTGGTTTGTTTCATGAAACATATTATGTGTCGTTCTAAAAAAATTTAAAAATCTATACTAGCAATGTTCAAATTTTTTCAGCTTTGCAAATTTAAAAATAGAAAGGTAAATTTTTGTTTGATCTATGTAAATATAAATGTTTTACCGATTTTGTCTACTAAAAGTTTATGATTCGGAAAGTATTATATTTTCTTGATTTATGCATCTTTTTGATTATGATCTCGCAAAAGAGGTGAACTTAGATGGTAGATCCAGGACAGTATGTTTATACAAAAGAAGTATCAGATCTAGAGCAAGTATCTTTTTTAGTGAAACCACATCAAATAGAGGAGTATGAAGTAAGCTATCGATTTTTTTGTGAGGAAAGTTCAGAAGAAATCATACTGAAACATACAATTAAATGTTTTAAAAAAGCCGATATATATGTCTTCGAACATTATTTTTGTCCAGTGTTGCGATTGTCTCATAGGAATTTAAGCATTACAGAAACAATGGATTTTATATTTAAGAACTTTGGGGAATATGTTGAAATACGAACTAAAGATTTCGAATCTCAAATTTTTGTTCAACTACGAAAGATGAAATAAAAGACGGTTTTTAGCCGCCTTTTTATTTTTGCATGAAAAGGTATTTGAGTCGTACAAAGGGATGATGTATAAGTATTTTCGCGCGTTTTAAATGGTATTGTGCTGATTCTTTGTGATTCAAACAATCATGATCTGTTTCAATTAAATGTTTGGCTTGATTATGTATTAACACATACATCCGAGTTGCCAGGGCTCCTCGTTCATATTCATAATCTCTCACTTCTTCTTTTATGTATTTCTCGATCAATTTTACTTTGTTTTTCGTTTTCTGGTATGTATTGCAGCAGCTGTTACACAAAGGGAGCGTATCTATGATAGAATTCTTCTCTTTTGTTCTACAAAACAAACAATCTTCCAAGGAACTCACCTCTTTTCCACTGTCATTTTAGAAAAAGGATCCTGGAAGTCAATTTATTGAGTGGAAAATGATGTTTGTCATTTTTGTCCCCCACTATGTAAATACTTCATGTTATTATAATTAAGTTATATTAATTTGAATTAATATGTAGGTGAAACAAATGGAAAATAAAGAACCTAAACAGGAATACGATCTAGGCAAAATATACGCATACACAGAATTCCCCGATAATATTAGTGGTCGTTGCGACAACTGTAACAATACCTCATTCAAGAGTTCTGTTAAGGATTTCATCTTTTTAAGAGAATGTCGTAGGTGCGGTATGAAGAAAATCATATAGTCCTATCTGGGGCTTTTTTTCTATAAAATAAAAAAGCTAGAAGTGAATTATATAACAGCTATTATATTATGTGATTAAATAATTCCAGCGGCTTTAAGAAATTTTATTTCCTTTTCGTATGTATCACAAGTATACGGAATTTCAATTAAAGATATATTGTGTGAATTAGCATAGTTACGTTTTAATTCGTCATTCTTTACTTGAGAATTATGTTGTAAAATACCGCCGAATTCATCTACAGGCTTATAATGTTGTTCACCTTGACACTCAATAAGGCATTTAATACTATTATTTGAATCGAGAACAGCAAAATCATAACGTAACAAGTTTTTTTGCCCTACACCATATAAATCCTGAAACTCAACTTCAACTTTATATGCTACATTATGTTCTCTCAGTATTTTTATAGTTCGCCACTGAAATGATGAAATTTTATGACAGTCGCAACGAGCTTTACAATAATATCCATCTTTTGCTTTGGATCCGTATCTATCATTTTTTATCTTAAAATCTGATGACAGGAATTGATATTCTTCATTGCACAGATAACAATTACATCTATATAACTTATATAATTTAACTTCGCCACCTTCCTTCCCCCTTCTTCCTTTATTAAATATAATAGGTTTTCCCTCGTAATTTTCATCAATACATTCTAATATTTCCAATGATTCATGTATGGTATGTAAATAATCAATATCATAACTTTTATCTTTTACTCTAGGATAGGATGCTATTCTATTTCTCACGCGTTTTTGTTTCAGTTCACAATTTTCTCCGCAATCCTTCCATTTCTTTCTTAAAAATGTATCTTTATCTAAATATTTTATTGTTCCACATTTACACTGACATTTGTAATTCTTAATATCTTTGAAACTTTGAATACGCTTGTCAAAAACGTCTACAGACTCAAAGTTGGACCAATTACTTTTTTCTCCCTTTATAAATTTTTGCTTTTCTTGTTCACAACGCAATATTTTTTCAGCCATTACTTCTATTTGATATGCTTCAAACCCATCGATTATAGTAAAACATCCATTTTTCTCTCCAATAGGCAATACGTCATCCATGTATTTCGAGCCCCCGTTCATAATATAGACACTAACGATCTATTAAATACTTATGTATTATATAACATCGATTTACTATCTTTCTCTTGTAATGTATTGATTTGCTTAGTGTATAATTTCGTTAAAATGTTGGTTGTACGTCATAACGTATTATAGTATTCCCTTGTCTCTCTAAGTAATGTTGCATTTTTATAGGGAAACAAAATTCTATTGTATATAAGGTATGAATAAATTGTATGAATCGATCCTTTTACATAGTGGTCCCCTTTCACCGGAGGGATCACTTTTATTTTTTGTATGAAGGGATTCAGATCTAAGAGGGAATAATTTTCCACTTATTGTGATAGAATTGTACACATTACCGGTAAAAATATGAATTAGAAAAGGGGAAACAGCGATGAATGAACCAAAACATATGTTAATTACCTATAGTGTAGAAAAAGCGGCTAGCGGTCACGTGGATCCAAATTTCACAAAATTAGTCTATGGAAATAGTAAAAAAAATGGGGAGATTATAAAAAAACATATTTCACCTGGGTCTTTTATCTTTTTTAATGCTAGAATCGGTGATAAGAGATATATTACTTCGTATTTTTATGTAGAGAAAATGTTATACAAGGGAAAGCATAATCATGAAATTGCAGGTCTAGGCTGTGATGCAGCAGACGATCAAGTAATTATTGTTGGAAGCAGATCGTTTTCTAAAGTTTTAACAATTCCAATTGTGTTAGATCGCAAATTGATCGGTAAAATCAAATCTATTGGGGCAGATGAAAAATACTTCAAAGAAAAAGCGAAGGTTAAAATAGGAGAACTAGAAGCAATTAAAGATAAAACGCTTAATCCAAACATCATTACAGAAGAAGAAAAAGAATTCTTAATCGGTTTATGTGAAAATAGAGGGTAATTTTATTTAATAAAAAAAGACGGATCTTATGATTCGTCTTTAAATGTTTCTTTCCAATATGAATGTGGAAGATCTTTTAATACCCCATTTTGTTCTAGTTCTAAAAAATCTCCTTTGAAAATATGTATCCAATTTGTATATGCATCGCTCGGTACCGCTATGTTAGGATTTATAATATAGTATCCACTATCCGGCATGATAACCTCTAATAAAAAACCATTTTCCTTTAATCGTTCAATGAATTTGATTGCTTTTGTTATTTCCATTCCCCCTAAATCCCCTAGGAACTCGGTTTCTACCATTGTACCTTCTTTATCTACTATGAAATTGAATTCATTTATTTTTGTGATCCATCGAAAAAAAGTTGCATATTCTTCATCACTTTTAAAAAAATTGGTTTCAAGGACGTATTTCCAGTTGTCCATGTTCAATTGAACTGTATTAAACATATATGTCACACCCTTTCCTCCTGGATTATAGGGCAAAAGTTATGTATCTCCTATACAGTTTGAATATCAAAATAAAAAAAGTCCTTTGAAAAAACAAAAGGACTAAAAATACATTTCTTTCATCGTGCTGTTCTCCTTAATTTGTTGTTGTATATTTCTTTGTAATTCTTCTTTGAGTGCCGGAGAAAAGGCTGCGGATTCGGATAGAGCCATTTGAATACGAGTTACCCCTTCTTTTAGCGATCTAGCGACTTCTATCGGCTTATATCCCTTTTCTTTAAGTTCTGTTTGGGCATTTTTTGCATGCTGCATTTCTGTTTTTCGATTTTTTGCGGTTCCTACGAAGTTACTATGATATGTTTGATCTGTGTGTTCTTTCAGAAATGGTTTATGCATATCATCGATTGTGCTCAATTGTTCTTTCAAATGATTAATTTTATTGGACAATTCTTCTCTTTTATAGGATGTTTTTTCATATTTTTGTAGATTTTCTTGATGATTTTGGATCTGATTTTGTATATCTTGTCTTCGTTTCTTGAACTCTTCCATAAAATCTATTACTTTTTCTTCCTTATTGGTTTTCGTGAGTTCTTCCTGGAATGTCTTTTGACTCTCCTCATCTTTCAAGCTACGTCCAGCAAAGTAATCTGTAGCTTCTTTGTAGTTGTACTTCGTGTCTATGTAATCATATCCAAAGCTATCAAAATCTATATTCGAATTCGGTGTCTTTATTATCTCTATAACACTGTTTAAACGGTCTCTCAAGCCGCTGGATGCATTTGTATTTCTCGTTCTATCCTCGTAATCTCTACCGCCGTATACGAGGTCTTCAGATCCGTTTAACAAGGTGTCTGTGATAAGTTTCATCTTCTTTTTTAAATCAGAATACCACATTAGGCATCACCTCGATCTTTACCATACTCGTTTCTATCAAAAAAACAACAAAAAAAACGCCCAATGGACGTTTTTTCATACTTCTTTCAGAATTTGTTCTAGTGTCTTATCTAATTTTGTTATTTTACAGTACAGATAAACCAGGACATCACCGGCGTTTTCGAAAATCCTGTATTCTTCTCTTGCCTGGTAATCAATTTCTATAGGGATCCCAAAATATTGTTCAGCAACGAAAATGGAATGTTGAATTGCGATTCCACATCTATTCGCTTGTTCATCGATAAAATTTGTTGTTGGAAAAATATCTATCAATATCGAATCAAATTGAATTGAATCGACTGTATATCCTTGATCGTTATTGTTTTCTATGCTCTTTTTTACGTTGTACCATAAGATTTGGATCATATCGGAGTGGTTTTGATTCACTACCATCCATCCCCTTTCTTTTTAATATATTAAATTATTTACTATATTATCTTTTCTTTGTTGAGATTATAGAAGATATTTGTGTAAAAGCAATTTTTAAATAAAAAAACGTCACTGAAGGACGTTTTTTCGTTTTCATCTATTAGAAATTATCTAAGTTCAAATTCTTTCTTCCTGTTTTTTTCTTTTCTTCTGATTCCTTCTTCTCTTCTACGATCGTTGCTTCTACTTCTTTCTCCGGCTCTTCTTGTTTTGTTGCCGCGATTTCTTCTGTTGCTTGGATCGATTGTGTTTGTTGTACTTGTTGGTTAGTAGTCGGAACAACTTGTCCATGTTGGAATTGATCCAATAAAACTAAATCTTTCGCCATACCCAACACAACATTTGGATCCGTCATATCCTTTGTTCCGTGTCTCATAATATGATTCTCGATTAATTTTCGAATAGAATCGGAGAAATCACTTTGATTGTCCAACCATTCTACGAATAATGGATTTTCTTTTTTTCGTAAGGTCAATTGCTTATATTTAGGACGTTTTGTTTCTTTTTCTTTTGTTTTTTCTTTCGCAGTTGCCATAAATCATACCCCCTCTTACTCTTGTACGGCACTTTCTTTTAATTTTTCCGCAGCTAGATTTGTAAAGATTTCAAGTCCGCGAGCATTCAATGTTGTTGCATATTCTTTTGGAACCCAAAGTAACTTGATTTTCTTGCTATCACAGAATTCTTTTAGTTCTTTCCATAAAACGTCTTTTAATTGGATGCTTCCTCCACCGTACACAGCCAGAACTTCATAGTCATAACCAAGATCTTTAGAAGTTGTCATAATCTCTTCTAGGACGATATTAGCAAGTTCTTTTTTCGCAGTTGCCATTGAACTCACGGCATCTTCATGGAACTTCGATTTTTCATTTTTTAAGTAAGAAGCAAATACTTGACGTGTCGGTTCTGTTCCCCAAATCTCACTAAAGTTTTTGATTGCAAGTTCCATTGTGCGCCCAATCCCGTGCTCTTTTCCGTGCGTGCGCCCGTTGGTTTCATATCCTTCTGTTACCGCATATTCTGTTGTTCCATCGCCAATATCACTATGCACGATTCTAATATCTTCAAAGAAACTTCCATCCATATCTTCTAAACTGTATTCTTCTTTAAATTCTTTAAACAGATCATCGTTACGATATTCACCTTTTTCATTTTCGATCAGGGCAAATAATGCAACCACGCCTTCTTTTACTGTTCTTGTATTTTTGATATTGATTTTTACTATAATGTCCGTATCACCTACGTGAACAGTTACAAGATGTTCTCCTGTGAAGCGGTTTGAGAAATATTCGGCATTGTCTTTTGTCCACTGGGAAGCTGGCAAAGCTGTTGTCATATAATCAACTATTAATTCAATCTCTTTAACTACTTTTTTCTTTTTATTGAAAGCTTCTTTAACAGCAATAGCAGCTAGGTTTGATAATGTATTGATAAGTGGAAGATCCTGTTTGTGTTTGGCAGCGACTTTTAAATTCATATTTCGGATCGTTTCACCTTCGTTAATTGCTCGTTGACCAACAAACACGGTTACGGATGTGTTATGTAATAGATTACGAGATTGTACAGTGGTATGTAGGCGATCTAATAGATTAGGAATCAATTCTTCTGTTGGTACATCTTCTGGATCCACTGTGTTCGTTACCACTGAATAAACATTTGGAAATGGATACATCTTTCCATTTACCACTAAATCCTGTTCATGATTACCGTTATCGTTCCCTACTAAATAGTTAATTTTCATTTTAAATTCCTCCCTTTTCTTTTGAAAAATGACTGTGTGTTCGAATAACTAAAGAAAAACCATGTGTTTTCCTTAGTTATTCCATGAAGAATCCATGTAATTTCCATGTCCTCTTTTATATATTTTGTTAGAAAAACGGATTATCCTTTTTTTATTTTGGAAATTCCATGTTTTTTTCACGTAAATGCCATGTAGATTCCGTGTGTTTTCCATGGTACTTTTATATATTTCCTCAAAAAAATAGAATCTCCTTCTTTTGTTTTAAAAAATTCCATGTTTTTTACATGTAGATTCCATGTAATTATCTTATAGAATATATGGAATAAATAAAAAGAAGACGAGTTTGCTGTTTTTTTATCTGGAAAAACCATGTGTTTTATATGTATTTTACATGGAAATTACATGGTATATAGGAATAATAAACCTTATTCTACTTTTTGTACAGGTAAGTTTTGGGTATTAATAGTTCCGTGGGTAACGTGTACACGGATTATCCTCGTACTTTTTCTATATTTATAGAAGGTTTTACCGTTATATAAGTTGTAATGTTAATAGAAGAGTATATACGAGTAATCAACTGTAAAAATATGTAATAAAATAAGTGGATAATGCGAGGATAGGAGGGTGGATGTCCATGGCTGAAGTTTATAAAGTTAAACAGGCTGTAGATAAATTGAACAAAATGATAGAAGTGGGTAACTTCTCCGAAGAAGAAAAGAAAAAAATGAAATTTTCATATGATAAGTTGAAACGTTGGTCCCGTGAACAGGTTATCGAAAGCAATTTCGATGGGAAATCTTATTTCATACCAGAAACAGAATTTGAAAAGATACATAGAATCAATATGTTGCTGCACATCGATGGGAAAACGTTAGAGCAAGCGAAACGCGAATTGATGGTAGATGGTTTAATAGAAAAAGAAAAAGAGAGTGAAGAACAAAAACGATATCAAGATTTTATGGATCAAGTAATGAACAAGTATAACGAAGAATCATTTAAACCGATCAAAGAGAATATATCAAATATGAACCATGATATGAACAAACAAATGGAAGTCATGCTTCAACAGATTTGTTTATTAACGAGCGAAGTAAAAGATTTAAAAAAGATAATTGGAGATCAACAACTTTTACTAGAAAATCAAACACCGCTGTTATTAGAAGATAAAATAAGTACCGAGGAACAAACGAAAATAGAAGAAGAAACGAAAAAACAAGTTGCTGCAGCTGTCACCGAGCAAACAGAAACGATAACGAAAGAAATGGAAGAATTGAAGAAAACAGTCCAACAACAACAATTATTACTAGAAAAACAAGAAAACGAAAAAACAACAGAAAACAAAAAACGAAAAGGTTTCTTTTCTCGTATGTTTTCTAAAGAAAAATAGGGAAGATCGTTTGGGATTCCGTATGTATAGATCCAAGAAATGACGAGGAATTACAAGATTCGTTTTTTAACAAGCAAGAAATCGACCGGTCCTCTATTTTAATGTTACGTTACTAGAAATATGTATACTTGTACAAAGAAAAGGACTGTTAAATCAGTGTTTAAGACACCAAATTTAAAATCGAACAAGAAATCGAAAATCGAACAAAATTTGTTCGATTTGTTTTATTTTGTTTTATTTTAAAAATTATAGAAATTAAATTGTGAATCGTATAAAATAAACCGGTCTGGGTAGTTCGAATTTAATACAAAGGGGATGTTGGAATGGGTTGGAAAATGAAATCATTGGGGATATTGTCTGTGTTTTCGCTTGCTTTAGTGGGGTGTGGGGAAGATAAAAATGTAGAAACAACCTCACAGAACAAAACAAGTTCTACAGATTCAAAAACGATAGGAAGTAAAACAGAAGGCGAGATTTCCGAAGAAATTGAAGGTGGAGGAAGGATCGTTGATCCGAAAAGTCCTTTCCGTATAGGAAAAGTAGAACAACAGCTTGGAAAAGAAAGTTTTACGAATTTGGAACTGGATAAGTACGATGAAGACAGTGTTTATTTTATTCCAGAGGGTAATAATTTAGGGGTTCTTTTTATTTCAAAGGCAAAACCTTATATTTCTACTTTTGAGAATGGGAAATGGGCGAAGGATAAAGAGATCAAAGTGGAATCTATTGTGCCGGGTGGAGAATTCGTCGCCATGGGTTATGGAGCCCTGGAAATAAAAAGTGGAGAAAGCCAGGTAACACATGTATTTGTAAATTATAAGGGGGATGTTGTATTTAAAGACAAAACAGATAACCTTCGATCTGTAAGTATCAACGAATCTTTAGGTTCTAACAAATTACAAAATTCCATTGTTGGTTCTAGTAAAGGAAACTTAATTTTCCATAAAGAAAATGAAAACCATATAACTGTAATGTCTCAAAAAGATGGGAAGGAAGTAATGAAATTAGACAGAACAAAGGATTCACCTGGGCTATACGGATATTTTAATGTAGACAAAAAAACACTTCTCAAGGATGATGAAATTTACGAATTTGATAAGAAAAAATATGTCTATGATACACAGGGACAAAGGATGAAACCAGATAAAAATGGCAAAGTCGTAGCTTCAGATAAAGAAAAATACTTCTTTTTTACAGAGGAGTCTGTAGAGAAATCTAATGGGCAAAATATCGGACACTTCGAAATTTATGAACAAAAATTAGGACCGGAAAATCAGAGGAAATATAAGATGGAATTCCCTGGATTTTTTAAGGATAAAGAAAGTTATATTGTAACAGATACAGGGGAAAAAATAGTTTTTTACGGATATTATCGATACGAAGATAAGCCGGCGGTCTATATGACCCAAGTTACCTATAAAAACAACAAAAATAACAAATAACATAAGTAAAAGGGACGTGATTCATATTGGATCACATCTCTTTTTATAAACTGAATATTCTGTAAATTATTTATCATTTTACTTAACGCAAAGGAACTAATATAGACTTTACAGAAATATGGTAACATTTAGACAAATAGAGAGCCAAGGAGGAGGAGAAGCAATTGAATATAAGTGTTTTTACAAATCAAAATACGTACAAGTTATTAAATGATTGGTATCACCTTATGATTTCTCAAAAGCCCAAAGAAGCTGCAGTGATGAAAAAGGAAATCGAAGAACAAAAAGATGAAATGAAAGATGATAAGAATCTATTATTGTATTATTCTCTATTAGAATTCCGATACAAAGTGTTAACGAATGGATTAGGAATTACAAAAGATAGTTTCGGAGAAATTGAAGCGATCTATACGCCTTCAGATAATCTTCTTATGTTTTATTATCATTTCTTCAAAGCAATTCACCGAACATCGATTTCAAGCTTCCTGGAAGCACGTGAACACTTTGAAAAAGCAGAAGGCTTATTAAAATCAATTCAAAACGAAATTGAAATTGGAGAATTTTATTATAGAGCAGCTGCGTTTTATAATTATACGTATAAACCACTTAAAGTAATTAAATTTGGGAACATGGCTCTAGATATTTTTGAAAAAAATCCAGGTTGCGAAATTAACGTGGGACTGTGTAAAAACTTACTAGGTGGTATTTGTGTACACCTGGACCAATTTGAAGAATCGGAAGAATATTTCACAGCTGCGATCGATATTCTTAAAAAACAGGACGCAACGGAACTAATCCTACGGGTTCGAAACAATCTCGGTTGGCTGTATGCGAGTCAAAACCTTTCTACGCTTGCGATCCGACACCTTTCAGAGGTTGTAGAGGGAATGCCGAATAATTACAAATCTATTTTACTACTGGCGCGTGAGTATCATAAACTAGGGGAAAAGGGCAAGGTTTCTGAACTTGTTAACAAGGGAATGGAGATTTGCAGCGAAAATGATGAATTATACAAACATCATTTCAATATCCTTAATGAGATGAACTTAAATATTTCTACAGAAAACATCGAAAAGGCAATTTTAGAAGGAATTACATATTTCGACAAAGAAGAGTTATATGAATATACGAGAGAATATACAGAGAAACTTGCGCTTTGTTTCTATAAAGAAGGAAACCCAGTGAAAGCAAGCGAGTATTTTCACATGCAGCATCAAGCAAAAGAGAAAAAGAATGAAAAAGGAGCGTTGAAGTAATGAAGAAAATAGCGGCGATTGTATTGGGACTAAGTTTTATTGGTTTTCTGACAGTTGGAACAAATACGGATGACAAATCTGTTGCTTATGGAGATTATCCGGCGCCGATGATGATTCATAGTGGTTACGATGGCGCACATGTGGAAACAATTTAAATCTAATATATACAAAAAAGAGACTCGAAATTCTTAAATATATATAAGGATAGTTAATCACCTAAAAATATAGCCTGTATCTTTGATTACTTAGTAATCAAAGATACAGGCTATTTTTATTGTGTATTCCTTTTTTAATTAAAGCACCCGTTAGTTAAAAATCGGCAGTTCCCAATCCTCTAAAAGTCCCCAAGTAATTTCAGGGTTTCCTTTTAAAGATTTCATTGAGCCTACATATACTTTTTCAGTGGATTTACCTATTTCGTTGAAATGCTTAACTATTTCATTGGTAGTGGCTGAAACATTCTGGTTTGGAATATCCTTATAATCTATCCATTTTAATGAACCTTCATCACTTTCAATTAAAGTAGCATTTTTAAATACATTTCCAAAGAACACATACTGTATTCGAATTTCTTGCTTTCCCTTTACTCTAAGTACAATGTATCGAAGTGTTAGATTGTTTATGCAATCACTTTTTAAACCTGTTTCTTCTTCAATTTCTCTTAAACATGCTTCCTGGGGTTCATTGATTTCATCACCTTCAATATGTCCACCAATTGGAACTAAAAACCCTGCGAGAAAAGTATCTTTTTGCTTTTTTTGAAGAAACAAAACTTCTTCTTCTTCACTTAAAAGGAAAGCGACTGCCATTTGTCTAAGTCTCAAAAATTCCAACCTCCTGTTATTTCTAATCACACATCCAACATTATAACTTCGCAATCTTTCTTCAATTGTCCTGCACCGTTAGTTGAAGAAGAAACTATTCCCATCATTATTTATGCGCCAACTTCCCAAGTAAAAGGGCATTGTCCTTTTTTAGTTTTCTATTTTCTTCGTCTAATTCAGCTATTCTTCTTTTCAGTGACTCAATCAGCTTGTCCTTTGAACTTTCACTAAATCTCTGTTTTTTTGTGATAACCTTTAATCTCTGGTTTTGTTTCATTATTGCTTCATCAATTGGTTTAAGAAGTTCCTCTTTGTATGAGTAAAGGAATGTTTTACTTACTCCTGCCTTTCGGCATATTTCAGCTTTTGATATAGGGTTACTTATAGGGTCATCAAGGAGCGTTAGTTCCTTAAGAACGGCTAAAACAGCTTGTTTCTTTAACTCGCTTTCCATTTTCTTTGATTCAACCATTTTGGCGGTATTTGGTCTCATATTAGCCATTAATGGACACCTCCTGTGTAGAAATGTTTTGAGGCATCGAATGTTTCACCCTTTTCAATGATTTCCAATGCGGTTTGATAGAACTGAACTACCTTGTCAAATTCCTCAATTTTTTCATTTAGTCCAATTTGTTTCGCTTGGTTTAAATGCGTTGTAAAGGCATCTATTGTATCTATAACTGCGTTTTTATGTCTCGGCAATATCTTTTTCTTAATGCACGTTTTACAAGCTACCTGGTGAGGACAGGAAGGCATTTTATAAGGATGCTCACAACATCCGTCACCTTGGTCGAAAATGGCGATAATTTTGTTTTTGACCCATTTGTTATCACCGAAAATTTCTTCTTGCTCTGGGAGATTATCTTTAATTGCTGTAGCATCAGATTTAAGAAGTTTATCTTTAAACTCCTTTTTTAAACGTTGTTGGTAGACCTTAATATACTTTTCTGTCATGATAACTGATGAATGCCCTAAAAAGTTTTTAACAGCGTATATATCGACTCCTGCATCAATCATTTCGGTGGCTACTGTATGCCTGAACTGGTGTGGAGATATTTTATAAATATCTCCAGACTCTGCACCAATATCTGATAATGGGATTTGATTACATATTTTAGACAGTACATATTGATAAATGGTGGCATAACTAATAGACTTCGTTATCGGAGTTTTTTCTTGAGCGAAAGTAATAACTTCCCTAAATAAATACTTTTGCTTATCAGAAGTAGGGGGTAAATCTTTTACCCGTTCCTTTTGGCGTAAAATTGCCCGTTCCACCATATTTCTTCCTTTGGAGTCCTTTAAATGTGCTAATGGCACGACCAAATCTTTTTTGATTTTTGCAATGCGATGGTCAAGAAAAAGTTGTGGGTCTCCATCCAAATCATATTTCAGACAATCAATATCACTTCCATCTGCAATTAAGTGAGCTATGTCCTCAACACGTCTTCCTGTATATCTTAAAATGACAATTAAATCCCAATAAGTCGGGGATATAATAGGAGTTTCCTCACCATCTTCCAATAGGGGGATTACTGTATTTTCCAAGTAATCATCCAATTTTATTTTAATATGTGGTGGAATGGGTCTTGGTAGGATTTCTACCGTTTTAGGCGTATCATAACTAATCAATAAAGTGTCTGTTTTTGGTCCATCGGACCATTTATTTTCGTACATATATCGGAACATAGAACGGGTAGTTATTATTGCTCTGATAGACTTGTAGTTAGAACGTGAATATATGTCAGGAAGAATTTTTTCGATATGTTCCTGTCTATTTAGCTCCTTAAAAGATTTGATATTTGGAAATTTATCATGCAATATACTAAAAAAATCACTCAAATATTGGATGTTTTCTTTAAACGTTTTAGCTTCCCAAGTTCCAAGCATATTTACAAAATACCTTTTTACCGTTTGGCGTAAATGAGTATTTTCCAATTTAGTCAATTTAACGATAAATTGAACAGGAGAAAGATGTTTTGGATAATTCTTCAATAACCTTCTTACATCCCACACATCTTCTTTGAGATATTCTTCTCGTTCTTTTGGGTTTTTAATGTATTCAACTTCGTGATGGGCAGGGTAGTCATCTTCGTAGTGTCTTACCTGAACACCCATGTTTTCTAAAAGCTCAGTGAACCGTTCATCTTTAATAGCGTTATACCAGGTAAATGTACTTTTATATCCTGCTATAGTAGATAATTCGTCATACTTTTTATCTCGGTTTTCAGGTTGTTGTAAGACTTCAAAAAATGTTTTCTGCCCCTTACTCATCCAAGATGTATCAATAGCTCCAACGGGAAAAGGAGTTACAGTTGCTTTTGTTTCTAAGTTTTCCGAACCTGATGAAATAGGATGAATTGTTGCTTTAATTTTTACCATTTTCTCGCTCCTTACGTTTTTCTTCTCTATAATCACTCATTCGCTTGTACTCTTTTTTATGGTCTTCTACATTTAAATGTGCGTATATACCCATCGTTGTCGACACGTTTTTATGACCAACTCTTTCGGAAATGTATTTCCAGTTTATCGGTTCACCTTTGATGATGTATTCTCTTGCTAATTCGGTAACATGAGTATGTCTTAATTTGTGGGTGTTTAACTTAATCTTTGTTTTTTTGTTGTAATAGTTAAGGATTGATGAGAGGGTTGATTTTTTCATTGGTTTACCATTTTCAATAGGATTATTACTATTAACCACCACAAATAGAAAGTCGCTATCAGGGTCACTGTTTACCCAATCACTACTAATATATCTATCTATTAAAACCATTAGGTCAGTTGGTAAGTGAACGAACCTGTCTCTTCCATACCCCGCTTTAGCTCTCGAACCGTTTTCGTTATCAGGTCTGAAACGAACATGAATACCTTGCTCACCATAATCAATGTCTTCAAGTTTGATGCCTAACAGCTCACCAGACCTTACACCACCCTCTTTTAGAACAAGAAGGATAATCTTATCTCGTAAGAGATTAACAGCCTCTAAATACTTCTTAAAGTCCTTTTGTTCAATGGTCTTTGGGATAATTTGAGGAACCTTTGATTTAAGAGTATTTTTCTGTACTGTTTTATTCCTTCTTGTATGAGCCAACATATCTTTGTCCCTCATCGCATTTGTAATCATTACATTACGGTAGACAACAGGATTATCTTTTATCCTGCCACTGGCTTTGAGCCAAAGGAATAAAGAGCTTACTCTATCTATAATTGCATTAACAGTTGTAACTTTTATGTCGTCATCCTCATAGTCGTAATCTAACATGTCTACATTTTCATAAAACCTATATGGGTTCTTTAACCACAATTTGAATTTTGTTAAAATATCAGGTTTACCATCAGTGTCCAGAATTTGTAATCCTTTAATCTTTAAAAATACAACGAAATACCATAAGTGATAACAGTATGTTCTTATTGTATTAGGAGATACCTCTCGTTCAGCTCTTGCCTGTATTATATCGAGATATTCTTTTACTAATGGTATGAAATCAAGGTTTTCATCCATGAGATAATACATTACACCATTTTTTGTTTGTGCCTCTCGTATAGATATAACTTCATGCCATTTACCTTTTAGTGTTTTTTCTTTTTTAGGTATATTCATCTAACTATTAACTCCTTTAACCCATTTATTAAAATCAAGGTCCTCGGACTACCGTCCTGCGGAGTGCTATCCTCGCACCGAGGCTACATTCCCCCTTTTATCAAAAGAATATAATTAATATTCTGATAATAACATGGATTATCTATTATTACTATGTATTTTAAATTTATCCGTTTAGATAAAAAAAGATAGTAGGGATAATCAATCCTTACTATCTTTACTGTTAATATTTATATATCTTTAAGAA
>NZ_JBBOTL010000006.1:0-16478 GCF_038005585.1 Bacillus sp. FSL W8-0519
ATCAGGATTATGCGGATTTACAACGTTAAGACAAAAAACCTTGTATCAATAGAGTACACTCTATTGATATATAATTGTACTTGAAAAATCACGTCTCTTACTGACCTTAAATTCAAAAAATCTAAACAATCTGCTTTTAATCGGTTTACGATGACATTACCAACCATAAGCATCCCCAGCTGTCCTTCTCCTTCAGCTTCTGCTCTCATCATCCTTGCCATCAGTGCAACATCACTTTCGGTATATTTCACTCGTTACACCTTTATCACTCCTTTTATTGAATTATATGAACAGTGCTCAACAAAAATACGTTGTTGTCGATTCCTAATGAACCTGTTTAAATATGAAAAAATCAGGGAAACATATGAATGATAAATGAAGGAGGAATGCAATTATGGCATCAACACCATATGACCCATTTAGACAATTGGTAAATATGCGAAGAGATTTTGACCGTATCTTTTCTGAATTACCGTTTGATTTTGGAGGGGATAAAAATCACTTTGGAAACATTAAGGTAGATGTTTATGAAACTGAAAATGAAGTTGTGGCAACATGTGATATACCTGGACTTGAAAAGAGCGAAGACGTGAACATTGATATTGAAAATAATGTATTAACCATTAGTGGTTCTATGAATAAAACAAATGAAACAAAAGAAAAGAATATGTATAGAAAAGAACGTTACACAGGCAGTTTCCAACGAGTTATAACACTTCCTAGTCCTGTAACTATTGAAGGTGTATCTGCGACATACAAAAACGGTGTGTTAGAAGTAAAAATGCCAAAAACAACACCAAATAATAAAAAGAAAATTGATGTGGATTTTCATTAAAAATGGGCGATTTATATCAAGTGATGAAAGAATTCGAAAGGGACTATTTAGAGGAAATATCTAATATACAGCCAGAATTAGTGGACCTGCTTATACTAACTTGTCATTCTTCAGAAATTAAAAAAAAAGCTATATTAGATGAACTTACTCATAACATTAAATTATCATATATGAAAAATAATATGAATAATCTTTCGATTAGCAATCGCTGAATAAGGACTGTCGAATACGACAGTCCTGTTATTAAGGGTAGCATCAGGATTATGCGGATTTACAACGTTAAGACAAAAAACCTTGTATCAATAGGGTCTACTCTATTGATATGGAATCAATAATACGTAAAATAAGAGTTTTGAATGTATCATATGACTTGTCTCAAAACCCTTATCGTTGTTAAGTTAGCCTTTTTTTCTTCTCAGAATTGCTTAACGTTGTAAATCCGCATTTTCGGGACTGTACCCCTATTAGAAATAGTAAAAAGAATCTTCAATTTAAGATCCTTTTTTTATGCCGATAACGTGAATTATGTAAATAAGCCGTCCATATGGACGGCTTATTTTTGTTTAGCCTGATTTTGTCCTTGTTTTTTGGTCTACTTTTTGCTTTTTGGCTAGAGTGCTGGCTCGTCGTGTGGGGGCGAAACCCCACGTATTCCGTATCAATTTTGGAGTAAGCACTATTTTAGGACGAATGATCTAGACGGTTCGGCTTGTATACTTACTAGTCCAAGTCGATCGGCATTGCTTTGCTTTTTGTCTGTCGGCTTGGCGAGAAAAGCATACAAGCCGAAAAAAGTTTTGCAAGGACATAATAAAAAAGAAAAGACGGTAGTCTTTAGGTGAGGATGAACGAACCGACTTTTTTATTATGAAGGTGGAGATTTTTGAGCGTTGTTTGCTCAAAAATACTACCTGTTCCTTGCGGAACTTTTAGCCCTATATATAAGAGTGAGAAGAGCAAAGTAAAGAAAGTCAGTAATATCAAGGGTTTAACAAGGGTAGGGTGTGGGAAAATTCCCACACATGTGTTGTTAAATTCCCACACCTAAAAAATGGAAAATAATAAAAAAAAAAAGATGTCAATAACAAATGACATCTAAAATAAATAAATCGGTAAGTTATGTTTTTTCTTATCTCCAGTTATTTTAAAATTTCTAAGAGACTTCTTAAAAATCTTCATAGTAGCCTTGTCTACTCCATCTTTAGGGGAACAACATAAAACATTAGGATTCACAAACCAAGTACGAGAACTACAAATGCGACCATCTTCAGTTGTCATTCCAGATTCTGCAACAGCTAAAACACCTTTTTCCAATAAACCATTCATTAAATGAGAAAGATTACTTCTATCTTTTCCTAACTTCCTTGCTAAATAACTTGGTGTAGCTGCATCTGCATCTACTTCTTCAGAATCTTCATTTGAACATTCAATTAAAATATTAGTTTTAAACTCTATATACGGTGTTAAATCAATCAAAAAAGCTTTTTCAGCATTTGTCAGATATCCCGTTTTACATAGATAATTAATATTATCAGTAATTATCTGCACAAATCTCACCCGATCTGTAGGTTTTTTCTTTTTACCAATAAAATATTCTTCTCCACCAGACATTTTACTTAATACTTGTAGCATAATGACTCTTTCTTCTTCAGAAAGTCCGCCACTACCTTCAAGTTTTTCATAAATACTATTAATTTTACTATCTCTTTCTTTTGCTTTTTTTTCAGCTTGTCCAAAATCAATAATTTTCTTTGTCATATCTAAGTTAATTCCTCCTTAATTGAGGGAATCAACAAAAATACCTATTTTTTGCTATTTGATTATAAATCAAATTATGATAATCTATAATCAGATAAGTGAAGTTTAGGTATTTTCGTAAAATACCCTATGAAAAGAGTCATGTTCCCGCATGGCTCTTTTTTTCATTCTATCATGTTTTTAACAACCTTAAAGATAAAAACAAAGTTTCCCTGTTTTTTTACCGTTCCATATCAAATCCACGATGTTTATTCACCTCTTTTTTATGCTCACGTTCAAATTGATTATCTACTCCCTTGCTACCCAATTCATTTTTAACACTCTCTCTAAACCCCTTAAATTGCTCTTTTAAAACTTTTTTCGTTTGTACATATAAAACTCTTATATTCGTCTGCAAACCCTTTATATGAGCTTTTAACGAGCTAATTTCTCTATTTAATACACCAACTTCCTTTTGCAACTGGTTTTTTTCCTGTTTCAATGTTCTATTTTCTTTCATCCAACCGTCTGCAGTCATTTTTAAACTTTCATACTCTTTCACAAAGTCTGTTTCTCTCAAACGCTCATGATCCTTTTTGATAGTGACCGCTGCATTCACTTGCTTTGTTACTTCTTGATATTGTTCTGGTGATAACACATAATTTCTTGTCTGTTTCTTTGTAATTTCAGCTTTTCCAAACATTTTATCCTGTACTTCTACTACTACTTCTTTACGTAAAAATGGAATTTTAACAGGTTCATTTGGCACTCGATCACTAGCACTATCTAATTCTTTTTGCATTTGTTCTACTCTTTTTTCTAATTCCACATGACGCTGGCCAATTAGCTGCAGCTTTTCATTTTCACTCTCTACCTGTTGCTTTACTATCTCTAATTCTTTGTACGTATCAACAACATCACTTTCCAAACTCTTTTTCGTCATTTCTAATTCGTTTGTTTTCTCTTCAACATTTTTTAAATGATCGTCAATCGTTTGTAACTTAGTTTCTTTTTCCTCTACTTGATTTTCAATAGTTGACTTTGCTTCTGCATACTCCTTGTATTGACGGACTTTCATGTACTTATGTGAACCTACATTAGCACGTTCAAAATTCGGAATATATTCTTTAGCCAATTGCTCTATATAAGCGGTTTCCCTTTCTCTCCAATGCGCAATTAACTTTCTTCCCGTTCCTTCGACACCTTGTTGTTGCAAAGCTCTATCCATTCCGACACGCCTCGTTAATCCTCGACTACTTTCAAAGTTCGGTACATAGTTAATATGTAAATGTGGATTTGCTTCGTCATCATGTAAAACCATGTTATAGACTGCCAGATTGGGATTCCGCTCTTGAAACGCTTCAGCATACCGTTTTAACGCTTCTTTCTTAGCTTCCCTATACTTCGGGTCGTCTTTACCTTCTCCAATCGCTACGACCAATTCTCGTTGCTCATGCGTTTTATCATCTTTATGTATTTTGTCATAGTAATTCTCAATCTTACGGTCATTCCGTTTTTGCTTCTCGTTATACTTGTCCACCGCTTCTTGAAAGACATCCTTGTATACACTTCGGATGTCCTTTTGAACAAAGTAAATATTCTCCTCTGACCTAGCTGGATCAATGCCAGGATTCCCATGAATATTTTCCCTATTATTGTGGCTTAATGAACTTTGGTGAGATTGATTAAATGAGATAGAACCCAACATAAAGTGCCACCACTTTCCCTAGATTAATTGATACCATAAGTCTAGCAAAGCGACGAAATGGTGTCAATTAGAGTAACCCTATACGTATTTTGACGCTTTCGCATCAAAATCGATAGGGGTCTGCGACGCTTTTCGGCTTCGCCGAGCCATGCTTAGCATGGAAAAAACAACCTTGGACTCTGTCCAAACCTGCTGGGGAAATCTTCCCCAGACCCCCTTATCCAACTCCCCAACCCCTCAAATCCTTGAGGGCCTCCCTCGCCGGTTGGCGTCCCCAAAACAATTTGTTTTGGGGAACTGCCAAGAGGTTGGAAAATCAGATGCACGAGTCAATTCCTTAATGCTCCTTTCAAGAGATCAGCAAAAAAACGCTGATCTCTTTCAGTCCGCTTACCATTGACTCTTACCACTTATTTTTCTTCTCCCAATAATCACTTTACTAATTATTCAATACTACACTTATTAAAAAGTAAAAAGTTTTTGAGTTACTTTTTTTAAACGTATTTCAAATGCTTTTAAGTTGTATTAGGGGTCACCATACCATTTCAGGAAAATTGTACGTTTAGACACAATTCGGACACATTCCAAGCGTTTCCTGTACGCTAAGAGATATCTGTCCAGAAAACCTTATATTTATGAACAGAGGGTAAAACTCAACAATATCAACACGTTTTCTGACTATAATCATGTTCATAAAGCATGTAAACAAATCAATGTTCAATTAAACTTAGGTTTCTATCTTTCTGAACATGTATTTACCTTTAAAGATACTGTAAGAATAAGGTTTTGTAGTCCTTAGCGTACAATTTTCCCAAAATAATATGGTGACCCCTATTAAAAGAAATGAAACATTTATTTCAGCAGACTTTATAATTACACTTTTTAACAATACTTAATTATAAAATTCAATATAAGAACTTTTTTTTAAACTTATACATATAATAAATATTGACATAAATTCACCTGAATAGGGAAAAAAGAGATGAACTGGTCCTTCATCTCTTTTTTTATGTCAAAAAATTAATACATTTATAATAATCAATTTTATATCTTTATACATTTACTATATATAATATATTTTTTTAATAAACTAGATAGGAGGTTTCTATATGTCAAATAACAACATTCCATCACCGTTTTTTTTCAATAATTTCAATCCAGAATTAATAGGTCCAACATTCCCTCCTATTCCTCCACTTACTTTACCTACTGGACCTACTGGATCTACAGGATCTACAGGAGCTACAGGAGCTACTGGACCTACAGGATCTACAGGAGCTACTGGATCTACTGGACCTACTGGAGCTACTGGATCTACTGGACCTACTGGACCTACTGGACCTACTGGACCTACAGGAGCTACTGGACCTACTGGAGCTACAGGAGCTACTGGATCTACTGGACCTACTGGAGCTACTGGATCTACTGGACCTACTGGATCTACAGGAGCTACAGGAGCTACTGGATCTACAGGAGCTACAGGAGCTACTGGACCTACAGGAGCTACAGGATCTACTGGAGCTACAGGATCTACTGGAGCTACTGGACCTACTGGAGCTACAGGAGCTACTGGACCTACTGGACCTACAGGAGCTACAGGAGCTACTGGACCTACTGGACCTACTGGATCTACAGGAGCTACTGGATCTACTGGATCTACTGGAGCTACTGGATCTACAGGATCTACTGGATCTACTGGATCTACAGGAGCTACAGGATCTACTGGATCTACTGGATCTACAGGAGCTACAGGATCTACTGGACCTACAGGATCTACAGGAGCTACTGGATCTACAGGATCTACTGGAGCTACTGGATCTACAGGATCTACAGGATCTACAGGATCTACTGGAGCTACAGGAGCTACTGGATCTACTGGACCTACAGGAGCTACAGGAGCTACAGGAGCTACTGGACCTACAGGATCTACAGGAGCTACTGGATCTACTGGACCTACTGGAGCTACTGGATCTACTGGACCTACTGGACCTACTGGACCTACTGGACCTACAGGAGCTACTGGACCTACTGGACCTACAGGATCTACAGGAGCTACTGGATCTACAGGATCTACTGGAGCTACTGGATCTACAGGATCTACAGGATCTACAGGATCTACTGGAGCTACAGGAGCTACTGGATCTACTGGACCTACAGGAGCTACAGGAGCTACAGGAGCTACTGGACCTACAGGATCTACAGGAGCTACTGGATCTACTGGACCTACTGGAGCTACTGGATCTACTGGACCTACTGGACCTACTGGACCTACTGGACCTACAGGAGCTACTGGACCTACTGGACCTACTGGAGCTACTGGATCTACTGGACCTACTGGACCTACTGGACCTACTGGACCTACAGGAGCTACTGGACCTACTGGAGCTACAGGAGCTACTGGATCTACTGGACCTACTGGAGCTACTGGATCTACTGGACCTACTGGATCTACAGGAGCTACAGGAGCTACTGGACCTACAGGAGCTACAGGATCTACTGGAGCTACAGGATCTACTGGAGCTACTGGACCTACTGGACCTACAGGAGCTACAGGAGCTACTGGAGCTACTGGACCTACTGGATCTACAGGAGCTACTGGATCTACTGGATCTACAGGAGCTACAGGATCTACTGGATCTACAGGAGCTACAGGAGCTACTGGACCTACAGGAGCTACAGGATCTACTGGAGCTACAGGAGCTACTGGATCTACTGGACCTACAGGAGCTACAGGAGCTACAGGAGCTACAGGACCTACAGGAGCTACTGGACCTACTGGATCTACTGGACCTACAGGAGCTACAGGAGCTACTGGACCTACAGGATCTACAGGAGCTACTGGATCTACTGGACCTACTGGAGCTACTGGATCTACTGGACCTACTGGACCTACTGGACCTACTGGACCTACAGGAGCTACTGGACCTACTGGACCTACTGGATCTACAGGAGCTACAGGAGCTACTGGACCTACAGGAGCTACAGGATCTACTGGAGCTACAGGATCTACTGGAGCTACTGGACCTACTGGATCTACTGGACCTACTGGACCTACAGGAGCTACAGGATCTACTGGAGCTACTGGACCTACTGGATCTACTGGAGCTACTGGACCTACTGGATCTACTGGAGCTACTGGATCTACTGGATCTACTGGAGCTACTGGATCTACAGGATCTACAGGAGCTACTGGACCTACAGGAGCTACAGGAGCTACAGGAGCTACAGGAGCTACTGGAGCTACAGGAGCTACTGGACCTACAGGATCTACAGGATCTACTGGAGCTACTGGACCTACTGGATCTACAGGATCTACTGGAGCTACTGGATCTACAGGATCTACAGGATCTACAGGAGCTACTGGAGCTACAGGAGCTACTGGATCTACTGGACCTACTGGAGCTACAGGAGCTACAGGAGCTACTGGACCTACAGGAGCTACTGGACCTACTGGAGCTACTGGACCTACAGGAGCTACAGGAGCTACAGGATCTACTGGAGCTACTGGACCTACTGGAGCTACTGGACCTACAGGAGCTACAGGAGCTACAGGATCTACTGGAGCTACTGGACCTACTGGAGCTACTGGAACTTTTTCTTCTGCTAACGCTAGTATAGTAACTCCTGCTCCTCAAACTGTTAATAATTTAGCACCTATTCAATTTACAGCACCAGTTTTAATAAGTAAAAATGTTACATTTAATGGTATTGATACTTTTACTATTCAAATTCCTGGTAATTACTTTTTTATTGGTGCTGTAATGACTTCAAATAATCAAGCTGGCCCTGTTGCTGTTGGTGTAGGATTTAATGGTATTCCAGTTCCTAGTTTAGATGGAGCTAATTATGGTACACCTACAGGTCAAGAAGTTGTTTGTTTCGGATTTTCTGGTCAAATACCAGCTGGCACAACAATTAATTTATATAATATTAGTGATAAAACTATTTCAATAGGTGGAGCTACAGCAGCAGGATCAAGTATTGTAGCAGCTAGATTATCTTTTTTTCGCATTTCTTAATTAATATTATTACAAATAATATTAATTATATAAAATTTTGCTTTTTGGCTAGAGTGCTGGCTCGTCGTGTGGGGGCGAAACCCCACGAATTACGTATCTATTTTAGAATAAAAACTATTTTTGGACGATTGATCTAAGCGATTCGGCTTGTATACTTGTTTGTTCAAGTCGAGAACCATTGTTTTGCTTTTTGTCTGTCGGCTTGGCGAAAAAATCATACAAGCCGAAAAAAGTTCCGCAAGGATAATTTTTTTAAAGGTGGAGATTTTTGAGCGTTATTTGCTCAAAAATACTACCTGTTCCTTGCGGAACTTTTAGCTCTATATATAAGAGTGAGAAGAACAAAATGAAAAAAGTTAATAATATCAAGGGTTCATAAGATGTTAGGTGTCATGTTTTCATGACACCTAACAATTGGGAAATAACAAAAAAAAAAAGAATACAATAGAAATTTGTATTCTTTAAAACAAATAAACAGGAAGTTTATACTTCTTTTTCCCTTTTTCTTCCAATTTAAAATTTTGTAATGAATCTCTAAAAATATGTTGTGTTGCTTTGTCTATACCATCCTTTGGACTACAACACATAATATTAGGATTTACAAACCATGTACGACTTGTACACACCCGACCATCTTCTGTTGTTACCCCTGCTTGCGCAACAGCTAATACTCCTTTTTTTAACAAAGTATTCATTGTACCTGAAATATTTTGACGAGCTATTTTAAACTTTTCACTCAAATATGTGGGAGATGCTGGACTACCTGTTTCACGTTCTACAATAACATTAGTCTTAAATTCCACAAATGAAGCTAATTTAAATAAAAAAGCTTCTTCTTTACTACTCAAATAACCAATCTCAGTCAAATAATTGATATTATCCATTATTAATTGCACAAACCTCACCCGATCTAAAGGTTTTCTCTTTTTTCCTATAAGGGGTAGCGTCACATGCCCATCAACTTAAGAACGAAAACAAAATGAACTTTCGTTCAAACAAACTAAAAAACACGTAATGTACTTTTGGTATTGAAAAGTACACACACCAAATAAACTCTAACGAGTTTCATTTTAAAAATTATGCAGCTTTCTTTTGTTTTCCAAACCCATTATACTCATAGACAACACCCATAATATCAAAGATAGTTTTCTTCTCATATCGATGAGATTTCCGTCCATTCTTCTGTAGGAGGTCGAACAAACGGATTAAAATCTTTGTTAGATTTTGGGTGTTTCTCTGTATCGCTTGATATAACAGCGATACATGATCTTGAATCATCCCAATGGCTTTATATTCACTTAATTCTCTTTTGTTCTTTTGCAAAAGAAGTTTACGCATCTTAAACATCGTAGAAGAACAGATAAAGATGGCAATAAGTCTTCCATACACATGACATTCTAATCGCTCTTTTTTGATAGTTTGCCAATGATGAATTTGAAATAAGGATTTCCACGTTTTAAAAATAATTTCTATTTGCCAGCGAAGGGAGTAAAAGTCATGTATTTGTTCCATCGGAACAACTCCTTCAGGCGTATTTGAGACATATATGTTGATACCCGTTAATCGTTTACTCTTTTCTGAAAATGTAATACCCTTTTTACTTTCAGTGTAACTTTGTTTTTTTCTACGTTCCTGTATCTGTTTGTCTGTTAAACGATAGATAATTACACGTGTGAATAGTTTTTGATTCTTTCCAATGTAAGCTTCTTTTATTTCGTATGTTTGACCGGGTTTTAAATTGTTCATAATATGTTCTAAATCAACTTGGATATACTGTGATTGCTTTTTTACGGTTCCGTTTCGAAAGTATTCTGGAAACGGATTTTTTACATACACGGTATGGTTTAATTTTAATCTGGATATATAATAAGCACCTCGTTGATCCATTTGATCTAAGTCTTCTAATGAAAAATAACCTAAATCACGGATACATAAATCGCTTGGACGTAATGTGTCTAAGCATTCTGTTCCAAAGGTCTTATCATTATTTTTTCCTGGACCTATCTGAAAGTTTAGAAACTGTCCGCTATGTAAGTCATATTCTAATTGAATCTTGATACCCGCTGTTTGTGCACAACCACCTGATCCAGGATATACATGGGCTAAATGTTTTGGTACTTGGAAAATCGTCGCATCTAAAATACGAATTCGTTGAAAATACGTGAGCGCCGCGCTTGAAATGGCCGATGTTTCACAGATTTTACTTTTCCATAATGCCGAAAAAATATATTTCAAAAATTCAACCGCTTTTTTATCAAAGCGTTTATTGAGTCCTTCTGGACTCATAAGAGTGCCTGTGGCCGCATGTAATTGACTGCATAGTCGAACAAGCGAGTCACTCGCTGTACGTTGACTTACCCAAATACATATGGTAGCTAATTCATTTCCAGAAAACTTTCGTTTTCTTTTTACAAAACCTAATTCTTTTGCGAGTTCTTCCAAAAGAGAAGGGGTTAAATGACGATACAGTTCTTCAGAAAATAGTTGTAATTCATCTTGAATCGAAAGATTCATAAAAAATGTCACCCTTTCTAGCTAGCTTTTTAGAAAGAATAACGTTTTTTGTCACTTGGGGGTAGTGAAAATTCTTAAGTTGATGGGCATGGGGTAGCGTCAGGAAAATGCGTATTTACAACGCTAAGGAAGTTCCAATCATAAAAAAAGCCGATTTCCAGTCTCTCAAGGAATCGACTTTTTAATTTAGATTGTTGAACTAAAGCACCCTTTAGTTTAAGTGTAACTATTCACAAAACAAGAATACAAAAAGGGCTAGCAGCTGCCAACCTAAAACGTTCTATCTATTTGAAATATACTTTTAGCTATTCATCACTGCTGTTAGGTAATGAAACTGGAATATATTTGACACCTATTCTTTCACTATTGAGAGCCTCATAACAACTTCGTTTCCTTCCATTTCTCCCGTTTCTGAAAAACCAACTTTTTGATAAAGTTTTTTTGCCACTAAATTTTCTTCAACATAATTTATTTGGATATAGTCGAATAAATTTTCTTGCTTCAAAAATTCTATAGCTTTGTTTAATGCTTCTTTACCATAGCCTTTTCCTTGATATGCACTCCCTAACATAAATCGCCAAATCTCTACTTTCCTATTTTCTATTTTATAGTCAAACATTATAAATCCTACAATTGTATCATCATTATAAATAGCATAAGGCTTGGCTCTTTCGTAAAATACCCAGGCTTGTGCCAACGATCTCATATTTGATGAAACAAAGTTTTCCTGTTCTCCTACAAGTTCTAAGTCAAAAACTTTTTGGTAGTTATCAGCGTTTATTTTCTCTAATCTAATCATCTTATACATCTCCGAGTTTTGTTTAAATACTTGTTCTTGCGATAATTATAACATAATTTAAAAGACTGGGCAGGGGTTTATATATAACACTAAAATTTGTTGAAGTCTTAATATATATTTTAAATAACTTGCCTTTCACTAACCTGCCCCATTAGTTTAAGTACATTTTTTCACAATCTCAATAGAGTAAGCCTATTGGTACATAATTAAATTATCGTTAAATTAGGACTTCATAATTTCTCATAAGACTTGTATCAAAATGCTTAACGTTGTAAATCCGCATTTTTCTGACGCTACCCCAATACTAACATAAGAAAAGCAATGACTGCATGATGAGTTTTTATATTTAAATTAAATGCCAAATTCGCAATAATACTTCCGATAGAGATAGCACCAATAAAATCAAAAGTATTCATTTCAGCAATAATTTGCTTTCCTAGTAGTTTAGCTCCGATAAATAAAATCGAAAAAGCTAATAGTGTTCTCAAAATAATCTCTATATGTTCAGACACAAGTAGCTAACCCCTTTTGAATTAAGTGTTCGTATTATAACAATTTATATAAGGATAGTATGTGTCATTGTAAAAGAATTTATTATGTTCAATAGTATTAAATAATTCAAAATTAATGTCATGGTTATTCCTCTGTAGCTCCCCTTGACATCGGGGAGCTACTCCCAATTTTAGAAATTATAATAACACCACTTATAAGTAACAAAAAAGCTCACTCCTTATTTATTTTTATATAGGAGTAAGCTTTTCTCTATTATTAAATTCTAATTTATTTACCAAATAGACGACTCCAAAGCGATTTCCTCTGTTCTGAAGCTGCTATTAATCGCTTACTGTCTTGTATTTCTCTTAATACTTGCATTAATTGAATATCTCTTTGTTCTTCTCTTATTATTCTTTGAGCATCTGTTTCCTGTAAAAATTTACTTTGTTGATCCAATCTTTGAATTAATTCTAAATTAAGCTGTTCTAAACGTTCTATACGTTCTGATAATACTATTATCTGTTCTGTATCTACTACGCTATCTGTAGCAACAGTTGCTATCTCATTTTCTATAACACTTGTCATTGCTAGATTTACAGCCTGTTCTAGTGTTACGTTCTTCTTGTTCATAGCTGTTAATAGCCGTTCTATAATTGCTACATCCTTATGATAAAAAATTCTAGAATTATTACTACCGCGCTCGAAAGGATACCCAACTTCCTCCAGAGCAAGGCAATATTTACGCAAAGTACTTGAGCCAATCCCTAAATTCTTGGCTACCTCAGATCCCCAATAAGTTTGAGCCATATTTTGTCCTCCCTCTGCTTCAAGCTGTTCTCCAGTTGCTATATAGTCTTTTCCTTCTTTGAAAAGGTAACACCTTCTTTTTAAAATTTAAAGAAGAGTTTTCAATTGTTTTTTAAGATTAACAAAAGTTTATTTTTTTGCTTTTTAAAACACAGTTATAGATTTTATAATAAATCTTGATTAATAACCAACTGTATTCCTATTGCCATGACTATAATCTTCTTCCACAGCCAATGCATCTGCTTTAGTAACATGAACGGTACCAAATGAATGATTTGGAGGAGCATATATCGAATAAAGTTTTAACGGAATATTACCTGTGTTAATTACATTATGCCATGTTCCTGCAGGTATCATTATTGCAAAATCATCATAAGCATTTCTTTTGAAATTTAAATTATCTTTACTCTTTCCCATTTGAACAATCCCCTGACCTTGTTCAATACGTAAAAATTGATCAACATTAGGATGTATTTCCAAACCGATATCTTCACCAACATTAATGCTCATTAAGGTAACTTGTAAATGTTTCCCTGTCCATAAAGCAGTACGATACGTATTATTTTGCTTTGCTGCTTCATTGATATTAACAACAAATGGTTCTGATCCATAATCTGTTAACGAAATACTTCCATCACCATTGGAAAAACGAAAAAAATCAAATCTGTTTGTATAATCTATCTCATTAGGAAAAGTACAATAAACAGACTGTCTTCCATAGTTATACATTGGTATTGGTACATTAACATAATAAAGATATTGATATCGATACATAAAAGGAATATAGTGCATTTTTCTCAATCCTTCACAATTTTATAAAATTATCCTATGCACTGGTTAAGTCAATGTACTTAAAATTCAAAGTGACTTTTGTAAAGAAAGATTTTTAGCCTAAAACACTTATTTCATTAAATGGACCTTTAACTTAACAATACAATTGAAGTTTAAAAATCAAAAGAAAAAAACTATATCAACAAAGTTTTTCATCAAACTTTGTTTTAAAATTATCAATCTTTTTTATACAAGATTTTATACAATTTTTTGTACTAATACAGGACATTCGTAAACCGGAAAAACCATAGTATCTCAACAATGTATAAAATCATGCATAGGATGACAAACAAAGAAAAAGCGGAATCCTTATTATATCAATGGATTCCGCTTTTTCCTTGCTGCCGATAATGAGACGTTATGTATACTAGATTTGTATAACGTATTCATGTGTTTTTAATAAGTCACCTTGAATCTAAGTACATTTCTTTAACAAGTGCATAGAATAATTTTGTAAAAACGTGAAAGGATTGGGGAAAATGCACTATAATCCTTATATATATCCATATCAATATCTTTATTATGTTAATGTACCAATACCAATGTATAACTATGGAAGACAGTCTGTTTATTGTACTTTTCCTAATGAGATAGATTATACAAACAGATTTGATTTTTTTCGTTTTTCCAACGGTGATAGAAGAATTTCGTTAACAGATTATGGACCAAAACCATTTGTTGTTAATATCAATGAAGCAACTAAACAAAACAATACCTATCGTACTGCTTTATGGACAGGAACACATTTACAAGTTACTTTAATGAGTCTCAATGTTGGCGAAGATATTGGTTTAGAAATGCATTCAAACGTTGATCAATTCTTACGTATTGAACAAGGCCAAGGGATTGTTCAAATGGGCAAAAGTAAAGATAATTTAAACTTTAAAAGAAATGTCTATGATGATTTTGCAATAATGATACCAGCTGGAACATGGCATAATCTAACCAATACAGGTAATATTCCTCTAAAACTTTACTCGATATATGCTCCTCCTAATCATCCATTTGGTACTGTACATGTAACAAAAGCTGATGCCATAAGCTGAATTAAACTATTAGGGGTAGCATCACATGCCCATCAACTTAAGAACGAAAACAAAATGAACTTTCGTTCAAACAAACTAAAAAACACGTAATGTACTTTTGGTATTGAAAAGTACACACACCAAATAAACTCTAACGAGTTTCATTTTAAAAATTATGCAGCTTTCTTTTGTTTTCCAAACCCATTATACTCATAGACAACACCCATAATATCAAAGATAGTTTTCTTCTCATATCGATGAGATTTCCGTCCATTCTTCTGTAGGAGGTCGAACAAACGGATTAAAATCTTTGTTAGATTTTGGGTGTTTCTCTGTATCGCTTGATATAACAGCGATACATGATCTTGAATCATCCCAATGGCTTTATATTCACTTAATTCTCTTTTGTTCTTTTGCAAAAGAAGTTTACGCATCTTAAACATCGTAGAAGAACAGATAAAGATGGCAATAAGTCTTCCATACACATGACATTCTAATCGCTCTTTTTTGATAGTTTGCCAATGATGAATTTGAAATAAGGATTTCCACGTTTTAAAAATAATTTCTATTTGCCAGCGAAGGGAGTAAAAGTCATGTATTTGTTCCATCGGAACAACTCCTTCAGGCGTATTTGAGACATATATGTTGATACCCGTTAATCGTTTACTCTTTTCTGAAAATGTAATACCCTTTTTACTTTCAGTGTAACTTTGTTTTTTTCTACGTTCCTGTATCTGTTTGTCTGTTAAACGATAGATAATTACACGTGTGAATAGTTTTTGATTCTTTCCAATGTAAGCTTCTTTTATTTCGTATGTTTGACCGGGTTTTAAATTGTTCATAATATGTTCTAAATCAACTTGGATATACTGTGATTGCTTTTTTACGGTTCCGTTTCGAAAGTATTCTGGAAACGGATTTTTTACATACACGGTATGGTTTAATTTTAATCTGGATATATAATAAGCACCTCGTTGATCCATTTGATCTAAGTCTTCTAATGAAAAATAACCTAAATCACGGATACATAAATCGCTTGGACGTAATGTGTCTAAGCATTCTGTTCCAAAGGTCTTATCATTATTTTTTCCTGGACCTATCTGAAAGTTTAGAAACTGTCCGCTATGTAAGTCATATTCTAATTGAATCTTGATACCCGCTGTTTGTGCACAACCACCTGATCCAGGATATACATGGGCTAAATGTTTTGGTACTTGGAAAATCGTCGCATCTAAAATACGAATTCGTTGAAAATACGTGAGCGCCGCGCTTGAAATGGCCGATGTTTCACAGATTTTACTTTTCCATAATGCCGAAAAAATATATTTCAAAAATTCAACCGCTTTTTTATCAAAGCGTTTATTAAGTCCTTCTGGACTCATAAGAGTGCCTGTGGCCGCATGTAATTGACTGCATAGTCGAACAAGCGAGTCACTCGCTGTACGTTGACTTACCCAAATACATATGGTAGCTAATTCATTTCCAGAAAACTTTCGTTTTCTTTTTACAAAACCTAATTCTTTTGCGAGTTCTTCCAAAAGAGAAGGGGTTAAATGACGATACAGTTCTTCAGAAAATAGTTGTAATTCATCTTGAATCGAAAGATTCATAAAAAATGTCACCCTTTCTAGCTAGCTTTTTAGAAAGAATAACGTTTTTTGTCACTTGGGGGTAGTGAAAATTCTTAAGTTGATGGGCATGGGGTAGC